>NZ_QTLY01000006.1:372-360857 GCF_003602895.1 Bacteroides sp. AF29-11
ACTTCCCGGATAAGGAAAATTGAATACAAGCACATCATTCCTCTTGAACTCCCTCCATCCGGGCATACGATGAATCTTAACCTCTTTCCTTTCCAATGCGGCAAACACATCGAACAGCCTCGCTCCTTTTGAGCACTTATCAACCAGAATATAGTCTCCTACCAACAAGGAAGGTTCCATCGAATCAGAAGGAATCTTAAAGGAAATGGCAAGCAACAACTGAGCCAACAGTCCCCCAAAAGCCACAAAACACAATCCATTGACTAAATTAATGCCCCAAGCCAACAACTTACGCAAGAATAAATTATTCCGAAACCTCATTTCCCAAAATTTGATATGAAAACCTGCTTTCCGTTCTCAATCCGAAATACTTGCTCCTCTTTGCCACGTGTGATGTCATGAAGATAAAAAAGTGCGCCCCTAGGCATGTTGTCATACACCAAAAAAGTATCGGTAGCCTTTTTCTGTCCCAACGAAATCCATCCATCTTTTCCCCCATGATAAAACAACTCATAAACATCGCCTATACGGACAAAATTATCATCATTTCTGGGCATATACATCAATTCATTGAAACATATCTCCTTACCAAAATCAATCACCATAGAAGCACCTCCCTTTTTAGGTAAATAGTAAGTAAGCACGTCACCGTCAATAATATTATCTATTTTAAGATACTTATTTTCCGAAACATCTCCTTCTATTTTCAGAGGATTCACCTTCACTCCATCATAACTGAAAGACAACTCGGCCAATTCAATACGTATATCTTTTGGCGTAGAGAACCTAACATACCGTCCTTTCACCGGTTCTGGCAAATGTATAAAAGTACGGTTGGTATGTGGGGTATCGCAAATACAATAAAATGGTTCATTCCCTGAAAAATCTTTTCTATTTGACACCTCAAATTTACTGCCTACCATGATATTGAAACAGTATCTAATCCAGTCAAAGAAAGCAGCTTTTCTTTTTAAAACGACAGTATCCTTTACAGACAAATCAGGAATGTAAGGATGTGCCTCCTTACCGTCAAAGAAAAAGGGATAACCTATGGGCTTATAGGTTGAATTCTCATAAGCAAGAGGCATATATATCATTTTAGCCTCTATATTATTGAAAGTCGCTTTTCCTTTCCTCAATTTAGCTATATCCACTCCCTCTCCTGCCGTTTGCGGACGAAATACTCCCAAATATACATAGTCGTCTTCTACATCACTTAAATCCAACACCAAATCATCTTTAAAATAATCTTCAGAAACATCCTTCACAAAACAATGTCTGAACAAGGGAGGTATCTCATCTTTCACACTCAGAAACTTCAGTTTCTCTTTTTGTAGACCATAACAATAGCGAAATACCTTCCCTATCCTTCTTCCGTCCACGTCCCACTTAAATTTAGCCACATGGAAAGAGTTTATATTAACAAAATTTCCCAAAGAATCTCTCACTACATCCCAGATATGGCCCATTCGGGATTCCGATTCAAAGAAATACACGTCTGCTGTGGCCGGAATTCCTAATGAGCGCAAAACATAAAGTCCAAAATCACACATGTCCACACATTTTCCGGCCCGATGCTCCAATAGGAAAAGAGCACCCATATGAGGTGAATCAAAGTCATTATTAAACCGAAATCCCCTTTCCCTCAGGTTCTCCATAACAACCTTCGTGGCTTCCATTACATCTGTTCCTATATAAACAGAGTCCAATAAAAACGAGAATTCCTCGCTGTATACACTCCGCCAGTCTTCAAGCGTTTCATCACCGATACGATAAGGAAGAATCAATTCACAGAAATCATCAAAGGAAAGATCTTTATTCCAAGGCCTTTTCTTCCAGACCACAAAGGCTTGATCTATATTACGAATCAGATAATCAGCAGTTATAACATGAATATCATACTCTTTATTCATCATCGAAGCCGGATATTTCTCCCATTTTGCTACTTGACTACTATCAATGATACCAAAAGAATCCGTAGTTGCTTTCCAATATCTCAACGTATCTATCAGCCACCCTTTGTAACTGTAACATTTAGGCATATTCTCAATCAAAAAGCAAGCTGCTTTATATTTCTCCCCACTATCTTTATAGTGGATAAGTACCTTTTCTAACTCGCCCCGATTACTCCCAGCCAGTTCAAGCGCTTTACTCAAACGATGGTTGTTCACACAAGAGCAAAGAAGCAATAATGTAAACAACCACACAGATTTCCTCATACCTTATTAATTTTCGTTTTTACTTTTTTAAACACTCACTGTGCATTACCAGAAACCGTAAGTATTATCGGAGATGACTCCGAATTACAATGTATTCTTACTGTTTTACTAAAATGTTCAGGATGTTCTGCCTTATAAATAATAGACAAATTCAAATCCATTCCCGGACGAACCGGCTCTTTAGAGTACTCTACAGAAATACAGCCACAAGACGTATCCACCCCTTCTATTGCCAACAGTTTATCGCCTACATTTTTCATGATAAAAGTAACCTTCTGTTCTTTTTGCCAGTCGAAATTCCCCATAGATGTCGAAACTTTATCCACATCAACAATTGTTTGAACAACATTGTCTTCATCATCAGATTTTACTTCTCTGCCTTGTATAATCTTCAAATAGAGCTCTCTTACTTTCAAATTATGGATAGGATTACCCATAGCTACAACTCTATTATCATTATCCAACAAAAAAGTTTGAAATGCCATATCAGCAGGAAAATGATTCAACTTATTCAAGTAGTCTCCTTCATCAATACAAATCGGATGTTTAAACCTTTCCACCCGTAAAGTTTGATATATCTCCATTCCATTTTTAGGACACAAGAAAAAAAGGAACTGTACCGTATGAGGTCGTATAGAATCGACTACGGTGATAAACTTTTCCCATTCAGCAAGTTTCAATTTACAACTGGTACAACCCGTAGAATCAATATAAGTCAATATTTTATATGTGTTTTGAATGGAATATTCTACCGTATCTTTTCCTTGAATCGTAAAAACCGACCTAGCAGGCAAACTCAATTCTTTTCCTATCCATTTCTGTAACAAAGAAAAAGATTTGTCTTTATTGGATTTTCCACATGAAGCAAATACCACAAAACCTAAGATTATTATTATAAAATTCTTCATAAGTTATCATTTATAAACTACCTTCAATCAATTATCTAATAAATCCATCTTGAAGAATCGTGTACTTTCATAATCAGAGCAACTTCCACAAAGAATTTTTCTCTCTTCATCTACAAATATATCATTGATAAGCACACTGAAACGATATTTAGCGACCAAATTCCCTTCCCAATCCAAAACCAACAAATTGCAATGCGGAAGCAAAGGCCCCGCACCCAACTGATTCGGATTTATCAAATAAATATACCTATCCGTTACAAACGGACAACTAAAATGCCAATACTGCTCTGAAGGGCGAGCGGGAACTACCTTGTAATTTCCCAGCCCACCTTCCAGAAAGACGTCATGCCGCAAATTTTCATTCCGATCATAGATCCGGATACGTCTCAAAGAAGCGTAAGTAACCACAAAAGCACTCCTATCCGGTTTCATCATCAGATAATGATAATAAGCCGATTTAAAGCTTTCCAAATTCTTAAAACGAATATCATTTTCCGGATAATTCCCCCCTGAGACATTCCTTCCCGTCTGAATATCTGTCACATGATATTCAGACACTCCCGGATGTTTTCTCCTATCTGCATATATATACACCCCGGGATTCAACTCTTGCACCGTCCCAATATTTTCACTTACTTTATCAATAAAAAAAGAAGATGTTTTACACAAGGAATCACTTTTCAAGGTATAGGCATCCACTTCTCCTCCCGATTCAAGATACAAACAATCTTTTCCTTGAGAAACAGAAAAACGACCGGGAAGCACCATTTTCTTTATGAATTTTAAATCGGGGTAATCATAGATTCCTACTTCTTCATATCCCCCAAAAGCAATCACCCGATTGTTGATTCTATTCATCCGAGCGGGACGTACCAATTCTTCTGCCGGATATGTCTTAATAGGAAGCATTGTATCTATAGGAAAATGTTCTTTATAGACGACAGCCACAGCATTACGCTGTTCCCCACAAGCCACACAAAGAAGTAGTGCAACGCAAATAACGATTAAATGCCCTATCTTATAATTCATATTTCACCAAGACAAAATCCGGATTCACCCCTATGGCATACAACGTATTACTCTGTTCTTCAGATGCTATACGCATTACGGGAATACCCAAATCAACAATCTTCACTAAATTTCCATCATAATCATACAAGAAAACAGTACGAGGGCATTTGCTTGCATCCCTTCCCACTGTAGATTCATCCGTATCATCTTTACTACGGTCTCGTTGCAATGTAATAATAAAATCCTTACTCATACAGAGTCCCCGGACACCTTTTACCCTGCGGTCAAAAATCACCTCATTGTTCCGAATCTCGTATTCGTCACCATCCGTTCGCCATTCCCATACAAATGAAAATTCATCCTCACCCTGCTGATACAATGCTAAATAAGGGAAATCATAACAAGAACAGACAAATACTCCACGAGATGCATTATATCCTCTCTCTCCCCCTAAATATTGTTTCACCTGCGGAATGGGATAATTGCCAAACGAAGAAGTCTGCCCATGCAATAGGGTTTCAAAACAATGTTCCGCACCAGCATCCGCAATTCCAATATACACATTCTTGGCATATTCAGCCATGGCAGGACGCGATAACCGTTCCTCTTCCGTCATAGGAATAAACGCATCTTTACCTTGCGACAAGCTATCAAGAGACAAGAAGCCACGCGTCTTTCCATTAGCATCCACGGCAAAAAAACGATTGTCGATACATGAGCCATTTATACCTCCTGTGATAAATTCACGCGGACCTTCTCCTACCTTTCCCATCACTCCCACTTTACGACCGGTCTCTTTTTCGTGCACATGTACAAAATAGTCGCGCGCAAAAGGGTCCTCCCACACCAAAAAATCACCGGCTACGCGTAAGGTTCCCGGCATGGTAGTTGCTATTTCATCATCCAGCAACTCATAAGTTGCACTCACATATTCTACATTCTGTTTTTTCTCATTTGCACAGCCGTACAAGAAAAAAAGTATAAGCAAATAATAATATGTTTTCATTATATACTATTTTTTATTAGCGAGCACCGCAAAATAGTTACATAATCCAACGAATTTTATAAATATTCTACAGTGCTCTATTTATAGTCTTTAAGCAACCATTAAGCTGTCAAATTCCACTAATAATGACAATTCTTTCGAGTTTCACAACTATTTTTACCATTAGCATACGCATATGTATGATGTACATTAAAGCAAACACAACATTCTCTATCCCAACTGGGGTCACAACCTGGATTCGATATTTCACTACCTGCCAACGCTTCCACATTAGCCAACATCAAATCAGACATAGCTTCCGATTGTTGGTTAGCATAAACACCATATCCTGCCACTGCCGCAAATGCTGCAACAAAAGCTATTTTCATTATCTTTTTCATTGTTTTCTTTATTTTTCTTAATCAATAATATTTTGTTTTGTCTTCCATATCTATCCTTTCAATGGAAAAGCATACATTTTGCTTATTCAATCCAAATCCGTATCTTTGCCTCGACCTCCTTTCTGGGTGGGTTATGGAACGGACGGCTCATCATGCACCAACAAGACGTTTGCCATCCGTTCCTCTCCATTCCTATTTATATTTTTCTTTTATTTCATTGTATACTCTATTATCGGTTCATCCTTGTTTACATCCGTAGCAAGAATCGTCCCTTTTTGCTCATTTACAGAGATGCCATAGATACAATGGTCGAGTACATATTTACAGAGAGGTTCTCCTTTCAGGTTGAATACATAAATATATTGTCCACCATCCACCTGGATGCTTTTCCGTGCATTCTGGGCTATTTCTTTAAAAGAACGTCCGTGAAAGACGGCATAAATGGCACTGTCCGTCACTTGCACATCGCTGAAGCCCATGATGCCCGTAGGAATGCCATAACCTTCTGACAATTTGAATTCCGGCTCGCCATGAGGCCCGATACGTACCACGTGCGTGCTGTCTTTCAAGTTAAAGACTTCAAGCACTTCGCCCAGTTGGGTGACCGCCGCCAGCACTCCGTTTCGGGGATTGTAATCGATGAAGCTGCGCCATGCCTGCGCCAATGCAGGACGAGCATGCTTCATGGCATCCTCATTGGAAGAAAGGATTGCCCCCATTTTATACAACAGTCCGCCTTGCCTGTTCACCCGACAAAAACGGTTGTCTCCCGAATAATCGGGAATAATAAAGGTAGAATCATCCACCATCACAAAGTCCAAAGCCCGAAGAATATCTTTATCCAGGTTCACTGCTTCTTGACGAAACAGTGAATCACCGGATAAATCACAACCAAACCGAGTTAATTCAGACTTGTTGGCATCGAGAGACCACAAAGATTCCCCATACCACCGGATATTTTCGACAGAAATCTGCTCATCGGGAGATTCTCCCCGCTTGCCGAAAGAGGATATGTAGTGAAATTCCGGATAACTGAAAGCATGACAGAAATAGTCTGTCCCATGCAAATCCATCACCACAGCCTTATCTCCCTGTATCCGAATACGGAAAGGGTAACGGAACAAAGCTGTATCCAGCGGAATAACTGTTCCTTTCAGTTCCCGCGTTTGCGAGAAATCTGTATAAGACAATCCTTCACAGTGGGGAGTAGAGGTACATGCCGTTAAAGCAATGAACAAGAACAATATGTTAATAAAGTTCTTCAAAGCTATATTTCGTTGCTACATATTGTACCTTACTATGATTGATCGGACAATCCACAGAACCAACGCCAGCACATCTATAATCGTTCCCCGATTCTCCGGATGCCAAAGCTTCTATATTCTCCAATATCAAGTACTCTAATTTTTTACATTTGGTATTTAATCGAAAGGATGCGACGACTGCTACCAAAAACAAACCAATAAATAAGATTTTCTTTTTCATGTTTTTCATATTAATAACTGCAATTTGAATGATGGTGACAAAGGTGTAGAAAACAAAAGCTTCATCCAAATTTTCGGGCTGACAATAACTGACAATCAAGTAAAAACAGGCATTGTCAGTTATTGCCAGCCTATTGTAGAGAGACTACTTACTCTGGGATTTCTTCGATGAAATGGGGATTTTTTAATTGGTAACTGAAGTTTTTATTTTCTATCTTATAATTTGAAATTCGAGATAAATATCCACGTAATCTTTTGATATTTGTATGCAGATTATTCAAAGTACCGTTACCATCCGGCCATAGTAGATTCAGAATTTCATCATTAGACAGTTTGAAGTCTTTGGCATCCAAAAAACCTCGCAGCAATTTGGCCGATAGTGGAGTCAACTTCACACACAAATCACCGTTTTTCAACATATCCAAATCAGCATCAAAACGTAATCCATCCTCCAACCGATAAATATGTAATTGACTTTCATGGCAGACAATTACCGGAACTTCCTTTTCTACAACGACAGATATTTCCTTGACAAAAAGACGATGATAAATCCGACTCATATAGTCGTGCACAAAGTACAGCAAAGTGCAACAGACAATCAAAGCACCCAGCAAAAACATATCCTTCCAAGAAAAAATCATCCACCAAGGACCATAAAGGTATCCGGTGACACCCACTTCGCATCTATATCCTAAATAATGAGTATCCAAACTATCCGATTTTGACAAATAAAGAGAGTCTTCGGAATAACTACAAGCCTCATGCTCCCACCAATCCGTCACAGATATGCGTACTACCGTTTTTCCGGGATACTCAATCTGCCCCAACAATTCCTTCCACAGCAAGTTCAAGGAGTCGGCAATCAAAGGGTGGTCTTCAAGTACAATCGAACGTATTAACCTCCAATCAGAAGGACGCTCTATATTATGAATATGCTTTTCATAAGGTATGATGAAACTTTTTTCTCCATATTTACTTATCATAGATACCTTTATCAGTTCCTTCTTTCGGTCATTGGCATCCATGATGGATAAGTCAATATTCTCCTCCACATAGAAAGGTATCTCCATATTTCTTTTCTGCAACTCCTCTCCCAAAGCCACACGAAAAGTACTCCGTGCCTGCGTTTTCCAGAACTCCATCCGGTTCTGATACAAGAACCAACCGGTAATTATTGCTGCAATAATCCCTATAGCAACGCATGTCAATAGCATTTGTCGTCTCTCTCTTTTCTCGTCCATGTGGTGTGTCTAATACTAATCCGCCCCAAAGTTAAGCATTTTTTTACAAGGGACACCAATCTTAATCATCTTCTTACCGTGCTCGCCTGATAAGAAATGGTAAGATACCATTGCGCAGCAGATAAAATACTTGAAGAAAAACGAGAAAACCATAAAAATATGGCATAAGCATACTTACAAGAGTTTCTAATCCGCTTTAGCTATTTTCCACCCGCCAATCGTCCGCGTGGCACTGTCAAAATTCACACCAATCTTGACCACACGCCTGCCGTCCGCCCGGTAAGGGATGGCATACTGCTTGCTGTCAATCTGAGCCAACGCCTCTTCCGGGGTACCGTCGTATTTGAACTCGAAGACATAAACGGCATCCTGCAACTTCACCACCACATCCGCACGGCCTACGGAACTCTTCACTTCCGACTCCACATATTGCCCCATCAACCGGAACAACAAATAGAAAATGGTCTGATAATGCTTTTCGGTCTTGTTATCCAAATCATTGGGAATGGAGGCAAAGAAGGAACGGGTACGCTCCAGGCAGCTCTCCACATCACCCTTCATCAAGTCGCGAAGGAAAGAGACGACGTAGAAGGTGTTGTTCTGGGCAGGCAAGTGCACGTAAGAGGGAAGCAGGGATTCAATGAACCCTTTACGGACCTCACCGTTGGGATAGGCCAAACGATAGATTTGGAAATTACGGTCATAGCCCTTAATGGTCAGATAACCGCTCTGGTAGAGCACCGGGATGGGACTCGTTATCTGTTCCGTAGGCGCATCAAACTGCTCATCGGTAGCCTCAACACCTTCCAGCGCACGCACATCGAAGTCTGCATGGCGCAGAATATCTATCAGGAAAGTAGGCGTGCCCGTGGAGAACCAATAGTTCTTGTATTCTTTGGAATTGAAAGCATTGAACAGGCTGAACGGGTTGTAAATATCCGCACAAGCCTTACTGAAATGATAACCGTCATATTGCCGCTTCAAATGCAAGCATGCCTCCTCGTAAGTCTCATCATTAGCCTCGGCCATCCGCTCAATATCGGGTTTCAACTGCGTCAGCAGTTCCTCCTCGGTGATGCCGCAGAGGGCACTGAAGTCATCGCGCATACTGATATTTTGCAAATTGTTCAGTTCGCTGAAGATGCTCAGCTGGCTGAACTTGCTGATACCCGTGATAAAAAGAAAACGGAGATATTGCCCCAGCCCCTTGAGAGGACTGAAGAACTTGCGCATCTCGTTGCGAAGCTGTTGTTGCAAAAGGGCATCGGAATTACTGTCAAGCAGAGGAGCATCGTACTCGTCAATCAGCACTACAACCGGCTTTCCGGTCTTGGCGTAGGCACGCAGGATGATGCCTTGCAGACGCTCTGCCGCCCCCTCTTCCTCTTCCTTTTTTCCGTAAATTTCTTCCCAACGAGATAAAAACAAATTCAATTGCCCCGTCAAGTCACGCAGCTCAGTATATTTCGTCAAGCTGAAATCAACGTGCAGCACCGGGCAAACCTCCCATTCCTGCTCCAGACGTTCCATAGCCAGCCCTTCGAAAAGTTCCTTTTTCCCCTGGAAATAGGCCTCCAGCGTAGACACGAGCAAGCTTTTGCCAAACCGACGGGGGCGGCTGAAGAAATAAATTTGGTCTGTATTCACCAATTTGTACACCAGCTCCGTCTTATCCACATACACACAATTCCGCGTACGCAGTTGCTCAAAATTCTGTATCCCTATCGGATAGCGTCTGCCACTCAATTCCATAGCTGCTACTGTTTAAATTACAAGTATGACAAAGATAGCACATATTCCGCAAAAAAGAAAGCACGCCCATGGCTTTTTCATCACAAGCCCTCACTGCAAACCTACTGCACATCTTTTGCAGTAACACTGCAAAGGCGTTGCAGTAGCACTGCAAAACAGTTGCAGTGGCACTGCATCTATGTTGCAGCGGCACTGCAAAAACGATGCACTGGTTTTGCAGTGAGTATTTGGTATCTTTAACATTGGCACCCAAAGCCTTACAGCGGAGCAGAGCCCGTTTTCATCACATAACGCCCTGTCCTGAAAACAGTCAACCAAAATCAGGAGAACAAAAAGGGTGAGGGCAAAATTTGCCCTCACCCTTTTAAATTGCTCTCACTCACCCCTGAAACACCGATGAACAAGCAGATGCAGACAAGCGGTGAGGGTGGTGAGGGTGGAATTGCAAAACTTTTATTAGTTTGCTTATTTCAGCAAGCTTTCCGCATCCAGGTGCTCTGCCTCAATATCCTTGAAGTAGCGGTAAGTACCCACCTTCAATTCTTCGGTGGCCGCATCGTCACAAACGATGATACCCTTTTCGTGCATCTGCAAGGCGCTGATAGTCCACATCTGCATCACGGGACCCTCGACTGCATGATAGAGGGCACGTGCCTTGTTGTGTCCGTTTACGATAATCATTACCTCGCGGGCGCTAAGCACAGTACCCACACCGACGGTCAGGGCAGTCTTGGGCACCTTGTTCACGTCGTTGTCAAAGAAACGGGAGTTGGCAATGATGGTATCGGTAGTCAATGTCTTCTGGCGGGTGCGTGACGAAAGGGAAGAACCCGGCTCGTTGAAAGCGATATGTCCGTCGGGGCCGATACCGCCCATGAAGAGGTCGATGCCACCGTAGGACTTGATTTTCTCTTCATAGCGTGCACACTCGGCATCCAGGTCGGCAGCGTTGCCGTTCAGGATATTGGTGTTCTCCGGCTTGATGTCTATATGGCTGAAGAAGTTGTTCCACATAAAGGAATAGTAGCTTTCGGGATGTTCCTTGGGCAAACCTACATACTCGTCCATATTGAAAGTCACTACGTTCTGGAAAGACACGATGCCTTTCTTGTTCAGGTCGATAAGTTCCTTGTACATGCCCAACGGAGAAGAACCGGTGGGGCATCCCAATACAAACGGTTTTTCAGGTGTCGGATTAGCGGCCTTGATTTTGGCAGCCACATAATGTGCCGCCCACTTTGATACGGATTGATAATCCGGTTGAATGATTAGTCTCATTGTGATTGTTTTATTAGGTTAATAAATTAGGGGTAATTTTCAACTACTTCCTATCCTTCTTCAAACGCTCTGCCATGGCACGTGCCAGGTTTTCGCATTGTTCGTAAGTAATGTCCTTCATGGCCTGCTTCATCTCTACCGGGTCGCCCACAATCTCGAACTTGCTCTTTTCGGCAAACTCGCCCATGCGCTTCACGGCGGCACCCGCCCAGCAGAAGGAGCCGAAGTATCCCAGATAGCGTCCCTTCACTTCGCGTACCAGAATCTTGGAGAGCAAGGATTCTATCTCAGGATAAATCTGGTTGCTGTAGGTGGGGCTGCCGATGATAAGTCCGCGATACTTGAATATGTCGGCAATGATATAAGAAGGATTGCTCTTGCTCACATTGTGCATCACGATGTTCCTGATGCCCTGTGCAGAAAGTTCCGCCGCAATGGCTTCCGCCATCTGCTCCGTGTTGCCGTACATGGAACCGTAAGCAATGACCACACCTTCGTCAGCGGCGTAGCGGCTCAACTTGTCGTAGATGCCGATAACCTT
Organism: Bacteroides sp. AF29-11; assembly: GCF_003602895.1. NCBI lineage: Bacteria > Pseudomonadati > Bacteroidota > Bacteroidia > Bacteroidales > Bacteroidaceae > Bacteroides > Bacteroides sp. AF29-11. The sequence continues at coordinate 12,193 of NZ_QTLY01000006.1, forward strand.
GGCTATGTTTTCCGTCCACACCGGCCCGTGCGTGGAGCAGATGGTGGAAATGGGCAGACCGCCCAGCTTGGCAAGTGCCTTCTGCACCGGAGAGCCGTACTTGCCCACGATGTTGGAATAGTAGCGCACCATCTCGTCCCAGTATCTGTCCAGATTGATGCGCGTATCCAGGAACCCGCCGTCCAACGTACCGAAACAGCCGAAGCCGTCACCGGCGAAAAGGACTCCTTCCGTTTCGTCAAAAGTCATCATCGTCTCGGGCCAGTGCACCATCGGGGTCATATAGAAACGGAGCTTATGATGCCCCAAAGCCAGAAAATCCTCGTCCTTCACCATGTACTGTTCGCCCGTCACGCCATAAAAGCCCTCTATCATGCCGAAGGTCTGCTTGTTGCCCACGATGATGATGTCGGGATAATGCTGCTTTATCAGGCGGATAGAGCCCGAATGGTCCGGCTCCATATGGTTGATGATGAGATACTGGATGGGGCGCTCGCCGATAATGCTCTTTATCTTGCGCAGATACACCTCGAAGTAGCAGATGTCTACCGTATCGACCAAAGCGACCGTCTCATCATCTATCAGGTAAGAGTTGTAGGAAACCCCGTACGGCAACGGCCACATGCCTTCAAACAAATGCTTATTGCGGTCATTCACTCCCACGTAGTGGATTTTTCCTTTTATCACTGTTTTTGGGTTCATAACTGTATCTTTATTTAGATTGATTCCACATTTAAAGTTGCGGCAAAAATAATTCTTTTTTCTCACATTTCATACTTCTTTCCCTGATATGCACCGAGTTCTTTCATTCTTTTTTGAACCCGGTGATTAAATTCATAATTTTTTAGTCCCCAGTCGGGTGCAATGAGCAGTTCCTTAGGAGACTGGGAGACAAAACGCTCCAGCACCAAATCCGGCCGCAGATGCTCGATATAGTCTATCACGAGGTCGATATATTCCTCCACATCAAACAGATGAAAATCTTCAGGATGCTGCCGGTACTCCAGAGCCATGCGGGTACCCCTTATCAGTTGCAACTGGTGCATCTTCAAGGTAGTGAGTGGCAGGCGGGACAATACACCGGCTTGTGCCACGATGCTTTCGTGCGTCTCGCCCGGCAGTCCGAGGATGACATGCCCACCGGTCAGGATTCCGCGTGAAGCGGTTCTTTCCACCGCATCGGCGGCGGCATGAAAAGTATGCCCGCGGTTGATGCGGCAAAGTGTCTTGTCGTCGGTACTCTCTATGCCGTACTCCACTAAGAGGAATGTATGCCGGTTCATCTCCTCCAGATAGTCCAGCAGGCTGTCGGGCATACAGTCAGGACGGGTGCCGATGACCAGGCCCACCACCCCGTCTGCCGACAAGGCTTCCTCGTATTTCCGCTTCAGGTCTTCCAGTTCGCCATACGTATTGGTATAGGCCTGGAAATAGGCGAGATACTTCATCTCCGGATATTTGTGTGCAAAGAACTGCTTGCCCTCTTCCAGCTGGCGGGTAATGGATTTCTCCGTACGGCAATAATCGGGGTTGAAGGTCTGGTTGTTGCAATAGGTGCAACCGCCGACTCCTTTGTTTCCATCCCGGTTGGGGCACGTAAAACCGGCATTCAGCGATATTTTCTGTACCTTATAGGGAAAATATCGCTTCAGAAAAAAAGGGAACTCATTATAGAGCGTAGATTTGGTTTCCATACATATTCCTTATGTAAGTGGCAAATATAGGATTTTTCTGTGGGATGAACCTGCAAAAACAAGAATACTTTCCACCCGATTTGTTAACGAACATAAAACAAAGAATTTCCACCTGCACTAAAAAATGTTTCATCCACTGATATATAACTAATTAATTGAGAAAGAGTACATCCAAGCGCAATTACATTAAACACAATTTAGTGATTAGACACTCTTTTTACACACAATTTCCTCAGTTTATACACCTCAAAAATGAAATAAATTCATAGCTTTGCATACAACCTTAATGAATCAACCTATAAATACTATAACACCATGGCAACAATCGCATTGGACATAGGCGGCACAAAAATAGCCAGCGCCATTTTCTTTCCGGACGGAAGCATGATGTTTAACCGCAAACGGCTCCTGAAAGGAAGAACCGGACACGAAGTGGGCAAGCTCGCCGCGGATATCCTCGCCAAACTTCTTACCGTAGCACGCAGAAGCCGTATACACGTCGACGGAATAGGTGTCTGCATCCCCGGTATCGTTTACTCCCAAACCAACCGGGTATGGGCCCCCAACATACCGGGCTGGGACAACTACCCCCTCTATGAGGAGCTGCGCAGTGTAACGCCTCCGGGCATCGAGATATACATCGACAGCGACCGTACCTGCTATATGTATGGAGAGATGTGGCAAGGTGCCGCCAAAGAATGTCACAGTGCCATATTCATTGCCGTGGGAACCGGTATCGGTGCCGGCATCATCATCGACGGGCACGTGTTGCACGGAGCCAACGACATTATCGGCGCCACCGGCTGGATGGCCCTGCAACCTCCCTACCGGGAAGAGTATGACGCATGCGGATGTTTCGAATATTACGCTTCCGGCAATGGTATCGGGGCACGGGTACGCGATGCCGTACGCGCCAACAAGGCATACAAAGGAAAACTGCGCCAGAAACCCATCTGCCGCATATCGGCCTATGATGTGTTCAGTGCCTATAATGAAAAAGACCCTATTGCCATCTCCGTATTGCACAAAGCCGTCGAGATGTGGGGCATGGCTTCCGCAAATCTGGTCAGCCTGCTCAACCCGCAGAAGATAATTTGGGGCGGAGGCGTATTCGGCCCTGCCGGTATCTTTATAGATGACATTTACAAGGAAGCCTGCAAATGGGCGCAACCGCTCAGCATCAAGCAGGTGGAATTTGTACCTTCTCAGTTGTCCGGTAATGCCGGACTGATAGGAGCAGCGTTTCTTGCCATCAAAAATCACTTGTATGAGTAACAGTTATCACAAGAATCTCGTATTCACGGCAGCGTGCATCGGGATGTGTTTCTTCGGAGTCTCCATGATTACATTGGGAGCAGTGCTGCCATCCCTCATAGCCAAGCTGAATCTGAGCGGGTTGCAGACAACCTCACTGGTCACTTTCCTGCCTCTGGGCATGCTGGCCGGTTCCCTGATTTTCGGTCCCATCGTAGACCGGTTCGGACATAAAGCCCTGCTGGTGCCCAGCTGCATCATCGTACTGCTGGGGATGGAAGGGCTTGCCTTCTTTGAAAGCGTACCACTGCTGCAAGCTTCCATCGTCGGCATCGGCCTGGGCGGAGGCATCCTCAACGGAGAAACCAATGCATTGGTATCCGACATCTCAGGAGAATCCGAAAAAGGCTCACGCCTCAGTTTTCTGGGCATGTTCTACGGACTGGGCGCATTGGGCATACCGATGTTGCTGGGCTCCCTTTCCAGGCATTATTCATTCGAAACCATCTTGCTGGGAATTGGCGTAGTGATGCTTGCGGGCATTATATTCTGTATCCCCGTACGCTTCCCCGCCCCTAAGCAGGCGCAAGGTTTCCCGGTAAAAGAGGGATTGGGACTGCTGAAAGAAAGCAGCTTACTGCTACTCAGCTTCATTCTTTTTTTCCAAAGCGGCATCGAGGGTGTCTGCAACAACTGGTCCACGAGTTACTTTGGGCAGATGACGGATATTCCGGCCAATCAGGCATTGATTGCACTGACCTGCATGGTAGCGGGACTGACCGTAGCACGTATGATGCAAGTTGCGATATTCAAGAAGATAAAACCGGAAACCGTACTGCCCTACAGCCTTACGCTCACTGCCATAGGCTTCTGTTTCCTTATGTTCTCGCCGGGTTTTGCACGTGCGGCAGTCGGCATGGTGCTGGTAGGTATGGGGCTGTCGGCCACGTATCCCGTGATACTCAGCATTCTTGGAAGCCGGTACCCGTCCTTATCGGGAACAGCATTCAGCGTGGCGCTTGCCATAGCCCTCATTGGCCAGACTGCAATGAACGGCCTGATGGGCATGATTTCCCAATACGCCAATGGCATCGGACTTTATCCTTATCTGATGATTGCCTCACTTGCCGTCATGCTCCTTTTGTATAAACGCTCACTCAAATAAATTTATTAACTTCTTAAAAAACAAAAAAGTTATGTTAGCACTCGAATGGTTAAAGAATGCCCATGGCATTATGGAAAAACTGGAGGCTACCCAGTTGGAAAACATCAAAAAAGCAGCCACTGTTATGGCAGACTCCATCGAAGCCGGTCGTTGGGTCCACACGTTTGGTTGCGGCCACGCAACAATTCCCGTAGAAGAAATGTATCCGCGTATCGGCAGCTTTGTAGGATTCCACCCACTTTGCGAATTGCCTCTGACATTCTTCACGCAGATTATCGGCCAGATGGGTATTCATCAGTTCCTCTTCCTGGAACGGGCAGAAGGCTACGGCCAGGAAATCATGAAGAACTATGATTTTGATTCCAAAGACTGTATGTGGATTTTCTCACATACCGGTATCAATGCCGTCAATATAGACATGGCATTGGAAGCCAAGAAGCGCGGCATGAAAGTTATCGTATACGGTTCAGCCAGCGAAACGGGCGACAAAGCCAGCCGCCACTCCAGCGGAAAGAACCTCTTCCAGTTGGCAGATATCGTAGTGGATTCCTGCGTTCCCCTGGTAGACGCCTCCGTACCTTTGAAGAACCACTTCGACAAGGTAGGTCCGTTGTCTACATTGAGTTTCGTCACCATGGTATGGATGACCATCACTACCGTTGCCGAAATCCTTGCCGACCGTGGCGTACACTTGTACATCCATCCGTCGCACAACGTTCCGGGTGACACAACCGCCCACGAACGACTGGATGCAGCCATTGCAGAATATCAAAGAAAAGTCAAGTGCTTGTAACGAAAGATATTCCAATCATCATCTCATCCAATCATCATCTATGAGTGACGGAGGCCCGTCCCTGCTTCGCCCCCAAGAAGCAGAACGGGCTTTTTCTGTTCAAAAAGAATAAAATCGGCCCACTGCTTCGATAAATCTTCCCTTTGTTGTATATTTGTTCCCCAGAAAAAATAGGGAAACAGATAAGCATAAAAGATAGATATGAAACAGATAAGCATCGCACTTCTCCTCTGCCTCTGTACGCTGGCAGGTTTCGCCCAAAGTGGCAAGGCGCTCGATTTGAAAGAAATCGTATCGGGCAAGTTCACTCCGAAGAATATTTCCGGCGTTATCCCCATCCCGGGAGACGGGGAACATTATTCGCAGATGAATGCGGACAGGACACAAATCATCAAGTACTCCTTCAAAACGGGAAAACCCGTGGAAGTGCTGTTTGATGCCGCTACCGCACGCGAATGCACGTTCAAGACATTCGACAGCTACAGCTTTGCTCCGGACGGCAGCAAGCTGCTCATTGCCACCGAAACAACTCCCATCTACCGTCATTCCTATACGGCTGTGCATTACATCTACAGCCTGAAGCGCAACCTGGACGGTAAAATCAACAATATTGTGGAAAAGCTTTCGGACGGCGGCCCGCAACAGGTGCCCGTATTTTCACCGGACGGCAATCAAGTGGCTTTTGTACGCGACAACAACATCTTCCTTGTAAAACTGCTCTATGGCAACAGCGAAAGCCAGGTGACGGAAGACGGAAAACAGAACGAGGTGCTGAACGGCATCCCCGACTGGGTTTACGAAGAGGAGTTCTCCTTCAACCGTGCGCTGGAATTCAGTGCCGACAGCCAGATGCTGGCTTTCATCCGCTTCGACGAGAAAGATGTTCCCTCCTACTCTTTCCCTCTTTTTGCCGGACAAGCCCCCCACTTCACCCCTTTCGAGAAGTATCCGGGAGAGTATACTTACAAATATCCTAAAACGGGAGAAGTAAATTCCAAAGTGTCCGTACACACCTTCGACATCAAGTCGAAAGTGACCCGCAAGATAAACGTGCCGGTAGATGCAGACGGCTATATTCCCCGCATCCGCTTTACCCAAGACCCCAACAAGCTTGCCGTCATGACACTGAACCGCCATCAGAACCGGTTCGACCTATACTTTGCCGACCCTCGCAGCACGGTAGCCAAACTGGCTCTGCGTGATGAAAGCGATACCTATATCCGCGAGAATGTATTCGACAACATCGTCTTCTATCCGGAAAATTTCAGTTTTGTCAGCGAAAAGAGCGGATACAACCATCTGTACTGGTATAGCATAGGCGGCAATCTGCTGAAACAAGTGACAGCCGGACAATATGAAGTGCAGGAGTTCCTGGGTTATGACCCCGAAGAAGGAAGCTTCTACTTCAGCAGCAACGAGGAAAGCCCCATGCGCAGTGCCATCTACAAGATTGACCGGAAAGGTAAAAAGACCAGACTATCGTCACAAGCCGGAACAAACAGTGCGCAGTTCAGTGCGAACATGAAGTACTATATGAACCGTTATTCCAATCTGGACACTCCGACCGTCATTACGCTGAACGACAATACCGGCAAGACTCTTGCCACCCTGATGGACAATGCGGCATTGAAGCAGGAAATCAGCGGCTATGACATGCCACGGAAGGAATTCTTCACTTTCCAGACTTCCGACGGAACCACATTGAATGGCTGGATGATGAAACCAGCCGACTTCTCTGCCGGCAAGAAATACCCGGTACTGATGTACCAGTACAGCGGCCCCGGTTCACAGCAAGTGCTCGACAAGTTCAGTGTAAGCTGGGAAACCTACATGGCATCACAAGGCTATATCGTGGTTTGCGTAGACGGGCGTGGTACCGGAGGACGTGGTGCCGAATTCGCCAAATGCACCTATCTGAACCTGGGTATCAAGGAAGCCAAAGACCAGGTGGAAACCGCCCTCTACATGGGCAACCAGCCTTATGTGGACAAAAACCGCATCGGAATCTGGGGATGGAGTTACGGTGGATACATGACCATTATGAGTATGAGTGAAGGAACACCGGTATTCAAGGCCGGAGTAGCCGTAGCTGCCGTTACCGACTGGAACTACTACGACACCGTTTATGGCGAACGCTTTATGCGCACACCGAAAGAAAACGCCGAAGGCTATAAGGCCAGTTCCACCTTTACCCGTGCCGACAAGCTTCACGGCAACCTGCTGCTGGTACACGGCATGGCAGACGACAATGTACACTTCCAGAACTGTGCCGAATATGCCGAACAACTGGTACAACTCGGCAAACAGTTCGATATGCAGGTTTACACCAACCGCAACCACAGTATCTACGGAGGAAATACCCGGTTACACCTATACACGCGGTTGACCAACTTCTTCAACAAAGAATTGAAATAATGCCCGAAAGAGTACGTAAGCCTGAGTGGCTCAAAATAAGCATCGGTGCCAACGAGCGCTATACCGAGACCAAACGCATTGTCGAATCGCATTGCCTACATACCATCTGTAGCAGCGGCCGTTGCCCCAATATGGGGGAATGTTGGGGGAAAGGCACCGCAACCTTCATGATTGGGGGAAATATCTGCACCCGGTGCTGTAAGTTCTGCAACACGGCAAGCGGGAAGCCCTTACCACTGGATGCCGATGAGCCTACACATGTGGCAGAGTCCATTGCCTTGATGAAACTCTCCCATGCAGTCGTCACCTCCGTAGACCGTGACGACCTGCCCGACTTAGGCGCGTCGCACTGGGTACGTACCATCCGGGAAATCAAGCGGCTCAACCCTGACACCACCGTCGAAGTGCTGATTCCCGACTTCCAGGGAAGAAAGGAACTCGTGGCACAAGTCATCGATGCACAACCGGAAATCATTTCGCACAACATGGAGACTGTCCGTCGCATCAGCCCCCTCGTACGCAGTGCCGCCAAGTATGAAACAAGCCTGGAAGTGTTGCGGCAGATTGCAGAAAGCAATACTACCACCAAGTCCGGCATTATGGTGGGATTGGGCGAGACTCCGGAAGAAGTGGAAGAACTGATGGACGACCTTCGCCGGGTGGGCTGCCACATACTGACCATAGGGCAATACCTTCAACCCACACACAAGCATTATCCGGTAGCAGCATATATTACTCCCGAACAATTTGCACTCTACAGAGAGAAAGGATTGGAAAAAGGGTTTCAGCAAGTGGAAAGCGCTCCATTGGTACGCTCCTCTTATCATGCGGAAAAACAGATTCATTTTATACAAAAAAGGAGTAAAATAGGAAACATTTAAATTCCCCAGTTGTTATGATGTAAACGACAAAATCATAATACGGATAATGAGCCATCAAAGAATTCTATCATCAAGATTCAATATGTCGCTGGGATTCATCCCCGTTATAATATCCATCATATTATGCGAGTTTATAACGCAGGACATGTCCATCTACATCGGTGCAGGTGTAGGACTCTTGTTTAGCATCTATTCGGTGAGGCATAGAGGAACGCATGTTCCGCAAATCATACTTTACTGTACTACCGGAATGTTACTGCTGTTATCGGTAACAACCCTATTCCTCGTAAACTACTGTCCCCGTTTCATGCTTCCGTTCACGCTGGAAATCAGTGCCATCATTCCCCCATTCGTCATCTACCTCAATAGGAGAAAATTTCTGGACTACCACATGTCTCAGACACAGAAATGCTGCAAGCAGCTTTTTGCACAAGGGGCAGAAGCCGCCATCGTATCCTCACGCGTAATCCTTATCATAAGCCTGCTGCATTTTCTGATTATCTTCTTGGCGGTTCTGGTCAGTTACCCTTTGGGAGACACTACCCGCCACATTCTGTTTTATGTGGCGCCTCCCCTCGTCTTTATATCAGGCATTCTGTTCAATCAGTTCGGCATTTTCTATTTCAATATAGTGATGAACCACACGGTTTTCGTACCGATAGTCAATACCAAAGGAGATGTCATGGGGAAAGCCATCGCCTCAGAAGCCATCAACCGGAAAAACGACTATATCAATCCGGTCATCCGGATTGCCGTTGCCTCACACGGCATGCTGTTTCTCCTCCCCCGCCCCAAATGCAACGTTTTCGAGAAAGATAAAATCGACTTGCTGATGGAGGGTTACCTGATATATGGAGAAACATTGGAACAAGGCGCACACAGAATTTTACGACAAACGCTTCCCACCGCCCCATTAGACCATTTGCACTTCAACTTCATGTATCATTTTGAGAATGAAGCCACCAACCGCCTGGTCTATCTCTTCACACTAGACCTGGACGATGACTCCATCCTATGCAATAAGAATTTCAAGGGGGGAAAGCTATGGACATTCCAGCAAATGGAACACAACCTGGGACGGAACTTCTTCAGCAGTTGCCTGGAATATGAATTCGAGCACCTGGAAGCTATTATTTATACAAGAGAAAAATACAAGGAATCTTAGAAAGGTCGGGAGTCTTGCCCTGCCACTCCCTCACGGTCTTGGTTTTGATATACTCCCCTTCACAAGTAATGTTCGCCGCAATGCAGAGCTTGGTCTGCGGACGGCAGTTATGAAGAATATCCTCTATCATCTTATTATTGCGATAAGGCGTTTCAATGAAAAGCTGAGTCTGATGTTCATTATAGACGCGTTGTTCCAGCATTTTCAGCTTTTTGGCACGCTCTGCCGGTTCAATGGGAAGATAACCATGGAAGGCAAAGCTCTGACCGTTGAAGCCGGAACCCATGACGGAGAGGATAATGGAAGAGGGCCCCACCAAGGGGACCACTCTCAAGTTTTTCCGTTGTGCAATAGCCACTACGTCCGCTCCCGGGTCGGCCACAGCCGGACAACCGGCTTCGGAGATCACGCCCATCGGATGCCCCTCCACCAGCGGCTTCAGATAGCCGGAGATGTCTTCGGGCGACGTATGCTTGTTCAACGTATAGAATGTCAGCGCATCAATATCTATTCCCTTGTCCACCTTTTTCAAAAAACGGCGTGCCGAGCGCACATCCTCCACGATGAAATAGCGGATTCCCTGTATTATCTCCTTATTATAAGGAGGCAACACCGTTTCAATAGGCGTATCGCCCAGCGTGACTGGCAAAAGATAAAGTGCGAGTTCCATTAGCCGTAAATGATATTTCCGTTTTCGTCCTTATACTCATCCAGTCCCTTCTCGTAAGTAGCCATGGCGCGAAGGCTCATACCTACGCTGGAGAAACCTCCATCGTGGAACAAGTTCTGCATAGTGACCTTGCGGGTGAGGTCGGAAAACATCACGATACAGTAGTCCGCACACTCATCGGCAGAAGCATTACCCAGAGGAGACATGCGGTTGGCGAAGTCGAACAGTTTGTCCATACCCTTCACACCGGAACCGGCAGTGGTCATCGTGGGAGACTGGGAAATGGTGTTGACACGTACATGGTGTTCACGTCCGTAGATGTAACCGAAGCTGCGGGCAATGGATTCCAGCAGTGCCTTGGCATCTGCCATATCGTTGTAACCGTAGAACGTACGTTGCGCAGCCACATAACTCAAAGCCAGAATTGAACCGTAGTCGGCAATGGCGTTGAGTTTCTTGGCAGCTTGTATCATCTTGTGGAAAGAGACAGCGGAGATGTCCAGCGTCTTTTCCAACATATCGTAATCCAAATCATCATATGTACGTTTCTTACGCACATTGGGAGACATACCAATGGAGTGCAGCACGAAGTCAACCGGGCCACCCAATACTTCCATAGAGCGTTTGAATACATTTTCCAAATCTTCTACACTTGTAGCATCTGCGGGAATCACCTCGCAATTCAGTTTCTCCGAAAGAGCGGACACTTCGCCCATACGGACAGCAACCGGTGTATTCGATAAAGTGATGGTTGCACCTTCTTTTACTGCTTTTTCTGCTACTTTCCAGGCAATGGACTGCTCATTCAGAGCACCGAAAATAATGCCTCTTTTTCCTTTCAACAAATTGTAACTCATACCTATTTTTAGTAAAATTCGGCTGCAAAGATAGGAAGTTTTTGCATAAAAAGCCCGAAAGTGTGCAAAGAAAAGGGAAGAACGGCAAAAAATACACCGATCACCCACTGCAAAACTACTGCAACGCTTGTGCAGTGCCACTGCAATACAGTTGCAGTCACGCTGCAAAGCAGTTGCAGTATCACTGCAAACATATTTGCAGTAACGCTGCACTCCATCTGCAGTACTACTGCAAAACGCATGCAGCAGGAATGCAGTAATAATGCACTGATTATCAGCCCAGGGCTTCCTATTCTGCAAATACCTGATGAAACCCGAGACAGCATTTGAACATGAGCGCAAAAAGCCCTATATTTGCAGCAAACTAAAAAATAGAGAAAGCAATGAAGAAGTTGATTATATTTGACCTGGACGGAACTTTACTGAATACAATAGCCGATTTGGCACAAAGTACAAACTATGCCCTGCAAGCGCTCGGCTATCCCACTCACCCGGAATCGGACTATAACTTCATGGTTGGCAACGGAATCAACAAACTGTTCGAGCGCGCCCTCCCGAAAGGGGAAAAGAGCGAAGAAAACGTCCTGCGCGTCCGCAAGGAGTTTGTGCCTTATTATGACGTGCACAATGCTGATAAAAGCTGCCCTTACCCCGGCATCCCCGAACTACTGGAACAGTTGCAGGAGAAAGGGATGATATTGGCAGTGGCTTCCAACAAATATCAATCGGCTACCGTGAAACTGATTTCACATTATTTCCCCAACATACGTTTTACCACCGTCTTCGGACAACGGGAAGGGGTCAACGTGAAGCCCGACCCAACAGTGGTGCATGACATTCTGGACATCACCCGGATATCCCGTGAAGACGTGCTATATGTGGGAGACTCCGGAGTGGATATGCAGACGGCCGCCAATGCCGGAGTCACTGCCTGCGGAGTCACCTGGGGATTCCGTCCCCGCACAGAACTGGAAGAGTTTCATCCGGCACATATCGTAGACAATGCTGCGGACATTGCCGTTATCGCCGATCTTTGAGAGGGCACTCCCTCCCCCGGCTATCCGAGAGCGCATATTTACATTATGATATTTTTTAGGCGCGGATTACGCGAAAAACGCGGAGTTTTTCTTTGTCTCTCCGTGAAATCCACGTACTTCCACGCCTAAAAAATAATCAGAAAGAAAACAGCCTCAGAACAATTTCCGCATCGTTCCTTTATCTCCCACCACAAGATAGGTATTCCCGTCAATCAGTAAAGCGCGCCCACGTTTCTTCTTTCGGTTTTCCTCGTTATCCACATTCACTCCAATCACCCGTCCATCATAGAAAGTGGAAATGTCCTTAAAGATGGTATGCCCCACAATGATATGTTCGACGTCATAACGTTTCAACATCAGTTGCAGGGAGTCTTGTGCCAATGGATGGTATTTTGTATCTGTCCGTACCAATCCACGATACCAGATAGGTCCGCTATTACCATATAGGAAAGCCGTGAGAGGCGATAAGGCCTTACGTTCCTTCTTGCTCATGAACAATGCACGGCTCATTTCCTCATTCACTGTGGGAATATTCAAGTCACGGTCATAAAACTCCTTTCCCAAACCTGCGTGCACATACAGATTAGGTCCGATGGTCTGCATCGTATTACGGGTACCAAGCCATTTGCCAAGTTCTGTGTCCGGACCGAACAATGCCGGATAATCCATACCCAGTTTTCGGGCCAATGTCTTGTACTTTTCTTTGGTATAACGCAAATCATTTGCCGTCACAAGCGGTTCATGGTTACCCAACAGAAACGAAACATGACCACCTGCATCTGCCGCCTCCTTCTCCAATTTATAGAACAGCCAAAATATCTGCGGCACATCTTTGCCACGGTCAAATATATCACCGATAACCACCAGATGGTTGGTTCCAAAACTCCAATGGTAGTCTTTATCAATGACATTGTTGCCTCGCAGCAAGCTCATCACGCAATTCAACTTGCCATGGGGGTCAGACATCACAAACACTTTATCCGGTTGTCTGTATTGCCATTCCGGACGTTTGACCGGATGCAGCTTCACATCAAACGGATAACGCCCTTTGTGGTCCGTGACATGAAGGGTGAAATCCTGAGGAAGCACCGTATAAGTCGTATCTTCTATCTGCCCTTGGGCTGTAACGCTTATGACGCGCACCTTGCCGTCCGGTTCATAAATCACATAAGGTCCGTCTGCCGACAATTCCTCCTTCTTCTCCTTATCCTTCTTCTTACCGTCTAAACCAAGAGTTCCGGCACTTAGGCCGGAACTGATGAAGGTTAGAATAAATACAGTAAAAAAAGACTTTATAATAGTAGTCTGATACTTCATATTCTCGCTTTTTTGGAATTAATCACCATAAGTCGGATTCTGCTGCATATTCGGATTGGAATTCATCTCCGCCTTAGGAATGGGCAATACTACACGATAATAGTTCCAATCAAAAGATACGCTCTCATCCACCATCTTCAGATGTGAAGTCTCGGCTATTTCCGGGAATTCCTTGGTCGACTCCTTGCGCACGATAGTCTGATGATTACGAAGGGCGTCGAAGAAACGGTGTCCTTCACCGAACAACTCTTTACGGCGTTCCAACAGAACATCATCCAACGTCACCGTCTTACCCTGCACGGTCTTTTCCGGGTTGGCACGGCTGACAATGGCATCCAGATACTTCACTGCCTTGTCATTGTTATTAAGCTTTGCAGCCGCTTCGGCAGCAATCAGATAAAGTTCGGACAGACGAAGTACCGGAATATTGGAATCTTCCACAGCCTTGCCGCTCTGCGGCTGATACTTGGCTATGTAAGCTCTCTTTGTCTTAGGAACAACCGTATATGCCTGATTTCTGACATCATCCGGATCTTCCTGCATCAGTTCATAGAAAGAACTGGTCAGGCAATAATCATCATAACCCGCCTGCCAGCAAAGGTAAGCCACACTTTCTTTACCAACGCCGTCCACTGTCAGATTCACCAGCTCAAACAAGACTTCTCCCGGATCGGAAGAGGCAAAATCAGTTCCCCATATCGTGCCATACTCATCATTGGTCCACAAACGGTACTTATTCTTTTCCGCTCCCGCAATGGCAGCTTCAGCCGTAATCAAGGCATTCTGATTATCTTCCATATACAAATAGGCTCTACTCAGCAACAGCATTGCCGCCCACTTATTAATCTTACCCTTGTTGAATTCTTCATCCAGCAGGTCAGCACCTTCCTTCAAATCCTTGATGATTGCCTCATAACACTGGGCAACGGTATTGCGCGACGGCTTGTTTTCCGTATTGGATACTTCGGTCACAATAGGCACTCCCAAAGAAGCTCCTCCATCCTTGGCATACGGATAGCCGAAGAAACGGGTCAGGTCGAACAAGGCAAATCCACGGAGAGCCAAGGTCTGGCCTTTCAGGTCGTTGAAGTATTCCGTATCATCCTCACTGACATCCAATCCGTCTATTTGAGACAAAATGATATTACAATTCTGGATAATCTTATAGGCATAAGACCAGTGGGAAGACGGACCGGAATCCTTTGTATAGTCCAGCATATAGTAGCTGGTGGTACGCTTTCCGGTCTTTATGGACTGCGCATCGTCACCCGTCACGTCTCCGTAATAAATCATACGGCCCGAGTAATAGTTGGTACTGCGCATCACGTCGTAGATACCGTTCAAGCTATATTCCACATCATCCAGATTCTGTATGGCGGTTTCAGTCGGAATCTTTGTACTGGATTCAACATCAAGCCAGTCATTGCCACAGGAGGCGGTCAGGCTGACCAACATCCCCATCATCATATATTTTAATGCTTTCATTGTGTTTCTTTATTATGAGGTTAGAAATTCAAATTAAGACCAAAAGTTACTGTTTTCAAAGGAGGTGTTCCCCAGCCGGCTGTACCTGCACTGACTGATTCCGGATCATAGAAATCGTAAGCCGCCCAAGTCCACAAGTTGTTGGCAGATGCGTAAAGGCGCAAGCTGTTTACGCCGATTTTCCGGGTCCATGTTTTAGGAACGGTCACACCGAAAGTCAACGTTTTCAGACGGATAAAGTCCGTGCTGTGCAAGCGGCGGGTAGTGGTAACGCCATTCATGGCTACCGCCGGCTTCTCTATAAACACTTCATATTTACTGATATCTCCCGGTTGCTTCCAATTGTCACGATAATAGGCCGGAATATTAAGAGTAAAGTCCTTGCCGCCATGTTCTGTTTTCTGTGCCCAGTTATCATATCCATAAGCACCGAACTGATAAGAGAACATGAAGCTCAAATCGAACCACTTGTAACGCAAAGTATTAGAGAGACCACCGGTCACATTGGGCTCGGCATGTTTCTTCAGAGGAATGGCTTTGGCATCCTTGTTATTCTCTGTGATTTCCTTAATATAGTTTCCATTCTCGTCCACGTCGTTGGTATAGAACTGAGGTGCACCGGTCTCGGGGTTGATTCCGGCAAATTCTATCATGTAGAATGTACGGTAGGACTTGCCAATCATGTGAATCTGCGAGCCGCTGATAATCTGGGTCTGTTCGCCGTCCAGTTTCACAATCTTATTCTTGTTGTGCGAAAGGGTGAAAGAGGTAGACCAGTCAAAGTCTTTGGACACAATGTTCTTGGAATTGATTTCCAATTCCACACCCTGGTTCTTCACCTCACCGATATTCATCAGATAGGAACTGAAACCGGTAGTCATAGATACGGGACAGTCCATCAAAAGGTTCTTAGTGGTACGGGTATAGTACTCCAAAGTGAAGTTCAAACGGTTGAAGAAGCCGAAGTCCAGACCGATATTCAAGTTGTAATTCGTTTCCCATTCCAAATCCCTATTTTCAATCTGCGACTGAATCAATGCGGGATTCTCCATATAGCCGCCACTAAGGCTCGTCAAGCCCATATAGCCGTATAAGTCGGAGGGCAACGTACCATTCACACCGTAGGATGCACGGAGTTTCAAATCGGTCAGCCATTTGGACGTGGGTTTCATGAAATCCTCTTCGATAATACGCCATGCTCCTGAAACAGACCAGAAACTTCCCCAGCGATTATCTCTGTGCAAACGTGAACTGCCATCCATACGATAGCTCCCACCCAGATAATACTTGTTCTTGTAGTCATAGTTGAGACGGGTGATGTAAGAAACCATTCTTGACCTCTTGGAAGAACCATCTATGCTCTCCAAAGTCTGCCCGTTGGCAATGTCATTCTTTATCGGAGTCAGGAAGTTAGTAGCATATCCCGACAAGAAATCATTGTACTTGGAATCGATTTCATATCCGACAAGGGCATCCAAATTGTGGTCCTTTTGGATAGTAGTCTTGTAAGTCAACTGGTTTGACCACACCAACTTGTTATATTCACTATATGCCTTTTCGGCTCCACCATTATTCTTCTCACCGTCGGAGGTACGGGAGTCTTTCCATTCCTTACCCTTACTGATGTTATAGTCATAGCTCAAAATAGACTTTAACTTCAAGTCCTTGATAAATTCATATTCGGCATTAATCGTATTGAACATACGGGTAACATACTCACGCTGGTAATTGTACTCCTGGGCAAGAACGGGATTTCTTCTTGACAACGAAATCAAGTCCTGGTTATAGCTTCCATCCTCATTGTAAACCGGATCTGAAGGCGTCAATTTGCTTACGCTGGAATAGAAAGGAGCTGTATAACCGGTTCCTTCACTATATACATCCTGATTCAGATTGGTAAACATGATGTTGGCACCGAATTTCAATTTATCCGTAGCCTGAAAATCAACATTCAAACGTCCGGTAATTCTTTCCAGACCCGATGTTTTTACAATACCCTCTTGGTTGAGATAGGACAATGAAGAATAGTATTTGAATTTGTCGGTTCCTCCGGATATGGAAGCCTCATAACTGGAATGGTTTCCTTTCTTGAACAGATAATCTCCCCAATCCGTATAGCCGCACCAGGGAACCGGAGCATATTTGTCGATATTCTTATCAGCATAAGCTATGGCATCCGCATCCGATTTGCCGCTGCGCTGTTGTCCAAGCACCATACCATTGTATATGTATTCGCGACGTTCTGCTCCGCTTAAAGTAGGACGATAATCCATAGCAAAGTCACTGAATCCCCAATCGGCTTTCAAACTGATAGAAGCCTTACCGGTTTTACCTTTCTTCGTCGTAATCAGAACCACACCATTCGCAGCGCGCGAACCGTAGAGTGATGCAGCAGCGGCATCCTTGATAATCGTAATATTCTCAATATCCGAAGTGTTGACGGTTGACATGGCATCCAGACCACCATCCGAACTGATGGAGTTTATCGAACCGGAAGTAACGGGCACTCCATCAATAACATACAGCGGAGAGTTGGAGGCATTGAAAGAGCCCATACCACGAATACTCAAAGAAGCTGAAGAACCCGGCTGGCCGGAAGCAGAAGTAAACTGTACACCCGTAGCATTTCCCTGCAACAAATCCTGGAAAGAAACGGAAGGCACATCGGCAATCTTTTCATTCTTCACACTGGCAGCCGAACCCGCATAAGCAGATTTCTTGAATGTACCGTAACCGGTTACAACCACCTCTTCCATCATATTTGCATCCGGCACCAATACAATCTTCAATATCTTACCCGAAGTAGCTTTCACTTCCTGACGAACATAGCCAACATAAGAGACAAGCAAGGTAGCCGATGCATGCTCCACCTTGATAGAGAAACCTCCATTCAAATCGGTAATCTGGCCGTTTGTAGTACCTTTGACCAAAACATTGGCTCCAATGACGGGCTCACCGGTCTCATCCACCACTGTTCCGGAAATAACATTAGCTTGTTCTACTGCCTTCACAGCATTCACTTCATTGGCTGGACGGATAGCAATGGCCCCGTCTTTTACGACATAAGCCAATCCGCTATTCTTAAGACATTCATCCAGCACTGCTGCGATTTTTCCATTCGTGACCCTCAAATTACGTACCTTGACATTCTTTACGTCATTTGTACTATAAATGAAAGTAAAATCCGTCTGGCGTTGAATTTCCCATAACACGTCACTTAAAGTGGCGTCCTGCACATTTACAGTAACTGTTGTCTGGGCAAACGCCGTATTGGCGGCCTGCACAAAGCCAATCATAATAAAACTGAAAAACAGGAATGTAATCCACATACGTTTACTACCTTCCCAAAACCTGGTGTAGCTCTGTTCCTTAGTCATAATTAAATTATTAAATGGTTATTTATAGAATATAATAGTTTTACCGTTGATTTTGACATGTATGTTTTCCGTCGCTTCCAGTAGCTCAAGGAAAGGAGCTATTTCCTCATAACGGTTCACATAGCAACCGAAACGCAGGTTCTTTAAAGCTTCGTCTGAATAGTCCACTTCAATATTATACCACCTTGAAAGGATTCTCATAATATCTTCCAGCCGTTGATCTTTAAAATTAATTTTTCCCTTCACCCATGATGTATAGAAGGCAGTATCTACTGTACGCACTTGTATATTCCCGCTCCCGGGAATTAATGATGCCTGCTGTGAAGGTTTTAAGACAAGGCTCTGTCCCTCCCCGGTGTCCACCTTAACAGAACCACTGACAAGAGTCGCCTGATATTCTTCACCCGGATAGGCCGAAATATTGAAAGTTGTCCCCAACACCTCAATCTGCATACCTTGAGTCGATACAATGAAGGGATGACCGGTCTTATTTACTTCAAAATAAGCTTCTCCCGCCAATTCCACTTCCCGCTTCCCAGCTTCGAAAGTAAGCGGAAAACGTAGACTGCTCATTGAATTCAGATGTACTTTTGTACCATCATTCAGAACAAGTGTATACTCACCGCCTTGAGGCACTTCAATTTTATTATATGCCAAAGCAGACTGCCCAACCTGCCCGTCTGCAGCGCTGTAGTTCAAGGTCGTCGAATCTATCTGTATTTGTTTACCAGCCAACTGCAACTGCCGCCCATCGGCATTCTCATCCAGATAAACCGTTTCCCCATTATCCAATGTAAGAATAGCTTTGGCTCCACCCGGCAGTATTTGCTGGGCAGCCAATAATTGATTGCCATCCATGACATGGGGTACAGAAATATCCTGAAGTGCAAAAACCAATATCAGCACCGGTGCAATAAAAAGAGCAACGTACCGTAACAGTTTCAAATGTCTCCTTCTGAGCTCCATCCTCTTGATACGTGTTTCGACACCTTTCCATCCAGCTTGCGAATCAAACTCCATTTTACGAATTTCGTGCTGTGCATAATATTCATCACTACAAATCTTTTGGAAAAGCTGCTCATGGCTTTTGCTCTCTTTGCGCCATTTATCCAAAAAACGGTTTTCTTCCGGTGTTACTTCACCGGATAGGTGCCTGGAAATAAGATGAGCTATATGAAAGTACTCTTTTATCATAATTTGGCATGTTTTAGTCTATCTTTAATGATAATACAAGCCAAAATAAAAACATGGTGAATCGATAAAGACTTTTTTTTGAAAAAATAGAAAAAAATGTGCTTTTAGATAAATAACAGAAGGCAATAATAATAATCGGTAAGGAATGCACGAAGCTTTTTATAAGCCACTTTTTTAAGAGTATGTACCGTTTCGGGAGAGACATTGAGACGCTCTGCTATTTCTGCATTCTTTTTACCTTCCAAAGCCAACTGCATGATGGCTCTCATTTGGGTAGGAAGTTTCTCTATAGCTTCTGACAGAATCCGGAAAGTCTCTTCTTCCACAATCGCATCACGAAAAAAAGCATCTGCTTTTTTGGCTATAATCTTTTGCTCGTATTCATGAGCTACCTTCGAATGCTCAAGTTCGTTCAAGGCATGGTTACGTACGGCCGTATAAAGAAAAGCTTTCACCTGATGAAGATAAAAGAAATCGTCTCTTATCTGCCACAACTTGGCAAATACGTCTTGTACTATATCTGCTGACATATCCGCATCCTCCATGTATTGGAACGCAAAAGAACAAAGCGCCGCATAATATTCCTTAAAAATATTATGAAACTCTTGCTCATCCAGCTTAATGCTTACAACAGAACGAGACTCATCCTTTTTTATCAGATTTAGCGCCATATTTATGCTTTTCGGGCGCTAATATAGTTAAATTTTCAGAATATAACCAATATAACTATCAATCCTCTAAATCTTTTCCCCATAAATCAATATCGGATGGAGCTTTCCATAAGCTCCATCCGACCAATAGTCCTATTGCCAATAAAAAAATCAAATATATCATTATAGTCCGGTTTGTTTCAATGTCTTATAATAACACAGTAAACTGGATTAAAGTTCACTCCACCCAAAATTGTTGTTTTTCCTATGTATACTTTTCAATGCAGAGAGTGTACTATTTGGTTTTCGTGTACGAAAACGAGCAATTTTGTGCACGATAACGACCAATTTCGTCCAAAATTGTCCCATTTACTAAATAATTATGCTTTTCGAGTTTGATTAATTGAGAAAAGGTCTTATTTTTGACCCGGTTTTTAATTCATACTATTGCAAAAACAAACTCAATTACCTAATTAAATCACAAGAGAATGGAACAAGTTTTCGGCTATATCATCGGCTTAGGAGCAGCAGTGATGATGCCTATAATCTTTACAATTTTGGGAGTATGCATCGGCATTAAATTCAGTAAGGCGCTAAAGAGCGGTCTGCTGGTAGGTGTCGGTTTCGTTGGTCTGTCAGTTGTCACTGCGTTGTTGACCAGCAGCCTCGGTCCTGCTCTGAGCCAAGTCGTTGAAATTTACGGTCTTCAGTTGAAAGTATTCGATATGGGATGGCCTGCAGCTGCGGCTGTAGCCTATAACACATCGGTGGGTGCATTCATCATTCCGGTATGTTTGGGAGTAAATCTTCTGATGTTATTAACGAAAACGACCCGTACGGTCAATATCGACCTTTGGAACTACTGGCATTTCGCATTTATCGGCGCAGTCGTTTATTTTGCCAGCGACAATATCTGGTGGGGCTTCTTCGCCGCTATCATCTGCTACATCATTACCCTGATTATGGCCGACTATACCGCCGACAAATTCCAGGGATTCTACGACAAGATGGAGGGTATCTCCATTCCCCAGCCTTTCTGCGCAGGTTTCGTTCCATTTGCCGTAGTCATCAATAAAGCATTGGACAAAATCCCCGGTTTTGACAAATTGAACATCGATGCGGAAGGCATGAAGAAGAAATTCGGCTTGCTGGGTGAGCCTCTGTTCCTGGGTATTCTGGTCGGTTGCGGTATCGGTGCCTTGTCTTGCAAGAACGGTCAGGAACTGGTAGACAAGATACCTTATATATTAGGTTTGGGTATCAAGATGGGCGCCGTAATGGAGCTGATTCCGCGTATCACCGCTTTGTTCATCGAAGGCTTGAAGCCTATTTCCGATGCGACCCGCGAACTGATTGCCAAGAAATTCAAAGGTGCTGTCGGCTTGAACATCGGTATGAGCCCCGCATTGGTTATCGGCCATCCTGCAACGCTGGTGGTTTCCCTGCTGCTGATTCCCGTAACCATACTGCTGGCTGTCATCCTGCCGGGTAACCAGTTCCTGCCTTTGGCGTCGCTGGCCGGAATGTTCTACCTCTTCCCGCTGGTACTGCCCATCACGAAAGGAAATGTAGTAAAGACATTCATCATCGGACTCGTTGTACTGACCATCGGTCTTTATTTCGTAACAGACCTCGCCCCCTATTTCACACAAGCAGCCCACGATGTATACGAGAAGACACAAGATGCTGCCGTGAATATCCCTGCCGGATTTGAAGGCGGCGCACTGGATTTTGCATCCAGCCCCTTCGCTTGGGTCATTTTCCACCTAACCTACTCGTTGAAATGGATAGGCTCCGGTATCCTTGTATTATGCACATTGTTCCTGATGATTATGAACCGTCGTGCTATTATCAAATACCAAAAATCAATCAAAAATTAAAAGTTAAAAATTAAATAGTAACAAATTATGAAAAAGTTAGTACTTGCATTTATGATGGGAGCAGCTGCCATGGCAGCCAATGCCCAAGTGAATTACAAAGTGCAGACCGCCTGCCATCCGCAGGACGTGAAGCATTATGACACGGAACTTCTACGCAGCAGATTCATGATGGACAAAGTCATGGCTCCAGATGAAATCAACGTAACCTACACCCTCTACGACCGATTGATTTACGGTGGCGCTATGCCGGTGAACAAGACATTGAAGTTGGAAGTGTTCCGTGAACTGGGTCCGGAAATCACTTACTTCCTCGAACGCCGCGAACTGGGTGTCATCAATACCGGTGGTGACGGAGTGGTTACTGTAGACGGTAAGGAATACCCCATGAAGTATAAGGAAGCCCTTTACGTAGGCTGCGGAAATAAGGAAGTAACCTTCAAGAGCAACGACGCTACCAATCCCGCCAAGTTCTACATCAACTCGGCTCCGGCCTACAAGCCCTATGTTACTCAGCTGATTACTACCGATGCCAAGCTTCAGAAAGCCAACCCCAAGAAATATGCACTGGGCATCTCCGACCATTATGGAAAAATGGAAGACAGCAACGACCGTATCGTAAACCAGCTGATTGTGAAAGATGTACTGGAAAGAGTGAAAGACGGCGGTACCAACCAGTTGCAGATGGGACTCACGGAACTGGCTCCCGGCTCTGTATGGAATACCATGCCTGCCCACACGCACACTCGCCGCATGGAAGCTTACTACTACTTCAACCTGAAACCCGGCAACGCTATCTGTCACCTGATGGGCGAACCGCAGGAAGAACGTTTGATATGGCTGCACAACGAACAAGCCATCACTTCTCCCGAATGGTCCATCCACGCTGCTGCCGGAACCAGCAACTATACTTTCATCTGGGGTATGGGCGGTGAAAACCTGAAATACAGCGACAAAGACGAAATCAAATACATCGATATGAAATAAAGTTGCCCTGCAACGTCCGATAGGCATGGACTTAAATAATCCATGCCTATTTTTGTCATTTTCTACATCCTTTTTACTCAATATTACACCTCGAACAACACACAAACCCCTACATTTGCATCAAAATATAAATCTATTATCATGAGTACATTTCAAAACACCGCAGGGCGGATGACCAATTACCGTTGGATTATCTGCGCCATGCTATTCTTCGCGACAACCGTCAACTACCTCGACCGCCAGGTTCTTTCATTGACCTGGAAAGATTTCATCTCCCCCGAATTCCACTGGACCGATACACACTACGGCTACATCACAGCTATCTTTTCCATTGTCTATGCCTTAGGCAATCTGTTTGCCGGACGTTTCATCGACTGGATGGGAACGAAGAAAGGGTATTTATGGGCCATTGCCGTATGGTCTATCGGCGCTTGTATGCACGCCCTCTGCGGACTTGCCACAGAAATGACCCTCGGCATTGAAAATGCCGCCAACATGATTAGCGCTACCGGTGCATTGGCCTCTACCATAGCCATCACCAGCGTTTACTACTTCATTGCCGCCCGTATCATACTGGGCATCGGTGAAGCAGGAAACTTTCCTGCCGCCATCAAGGTGACTGCCGAATATTTTCCAAAGAAAGACCGTGCCTTCTCCACTTCCATATTCAATGCCGGCTCTACCATCGGAGCACTGATAGCCCCATTGTGTATCCCCACCCTGGCCCGCTACTTCCAACGCATGGGCGTGGGCAACGGCTGGGAAATGGCTTTTATCGTTATCGGCGGATTGGGTTTCATCTGGATGGGACTGTGGATATTCATGTACAAGAAACCTGATGAAAATCCACACGTAAACGCAGCTGAGCTGGCATATATAGAACAAGACAAAGACAATGAGGAGGATAAAAAGGCGACTACTCCGACAACCAAGGATGAAAAGAGCATTTCTTTCCTGCAATGTTTCAAATATCCGCAAACCTGGGCTGTATTTTTCGGCAAATTCATGACTGACGGTGTATGGTGGTTCTTCCTCTTCTGGGCACCCGCATACATTTCGGACGTTTACGGATTCTCCTCAGATACTCCCACGGCACAGATGCTTATCTTTGTGCTCTATGCCATCACGATGTTGTCCGTCTATGGCGGGAAATTGCCCACTATCATTATCAACAAAACCGGTAAGAACCCCTACGCCGCACGCATGCAGGCCATGTTCATCTTTGCACTGTTCCCGCTATTGGCATTGTTTGCACAGCCATTGGGCAACAAGGAAGTATTTGGCGAACAAGCCTATTGGTTCCCGATTATCATCATAGGTATTGCAGGCGCTGCCCATCAGTCCTGGTCGGCCAACATCTATTCTGTGGTAGGTGATATGTTTCCCAAGAGCACCATTGCCACCATTGTGGGAATCGGAGGTATGGCGGGCGGTATCAGCTCATTCCTTATCAACATGAGTTCCGGTTTGCTGTTCGACTATGCCGACAAGACACAAATGGTATTTCTTGGATTCCAGGGCAAGCCTGCCGGATATTTCATCATCTTCTGTGTATGTGCAGTGTCCTACCTGATAGGCTGGTGCATCATGAAGGCACTGGTTCCGAAGTACAAACCGATTATAGTGGACTAATCAGAAGTCTCTATATAGATATTCAGAATCATGCGGAGTTTGCAAACTGCATTACATGCCTTGCAAACTCCGCACAAAAAAAGCCTTTTCTCACGAAATGGCTTTTCTTCGTTCAATTACAGTCAAAAACAAAAAACTGTAAATGGAACACAATTTAAGATGAAAAAAAGGGAAGTCTCACGACTTCCACAATTCTTCTAACCTTAAATCTAAATCTCTATGAAAAAAACGTGATGCAAAGATAATGGTTTATCTCACACAGCGTTATTAATAAACTCTATAAAGAAGCAGAAAATATTTAAGATTTACTAAATAAGACGGTTACGAATGGCAAACTACAGACAAGAGCTCGGCATAAATAGGATTAAGTTTCAATAGTTGCGGCACTCCTGTCATAAACATCTGCCTGCGGGCACGAGTAAGGGCAACATTCAATTTCCGGTCAATCCGAGTACCGTTTTCCTCCGTCATATTTGCCAGAAACTTCAACTGATAAGCCCGGTTCACACAGAAAGAGTAGATAATAACATCCCGTTCGCTACCTTGGAAGCGTTCCACGGTGTCTACCAATATATCCTCCAAAGGAGCAATACCCAAAGCGGCAATCTCTTTCTTAATCAAGGCTATCTGACTGCGATAAGGAGTGATGACACCTAAAGTGACAGCCGGGTTGAAACCGGAAACAGCTGCATACTGCCGATAGATAGCCGCTGCCAACCGTGCCACAATCCGCGCCTCCGAATGGTTCATCTTGGCCGACTGTGCCGGTGGTTCGACTGCGGCAGGCAGAAAAGCGACACGACGAGTCAGCAAGCCGGCAAACTCACAATCACACAGCTCAGGAGCAAGAGTCAGCTCTCCCTGCTGGTGCGGCAGACCAACCGGTTCCAACAGACCACCGTAAAAAGCCCGGTTAGGAAACAAAGCTACCTCGATATTCATACGACCCTGACGGCAGAGCATGTCGTAGGAGGGATGAGGGATAAAAGATGAAGAATGAGAGGTTGATGCCTGGCGATTGGCACTTTCCTTGGAGAGATTCCTATAAAGGCGTTCGAAAAGGGAATCTTTCAAATTATACAATCCGATAGCCTGCAAAGCTTCGTCACACACTTCCGACTGCTCGGACGACTGCAAGACCACTGCGGGTAGCTGCTTATGGTCACCTATCAAAATAAATTTGCCGATGGCATCCGCGCCTGCGGGATTGCGGGTACAGAGTAACCCCAGCAGTTGTGGTTCCAAAATTTGGGTAGCCTCATCCACAATCGCTACATCAAAAGTCTTCAACCGGAAAAGTTCGGTCTTGGAAGAAAGCGTGGCAACCGTACCGACAAAAACACGGCAACGGGCAATGCGCTCCTGCACCTGCCGCCGAGTGGCACAAGATTCCAACACATTCTCAATCAGATACGGGCGGAATGAGTCATCGCAAGACAACTCACTGCCTAAACGGATAAAGTCTATTTCAGGCTCAATGGAAGCCAGCGCCTTACTGATTTCATCTACAGCACGATTGGTATACGAAAGCAGTAGAATCTGTTTCCCCTCCCGGTAAAAGGCTTCTACCATGCCCCGCAGCGCGCGAGAGGTCTTGCCGGTACCCGGCGGACCGATTAAAAGGAAATAGTCGCGGGCAGCCTGCGCTTTTAGAATAATCCGCGAAAAATCATCCGGAACGGTCGCAATACCAGTATCCAAAGAAGCATCGAACTCGGGAGGGCGCTGCCCCAACAACAAATCACGCCGTCTTTGAGTGGCAGAAAGGAAAGCGGAAAGTCCCAGATACATGCTACGAAAGGAGGTGTCCATATAGTCGTGCTCTATGGCATAAAGGCTAGCAGCAGGCAATACACCCGCATTCTGCTGAGTGGCACGAAGACGGATACAGACCTCGTTATCGGATATGCGCTCTATATTACCTTTAAACACCATCTTGTTGGTAACGTTGTCGGTATCCGTATTCCGTTCGTAAAGAACCACCGCATCACCCTGACGGAAATTGGGCAGAACCCGCTCCTGCCGGGAAGCAACCATTTGCTTCGTTCTGAGTGACAAATACGGTTTATGCGCATCTGCCGCATGATTCTCGCAAATAGCCAAATCGTACAGAATTTCACCTGCCTCACATTTCTCAGCCAGTGTGGAAAGCCAGAGGGCGGCAGCACCGGTACGTCCTTCATAATCCACATCTCCAGATTTGGAGGTATAGAGTTCCTTGGTTATAAAGTTATAGAGCGTATAAAAATAGCTTTGTTCCAACGACGAAAGCGAACGGATGCGTTGCGCTACGGCATCGATGGAGGGGCAAAGGAAGCGTTTCCACAAGGTATTGTCCAAACCGCGCTCATTCAAGGTATCCGGATGGATGTCTTTCAGGCGCTCTGCCGTATACTGTGGGCTATTCCGTAACTGGATGCCATATTCATTGGCTACAATCCGGTTACGCACATCCATCACACGGCGCACCATTGCCCACGAAGGACGTGCCGGATAAAGCAACGGATAACGGGTATAGAGCAGGTAGGCCTTTACACGTCGATGGTCCATTCCCATAGAATACTCCAACACAGCCTGATAGAGCAACATCTGTACCTTATTGTTTTCTTTAGGCTCCACCTTACCACGGATGGAATACTCGTCCGCCTTACCGGACTTCATTTCAATGAACGAGGTCATATCCCGCTGCATGTAGTCCAGACGCCCTTGCAAACCCAATGCTTCACAGATGTAAGAGGGTTCCAGCACGGCATCAGTCCTATCGAGTTCATAGCCGGATGCACGGAATGTTTCTGTCACCGTCCGGTGGATATTGTCGAAATGGCGCTTGCAATCGGAAAAGAATTCGGCTTCCTTCTCCCGGTCGCGCAGGTCGGCACATGCTGCCAGCTCGATGGGATAAGAACGGAAGGCCTTCTTCATGCATGCCAAATAATCGGGTGCCTCCTTGGCATGAATCCATTCGTCCAGAAAGAGGTTGGCAATATTACCCAACAGTAACGGACGGGTATTGTCTGGCGACTGGAGCCGTGCCAGAATATAGTTGGCAGGATGATGCCCGTAATCCTTGAAGCATTCGGCAAGCGAACTGATGTCTATCAAGTAATCGGGCTCAAGTATAATAAAGGAAGGGGTGAGTATACCGACTTCGTCCACCGTAACATCCAGCAGATTGACCTGGGCATGCCGCCACAGAATCCGGCAGGTTTCTGCAAACTCTTCATTAATCTGAGGTACATTATAACGGACACGCAACGGCTCATCGGCCACAGTGTCTACGGGCAGTACATATAAATAAGTATCATCGGCATACTGAAAACAGACGCGCATGCGCTTTATCCGCTCTTTGACAGGCGGTGCCACTATATAGGTGGCATCCGCACGGGGTAGCAGGCGATAAAGTTCGGCAGGTATCTCCTCCCCCGTCAAGCGCTTGACAAAGAATGCCAGTGTCTTGGCATCACGCAACAACTGTTCACGTTGCGGTTCCGCCTGGCGGTTCAGAATAGCATTGGAGGTCAGCCGGAAGGTATGCAGACGGTTCTGTTCCACGGTGGAAAGTCCGACCTTCGAAGCCACGAAACTGATACGTGCAGAAAGGTCCGTCATCTGCAAGCTGCCGTCGGGCATCTGTGTACGGCACAAACGCTCCAGCAACTCGCGCAATTGCCGATAGGCCACGTCCAAGGAGATTTCCTCAACGTGGCAGGCTTCCAGCAATATACTAAAATATTCCTTTACTTCACAATCCATCATTCCTCTGTCTCCACTTCTTCCGCTTCATCATCAGTCTTTTTATCCTTTATCATCAGGATACTCAACTCATAGAGCAGATAAAGCGGCACCGCCACTACTGTCAAGGTAAACGGGTCACCGGTCGGAGTAATGATGGCCGAGGCAATAACAATGATGACAACAGCATGACGGCGGTATTTCCGCAAAAAGGTCTTGTGCACCAGTCCCAGCAGGGAAAGCAGCCATGTCACCAGCGGCAGTTCGAATGCCAGTCCCATGCAAAGCACCAACATCATGAAATTGTCGATGTACGAGTTCAGGGAAATTTGATTCTCGATGGCTGCGCTCAATTGATAAGTGGAAAGGAAACGCAATGTCAGCGGATAGACCATAAAATACCCCAGCAACACACCGATAAAGAACATCACCGTACCTATACCCAGCGCTTTCCTCACCCCTTTACGCTCGTTTGGATAGAGTGCAGGGCTTACAAAGCGCCAGATTTCATAGAAAATATAAGGAGCAGCCGTTACCACCGACATCCAGAAAGCGGTAGACATGTGGACAAAGAACGGTGCGGCAAGATTGATATTGACGAGCTTCACATGAAACTCCTGGGTAAAGAATTCATCCTGCAAGTCCAGTCTCTGCCCTATCCAGCGCAGCAAGTCATAGAAAATGAAGTCGTTATGGCAAGGAGCCAATATCACATTGTCAAACAGATAAGGCATGGCAATAAAATAACCGATAGCCAATACAAACCACACACCGAGTACACGAAACAACACCCGGCGCAACTCGTCCAAGTGGTCCCAAAAGGTTAGTTCTTTTTCTGACATAAAGGGATTTACTATTTGACAATTTACTATTTACTATTTGGGCTGCGCTGTGGGGATTTACTATTTGACAATTTACTATTTGGGCTGCGCTGTGGAAAAGGCAACAAGCCTACCCATACTCCTGAACTTCTCAGAGTATCAAATAGTAAATAGTAAATTGTCAAATAGTAAATACCCTTGTTCCTTTATTTCTTTTCAGCCGGTTTATCCAAATCTTCCTGAGCCTTGTTTATCTCTTCTTTGGCTTCATTCACGCCATCCTTGAAGCTCTTCACTCCTTTGCCCAAACCACGCATCAATTCGGGAATTTTCTTACCACCAAACAACAGTAAGATGACCAATGCAATAATTATCCATTCGGAACCGCTGGGCAGAAAGCCTAATAAAAGTAAGTTTGTCATAGTTATATCTGATTAATTATAGTGCAAAGATAGGAAAATTAAGGATTAGGGATTAAGGATTAAGGATTAATTTTATCGCAATCCCTAATCCCTAATCCCTGCCCCCTATCTTCAGTCTTGATAATAAATACGTTTTACCCGCGTAGAAACGCTTGTCAACACCTCATAAGGAATAGTTTCGAGTACATCGGAAAGAACGGTTATAGGCAGATGGTCACCAAAAATTTCCACACTGTCACCCTCCTTGCAATCAATGTCCGTCACGTCAATCATACAGACATCCATGCAGATATTCCCTACATAGGCTGCCCGTTGGCCGTTTACAAGACAATAAGCATGTCCATTTCCAAGATGGCGGTTCAGGCCGTCGGCGTAACCGATGGGAAGAGCCGCTATACGCGACGGACGGGTGAGATGCCCTTTCCGGCTATACCCCACCGTATCCTCTTCGGGAACATCACGTATCTGGAGGATGGTAGTCTTCAACGTGCTCACATTATTCATAATAGAATTGTCTATGGGATTGACACCATAGAGGCCGATACCCAGGCGCACCATATCGAATTGCGCCCCGGGGAAACGCTCGATACCTGCGGAATTGCAGATATGGCGAAGTATCTTATGCGGAAAAGCCTCCTGCAATTCCATGGACGCTTTCTCGAACATTTCTATCTGCCGGCGTGTAAAACTGTCGAATTGTTGCGAATCGCTCCCTACCAAATGCGAGAAGACGGAACGGGCAATCACGGCATTCTGTCCCTTCAGCCGCTCTATCAGCCGGGGCATGTCCTCCGGAGCAAACCCCAGGCGGTGCATACCGGTATCCAGCTTTATGTGGATGGGGAAGTTTGTGATACCTTCCTTTTCCGCTTCTTTAATCAAAGCGTCCAGCAGATGGAAGCTATATACTTCGGGCTCCAGCTTGTAATCGAACATGGTCTTGAAAGCAGTCATCTCAGGATTCATGATAATGATGTTCGCAGTGATGCCCGCTTTACGGAGTTCGGAGCCTTCGTCGGCAACCGCCACGGCAAGATAATCGACATGATGTTCCTGCAAGGTCTTGGCTATCTCGTAAGAACCTGCACCGTAAGCGGAGGCTTTCACCATGCAGACCATCTTTGTTTCCGGCTTCAGCTTGCCACGATAATAGTTCAGATTGGCAATCATCGCTCCAAGATTAACCTCCAGAATGGTTTCGTGCACCTTCTTCTCCAATACTTCCGTCAAGGAGTCAAAACCGAACTTACGTGCACCCTTAATCAGAATAATTTCGTTTTCAAGGCGAAGTTCCCCACGCTGAATGGCACGTATCAAGGCCGCTGTATCCGGATAAAAGGTCTTCTCTATATTAAAGCGTGCAGCGCAGGAAGATATTTCATTTCCTACACCTATGATGCGTTCAATGCCACGGCTGTTTACCAGCTGTGCCACTTGTCGGTAAAGTGTCAGCGTGTTCTGACCGGTCTCCAATATATCCGAAAGAACCAAAGTCCGCCTCAATCCCTTACTTTGCGAACGACGGTAAAGAAAATCGAGTGCAATATCCAATGAGCCAAGGTCAGAATTATAACTGTCGTTAATCAACAGACAGTTGTTTTTTCCCTCCTTGACTTCCAGCCGCATGGCGATGGGTTCCAGCCTTGCCATACGTTCTGTAATCTGTTCGGCAGGAAGCATCAGATAGAGGCATGCGGCCAGGCAGTTCAGCGAATTCTCGATGGAAGCATCATCTATGAACGGTAGAGTAAACGTATTGTCCATATCCAGATAGCGATAGGAAATGACAGTACAGTCATCCCGTTTCTCCACCTTACTTATATATAGAGGACGTTCCATATCTTTCCGGCTCCACGCAATCTCACGTGCAGACAGCATGGACTTCGCCACACAGTTGCTGACGAACTCATCGTCACCATTATAAATCACTACATCACAATTCTTGAAAAGCGTCAGCTTCTCCATGCATTTCTCCTGCAACGAGAAGAAATTTTCCTGGTGAGCCCCTCCTATATTGGTCAGGATACCTATGGTAGGCTTGATGATGTTCTGCAAAGCACGCATTTCCCCCGGCTCGGAAATACCGGCTTCAAAAATAGCAAGTTCGGACTGTTCGTTCATCTGCCACACAGACAAAGGCACTCCAATCTGGGAGTTATAACTGCGGGGAGAACGGATAATGGCACGTTCCGGACTGAGCAACTGGTGCAGCCATTCCTTCACAACAGTCTTACCGTTGCTTCCCGTAATACCGATGACCGGTATCTGGAACCGGTTCCGATGCTGTTCCGCCAGTTTTTGCAAGGCTTTCAGCGGGTTGGGAACAATGAGATAATTAACAATTGACTGCGCATCATCACGCTGCATAGCATTGTCAATTGTCAATTGTCCATTGTCCATTAATCTAAAGCTTTCTTCGCTAAGCACAAAATTACGTACTCCACGGGCATATAAATCTGCAATATAGCGCGCACCGTCATTCCTCTTGGTGGTCAAGGCAAAGAATAATGTTTCCTCAGGAAAATTCAGGGAACGGCTGTCAGTGAGCAGCCAGTCTATGGTAGCCGGCGCGTTTCCCATACGCCGTGCGCCAATACTTTCGGTTATGCTTTCAATCGAATACGACATATTTCTCTCTCTTTTTGGAAATCTAAGTACGGGTATTTTCCGTTAAGTTGGTCTATTTTTAACACAATTTGTCCTAAAAAACGCTTATACTCTTCTGAAGCGGGATAAAATGGCTTATGTGACAACATCTTACGGATATTTTCACTTTCTTCCATAATCCGTAACGCATCGGCAGAGATGCACGACCGGGTAAACCGTTCCCAGACATAGCGAATGGCTGTTTCGGAAGGATGCACCATGTCTTCTGCATAGAAGCGATAGTCACGAAGCTCGTCGAGCAGCAGCTCATAAGCCGGAAAATAGAAAACATGTTCCGGGAAAGTGGCTTGCAACTGGTTCACGGCAAGTAGCAGGGTAGCTTTACTGAGCTGGTTGGCATGCATTCCGTCACGCACGTGGCGGATGGGGCTGACGGTGAACAATACTTTCAGCCGGGGAATCCGCGCCAGCAAGCCAGAAAGCAAAGAGGTGTAGTCAGATACTATTTCACAGACAGAAAGCATACGGCGGGTAAAGCAGGACTCAGGTTGCTTATGACAATTGGCAACTACAGTTCCCGTCTTTTTATTTTCATAAACCCAGGCAGATCCGAAAGTCAGCAGCAGACAATCCAACCGGTCCAGCCTTTCATGGGCGCTTTTCAAACGCCCGTTAATACCTGCCAATGTTTCCTCTGCAGAGACTGAGGAAAAGCTACCATGATGCATGGCACTGTGCCAAAGTTCATGAAAGAGGAAAATATCGTTTTCATTGTAGCATCTGCCCGCAATGATTTCACGCAATGCCGCAGAAATGGAAAACGGATTATAAAGCACACCATAAGGATTGACGTCACAACGGAACTTGGCATCCGCCAGCCTTTGCCCCATCTCGGACGCAAAACAAGAACCCATCAGCAACAGATTATTCTCTTGCGAAAGAAGGGGCATACTGGAAACTACTTCTACAGGCGTATAAAGATTCATAAGTTCGAAATAAATAAACCATTCACTTTCTCTGAAAAAATGATGTACCAACTGCTTGCTACGCCACAAAGATAGTAAATTTCAATATAAAAAAGGCAGGTGATATAACCTCTCATTATATCATCTGCCTTAAATAAAAATACTATATATTCTATTAATACCAATTAGCCGTAGGATCAGCCACCCAATCTGCAAAACCTGGATATTTATCATTAATAGCCTGACGCTCAGTAGTCCATTCATATCTTGTCTCTACACGTATCTTCTGCGGAGCTTTGCCAATCTCTGCTTTCAGTGTATATACTTCAGCATTTTGGCCTTCCACTTTGATATTTACGGCACCGGTACCGTTAACTCTGTACATCAGCGGAGCCTTAGTTGCCCCAGCACCTGTATTTACCATTGTAGTATTAGAAACGCCAAAGAGTCCATGAACTTCACGGCTATCACCGCCTACCTCAATATACAAAGGCAAAGTACCACCCGCAGCCTGCAGGGTAATGATAGTTGCTCCTCCATTGGTCGCTACATCAAACACGACATCGTTGAAGTCAAAATCATCACTGTCTCCAAGGTCTTCTGCTATGATTCTGTACGCATTCGTATATACGGCCGGAGAGATCTTCACAATCCAATCACTATAATATCCATCTGCAGCCACTTGTTGATTTGGGTTCTGTCCGGTAGCTTCAAAGTCAAATCCCACATAATAAGCACCCTCAATATATTGTATAGTATAATTATAGTGCATTTTACCATCCAGAGAAGCCCTATAGCCAAAAGAAGACGTTCCACTATTCTGCATTAGCATTATAGCCCCCTCAGTAGCATTAAAATTATTGATATGGTCATCTGATGCCGCAACCAAAAAATCCATATTAGAGTGTGAGCCACTTACATGTTGAACAAAAAAGTCGGTCCAATCCCCCCCAATGGATTGTGGATTCCGATATGTTTTAAACCATTCCGTAACCACTTCTTTTTCTGTAGCCGTAACACTCCCCGGTACTTCCGTAAAATCTTTCCATTGATTGCTATTAGTGTTAGCAACACGCGTTGTCGGTGTTACCCCAAATCCCCAATCCTGATCAACTGCAATTTCTCCATACCTCTGCACAAAAGCCGATGCATACTGTGCCTCTTTCTTAGCTGCCGCCTTTTCCGGGTTGAACAGATCGCTATCAGAACCGCAAGCGGAAAAAACCACTACGCCCATAATAGCCAAAATTCCAAAGTTGAGCTTTTTCTTCATATCATTCATTGTTTATTCATTTAACAATTCGTGATTACACCCCATGCCGACACATATTACAACTAAGAATATCATTATATACAACTCAAAATTGTATAACATATTGATAAATAGGACATATTCTACTTCGCAAATATACATAATACTATATCAGATAACAACCAAAATCTCAAAAAAGTTGCAATAAATAATTTATTAAGTTGCATTTTTCAACAAACATTAAATTTAAAGCATCTCTTATCATAGATGCACACATACGAGAGTACAAGTCAATCTTTGAAAGGATTAATATCTTTGCCTACCAAAATTAAATCATTCCTATATGGAGAAAAAATCGTTCCACCATGGTGGAACGATTTTTCCCCTAGGATGGAACAATATTTTCTCCATGGAGGAACGATTTACCATCAAGTATCTTTTCCCTTAACCATAGGCAGGCTGAACGAGAAATGTGGCGTATGCAAAGAGAAAGTAAAAACCGAAGTGAACAAAAGAGGCTTTTTTTCCTTCTAAAACTTCCCGTCATCCGTTTTCTTTTGCTATTTTTGCATTTTGTAATCTTCAGATCAGAAATGAGAACAGAACCAACAACATATAACTTGCTTAACACCATTACATTTCCCGAGGATTTACGCCAACTCAGCGTAGAAGAGCTTCCTGAAGTCTGTAAAGAATTGAGGCAAGACATTATAAAGGAGGTTTCGTGTAACCCCGGACATTTCGCTGCCAGCCTGGGCACGGTAGAGCTGACCGTTGCCTTGCACTATGTATTCAATACTCCGTACGACCGCATAGTCTGGGATGTAGGCCATCAGGCGTACGGGCACAAGATACTGACCGGACGCCGTGAAGCATTCTCCACCAACCGTAAATTCAAGGGAGTTCGTCCTTTTCCCTCACCAGAGGAAAGCGATTATGACACATTCACCTGCGGACATGCGTCAAATTCAATCTCCGCCGCCCTTGGCATGGCTGTTGCCGCTGCCGAAAAAGGCGAAAAGGACCGCCATGTAGTGGCCATCATCGGCGACGGAAGCATGAGCGGCGGCCTGGCTTTCGAAGGACTGAACAACGCTTCGTCTACCCCTAACAACCTTCTTATCATTCTCAACGACAATGATATGTCGATAGACAGAAGTGTAGGCGGCATGAAGCAGTACCTTTTCAACCTGACTACCAGCAACCGCTATAACCAGCTGCGCTTCAAGACATCCAGACTGCTGTTCAAAATGGGACTTTTGAACGAGGACCGCCGCAAAGCGCTGATTCGCTTCGCCAACAGTCTGAAATCAATGGCCGCCCAACAGCAGAATATCTTTGAAGGGATGAACATCCGCTACTTCGGCCCTATCAACGGACACGATGTGAAAAACATAGCCCGTGTCCTACGGGACATCAAAGATATGCAGGGACCGAAAATACTGCATCTGCACACTGTAAAAGGAAAAGGATTCGAACCTGCCGAGAAGAATCCCGATATCTGGCATGCACCGGGCAAGTTCGATCCGGAAACCGGAGAACGCCTCAAGGTGGACACCAGCAATTTGCCTCCGCTTTTCCAGGACGTGTTTGGGGAAACGCTGGTAGAACTGGCAAAGGAAAATCCGAAAATCGTCGGAGTAACCCCCGCCATGCCCACCGGCTGCTCCATGAACAAGCTGATGGACACCATGCCCGACCGTGCCTTCGATGTGGGTATTGCCGAAGGGCATGCAGCCACTTTCTCGGGCGGTATGGCTAAAGAAGGAATGCAACCTTTCTGCAACATCTACTCCTCCTTCATGCAGCGGGCATACGATAATGTCATCCATGACATCGCCCTGCTCCGCCTCCCCGTCGTACTTTGCCTGGACCGCGCCGGACTGGTAGGAGAAGACGGACCGACACACCATGGAGTTTTCGACCTGGCCTATTTCCGTCCGATTCCCAACCTGACCATATCTTCACCGATGGACGAACATGAATTGCGCCGCCTGATGTACACGGCACAGTTGCCGGACCAAGGTCCGTTCGTCATCCGCTATCCCCGCGGACGCGGCGTATTGCTGGATTGGAAATGTCCGCTGGAAGAAATCCCCGTAGGCAAAGGGCGCAGACTGAAAGAAGGCAAAGACCTGGCAGTCATCACCCTCGGTCCCATAGGCAACGTGGCCGCACGTGCCATAGAGCGTGCGGAGAAGGACAAAGGAATCTCCATAGCCCACTACGACCTGCGTTTTCTCAAGCCGCTCGACGAAGCCCTGCTGCACGAGGTAGGACTCAACTTCCAGCATGTCGTCACCATAGA
Source organism: Bacteroides sp. AF29-11 (assembly GCF_003602895.1). Classification (NCBI taxonomy): domain Bacteria; kingdom Pseudomonadati; phylum Bacteroidota; class Bacteroidia; order Bacteroidales; family Bacteroidaceae; genus Bacteroides; species Bacteroides sp. AF29-11. The sequence goes on from NZ_QTLY01000006.1 coordinate 48,750, forward strand.
AGACGGTGTCAAAAAAGGAGGAATGGGCAGTGCCGTACTGGAGTTCATGGCGGACAATGACTATATTCCCCATATCAGGCGTATCGGTGTACCCGATGCCTTCATAGAACACGGCACCATACAAGAGTTGTATCATCTTTGCGAAATGGACGAAGAAGGAATTTATACATTATTAATTAAGAATGAGGAATGAGGAATGAAGAATTCAGCTACGCGATGCAAGCACGCCGCATGGCAAATTCTTCATTCTTCATTCCTCATTCTTCATTTCCATAAAGAAAGTGAAAATAATTATTGCAGGTGCCGGCGCAGTAGGCACACACTTGGCCAAATTGCTGTCCCGCGAGAAGCAGGACATCATTCTGATGGACGACAACGAAGACAAGTTGAGCACACTGAACTCCAACTTTGACTTGATGACGGCTACGGCCTCCCCTACCTCCATAAAAGGCTTGAAAGAAGTGGGAGTGGGAGAGGCAGACTTGTTCATAGCCGTCACCCCCGATGAAAGCCGGAACATGACCGCATGCATGCTGGCAAACAATCTGGGAGCACAAAAGACCGTAGCCCGTATTGACAACTACGAATACCTGCTGCCCAAAAACAAGGAATTTTTCCAGAAGCTGGGCGTCGATTCACTCATCTACCCGGAAATGCTTGCCGCCAAGGAAATCGTGTCCTCCATCCGCATGAGCTGGGTACGCCAATGGTGGGAGTTCTGCGGAGGAGCCTTGATACTGATAGGCACCAAGATGCGCGAAAAAGCCGAGATACTGAACATCCCCCTCCATGAGTTGGGCGGACCGGAGCTGCCCTATCACGTGGTAGCCATCAAACGGGGAAGCGAAACACTGATTCCCCGTGGTGACGATACCATCAAGCTACATGACATCGTATACTTCACCACCACACGAAAATACGTCCCCTACATCCGCAAGATAGCCGGCAAAGAAGATTATGCCGATGTGCGCAACGTAATGATTATGGGTGGAAGCCGGATTGCCGTACGCACCGCCCAATATGTCCCGGACTACATGCAGGTGAAAATCGTGGACAACGACCTGAACCGCTGCAACCGCCTGACCGAGCTGCTTGACGACCGTACCATGATTATCAATGGCGACGGACGGGATATGGACCTGCTTGTGGAAGAGGGACTGAAAAATACGGAAGCCTTCGTTGCCTTGACCGGCAACTCGGAGACTAATATCCTGGCCTGCCTTGCCGCCAAACGCATGGGAGTCAGCAAAACCGTAGCGGAAGTGGAGAACATCGACTACATAGGCATGGCCGAAAGCCTTGACATCGGCACCGTCATCAACAAAAAGATGATTGCTGCCAGCCACATCTACCAGATGATGCTGGATGCGGACGTCAGCAACGTGAAATGCCTGACCTTTGCCAATGCCGATGTAGCGGAATTTACCGTTAAGGCCGGCTCGAAGATTACCAAACATCCGGTAAAAGACCTCGGCCTCCCGAAAGGAGCCACCATCGGCGGACTTATCCGCCAGGGGGAAGGCGTTGTGGTTATGGGTAACACCCTGATACAGCCGGGTGACCATGTAGTGGTATTCTGCCTGAACATGATGATTAAGAAAATCGAAAAATACTTTAACTAATTGAGAATGAGTAGTTGGTAAATGATTAACTTCAAGACAATCATACGGATTATCGGTATTCTGCTATTGCTGGAAACAGTCATGTTTCTGGTCTGTTCGGGCGTGTCCTTCTACTACAGAGAAAGCGATATGCTCGATTTCTGGAAAGCAGGAGGCATCACAGCAGGGGTAGGCTTATTGCTGGCAGCTCTCGGCAAGGGAGGCGAACGGCAACTGACGCGCCGTGACGGATATGTACTGGTCAGCTTTGCCTGGGTGGCATTCTCTCTTTTCGGAATGCTGCCTTTCTATATAGGCGGATACATACCCGACATTGCCAATGCATTCTTCGAAACCATGTCCGGTTTCAGCAGTACGGGTGCCACCATCTTGGACGACATCGAGTCACTTCCTCATGGAATACTGTTCTGGCGCAGTATGACACAGTGGATTGGCGGCTTGGGAATCATCATGTTCACCATTGCAGTGCTTCCCATCTTCGGAGTCAGTGGCCTGCAGGTATTCGCCGCCGAAGCAAGCGGTCCTACGCATGACAAGGTGCATCCGCGCATCGGCATAACCGCCAAATGGATTTGGAGTATCTATGCCGGCATAACAGCTCTGCTTGTCGGCCTGCTGATGCTTGGAGGTATGGACTGGTTCGACAGCATCTGTCATGCTTTTGCCACTACCGGCACCGGTGGTTTTTCCACCAAGCAGGCAAGCGTCGCCCACTACAATTCTCCTTACATAGAATATGTAATCTCCATTTTCATGTTCATCTCCGGCATCAACTTCACCTTATTATTATTGTTCGTCAACCGGAAATTCAAGAAGTTCATCAGCAATGCCGAGCTGAAATTCTATTTCGGTTCAGTCGTACTCTTTACCGCCATCATAGCGCTCGTACTCTATTATACCAGTCGCATGGGAATGGAAGAGTCCTTCCGTAAATCCCTGTTCCAGGTGATTTCCCTCCAGACATCCACCGGCTTTGCAACAGACGACTACATGAAATGGACACCCGTACTTTGGGGACTGTTTACCATTATCATGCTGATGGGGGCTTGCGCAGGCAGTACCACCGGCGGCCTGAAATGCATACGCATGGTGATTCTTACCAAAGTATCGCGAAATGAGTTCAAGCATATCCTACATCCCAATGCTGTTCTTCCGATTCGGATAAACAAGCAGGTTATACCTCCCTCCATAGTCTCCACCGTACTGGCTTTTTGTTTCATCTACCTGATTATCATCATCGTCAGTACATTGCTGATGATGGCTATGGGAGTAGGAACTGCGGAATCGTTGGGTTGCGTTATTTCCAGTATCGGCAATATGGGACCCGGGTTAGGCGAAACCGGACCTGCCTATTCGTGGAACGCCCTGCCCGACGTAGCCAAATGGCTGTTATCCTTTTTAATGCTTCTGGGTCGTCTTGAGTTATTTACCGTACTGCTACTTTTCACTCCGGATTTCTGGAAACGGAATTGATTTAGGATAAAAAGTGTAAAAATAACCATTTTTTGTTATGCGGGGATAGCAAAATGAACAATACTTGTTATATCTTTGCCCCCTTGAAAAGAGAGATCTGTGGTATGAAGCAATGCATTAAATACTGTTTAATCATAATCTTTGCAGCCCTATTGCACGACAGTGCAACCGGAGCTGTAGACATTTTGTGCGTTCCTGCCACCCGACAAGTAGAATGCTGCACGCTGTCACAAGCTCCTACCACCCAACAAGCAGTCCAGAAGTTCTACGACTTGTTTTCACCAAACTCCCTCTGCATAGAGCATGTGGACCATACGCAAGTACCAACCAACAAAAGCGTACTCCTGCGCATGTACATCTACAAGATGCAGCAGCATGCCTATGCACCGGAATGCGACCGTTTGTTGAATCTGTCTCCTCATCCCGTACCCGACGCGAATTATTACGTGTTCGGGCTAAGAAAGATTATCATTTAGAAGGCCTGCAAGCGCAGACGCTTGCCCCTGACTCACCGGACAACAATTCAGAGGTTTTGTCCTCCGGTGCGATGTATCTATTATTATATATCTAAAATCTTATCAGGTTTATGAACTTTACTTTGTTAGTGGTCGTCTTATTGACGGCAATCGCTTTCGTGGGTATCGTCATCGCGCTCTCCAATGCGATAGCACCCCGTTCGTACAATGCACAGAAGATGGAGCCGTACGAGTGTGGTATCCCTACCCGCGGTAAATCGTGGATGCAATTCCGGGTAGGTTACTATCTGTTTGCCATCTTGTTCCTGATGTTCGAAGTGGAAACGGTATTTTTGTTCCCTTGGGCAGTCATCACCCGCGAACTTGGCGTGGCAGGACTTTTCAGTGTTTTATTTTTCCTGATTATATTGATTCTGGGCCTTGCTTATGCCTGGAGGAAAGGAGCTTTGGAATGGAAGTAACAAAGAAACCGAAAATTAAATCTATCCCTTATGAGGAGTTTACAGACAACGAAACGTTGGAGAAACTGGTTCGGGAACTTAATGCCGGAGGCGCCAATGTCGCCCTTGGCGTACTGGACGATTTCGTCAACTGGGGACGCAGCAACTCACTGTGGCCTCTTACGTTTGCAACCAGCTGTTGCGGTATCGAATTCATGGCCCTCGGCGCAGCCCGCTACGATATGGCGCGCTTCGGGTTCGAGGTAGCCCGTGCCAGTCCGCGCCAGGCAGACATGATTATGGTTTGCGGAACAATAACCAACAAGATGGCTCCCGTTCTGAAACGTCTTTACGACCAGATGGCCGATCCGAAATATGTAGTAGCCGTAGGCGGCTGTGCCGTCAGCGGAGGCCCGTTCAAGAAATCCTATCACGTGGTGAACGGTGTGGACAAGATTCTGCCGGTGGATGTCTACATTCCCGGTTGTCCTCCGCGTCCGGAAGCATTCTACTACGGCATGATGCAATTGCAGCGTAAAGTGAAAATAGAGAAATACTTCGGTGGAGTAAACAGAAAAGAAGAGAACCACTAATCAGTACTTAAAAATATGGAAATAAAATACATAGAGCCCTCAGTCCTGCACGACGAAATGCTGCGTCTGCGGAAAGAGAAACAAATGGACTTCCTGGAATGCCTCAGCGGTATGGATTGGGGAATACCCGACGAGAAAGACGCACCGGACACCCCCCGCGGACTCGGCGTAGTCTATCTGTTGGAATCTACTGTTACCGGCGAACGGATAGCGGTACGCACCGCCACTCTAAACCGGGAACATCCCGAACTTCCTTCCGTCAGCGATATCTGGAAAGCTGCGGATTTCAACGAGCGCGAAGTCTACGACTTTTACGGCATCGTTTTCATTGGTCATCCGGATATGCGCCGACTCTATCTGCGCAATGACTGGGTAGGCTATCCCATGCGTAAAGACAATGAGCCGGAAAAAGATAATCCGTTGCGTATGGACAACGAAGAAACGGTGGACACTACCATGGAATTGGAGCTGAATCCCGACGGTAGCATCAAGAATAAGGAGATGCAACTTTTCGGTGATGAGGAATATGTGGTGAACATCGGTCCCCAACATCCGGCCACCCACGGCGTAATGCGTTTCCGTGTATCATTGGAGGGTGAAATCATCGACAAGATTGATGCCAACTGCGGCTACATCCACCGGGGTATCGAGAAGATGTGCGAAAGCCTGACCTATCCGCAGACCTTGGCTCTGACCGACCGTCTGGACTACCTGGGCGCACACCAGAACCGCCATGCCTTGTGCATGTGTATCGAAAAGGCAATGGGCGTGGAAGTAAGCGAACGCGTGCAGTACATACGTACCATCATGGACGAGTTGCAGCGAATAGACTCTCACCTGCTGTTCTATTCTTGTCTTGCTATGGACCTGGGTGCATTAACGGCCTTCTTCTACGGTTTCCGCGACCGCGAAAAGATACTCGACATCTTTGAGGAAACTTGCGGTGGACGCCTCATCATGAACTACAACACCATCGGTGGCGTGCAGGCAGACATTGCTCCCGGCTTCGTAAAGAAAGTGAAGGAGTTTATCCCCTACCTCCGCGGTATCCTACACGAATATCACGACGTATTCACCGGGAACATCATTGCCCAGCAACGTCTGAAAGGTGTGGGTATACTCTCACGGGAAGATGCCATCGCCTTTGGAGCTACCGGAGGCACCGGACGCGCCAGCGGATGGGCCTGCGACGTGCGTAAGCGTATGCCATATGCCGTATATGACAAGGTGGACTTTAAAGAAATCATCCGCACCGAAGGCGATTCATGGGCACGCTACCTTATCCGTATGGATGAAATTCTGGAGAGCCTGAAGATTATCGAGCAACTGATAGACAACATCCCGGAAGGAGCCTACCAGGAAAAGATGAAACCTATTATCCGCGTACCGGAAGGCACTTATTATGCAGCCGTAGAAGGTAGCCGCGGTGAGTTCGGCGTCTTCCTCGAAAGCCACGGCGACAAGATGCCTTACCGCCTGCATTTCCGCAGTACGGGCTTGCCATTGGTATCGACCGTAAATACGATTTGCCGCGGAGCTAAAATCGCCGACCTTATTGCCATTGGCGGAACATTGGATTATGTAGTACCAGATATTGACAGATAAAAGGATTTACGATTTGACAATTTACAATTTACCATGCGGAATTACAGCGCAGCCAAATTGTAAATTGTACATTGTGAATTGTAAATCAAAAAGCGCCTCGTAAATTGTAAATAGTAAATTGTAAATAGTAAATGAACAACGTGTTTGACTTTAGTATAGTAACCAACTGGATACACCAGATGCTGACTTCCCTGATGCCGGAAGGTCTGGCAATATTCCTCGAATGCGTGGTGATTGGCGTATGCATCATCTTGATGTATGCCGTGCTTGCCATCATCCTGATTTACATGGAGCGTAAGATATGCGCCTTCTTCCAATGCCGCCTCGGTCCGATGCGCGTGGGGAAATGGGGATTGCTCCAAGTGCCCTGCGACGTCATCAAGATGTTGACAAAGGAAATCATTGATTTGAAATTCTCTGACCGGTTCCTCTACAATCTGGCACCGTTCATGGTAATCATCGCTTCTTTCCTGACATTTGCCTGCCTACCCATCAACAAGGGATTGGAGGTATTGGACTTCAATGTAGGAGTGTTCTTCCTGCTGGCTGCATCGAGTATCGGCGTAGTGGGTATCCTGCTGGCAGGCTGGAGTTCCAACAATAAATTCTCGCTGATTGGAGCCATGCGAAGCGGTGCGCAGATTATCAGCTACGAGTTGTCCTGCGGATTGAGCATACTGACAATGGTAGTGTTGATGGGAACCATGCAGTTCTCCGAAATAGTAGAAGGACAAGCTGACGGCTGGTTCATCTTCAAGGGACATATCCCTGCATTGATAACCTTCATCATCTACCTCATTGCCGGAAATGCGGAAACCAACCGCGGTCCCTTCGACTTGCCCGAAGCCGAAAGCGAGTTGACTGCCGGATACCATACGGAATACAGCGGTATGGGCTTCGGATTCTTCTATCTGGCAGAATATTTGAATCTGTTTATCGTAGCCTCCGTGGCAGCCACCATCTTCCTGGGAGGCTGGATGCCGCTACACATCGTAGGCCTGGACGGCTTCAACGCAGTGATGGATTACATTCCGGGATTTGTATGGTTCTTCGGAAAGGCCTTCTTCGTAGTCTTCCTGCTGATGTGGATAAAGTGGACCTTCCCCCGCCTGCGTATTGACCAGATTCTGAATCTGGAGTGGAAGTACCTGGTACCCATCTCTATGGTGAACTTGATTTTGATGGTATTAATTGTAGTATTTAAATTGCATTTCTAACCGGCGTAGCGCCGGAGCAAGATTTCCTTGCGGATAATTTTAATAAAGGCAAAAGTAATGAAAGAAAAGAACTCTTATATCGGCGGACTCATACACGGCGTCACTTCTCTGCTGACAGGTATGAAGACAACCATGACCGTATTCTGCCGACGAAAGACTACCGAACAATATCCGGAAAACCGCTCGACATTGAAACTCTCCGACCGTTTCCGTGGCACGCTGACCATGCCCCATAATGATAAAAATGAACATCGGTGTGTAGCTTGCGGTTTGTGCCAGATGGCTTGTCCCAACGACACCATCAAGGTGACCGGCGAGATGGTTGAAACGGAAGACGGTAAGAAAAAGAAGATATTGGTTAAGTACGAATACGACCTCGGTTCGTGCATGTTCTGCCAACTCTGTGTGAATGCCTGCCCTCACGATGCCATCACGTTCGACCAGGATTTTGAGCATGCAGTGTTCGACCGCACGAAACTGGTCATGACGCTGAACCGTCCAGGCAGCCATGTAGAAGAAAAAAAGAAACCCACTGCTCCCAAAGAAGAGACAACAAAGTAATTCGTTAATAGTAACTTGTAATTAAACAACATGGAAATAACTCTTGAAACAGTAGTATTCTACTTCCTTGCGGCCTTTATCACCGTATTTTCCATCTTGACGGTAACGACCCACCGCATGGTGCGCTCGGCCACCTACCTGCTGTTCGTGCTTTTCGGTACGGCAGGCATCTACTTTCTGCTGGGTTACACCTTTCTCGGTTCCGTGCAGATTATGGTCTATGCCGGCGGTATCGTAGTGCTCTACGTCTTCTCCATACTGCTTACCAGTGGCGAAGGCGATGTCATCGAGAAGTTAAAGCGTAGCAGGTTCCTTGCCGGACTGGGTGCCACCGTGGGCGGTGCCATCATCGTAGTATTCATCACCTTGAAGCATAAGTTCATTGCCACCACCGACGTGGAGCCTTTGGAGGTCAACATCAAGACCATCGGTCACCACATGCTGAGCGGTGACAAGTATGGTTATCTGCTTCCCTTCGAAGCAGTTAGCATCTTGTTATTGGCATGTATCGTAGGTGGATTATTAATAGCACGTAAAAGATAAGAATTATGATACACATGGAATATTATCTGATAGTTTCGGCTATCATGTTTTTCGCAGGCATCTATGGGTTCTTTACCCGCCGCAACACGCTGGCGATACTTATCAGCATCGAGCTGATTCTGAATGCCACGGACATCAACTTTGCGGTGTTCAACCGTTTCCTATTCCCCGGAGGACTGGAAGGATATTTCTTCTCTTTATTCTCCATCGCCATCTCGGCGGCCGAAACGGCTGTAGCCATTGCCATCATGATTAACATCTACCGTAACATCCGCAGTATCCAGGTGAACAAACTGGATGAGATGAAGTGGTAAGAGCAAGAATCGCCAAGCGATGTTTCTTGAATAGTAATAATTGATAAACATAGTATATATGGAATATACAATATTAATCCTTCTACTCCCTTTCCTCTCTTTCCTCGCTCTGGGACTTGGAGGTAAATGGATGTCACACCGCACTGCCGGCCTTATCGGAACTGCGGCACTGGGTGTGGTCGCAGTGCTTTCCTATCTCACCGCAGGAATGTACTTCAGCGCTCCCCGCCTTGCCGATGGTACGTACGAGGCGCTGATGCCCTATAACTTCAAATGGCTGCCTTTCACAGAAAGCCTCAGTATCGACATGGGTATCCTACTCGACCCGATTTCGGTTATGATGCTCGTGGTCATCAGTACCGTTTCGCTGCTGGTACACATATACTCTTTCGGCTACATGAAGGGCGAACGCGGTTTCCAGCGTTACTACGCCTTCCTGTCGCTCTTCACCATGTCCATGCTCGGACTGGTAGTAGCAACGAATATCTTCCAGATGTATCTGTTCTGGGAGTTGGTGGGCGTGTCCTCCTATCTGCTGATTGGTTTCTATTATACGAAGCCGGCGGCTATTGCCGCTTCGAAGAAGGCTTTTATCGTGACCCGTTTTGCTGACCTGGGATTCCTTATAGGTATCCTCGTCTATGGGTATTATGCCGGTACATACACCTTCAGCCCTAATGAGATGGCGCTGGCAAAGGGCGGTGCGGCCATGATTCCGCTTGCCTTGGGACTGATGTTCATCGGTGGTGCCGGAAAGAGTGCCATGTTCCCGTTGCACATCTGGCTGCCCGATGCCATGGAAGGTCCTACGCCGGTCAGTGCACTGATTCATGCCGCCACAATGGTGGTTGCAGGTGTCTATCTGGTGGCACGCATGTTCCCGTTGTTCATAGAATATGCTCCCAGCGTGCTGCACATCGTGGCATACGTAGGAGCCTTCACGGCATTCTATGCCGCCAGTGTGGCATGTGTGCAGAGTGACATCAAGCGTGTACTGGCATTCTCCACCATCTCCCAAATCGGTTTCATGATGGTGGCGCTGGGTGTATGTACATCAGCCGACCCACACGAAGGGGGACTGGGCTACATGGCAGGCATGTTCCACTTGTTCACACACGCCATGTTCAAGGCATTGCTGTTCCTCGGAGCGGGTAGCATCATCCATGCCGTACACAGCAACGAGATGTCTGCCATGGGAGGACTGCGGAAGTATATGCCCATTACGCATATCACGTTCCTCATCGCTTGCCTTGCCATTGCAGGTATTCCTCCGTTCTCCGGATTCTTCTCCAAAGATGAAATCCTGACGGCATGCTTCCAGTTCAGCCCCATCATGGGATGGATTATGACAGTGATTGCAGGTATGACAGCATTCTATATGTTCCGTCTTTATTATGGTATCTTTTGGGCCGGCTCTGAGCCGGGGCAAAAGTCGGCAAGCGATGGGGGCGACAGCCACATGCCTCACCCCCACGAGAGTCCTCTGGCGATGACCCTGCCCCTGATGCTCCTTGCTGTGGTTACGATAGTTGCCGGTTTCATTCCTTTCGGACACTTCATCAGTTCCAACGGTGAAGCATATAGCATCCATCTGGATTGGAGTGTGGCAGGTACAAGTATCGCCGTAGCGGTGGTTTCCATAGCCATTGCCACCTACATCTATGCAGGTAGCCGGCAGCCCGTTGCCAACGCGCTGGCACGCCGTTTCAAAGGCCTATGGACAGCAGCTTACCACCGCTTCTACCTGGATGAAGTTTACCAGTTCATCACCCACCGCATCATCTTCGGCTGCATCTGCCGCCCCATCGCCTGGTGGGACCGCCATGTGGTCGACGGCTTCTTCAACTTCCTTGCCTGGAGTGCCGAGGCTACCAGTGACGAGATACGCGGTCTGCAGAGCGGACGCATCCAGCAATATACATTTGTATTCCTGCTAGGCACGCTGGCATTGATACTGTTGCTATTACTATAACCCGAAATTTTTCAATCGTAAATCGTAAATCGTTAAATCGTAAATATAAAGATGAACTTTTTATCATTATTCGTACTCATCCCCTTGCTGATGTTGCTGGGTCTTTGGCTCAGCCGCAACATCGCACAAATACGCGCGGTGATGGTGACCGGTGCATCGGCTCTGCTGGTTCTTTCTGCAGCATTGACCGTGATGTACCTCAATGCACGCCACGCTGGTGCCACGGATGAAATGCTGTTCCGTGCCGACATGGTCTGGTATCCTGCACTCAACATCCACTATTCGGTAGGAGTAGACGGTATTTCGGTAGCCATGCTGCTGCTTTCGGCCATCATTGTCTTTACCGGAACATTCGCCTCCTGGAGGCTGCAACCGCTGACTAAAGAATATTTCCTTTGGTTCACCTTCCTCTCCATCGGTGTGTTCGGGTTCTTCATTTCGATAGACCTGTTCACCATGTTCATGTTCTACGAGGTTGCCCTCATTCCCATGTATCTGCTTATCGGTGTATGGGGGTCGGGACGCAAGGAGTACTCCGCCATGAAGCTGACACTGATGCTGATGGGCGGCTCCGCCTTCCTGCTTATCGGTATCCTGGGTATCTACTACGGTGCCGGAGCCACCTCTATGAACCTATTGGAAATAGCACAGATGCACAATATTCCCATCGAACAGCAACGTATCTGGTTCCCGCTCACCTTCCTCGGTTTCGGTGTGCTGGGCGCTCTGTTCCCGTTCCACACATGGAGCCCCGACGGTCACGCCTCCGCACCGACTGCCGTATCCATGCTCCATGCCGGTGTATTGATGAAACTGGGAGGTTACGGATGTTTCCGCATAGCCATGTACCTGATGCCCGAAGCTGCACAAGAACTGGGATGGATATTCCTGATTCTTACCGGAATCTCCGTGGTATACGGTGCATTCTCCGCTTGTGTACAAACCGACTTGAAGTATATCAATGCCTACTCTTCCGTCAGCCATTGCGGCCTGGTGTTGTTCGCCATCCTGATGATGAACCAGACAGCTTGCACGGGTGCTGTTCTGCAGATGCTCTCTCACGGACTGATGACAGCCTTGTTCTTCGCCCTTATCGGTATGATATACGGACGTACCCATACGCGTGACGTCCGCGAACTCTCCGGTCTGATGAAGATTATGCCTTTTCTGGCTGTCTGCTATGTAATCGCCGGTCTTGCCAATCTGGGACTGCCCGGACTCAGCGGTTTCATTGCCGAAATGACCATCTTCACCGGTTCGTTCCAGCATCCCGATACGTTCCACCGCGTGTGGACGGTCATTGCATGCAGCTCCATCGTGATTACGGCAGTCTATATCCTGCGACTGGTAGGAAAGATTCTCTATGGCACCTGCACTAACAAGCATCACCTCACTTTGAGCGACGCTACCTGGGATGAACGCACAGCGGTCATTATCCTCATCGCATGCGTTGCCGCCCTCGGTATGGCACCATGGTGGATTAGCGGCATGATTGGAGACAGCGTGCTGCCAATAACTGATTTATTTACGATTTGACGATTTACGATTGATAAATGACTTGTAAATCCCAAGAGTAACCTCAATCGTAAATCGTAAAATCGTAAATCCCAAGAGTAATTTCAATCGTAAATCGTAAATCGTAAAATCGTAAATAGATATGGATTATTCCCAATTCCTCCTGCTCAAAGAAGAGCTTTCGCTGATATTGGTCATCGTCATCCTTTTTGTCGCCGACCTCTTCATGAGTCCGGATGCACACAAGAATGACGGCAAACCGGTGCTGAACACAATGCTGCCCGTTGCTCTGCTGACCATACACACACTTATCACCATCGTTCCCGGTCCTGTGGCAGATGCTTTCGGCGGCATGTATCACAATCAGCCGATACAGAGCATCGTGAAATCCATCCTCAGTATAGGTACACTGATTGTATTCCTGATGGCGCACGAATGGATGCGCCGTCCAGACACTGCCATCAAACAAGGTGAGTTCTACATTCTGACACTTTCCACCCTGCTGGGTATGTACTTCATGATTTCTGCCGGACACTTCCTGATGTTCTTCATCGGACTGGAGACGGCAAGCATCCCGATGGCAGCCCTGGTTGCCTTCGACAAATACCGCCACCATTCTGCCGAGGCAGGTGCCAAATATATTCTCACGGCACTGTTCTCCAGCGGATTGCTGCTATACGGATTATCTTTGATTTACGGTACGGTAGGCACTCTCTACTTTGCCGACATACCGGCACGCCTCACCGGCGACCCGTTGCAGATTATGGCATTCGTATTCTTCTTCTCCGGCATGGGATTCAAAATATCACTGGTGCCTTTCCATCTTTGGACAGCAGACGTTTACGAAGGTGCTCCAAGCACGGTGACAGCCTATCTGAGTGTCATCTCTAAAGGCTCTGCCGCTTTCGTGCTGATGGCTACTCTCATCAAGGTATTCGCTCCGATGGTGGAACAATGGCAGGAAGTGCTGTACTGGGTTATCATCGCCTCCATCACAATTGCCAACCTCTTCGCCCTACGCCAGCAGAACCTGAAGCGGTTGATGGCTTTCTCCAGTATCTCGCAAGCAGGTTACATCATGCTGGGTGTCATCAGCGGAAGCGCACAAGGTATGACGTCGCTGGTATACTACGTGCTGATATATATGTTTGCCAATCTTGCCGTATTTACCGTTATCACGATTGTGGCACTGCGGGCAGGCAAGTTCACACTTGAAGACTATAACGGGCTGTATACCACTAATCCGAAGTTGGCGTTCCTGATGACACTGGCACTGTTCTCTCTGGCAGGCATCCCGCCGTTTGCGGGCTTCTTCTCGAAGTTCTTCATCTTCGCGGCAGCTTTCGAAGGCGGCTTCCATCTGCTGGTATTCATTGCCCTTATCAATACAATCATCTCGCTTTATTACTATCTGAAGATTGTAAAGGCAATGTACATCAACAAGAGCGACGAGCCGATTGCAGCATTCCGCAGTGACAACTATACACGTGCCAGCCTGGCCATTTGCACGTTGGGTATTGTGGTACTGAGTATTGCAAGTGTGGTATATCAATCCATCGACAAGTTCTCATTCGGATTATAACCGGAGGGTATCATCACTTACCACAAATTACACAGATTGGCACAAATTATCTTTAGAAGTTCTGATAATCAAGAGCTTTGACTTGTGTTAATCTGCATAATTTGTGGTGAGTGTGTATTTTAGCACATTTCCATACTATACAATCGGCAGCACAAACCAAAAGCATGAGCCTTTCCCCGGTTCACTGTCCACACCGATTGTGCCACCCAACTGCTCTATAATGCTCTTGCTGATAGAAAGCCCCAGGCCGGTGCCATGCACAAACGTATTCAGCTTTATAAAACGGTCGAATATCTGAGCCTGCATTTCCGGCTCAATGCCAAGGCCCGTATCGGCCACATAAAAACGCAAATGAGTTTCATCCACCTTATCATATCCTACACGTATACTTCCCGCAGTGGTGAACTTGATGGCATTGTTGACAAAGTTGGCTATGACCTGATTCAAACGGTTACGGTCACTGACAATCCGGCATTCCGGCAGATGACGGTCGAAGAGAACTTCCACACCCGGTTTGGCCTTCATCTTCATGAAGCGCACAATGTCCTCACATAGTACGTTCACGTCCAGCTCTTTTTCCACAAAGTCAAATGTCCCGGCCTCTATCTTGGACAAATCCAGTATGTCGGAAATCAGCTGCAACAGCAGGTCATTGTTTTCTTCAATAATCGCCATATACTGCCTTTTTTCCTCCATGTCCCCGGTCTCTCCCATCAGACTGGAGAAACCGACAATCGCATTCAGGGGCGTACGTATCTCATGGCTCATATTGGCAAGGAAGGCACTCTTCAGACGGTCGGCGGTTTCTGCCTTCTCCTTGGCTTCAATCAGCATAGCCTCCGTCTCCTTCAATTCCGTAATGTCATAGTTGACGCCTATCAGCTCTATTTGTCCGTTCTCCGGTTCAAACAGATTGACAACCACATTGGTACGTACCCAGTTCCATTTTCCCTTTTCGCCCGGACGTTCAATGCGCATCTCTCCCTGGAAATGTTTGGCTTCGCCCACACGGGCCTTACTGAAGAAATCAAGCATCCTCCTGCGGTCACTGGGGTACATCTTGCTGTATATTCCCACGACATCCGCCAATTGGGTATTCTCGTCCTCTCCCATATTCTTATACCATTGCTTGATGGCATAGCCTTTCCGGTCGAGCAGGTTCAGCTTGGCATAACCTACCTTCGCATAATCCGATATAAGCAGGAAGAAATTCTCGAAATCACAGATACGGCTCATGGCATCAATCCGTTCCGTATTGTCGATGTTAATCATGGCATAGCCGGTAAAGTTACCTTTACTGTCATACACCTTGCTCACTTTCGTATAAAGATGTATCACATCCTTCGGCTGTTTGGAAGTGGAGTAATACCCTTCAGTCCGGTCGAAAGCATAATTCAGGCGAAAGTCGACCATATCCTCAGTCCGTATACGTTCTGCCAATTGGGCGGACACATTCGGGTTCTCGAATAAGTTCACTCCAATGACATCCTGTTTGTCACGGACCCCGAATATCTCCATATCCTTATTGTTGATGTCTACCAGGAATCCGTCTTTGTCATAGATTTCCACCCCGGCCGGTATATTGGCAAAGATATTCTTGAACAGTTTTTCGCTATGGTCCAAAGCCAGATGAGTCTGTACCGAGTCTGTCGTATCGAGGAATAACGCCACCACTTCATTCTTTTCCGGAGAGTATATCACCACGTGACAGTGCTTGTTGGTGAGCTCAAAACACATGTCCATTTCCTTATGTGTCCCGGTGTTCACTATCTCAAGCAGATATTCCAGTCTGGGGGCCGCCTCCCTTGAAAAAGACGAGGCAGTCTTGCCGATAAACGCCGACGCGGGTTTTCCCAGAAAATCGGCAAAGATAGAATTCGCATCTGTCACATAATACCCGTAGGGGTTGTCCTTTTCATCACAGACAATGGACATCCGCACATACCCCAAAGGCATATAGCGGAACAAGTTGCTGAGGAAAGTACGTTCGCGCACAGCCTCATCCTTCGTTTTGCGCAACTCTATGCAAATGCTGATGACATTTGCCAACGAACTAAACCATTGGTAATCCTCGTTGGTCCACATTCGGGTACGGTCTACCAAATCAATGCCCATATATCCCCACACCTGGTCATTGGCAACCAGCGGAGTTACCATCAAGGACTTTATATTCTGTCTCGCCAGAATTTCATATTCGGCGTAAGCGTGCTCCGGCAGTTGCCCCAGCGTTTCCAGCAGAACGGGCTTTTGTGCCATAATCTGTGACGTCCACCACGGCAAGCTGTCAGCCTGGACTCCCTGAAGCATTTCTTTCTCAGGAGCCACTCCCGGAGCCACCACCTCGTATGTGCAGCTCTGGTACCGGCACTTCTCATCATATTGGAATATATAGACACGTCCGCCGCGAAAGAAATCAAGAATATCTTTCAGTATGTCGTAAATGCCCGCACTTATATCCTCGTCTTTCAGGAAGCGGAATAGGGAATGGGATATTGAGGTCTGCCGATAAAGTAAATCGTTCACTCTTTGCAAAGCCTGCTTCGCAGCCTCCTCCTTCGGCATCTCTACGCGCTGCAACACTCCGAAAGCCTTCAATGTACCATCCGGCAAATGCTCCTTATACCCCACGCGCGAGTAGACCCAGACCACTCCTTCAGTAGAATAGATAGGAAACGTATGTTCATAGACCTCCATATTCTGAATGGCAAGGAACTCCCGGCTGATACGCGCCCGATAGTCTTCGCGTATCATTTTACCGAAATCCTCAAAGCTCAGGTATTCCCCTTCCAAGCCTAACAACTTACAGACATATTCGGAACAGAGATACTGCCTTGAAGAAAAATCAGCCTCCCACCAACCTATCCGGCCAAGAATGGAAAGGCGCCGGAAACGTTCACTATCGTCACGATGAACAGCCATATATTTATCAATATTGGTTTGAGATACAAAAATAGCCATAAAACTCTAATAAGCAACCATTAGAGACCTTTTTCGTCCCAAGCAGCCTATATATAAGGATAACAAACAATCCGGAAGAATGTGCGGTAACCAAATCGTAATAGATTTGAAAATGAAACGTATGTTCCATGTATCACCGGTGTAATGTCATTGCCTCATCTTTGCAGCGGATTAAAAAACGTACAAAGAAAAGAGATGAGCACAAAGTTAGACTTAGGAAAGATTTTCTTCCTTATTTTATTCCTCACACTTTCCGTCATGGCTGCCATGGCGGGAACCATCAAAGGGACAATCACCGACCGACAAACCAAAGAACCGCTGACGGGAGCCACCGTGCAAGTGAGCGGAACGGCACAAGGCGCCGTCGCCGATTTGGATGGTAACTATACACTGGAGCTGAAAAACGGGACCTATACCCTCACCGTCCGTTACATCGGCTACAAAGACATGACGATAAATGCCGTAGAGATAAAGGGTGAAACCGTGCTGAACTTCGACATGGAGCCGGACACGCAAACCCTGGGCGAAGTGCAGGTCACCGCCAAGAAGAACCTCGAAGGCGAACGTGCCTTGCAAATGGAACGGCAAAAAGCGACCCTCGCCATCGAGAACCTCGGTTCCAAAGAGATGTCCCTCAAAGGCATCGGCAATGTGGAAGAAGGAGTAAAGAAAATAACGGGTATCTCCATCGCCAGCGCCGGACAACTTATCGTCCGCGGACTGGGCGACCGCTACAGCACCACCACGCTGAACGGACTGCCCATCGCCTCGCCCAACCCGGACAACAAGCTGGTGCCGCTCGACCTGTTCCCCTCGTCCACCGTACAGAACATCACCGTCAGCAAAGTGTATGACGCAGCCGCCTTTGCCGACTACAGCGGTGCGCACATCAACATCAGCACCAAAGAAAACATACCGGAAGATTTCTTCCAACTGAGCCTCAACACGGGCGGGAAGTTCAACACCTTAGGCAAAGACCGCTATCAGATGGACCGCAGCGGTTCGCTCTTGAAGACACCCGGCGTAGACGCGGCCGCCCTCGACATGCCCTTGATGGAGTTTGACAAATACGTGAAGACCCACAATATCTTCGATACCTCCTTTGCCGCCAGCAAGAAGAGCTCGTTGCCCGAACTGGGTGGAAACCTCGGTTTCGGCAAGAACTTCGGTATAAGCAACCAGACACTCAGCCTGCTTGCCTCCTTCAGCGCCAGCAACGGCTACCAAAACATGGAAGATGCCTTCTACAAGACACTCGAAGCCACTGGCACCGTGCAGGACGACTTCTCCTACGACAGCTTTGCGCAGGAACTGAAGCTCGCCGCCCTCGGCTACCTGGGCTACACCTTGCGCCGGAGCGACCGCATAGGCTACACTTTCTTCTACGCCCGCAATGCCATCGACACCTACCAACGCCGCGAAGGTACTGATGCCGAAGGACACGAGCTGACCGGCAGCAACAACATCATGCACATATACACCCTGCAAAACCATCAACTGAACGGAATCCATAACTTCGGCGAGGGCGACAGGTGGCAACTGACCTGGGGAGGCTCGTACAGCAAGACCGGCAGCGAAGAGCCCGACCGACGGCAAGTGATGTACGTCAAAGACAACGACGGCAGTCTCAGGCTCTTCAAACTGAACCGCCAAGAGACTATGCGCTACTTCGGCAGCCTGGACGAAGAAGAGTGGAATGCCAACCTCGCCATGCGCTGGAAGTGGAACGACACCAGCCACCTCAAGCTCGGCTTCAACTACAAGGACAAGAACCGCGACTACAACGCTACCCGCTTCTACTACAACCTGAACAAACTGAACCCCGTCATCACCGACATCTACAACACCGACGGCTTCCTCAACCAGCAGAACATTGCCGACGGACAAATCGTGGTACAGCGTGTGATGCAGCCCAAAGACAGCTACCGCGCCGGAAACGAAATCTACTCCGCCTACCTGCTGACCGACTTCTATCCCACCGAAGCTCTCCTGGTGAACCTCGGCCTGCGCTACGAAATGAGCAAGCAATGGGTGCGCTACGCCAGCGACGGCGGCGACTGGTACTCCCGTCGGCGCAATTTAGACAAGAACGACCTCTTCCCCGCCCTGAACCTGAAATATGCGGTGAACCCCACCAACAGCATCCGCTTCTCTGCCTCGCGCACCGTCACCCGTCCCTCGTTCATCGAGATGGCACCCTTCCTCTACCAAGAGTCCTACGGTTCGGCACAAATCCGCGGTAACGAAGAGTTGCAGAACGGTTACAACTACAACTTCGACCTACGTTACGAACGCTTCGGCAAGGACGGCGACATGCTCTCCGTGACCGGCTACTTCAAATACCTCGACAGCCCTATCGAACGCATCCAAGACCTGCAAGGCGGCGCCACGCTGCACAGCTTCAAGAATGCCGACAACGGCATGGCTGCCGGCGTGGAGCTAGAGATGCGCAAACGGCTCGTCAAGGACCTGCGCCTGGGTGCCAACATCAGCTACATGTACACCAACGTGAAGCTGCCCCAAAGCGGTGCCTACACCAACAAGGAACGTTCGCTGCAAGGCGCATCGCCCATACTTGCCAATGCCGACCTCACCTACTCGCCGCGCTTCGGTGAAGACAGGCAACTCAACCTCGCCCTGCTCTACAACCTGCAAGGCAGCCGCATCCATGCGGTAGGCGTGTCGGGCCTGGGCGATGTCAGGCAACAGACGCTGCACACGTTGAACTTCAGCGCCGGATATAGCCTGAACAAGCACTTCAACCTGAAGCTGCAAGTGAACGACCTGCTGAACCGCGATGTCATCTTCAAGCAAGATGTGCCCACCACGGGGCAGGAGATGGAAGTGGAACGCTACCGCAAGGGAACGAACTTCGAGGTGGGAATAAGCTACAACCTATAAAGTCCCCCGTCCTCCCCCTGAAGGGAACGGAGAACACTCTTTGACAAACAAGCTGATTTAAGAGAATCAATCTGAATGACAGACAGATGAATTGAATATAATAACTAAAACAATTGAATCATGAAAACAATGAAATGGAAATTCTACTCTCTGGCCTTTGTAGCCGGAATGTCTATCCTCACCGCTTGCAGCAGCGACGACAACAACGACAATGACGGCAACGACGGCAACGGAAACGGCAATGAAATCGAAAACGGTACGATACTGAAAGGTACCATCACCTCCGACGTGACCCTGGCTGCCGGAAACACCTACAAGCTAAGCGGCGAATACATCGTAGAAGAAGGTGCCACGCTCCACATAGAGGAAGGCGTGAAGATTATCACCGTCTACGATGACATCGCAGACTACATCCTCGTGAAGCAGGGCGGTAAAATCAACGCCGTAGGCACGCCGGACAAACCCATCGTAATGACCAGCGAAAAAGAAGAGCCGGGTGCATGGGGAGGCATCCACATCTGCGGACGTGCCCACACCAATGCCGAAGGCGGCAAGGGAAGTTCTGAAATAGGCGGTGCCGTTTACGGCGGCAACGATGATGCCGACAACTCGGGCACGCTGCAATACATTCGTCTGGAATACACCGGCTTTGCCTTCGATGAAGAGCACGAAGCCAACGGTATCTCTTTCTACGGCGTAGGCAACGGTACCATCGTGGACCACTGCCAAGCCTACAAAGGTTCCGACGACGGCTTTGAGTTCTTCGGCGGCTCGGTAAACGTGAGCAACCTCGTAGCCGTAAGCTGTAGCGACGACTCCTTCGACTGGACCGAAGGCTGGAACGGCAAAGGCACCAACCTCGTGGCTTACCAAGAAGCCGAATCCACACTGGGCTACGACTGCGACTGCCTGATGGAGTGCGACAACAACGGCAGCAACAACGCCGCCACTCCCGTTGCCCACCCCGTATTGAAGAACCTCATCCTCGTCGGCAACGGCGGCAGCAAGCAAGGCATCCGTCTGCGTGCCGGCACGGAAGTGGAAATAGACAACGCCAAGGTCTGCGGCAAAGGCCAACCCCTGACCGTGGAAACCGCCCTTACCGAAAACGCCCTGAAAAACGGCACTTCCAAACTGACCAACATCACCCTCACCGCCGAGCTGAGCAGCAAAGAAGGCATCTACACCCATGCCGACTTCATCGCCGTGACAAGCAACAAGGTGAATGCCAACCTGAGCTACAGTTCTTTCGAGGACATCAGGAAAGAATGCAGCTGGATGAACGGAAGCTGGGTGAAGTAAAAAAAAGAAGCACCCGCAAGACTATAAAGAAACACACAACTTCTTCAACAGCGTGCCCCTCGAATGCCTTCCGGCTTCAAGGGGTACGCGCTGTTTCAAGAAAGAAACTAAAAGTACCGTTTACTTCTTCTTCAGCTCCTTCTTCAATTCCTGAACCTGAAAGCTGAACAAGTCCAGACGACGGCAAACGCGCTGCATGAAACTGCCTGCCGCCCTGAAGCAGATACGCGAAATACGCACTTTATCTGCCGTACAGTCCTCTATCCGTTCCACCGGTTCGCTGGTGATGGAGGGAAAAAAGTTTCCAAGTCCCTTGATGTTCACCGTGCGTCCACTGGCCAGATAGTCCGCTATAATATCCGGCAGTTGCACCAGCACGGACTGGGCATCGCCCACCTGCAGAGAGCTGACAAAAGCCAGCCTCTTGGCCAGTTCGTCATTGCTCACCGGTTCCGGCTGAAGCACTTTTGACGCCGCGTAGTAGCGCACCACTTCCTTGTCTCCACTCTTGTCCACCTTCTTGCGGACCACATAATTCATTGACATACCAATCTTTCTTTATAATTAGGTTCGTAAAAAACGAAAGATATTCCCGCCCGACGCGAGGCACACCTACAACTTGCATACACAAAGCCTATACCTTACGGTAAAGACTCCGTGACCGAATACCTTTCACTATATGACTGAATACCTAAAACACCCGGATGTATTGCCCCAAAACATGGGGATGTTTTCACCCAAAACACCCGGATGTAATACCCCAAAACATGGGGATGTTTTGGGAGAAAAGATGGGGATGTTCTGACCTTTCAGTATAGGGTTCAAAGGTAATGACTCCCTATGAGAAATACAATAGATATAGGCCTTTTTGATGGTCGGAATCAAGCTCCTTTTTCTTCGGAAGCAGCAGGCAGTACCCGCTGGAAATCTCTGCCGGACGGAGACTGGAATACCTGCAAATCGAATTCGGGGATGATTGCCAGCACATGGTCGAACACATCCGCCTGCACCCCTTCATAGGGCACCCAATCCTTCAGCGCACAGAAGAAATAAAGCTCTATCGGGATACCGCGGTCGGTAGGCTGAAGTTGGCGTACCATGCAGGTCAGTTCCTGGTTTACGTCGGGAAGACTTTTCAAATAAGCCGTCAGATACGCCCGGAACACACCCAGATTGGTCTGGCGACGTCCGTTGACGAGGATGGAGTTATCGATGCCGTTTTCCACATTGTACTTTTCAATCACTTCCTCCGTCTGCTCCACATAATCTTTCAGTAGCTGTATCTTGCGATATTTTGCCAGCATCTCCGGGGTGCAGAAACGGACGCTGGTCATGTCGATATTGATACTGCGCTTCACTCGCCGCCCACCGCTCTCGCGCATGCCGCGCCAGTTCTGGAAGGAGTCGCTGACAAGCAGGTAAGGAGGGATGGTGGTAATGGTATTGTCCCAGTTGCGCACTTTTACGGTGTTCAACGTTACCTCTATCACCGTACCGTTGGCACCGTACTTGGGCATCTCAATCCAGTCGCCCACCTTCAGCATGTCGTTGGCCGAAAGCTGCACACCGGAGACAAAGCCCATAATGGAATCCTTGAATACCAGCATCAGGATGGCTGCCGAAGCACCCAATCCGGCAAGCAGCGAAAGCGGGTCGCGGCCTATCAGTTCGCCCACGACCACAATGCCGCCCACCAGCCATAGGATGACTTGCATGGTTTGCAACATCCCCTTTAAAGGGCGGTCACGAAATTGCTCCTTCTCACTGTATACACTGTAAACAGCCTTCAGGAACGAGTTAACGAAACTCAGGAAAGTAATGATGATGTAAATAAGGCAGATACGCCGGATGAAATCCATTGCCGATGAACCGACTTCGACAAATGCCAATGGAACAAACAGATAGATGATAACGGGAGCCACCATGCGGCTGAGGTGCACCATCACTTTACGGTCGAATACGATGTCGTCCCACGTAGCCTTGGTCTTCTTCACCAGTTGTGCCACTACCTTCAGCAGGATTTTCCGGCATAGGGCATCCGCCAGGAAAGCAACGGCAAGTATCAGTGCGAAGGCAATGAATTGGTCGAGCATATCAGCCCGGGAAGGGGATATGCCCCACCCGATTAAAAGGTCGTCTATCTTCTTCAATATCTCCATAATCGTATGTTTATCATAACGGCAATCTTATCTACGCGACTGTTCCTCCCGCTCGAGGAACTCCATAATGTCTTCTTTCAACCACTGATAAAGATAAAGGTTCTTGTAGCCGCTGTTTTTTTTCAGCATCACGGATACATTGACCTGACTGTTCTCATACCCCGTCAGTTCGTTGCGGAACTGTTCGTTATGCTCTGCCAGGCGCTTTATCTCCTGCTCGCGTTCACGACGCAGCACCGTACATACCGGGATAAGGATTTTCAGCACTACACAATCCATGATATGGTGTCCTTGGATATAAAGATAGGTATTGTCCGGAGTCAGTCCCAAACGTTCCAACTCCGTGCCCAGCTGCTCCACCCGGTCGATGTAGCGGGGGAAACGGGCTTGCAGTTCGGACAGCTTTGCCGACACCGTCTTTTGCATCTCGTCCAGACTACGGTAAGGATGACGCAGGTTTATCTCCTGCAGGCGCACGCAGGCGTTGAAGTCGTACATCGGGAAGGTATGCGTGTCGTGCTGGCGGTAGAACCAGACATTCCACAGAAACAGCGGATAGGCAATCTGAGAATAACGCTTCAGAAAAGCGGGGAAGTCCAGGATATGCCGGTCGTTCAGCGTGGCCTGCACACAGACTTCATGCAGACTGTCGGCAAAGCAGTGGAAGTTCTCGATGGCATAGCCATAAGTCTGGAAGATATAGGGATTCTTGTTTATCTTATGCGACACCTTGGTGGCACCTTGCAGCAGGAAGTCGTAGTCGCTGTCTACACAAGCTATCAGGCTGCGGCCCAGCTCCGATGTGTTCAACGTATTCATCAGCACCATCTTCTTGCCCTTTGCCAGAGAGGTGGCCGAGGGAAGCATCACTTGAAAATAACGTTCCTCATTCTCGAACTCAGACAGCAGCGTCCGCCAGAAAGCGATGTCGTCATAGCTTTCCACATACGCCACTATGCGCCTGCGTGCTCTCTTGGGGGACAACTTGCGGGCGGCATCCAGATAGGCGGAAGTAAGGTTATGTCTTAGGGAAGTGGACACTTGGGTAGGGATTAAGGATTAGGGATTAGGGATGAGATTTCGCTGACTTCGGTGACGGCATCCAGCCAGCCTTCCATGATGACTGCAGGCGAATGGGTGGTGAGGATAAGCTGCACATTGGGATTCAAGTTGCGTATCATGCCGATAAGCTTCTGCTGCCATTCGATGTGCAGGGAGGCTTCCGGCTCGTCCATGAAGAGTACGCAGTGGTCATCGTCACGCACCAGCACGGTCAGCAGGATGACCAGCATCTGCTTCTCGCCCGAAGACAGCTTGTAGGGCAGCAGGCGCTCACCGTTCTGATAGAAAACGATGTCGTTGCTTTTGCGGTCTATCGTCTTATGGGTATAGCTGAAAAGCTCGTCAATCATATCCTGGAACTTCCGCTTGGGGAGGGAAAGGGAGGGAGCCAGGCTACGCTGCTCTTCATCACCGCTGAGCAGTTCTATCATCTTGTTGCCGATGTTCACCTGATAGTCCAGATAACGGCGCTGGAGTAGATAGAGCTGCCAGTCCAGTTCCGACTTCACGTTAGCATCGGCCATGCGTGCCGTAAAGTCGCCCATGATAAGGGGACGGTCGTAGCTGCGGATTACATCATAGGGGATAAAGGTGGCTGCAGAATTGTCGAAGTAGACGTGTACGCCGTTCTTCTCGTCACTCTTCACTTCACCCGATGTCTGTTCCAGATAGTTGACCGAACGGTTCAGGATAGTGGTCTTCCCCACTCCGTTGATGCCGGAAAGTATATTGACGTCAGGACGCAGGTCCCAGGCAATATCGTACCGATGCCACAATCCGTGTATTTCGATACGCTTGATGTAATTGGCTTGTACTTCCATGGTTTCTTGCTTTAATTAGAAGCAAATATACACGATAATCTCTTATTTCTACGCCCATGAACCAGAAAAATCATATAATGAAAGATTTTCTCTTTTCAGAAAATAGTTGTTCTTTTGCACCCACAAAGAACAAAAGAGTATGAACAAGAACATTCAAGGGCATCTGTTCGCCCTTACCGCAAATATCTTATGGGGCTTGATGGCACCTATAGGCAAGTCAGCTCTGGTAGAGTTTTCCGCGTTGTCAGTAACCACATTCCGCATGGTAGGCGCAGCTGCCTGCTTCTGGCTCCTCTCCTTATTCTGCAAACGCGAACAGGTGGACCACCGGGACATGCTGAAGATATTCTTCGCCGCACTCTTCGCACTGGTATTCAATCAGGGTGTCTATATCTTCGGACTCTCCATGACTTCGCCCATAGACGCCTCCATCGTTACAACCACGCTGCCTATCGTCACCATGATAGTGGCTGCAATCTATCTGAAAGAACCGGTCACCAACAAGAAAGTGCTGGGCATCTTTGTAGGGGCTATGGGAGCATTTATACTCATCATGAGCAGCCAGACCACCGGTGCCGGCAATGGCAGCCTCATCGGAGACCTTCTCTGCCTGCTCGCCCAAATCAGCTTCTCCATTTATCTGACCGTATTCAAGGGGTTGTCGCAAAAATACTCTCCCATCACCCTGAACAAATGGATGTTTGTCTATGCCTCCATGTGCTACATCCCGTTCTCTTACCACGACGTGGCTGCCATACAGTGGAGCGAAATATCTACAGCCGCCCTGCTGCAAGCGGGATATGTGGTTGTGGGAGGAAGCTTCCTTGCCTATATCTTCATAATGAGTGCGCAGAGGCTGTTGCGCCCCACTGTGGTGAGCATGTACAACTACATGCAGCCCATCGTGGCCTCAACCGTTGCCATCATCTTAGGATTGGGAGTGTTCAATTTGGAAAAGGGGATAGCCATAGCCTTGGTATTCCTGGGAGTGTACATCGTGACACAAAGCAAGTCACGCAAGGATTTCGAGAAAGAAGGGAAAGCCGTATAAAACAGCCGTTCCACCGTCACAGTACTCCGGCACGTACCCGGCTCAGAGACTCGGGAGTCATTAACAGATAAGATGCTATGTGATTGACTGAGGCACGCCGGGCTATCTCCGGATAATCCCTGACGAAGCGCGCATACCGCTCGCGTGAGGTTTCGAAACGCCAAGAGTCTGCTTTATATTGGGAAAGCATTAAAGACCCCTCCAATAAATGGCGAAGCAGACGGGCTATATGCAGATAACGCTCAGAGAGTTCGACCAGTCCTGCATACGAAATGCTCCAGATGACGCCTTCCTCCAAGGATTCCAGCTGAAGGCAATTACGGCGTCCGGTGAAAAGGCTGACGATACACATAGCGCCGTCACCGTCGCAGGCAAAGTTCTCTGTAATGTCCCGGCCTTCTTTGAAATAGAACTGGCGAAGCAGTCCTTTCTCTACAAAAACAATATCCCTGGCTATATCTTTCTCACTAATCAACAGTTCTCCTTTGTGCACCTCACGGCGTACAAACAAACCGGCAATGAGCTCCAGCTCCTCAGAAGGGAGTTCATGAAGGCGGCGGGTAAACCGCCGCGCCACTTCCATGTTGTTTTCCTTAGTCATCGATATAGAGAAAGGGATATGCCCCTATTTCTTCAGTTCTGCAAAATAGGTGTCCAGCAAGTTCTTGGCAGCCACAAAAGAAGTCAAGTTGCCCTGTAGCACTTGTTTTTCCTTGCCAGTCAGCATCGCTTCAATCTGCGGATTGTGGTAGAAGCTGTCGCGCAGCTGTTCGTTAATGGTCTCGTACATCCAGTATTTGCTTTGCTCATTGCGGCGGTATTCAAAATAGCCGTTATCTTTCACAAAGTCAATGTATTTGTAGACCATATCCCACACTTCTTTTACACCAAGATTATAGAAACCGGAATAAGTCAGCACTTGGGGTGTCCAACCGCTCTCCGGAGCCGGGAAGAGGTGCAGCGCATTACGGAACTGCGTTGCTGCCAGTCTGGCCCGCTCCAGGTTGTCGCCATCAGCCTTATTAATAACAATGCCATCGGCCATTTCCATGATGCCGCGTTTGATGCCTTGCAACTCATCGCCCGTACCCGCCAGCTGTATCAGCAGGAAGAAGTCTACCATAGAATGTACGGCAGTCTCACTCTGCCCCACCCCTACCGTCTCTACAAATATCTTGTCGAAACCGGCAGCCTCACAAAGCACAATCGTTTCACGCGTCTTGCGTGCCACGCCACCCAGCGAACCGGCAGAGGGACTGGGACGTATAAAGGACTTGGGATGAACGGAGAGCTTCTCCATACGCGTCTTATCACCGAGAATACTGCCTTTGCTGCGTTCGCTGCTCGGGTCAATGGCAAGAACGGCCAACTTGCCGCCGTGTTCCTCCAGTACATGCAAGCCAAATACATCAATAGAGGTACTTTTACCGGCACCGGGCACACCACTGATACCCACACGGACGGAGTTGCCCGAATAGGGCAAACACTTCTCTATCACCTCCTGCGCCACAGCCTGGTGCTCCGGTTTCACACTTTCCACCAGTGTTACAGCCTGGCTGAGTACCGTAACATCACCTTTCACTATACCCTCCACATAGTCTGATACGGAAAGCTCGCGTTTCTTCCGCCTGGGACGGTTCTTCAAGTAAGGATTGACCGATGAAGGTTGCTCAATGCCTGCATTGACAACCAAGCCTTTATATGCTTCATTATTTTCGGGATGTTCCATGGCTATTTGTGAGTTATAAGTTATGAGTTATGAAGGACTTTACGACTTCTTATTGTTTTGCTTTAATGTTGATTTCAACTTTCGGCTGCATCGGGTCATTGGTAATCATCAGCAGACGCAGATGACGGCGCTTCTTGCCTATATTCTTCTTCACTACCGTTACCCGCAGGCGAGTGCTTTCACCGGGTTGCAATACACTCTTCTTGAGGTTAACTCCCACTGCCGGGTGGAATACCTGGAGCTTGTTTATCTGTAAAGGAGAACGCCCGGTATTGGTAATGGTAATATCCTGACGTGCTTTTGACTTCTTTGCCAATATCGCACTCATATCAACTTCTTTGGTAGAAAGGCTGATGGCAGGAGCATTTGCCTTCTCCACTTCCGTCATTCCGGAGAAATCCGGTAAAAGAATGGCAGAAACGGGAATCTCGTTTTCATCGCCCACCTTGTCACCGGAGAAGCGAGAAAGATAGACCGACGTTTGAGTCAGTCCGAGGCCAGTCAGTCTTTCCGAATTCAATGTAAGTGTAATCACTCCTTTTTCTCCCTTTTGCAAGACATTGGGCTCTACTTTTGTCTGCAAATAAGGAGGCAGATGCATCAGTACCGGTTCATAAGGACGGTCGGAAAGATTGACCACGCCGATATGAATCACCGGCTGCTCACCATGCTGAATATCGGGAAAGTCGAGGCTGTTCTTGTCAATACGTATCTGACCGATAAGATAGGGATGCGTCTTGGTAAAGTCCTTGATTTCCTGTACTACTTCACCATTGAACTTCAAATAGACCAGATTGGGTTGCGCATTGCTGTAAATAGCCACGGATTTCTGGAAATGTCCCAATGCCTTGGCATCAAAAGTCACATTCACCGTTCCTTTTGCCCCCGGTGCAATAGGCGTTTTTGTCCACTGGGCCACGGAGCAGGCACAATCCGGCTCCACTTCTGTAAGCACTAAAGGCTGGTCACCCGTATTGGTGATGGTATATTGCACAGTCACGGGATGCTTCCATTCTATCTGGCCGAAACTGTACATCTCTGTATTCGAGGTAAAACGAGCTTGCGCTACAGCAGTCAATACCACACTTGCAAGCACATATAAAGTTATCAATATCCGCTTCATCTATTTTTCTTAATATCAAGATTTCCTAATTCTGCCACTCTCATTCAATATTAGTCGGACAAAAATAGGTGTTTTTAGCGAGAGTACCTAAAATAGCGGAGCGCAATTTGTACAAATTGCGCTCCGCTCCATACTCTATTGTTACTTTATTACAATTATCCCTCCCGCCGAATGCGAAGCATACTCCGGAGCATACGCACACTGTATCGTGGCCAGCCCCGTTTCGTATGTTCCGCCACGGGCTATGCGATAACTGTGCTCTAAGACATAAACGCCTTTGCCCAAATGGTCGAAGAAGAAATTGGTTGCGGCATCTTCCACTTCTGCATAATAACCAAGGCCGTTACTCCAACGATAACCGGAAAGCGAGCCTATAGGTTCAAAGCAGGCACCCCGCTGGTCTTTCAACTGAACAAAATCCATAGTACGGTCCAAGCGGATAGTCAAACGGGCCACTATTTTATCACCGACGGATAATACGGTCCCTTCCGTAACCGGTTGCAAGGACTTGCTACCACCGGCCGATATACGCTCTACATAAAGTTTCTTCTCTACATTCAATTCCCCCCCCTGCTGCTTTACATCAGATATGGGTGACAGATACTGGGCATAAACAGCTCCCCAGGCAATGCCTGCATCCCGTTTCTCTACGGTGACGGTTTTAGCTTTCAGCTCCGGACTTCCTTGAGCGAAGGTTTCCTTGACATAACCCAAACCCGGGATTATGGTCTTTGTAGGCGACAATGTTTCCAAAACTTTGTTACCTAACGTGATACGTACGTCTCCCCGACTTTCCAGCAGATTAGTACCTTGACAAAGCAATGCATAAACAGCATCAGCCGTTGCAACCGGAGAATTCCAACTGGTAGTCTGCTTCTGTTTCAGCAGCCAGAGTTTCATTTCCTCCACCAAAGCATCGTTGCCACCTGCCATACGCAGGGCTTCCATTACTTCCACATGGGCAGGGATGGGCAGCATACCCCAGTTATACGGATTTGCTTGGAAAGCAAAGTATGCACCCAGTTCATCCGTCTGTACCAGATGTTCCTTGAGGGAAGCGATGAATTCATTCGCCTCGGCTGTACGCCCTACTGCTTTCAGGATGATGGCAGACTGCGCCTTGCTGCTCATGGTTCCATCTTTAAGATTGGCACCTACTTTTGATAGGAAATAGCGGTAAGCCGCTTGATTGTCTGCCGGCACTTGTTCGCCGCTAAGGGCTATCAGATACAGATATGTCATTGCCGATTCGGAGTTGGCAGTAATTCTGGCGCCATTTTTTTCGGCTTTACGGATATTGCGATACTCTTCCAAAGCCTGCCGATTCAAATAGCCGAAAGCTTTCTGCCGCATGGCGGCAACTTCTTCAGGCTGTTCATTTTTCGTCAGCAGAGGAAGACGAACAAGTAATTCTGTAATATAGCCAGTTATATAGCGGCTACCGGACATTCCCTTATACCAGCTCCATCCACCGTCTTCACCCTGCAATTCTTTCAATTTGGTAAAAGCGGAAAGATTGCGGTTATTCAGTTGGTTGATATCAAACAGCGTGGCAATACGTGCCTGCTGTTCGGCTTCAGTAGTAGCTTCCAGTACCCACGGAGACTCGCTGAGCAGGATATTCTTCACATCCTGATTCTTCTCCAACTGGCTGAGGAAGGTTTCTTTCGTGCCACCGGCAGCCTTCCAACTGTCAAATACAGTCTTAATGCGGGGCTGGCTGTTGGCAATGAAGCCTGCCAGACTATTGGCATACCAAGCTGTAGCCCAAGAAATGGCATTATCATTGGCAGGCAGGCTCAATGCCGGCAACGCTTGTACAGCATACCAAGCCGGATTCCCGGTAAATTCTACAGTCAGACGACGGTCTGTCGCTGTACGGCTATTACGGTTGAAAAGGCTGTCTAATGAGAACGTACGGGTCTCCTCGCCACGGATAGGCATAGCAAGCGTTTCCGTAATATACTCCTTATTACTTAATACGGGCAACAGATGCTGCTCGCCATCGCTAAACGTACCTCCATCGGCAACCATACGAATACCAAGCAAATCATAGCGGTCGGACACTTCGAAATGGAAGTTGACAGCAGTATTTCTTCCTGCTTCTACCAAGAATTTCTGACGTTGAGTAGCAATAACTTTCTCCGTCATAGGGTCGAACAGTGTGAATACTGCTGTTCCTTTCACCGCTTTACCCGTCAGATTGGCTATTGTTCCGGCTATCTGTGTTTTATCTCCAACGCGGACAAACCGAGGCATATTCGGAGTCAGCATAAACTCCTTGGCAGTTACAACGGAAGCATCCAATATCCCAGTCAGCATATCCTTAGTATGTGAGTAACCACGGAAATTCCAACGAGTCAAGCTCTGCGGCATCGTAAAAGAAAACGCAAGCTCCCCTTGTTCGTTTGTACGAAGTTGAGGATAAAAAAAGGCTGTTTCGGCAAAGTTGGTGCGAAGCCCCTCAATAGGTTGCAAGGCCTCGCCAACCGGTATCGTTTCCGATTCAAAAACAACATCTTCCACCGCGTCTTCCGCTACTTGTGCAGGAACATATTTCACTTCAACGGCATTCCCGGATTCTGCTTTGGAAGCAAGCATCGGCTGGTTGGCACCACGTATTCTAAGATTACCGGTCAAAGAGCTATTCCGGGTAGTCCCATACCCCACAACACTTACTTCTTCCAAAAGCGCATTGTCTTCTACCATCACTATCCGCATCCTTCCATCCATATAAGGAGAACAGAAGTAGTCAAACGACCACACCGGAACCCTCCAAGCCTTCAACGGGAAATAAACGGAGAAGTAATTGCTATTATAACGGCTCGCACCACGGAATGCCCCATACAGATTATCCGGATAGAAAACCCGTAGTATCTGGTTACTCTTATAAATCTTATCCAGTGAAGCGTCGTACATCGTAGCCAACATCTCAGCCGCAGCAGGCATACCTTGAGGCGTCTTTATGACGAGCTTCCACTCTTCTTCCTGTCCGGGACGCAAACGGTCACGGAACACTTCCCATTTCATGTCGAGAGCACGTTCCCGCTCCCGCTTCTTCAGTTCAACCTGATGACTGTACATCTCGCCAGCTTTCACAAAACTGAAAAGAATGGTGATTCCCTTGCCATATGCTTCCTTATAAGGGAATTCCATACGAATAATAGTATCATTCAACTGCAACACACGGCTTTCAATGCGTTTTCTGTCACAAAAGACATCCATCAGCACATATGCATCCCGATAAGAAGTCCCCAAAAGAAAAGCGGCAGGGTACTGTACATCAAATTCCTCATTTTCTTTATAATAAAAGAAATCTGTAAACGCAGCCGGACGCTTGTCACTCTTTGAAAAGAGCATGAAACTGTCACTGCCATATGCCCCATTATTCTCTTCACGTCCCAAACTATCACGTACAGAAAGTTTCAAGCGATAGTTACCTGAAGGAAGCTTGTTCCAAGCCGAAAAATCCTGGAGCCGATTGGCTGTGAAGGTACCCTCCAATACAACATCATCCAAGGGTTCAGAACCTGCAATATTCCTTGCCCCATTTTGTTCTGCAAATGGATAAAGGCAATAGGAACCTTCAATGTGCTGAGGAATATTCATTACATTATTCACTCCAAAAGTGAAAAGCATACTGTCTTCCTTACAAACATATTGAGGCAAGCGAATATCAAAGGAATAAGCCTTAGGACCTGCCAACAAGTTATACGAAGCGGATTGCGTTTCACCGGCCTCATCCGTCACCACCGCCTCCACATGATAAGTATACACACTCCCATACCCGTCTGTATCTACAGCCGGAGCTTCCAAAGTCAAGGGTATGGAAAAATCCCCGTTGGTATCCAATTGTATGGTGTCAGACAATAATGGTTTATCAGCATTGCTCCAATAACCAGGTCTCGGATTCCGGCGAGTCACCGTATATGCCAATGGCACATCCTGCACCATCATGCCATTGAAGGCCTTGACATTTCCTTTCAACACAACCTTGTCACCCAGCCGATAAGCTTCCGAAACCGGAGTGAAGGCAATCTCGAACGTAGGTCGCTTGTACTCCTCTACCCTAAAAGTGACGGTAGATTGAGTCTCTTTGGTTCGTATGCTGAACATGCCATTCAGGCAAGCTGCCGGAAGTACAAACTCCGTAGCAAAAGAGCCGAAATCATTGGTCCGCCCCTTCCTGGTGGCAAGTTCCTTGCGGTTGGCATCCAACAAGACAAGCTCATAATCAACTCCTTGTAGTACCTGGGCGCTATCACTATTCTGCTTGTAAGCTATCCCTTTTACATGAACGGTCTGCCCGGGACGATAAAGCGAACGGTCTGTCAGCAATGCCATCTGCCTCCAATCTGTATCCTTAATACCGTAATAAGGATGATTCATATAAACGTTCTGCGGCATCATGGCTGTGTCTCTGCCTTTACGCGCCACATAACTTCGGATTTCACTCTGCCAGGGTAATACAGCTTTCCCCCCGGCATCAGTCAGTACCTCTGCCATCACTTTTCTATTCTTCTCATCATAAGAAGAGTAGAAACTCACCTTGGCACCAGCAATCGGCTGTCCACTACGGGCATCCAATGTAGCCACTTCCATACGGTTGTCACCCAAATCCAATGTCAGCACCTTGAAGCGGGTAGATACCAGAAATTTATCATCTGTACGGGCCGTTTCAGTATCAGGTACTATTTGAAGAATATAGACTCCCGTTTCCCGAGGAATCATGAACTTAAATACAGTGTCCGAGGCAAGATAAGGGACATCTTCAGGCAATTTATCCTTGCCTGGCAACGGCTTTAAGCCAAAATGCGTGGAAGAAAACTTCCGGGCATACTTTCTATAAGTATCTTTATTTATACCATGGTCCATCCAAGGTACTTCACTTAAAGTAGTGGTATATAAGTTGAGAGTGAAGCCCTCGACATTACGATAATGCAGCCTCATATTCACCGAATCGCCGGGATAACCGCTTTCATTCATAGTCAGAATGAGTTCAGGCTGTAAAATCTGTTCACGGATATTTTTCAACTCATTGATACGCTTATACGCAGGATAGCGCTTCAAGCCTTCTTCACAGACTTTTAGAGCCTCATCAGCGCGTTTCGGTTCCAAACGGCGCAGGTGGTTGGCTTTATGAATGTAAACCTCGGCACAAACCTCTCGTGAACCGTATTCCTTTATCAATTTATCCAAAACCTCAAGATATTCCCGATTAGCCTTTTCCTGACGCATTCGGAAAGTAGGATAAGGCTGCTGGCTGATACCACCGGTCAACTTCCAGTTCCAATAATCAAGACAACAGAGCAACATAGCATCTTCCGAACCGGCACGATGGCGATAAGCATTCATCATATCCAGATAAATCCTTTCGATACGGGTCTGTACCAAAGAATCCACGCTGAAACCATCCAGCTGCCGATAAGCATCAACAGCACGGCTTACCAATAGATGGTACATATCGTGCCCATAGAACCGGCTACCGTCTTCCAACACCACAAAAGGCACATATTGTTCTGCAGATGTATTGAGCAAGCGGATGGAATCCTGCAAGGATGCACGGTTACACCTATCTATTTTATCCACAAACTGGCTGATACTCCACTCACGGATATCTTCTGGAACCTCGTCAACAGTCAGTAAAGTACGTGACAGCAAGACACGGCGATTCTTCCGCATCAAGTCAGCATATTCATATGCCAACAAAGAATGTAGAATAGCCTTGTTCACCAGATTCCTCTCCGATTGTGCCCAAGATTCCATATATTTCAGACTGGAGTAAAGGCTGTCCGGAGTCAGCCCCTCTTGATAAGTCTCCCTACAAATGTAGGCTTTCAACATTTGCGGAGCATTCTGCTCTTGCCGACCTTTCCGATAGATTTCATCAGCCAGTTTTATCACTGTTTGAGGCAGGCTTTTCTTTTGAGCCTGCTCCACCTGCTTCCACAACTTATCGTACGTCTGCGCATACAATGCCGAAGCCCCAAATGTAACCAGCAGCAACAATATGCTACAAATTCTTTGAATTACTCTCATAATTATTCGTTTGTTAGTCTTTGTATTAATAACAAAGGAAGTGAATAAAGTTCAAACAAATGTACTTTTGGACATAAAAAATCTTATTCTACTCCTACAAAAAAACAAGGGATATGTTTTGCAAACATATCCCTTGTGCTATACTTAAATGTTAGTGTACTCACATTTGGAGGCTATAATATCTCATTGCCTCCATCCAATTCTTACCAGCTGCGGTAAGAATGTGCTTAAATGAATTTGCAATCTTCTTTTTCATAATCTTAAAAAATTAAACTAATACCTGAAAACTAAAATTCAATACTTCACGAAAGGGGGGGGGAATGCTTAAAGCATTACGTAACCCCAAATGTTCTTATCGGCTTCGCCGACATGCTTAAAAAAACTCTTTAACATTTTCATTTTGTTATCCTCCTAAAATCAATCTTGTTATCCTTAAAAAATCTACTAGTTTTCTATTGTTTTCATGTTTTACAACACAAAAATAGAGCCTTTGTTCAAGATAACAAGCAAAAAACAGATAGAAAACATGTTTTATAACATATTTCTTGACTTAGGTCAATTTTTAGGGAGAAAGTGCAAGGATATTGACATACCATTGTAATAAGTCTGGGACATTCTGGCAGAAAGAGGACAAACTGTCACAGACAAAAAAGGCAGGATACTTAATAAAGCACCCTGCCCCTATTCATTACATAAAGTATTCTCTACTTTTCAGGAGTCTGCTCCAATGTAGCCACCAAGAAATCATAGAACTTGGAAACAGTAGGAATTAACGCACGCTCGTCCGGTGAATGCGGAGAACGCAAAGTGGGACCGAAAGAAATCATATCGAGTCCTGGACAATTGGCACCAATAATACCGCATTCCAAACCTGCATGAATAACCTTCACGGCAGGTTCCACACCAAACTGCTGCTTATAGGACAGCTTCATGGCATGCAGTATAGGAGAATCCACATTAGGCTGCCATCCAGAATAGCCACCACTCAATTCCACCTTCATACCTGCCATAGCGAAACAAGCTGTCAGGCTGTCTGCCAGGAAATCCTTCATCGTATCGCAAGAACTACGCGCCAAAATACGAACTTCGGCCTTACCGTCTGCAATGATTACGATAGCCAAATTGGAGGAAGTTTCTACAGTATCGGGAACAGTAGGAATCATACGCATCACACCATTCTGGCAAGCCATCAACACGTTAATCATATTATCCTGGATTTCTGAAGGAACAACGGCAGTGGGTAGAGTTACCTCTTCTATACTCAGGGTAATACCACTTTCAATCGGAGCATATTCGTCATTCAGTTGTGCCTCGTATTCCTTCATATAATCTTCCAAACCGTCCATATCCTCAGGATTGAACACCAATACCGCATGTGCTTCGCGAGGGATAGCATTACGCATATTACCACCTTCAAAACTTGCCAGCTGGGAGTCAAACTCAATCAGCAAATCATGTACGATGCGTGCCAGCAATTTATTGGCATTACCGCGCCCTTCATTGATTTCCAAACCGGAGTGACCGCCACGCAAACCTTGCAGCGTAATCTTACGAGCAACGAAATCGGCCATAGGCGTCTCCTCCTTATATTCCAAAGTAGCAGTAATATCAAGACCACCGGCACAGCCGATATAGAGTTCGCCTTCGTCCTCAGAATCAAGGTTCAGCAGAATTTCCCCTTGCATAGTTCCGGGTTTCAAACCGAATGCACCATACATTCCCGTTTCTTCATCCTTGGTTATCAGAGCTTCCAATGGGCCATGCTTCAAGTTATTATCTTCGAGCACCGCCATAATGGCAGCTACTCCCAAACCATTATCTGCTCCCAGCGTGGTTCCTTTGGCTTTCACCCAATCACCGTCAACATAGGTTTCAATGGGATCTGTTGTAAAATCGTGAATAGTATCGTTGTTCTTCTGAGGCACCATGTCCATATGCGCCTGAAGGATGATGCCTTTGCGGTTTTCCATACCCGGAGTGGCAGGCTTACGAATAATAACATTGCCGACCCCGTCGGCAAATG
The DNA here is from genome assembly GCF_003602895.1 of Bacteroides sp. AF29-11. Lineage (NCBI taxonomy): Bacteria > Pseudomonadati > Bacteroidota > Bacteroidia > Bacteroidales > Bacteroidaceae > Bacteroides > Bacteroides sp. AF29-11. The sequence continues at coordinate 85,831 of NZ_QTLY01000006.1, forward strand.
ATTCCAACCCCAAGCCTTTTCCAAAATCAATAAGGAATTTGGTAATCTTCTCCATATGTCCTGACGGACGGGGAATCTGGGTCAGTGAATAAAAGTGCTTCCATACATTCTGTGGAGCTAACTGTAAGATTGTACTCATAATTCTAAAAAGTTAGTTTTCGCAAATATAACGGTTTATTCTCGGAAAGTACAATAAACCGGGATTTTTCTAAAGTACTAAATCATCAGCTATCTTAAACATGGCTTTTACATCTTCACATATTGCGATAGAACATCTGCACCTAATATAGCTACCATATTTAGGAATTTCTCCCACTTCTATATCCAAGCAACAATATCGTTTAAAGAAACCAATCTTCCAACAACCTTTAGGTTTCAGTACTTATAAGGAAGTACTGAAGTACTTGCAAAGAAGTATTACAGTACTTTTAAAGGAGTACTCTCTATAAGTACTGTCTCTGTCCTCTAACACAAGAAGTGACAATATAGGAACCCACCACAAGAAACGTCTATTTCTTTGCCCTATTCGCCAACGCCAGGTGCAACGACCCGTAGATGCCCAACACTATCACCAGCAACGTCTGTATGCCATGCACTATCAGAGCAAATATACCCGCATCCGTAGCATTTACCCCATAAAGCATCATCATAGTGATGACAGCAAAGTGCCAGGGTCCTGCCCCGTTGGGCGTGGGAACAATGACTGCAAACGTTCCGCCGACAAACATCACCAGTCCGGCAAGGAAACTAAGGTGCTCCGTAAACTGGAAGCAATAGAAAGTTATATAGAAATGATAGAAATAGCATAGCCAAATAAGTAAAGTGTAAAGAACAAACAAAGGCACATTCTTCACATTCTTAAGTGACATCACACCTTCCCATATATTCAAGACTACTCCCTTTACCTTTTCAAAAAAAGAGAGCATACGCAACAGAAAATAGAGAAGTACCAAAACACCAATAATAGAAAAAAGAGCCACATAAAACCAAGGGGAAGTCACAAGATGCACCAGCGAAGGAATCTTGGTGCCCGTCTCCTCGAAAAAACGGAAAAAGACAGGCATCTGCGCCAAAAAAGTAATCCCCGTAATCAGCAGAATGCAAAGCGTATCTACCAACCGCTCCGTCACCACCGTCCCCAGGGACTTTGCAAAGGAAACATTATCATATTTGGCAAGTACTCCACAACGCGAAACCTCTCCCACACGGGGCAGTACCAGATTGGTGGCATAAGATACAAAAATGGCATCAACGCAATCGCTTGTTTTGGGATGAGCATCCAGCGGCTCCAAAGTCTGCTTCCAACGCCAGCCTCGTAACACATGGCTCATCACACCGAAGAACAAGGACAACAACATCCACCACCAGTTCGTCTGATGAAGGAGAACTTCTTCTGCCTTTGAAAAGTCAAAATCACGATATACCCAATAGAGGATAAAACCACCCAATAAAATGGGTAAGATGATTTTCAACGTCTTTTTTAGCAGCTTATTCATACGATATTCCCAAATTCTTCATTCTTCATTCTTCATTCTTCATTGAAAAGAACTACCTTTGCTCCGTGTAAAGATAGGTTGTTGTTCACACTACAGCCTACGTTTACGGAGCAAAAGTAATGATTTAGTTGATACATGAGAGTAGTTAAACCTAAAAAGTTTCTCGGGCAACACTTCCTGAAAGACCTGAAAGTGGCACAAGACATCGCCGACACGGTAGATGTCTGTCCCGAAATTCCCATCCTCGAAGTTGGTCCGGGAATGGGAGTACTGACCCAGTTTCTTCTGCCCAAAGAGCGCAACGTCAAAGTAGTAGAACTGGACTACGAGTCAGTGGCCTACCTACGGGAAGCCTATCCGCAACTGGAAGACAACATTATTGAGGACGACTTCCTCAAAATGAACCTGCAACGGTTGTTTGGCGGGCAACCTTTTGTGCTGACGGGAAACTATCCTTATAATATCTCCAGCCAGATATTCTTCAAAATGCTGGAATATAAGGATCTGATTCCCTGCTGTACGGGTATGATACAAAAGGAAGTAGCCGAGCGCATAGCCGCCGGGCCGGGCAGCAAGACATACGGAATCCTAAGTGTACTGATACAAGCATGGTACAAAGTGGAGTACTTGTTTACGGTACACGAACATGTCTTCAACCCGCCCCCAAAAGTTAAAAGTGCCGTCATCTGCATGATGCGCAATGAAACGCACGATTTAGGCTGCGACGAGAAATTGTTCAAGCAAGTAGTGAAAACCACGTTCAACCAACGACGCAAGACTCTGCGGAACTCCATAAAACCGATACTCGGCAAAGACTGTCCACTGACGGAGGACGTATTATTTAATAAACGCCCGGAACAACTGTCCGTACAGGAATTTATTCAGCTGACCAACCAAGTGGAACAGGCATTGAGAACGATTAATGATTAATGGCTAGTGATTAAACACGAACAATCATGGAAATAGACGAAGAATACATAGACAAAGTCAAAAGCCTGATAGAACAGAAAGACGCGGAAAACGTCAAAACACTTTTGACCGATCTTCACCCGGCGGATATTGCAGAACTGTGCAATGACCTCGGCTTGGAGGAAGCCCGCTTCGTTTACCGCCTCCTTGACAACGAAACGGCAGCGGACGTACTGGTTGAAATGGACGAAGACATCCGGAAAGAATTCCTGGAACTTCTTCCTTCGGAGACCATTGCCAAGCGTTTCGTGGATTATATGGACACGGACGATGCCGTAGACCTGATGCGCGAACTTGATGAAGACAAGCAGGAGGAAGTACTTTCGCACATCGAAGATATAGAACAAGCCGGTGACATCGTTGACCTGCTGAAATATGATGAAGACACTGCCGGTGGTTTGATGGGTACGGAAATGGTGACTGTCAATGAAAACTGGAGTATGCCGGAGTGCCTGAAGGAAATGCGCCTGCAAGCTGAAAAGCTGGATGAAATTTACTACGTATACGTCATCGACGACGAAGACCGTCTGCAAGGGGTATTCCCATTGAAGAAAATGATAACTTCCCCTTCTGTCTCCAAGGTAAAGCATGTGATGCGGAAAGATCCTATCTCCGTCCATGTAGATACCCCCATTGACGAAGTGGTACAAATCATCGAAAAGTATGACTTGGTGGCAGCTCCTGTTGTAGACAGTATCGGGCGTCTGGTAGGCCAGATTACCGTAGACGACGTCATGGACGAAGTCCGCGAACAGTCGGAACGTGATTACCAGTTGGCATCCGGTTTGTCCCAAGATGTAGAAACGGACGATAATGTCATGCGCCAGACTTCTGCCCGCCTTCCATGGTTACTTATCGGTATGTTAGGTGGTATAGGCAACTCCATGATATTGGGTAACTTCGACACGACTTTCGCCGCCCATCCGGAAATGGCCCTTTATATTCCGTTGATTGGTGGTACGGGGGGAAACGTGGGAACCCAGTCGTCTGCCATCATCGTGCAAGGCCTTGCCAACAGCTCACTGGATGCCAAAGACACCTTCAAGCAGGTAGCCAAGGAAGCAGTAGTGGCGGTCATCAATGCCACCATCATCTCCCTGCTGGTATACATCTATAATTTTATCCGGTTCGGAGCTACGGCTACGGTCACTTATTCCGTCTCCATCAGCCTCTTTGCAGTCGTCATGTTCGCCTCCATCTTCGGAACGCTAGTCCCCATGACTTTAGAGAAACTGAAGGTTGACCCGGCCATTGCCACCGGCCCGTTTATCTCCATTACCAATGACATTATAGGCATGATGCTGTACATGGGTATCACTGTCTTACTGTCATAAAAACAAGAAAATAGAAAAAAATCAAGGCAAATTGTATGAAGTAATCATTTTATTTCATTAATTTGTAGCCTAATGTAACCCGAACGGGAGGAACCCGTTTCTAAAAAAGTAAATACAATGACGGACACTCATGACACTAATCTCCCCGAAAAGCCGGTGGAATTAGAAGAAGAAAAGAAGGCAGCAGAGGTTTCTGAACCGGCAACAACAGAAACTCCCGCTGAAGAAATCGTTTCGGAAAAGCCGGTAGAGCCAGTTCAGAAGCTCACGAAAGAGGAAATACTTGCCAAACTCAAAGAGGTGGTTGCAGACGTGGAGAACGTGGCAAAACCTGAAATAGACGGTTTGAAGCAATCTTTCTACAAGCTGCACAATGCTGAGCAGGATGCGGCCAGAAAACTGTTCATTGAAAACGGAGGCGCCGCGGAGAACTTTGTTCCACAAACAGACTGTGTGGAGGAAGAGTTCAAGAATATCATGTCCGTCATCAAAGAAAAAAGAAGTGCACTCACAGCCGAACTGGAGAAGCAAAAGGAAATGAACCTGCAGGTAAAGCTTTCCATCATCGAAGAGCTGAAGGAGCTGGTTGAATCTCCAGATGACGCCAACAAGAGCTATACGGAGTTCAAGAAACTACAGCAGCAATGGAACGAAGTTAAACTCGTTCCGCAAGCTAAGGTCAACGAGCTTTGGAAAAACTACCAATTGTATGTTGAGAAATTCTATGACCTTCTGAAACTGAACAATGAATTCCGCGAATACGATTTCAAGAAGAATTTGGAAATCAAGACACATCTCTGTGAAGCTGCCGAAAAGCTGGCGGATGAAGCGGATGTAGTTTCAGCTTTCCATCAGTTACAGAAGCTACATCAAGAATTTCGTGATACAGGGCCGGTAGCCAAGGAACTACGCGACGAAATCTGGGCACGTTTCAAAGCTGCCTCTACAACCGTAAACCGACGTCACCAGCAACATTTCGAAGCGTTGAAGGAAGTGGAACAACACAATCTTGACCAAAAGACCGTAATTTGCGAAATCATAGAAGCCATCGACTACAAAGAACTGACAAACTTTGCTTCTTGGGAGAGCAAAACGCAAGAAGTCATCGCACTTCAAAACAAATGGAAGACCATCGGTTTCGCTCCGCAAAAAATGAACGTGAAGATTTTCGAACGTTTCCGCAAAGCGTGCGACGAGTTCTTCCGTAAAAAGGGAGAGTTCTTCAAGACCCTGAAGGAAGGTATGAACGAAAACCTGGAAAAGAAGCGTGCCTTGTGCGAAAAAGCAGAAGCTCTTAAGGACAGTACCGACTGGAAAGTAACTGCCGATGAACTGACCAAACTTCAGAAAGAATGGAAAACCATCGGTCCGGTAGCAAAGAAATATTCGGATGCCGTATGGAAACGTTTCATCTCCGCTTGTGACTACTTCTTCGAACAAAAGAACAAAGCCACTTCTTCACAGCGCAGCGTAGAGCAGGAAAATCTGGAAAAGAAAAAAAACATCATCGAGAAACTGAATGCTATCGATGACCAAATGGATACGGAGGAAGCTACCCAACTGGTACGCGACCTCATGAAAGAATGGAACGGCGTAGGACATGTACCTTTCAAAGAGAAAGACCGAATCTATAAGCAATACCATAGTCAGATAGACAAATTGTTTGAACGCTTCAACATCAGTGCCTCCAACAAGAAGCTAAGCAATTTCAAGTCGACTATCAGCTCCATTCAGGAAGGTAGTCCACAAGCCCTTTACCGGGAACGTGAGAAGCTGGTACGTGCCTTCGACAATATGAAGAACGAGCTCCAGACATATGAAAACAATCTCGGCTTCCTGACCACTTCTTCCAAGAAGGGAAATAGTCTGCTGACAGAAATCAACCGCAAGGTGGAAAAGCTGAAAGCAGACATCGAGCTTGTGAAAGAAAAGATAAAAGTGGTGGACGAGAACATCAAAAACCAAGGATAACGTAACAAGATAAGACTTAATAAAAAAGGAACCCGCCCCTACAGCTATGCAGCCGTGGGGGCGGGCCTACTTTTATACCCCTTATCAATGATGGAACAGACGGATACCCGTGAACGACATGGCAATGCCATATTTATCGCAAGTTTCAATCACATGGTCATCGCGTACAGAACCACCCGCTTGGGCAATGTAATCTACTCCACTCTTATGGGCACGCTCAATATTGTCTCCAAAAGGGAAGAATGCATCCGAACCCAAAGAAACACCTTTCAATGTATCCAACCAAGCCCGTTTTTCTTCACGGGTCAGCACTTCAGGTTTCTCCGTAAAGAACTGCTGCCAAACACCGTTAGCCAGCACATCGTCATGGTCTTCACTGATATAGACATCAATCGTATTATCACGGTCGGCACGGCGGATTTTCTCTACCCATGGCAAATTCAACACCTTCGGATGCTGGCGTAAATGCCAAATGTCGGCCTTGTTGCCCGCCAAGCGAGTACAGTGGATACGGCTCTGCTGGCCGGCACCAATACCGATAGCCTGACCGTCCTTCACATAGCATACAGAATTCGACTGCGTATATTTCAAAGTGATAAGGGCTATCATCAAATCACGTTTCGCTGCTTCCGGGAAATTCTTATTCCGAGTAGGAATATTCGCAAAGAGTTCATCTCCATTCAGCTTTATCTCATTACGTCCCTGCTCAAACGTGATACCAAAGACATCCTTATGTTCAATCGGGGCAGGCTTATAGCCGGGACTTATCTGAATCACATTGTAAGTTCCTTTACGCTTTTCCCTCAAGATAGCCAGTGCTTCGTCCGTATACCCCGGAGCAATAACGCCATCCGAGACCTCGCGGTTAATAAAACGTGCAGTAGCCTCGTCGCACACATCACTCAAAGCGATAAAGTCACCATAGGAAGACATACGGTCGGCACCGCGGGCACGCACATATGCGCAAGCAAGCGGAGAGAGCGGAAGATTATCCACAAAATAAATCTTCTTCATTGTCTCGTTGAGTTCCAAGCCGATGGCGGCACCCGCCGGACTGACGTGTTTGAATGAAGTTGCAGCAGGCATACCGGTCGCCTCTTTCAGTTCCTTTACCAACTGCCATCCATTCAAGGCATCCATAAAATTAATATACCCCGGACGTCCATTCAAAACCTCAATAGGTAACTCCCCCTCCTGCATGAAAATGCGAGCCGGCTTCTGGTTAGGGTTACAGCCGTACTTCAGTGCTAATTCTTTTGCCATAAAATTCTGCTTTAATGTTGAAATGCTACAAATTTACAGAATATTTCCGGCTTACAGAAGCCTTGTCACTGAATTTGCCACCGAATGCCTACACTGAAATTTTCGTACATGGTCGAAAAGCAACAAAAAACCACTAAAACTTGCGATTTTAGTGGTTTTTTGACTTAAATAAGGTAAGTTCGTTGGGCTACCTGGATTCGAACCAGGAATGACAGGACCAGAATCTGTAGTGTTACCATTACACCATAGCCCAATTGTTATTATTTCCGTTTTGCGGTTGCAAAGATACAAAGATTTCTATAAATCAAAACAAAAACGAGTATTTTTTTCGCAAAAAACTGATAAGATACCGTAATCCAAAGGATTATATAACTAAAAAAAATCAAAAATTGAAAGAGTTTTCCTCTTTTGCGTGTTTGATATGAGAAATCAACGTATATTTGTCAACTGTTTTAATATAATAATGTATAATGAACGAAACGAAGAAACTGATTCAACAGATAACAGAAGGTATTCAAGATAAAAAAGGAAAAAAAATCGTCATCGCAGATCTGACAAAAATCGACGATACAATATGCAATTATTTCGTCATCTGCCAAGGAAACTCTCCCAGCCAAGTGACAGCCATTGTAGAATCCATCAGGGACTTCACACGCAAGGGTGCCGATACCAAGCCCTTTGCCGTAGACGGGCTGCGCAATGCCGAATGGGTAGCTATGGACTACTCGGACATATTGGTGCATGTCTTCCTGCCTGAAACAAGGGAATTCTACAATCTGGAGCACCTATGGGCAGACGCCAAATTAACTCAAATTCCTGACCTCGATTAATCAAAACGTATGGACAATAATACCAACAAGAAACCCAATAAAGTGAATATGCCCAAGTTCAACCTGAACTGGCTGTATATGATTATAGCGATGATGTTGCTGGGGTTGTACCTGACCAATGAAAGTGGTACGGCAACTAAAAACATCTCTTATGATGAATTCCAGCAATATGTACGAGACGGTTATATAAGCAAAGTCATCGGCTACGACGACAATTCCGTCGAAGCATACGTCAAACCCCAGCACGTAGGAAACGTATTTCGTCAGGACTCCAGCCGCGTAGGCAAGAATCCGCTTATTACGACCGAGGCCCCCTCACGCGAGAGCCTAGGTAATTTCCTGCAAAAGGAAAGAGACGACGCCCACTTTGACGGCTCCATTAACTACGAAAAAAAGCGGAACTACTTCGGTGCCATTTTGTGGCAGATTCTCCCCTTTGCATTCCTTATCGGTTTCTGGATTTTCATGTCCCGCCGCATGAGCGGTGGTGGAGGCATGGGCGGAGGTGGAGGCATCTTCAGCGTAGGAAAGTCCAAGGCCCAATTGTTTGAAAAAGGTTCCCCCATCAAGATTACATTCAAGGATGTGGCAGGACTTGCTGAAGCCAAGCAAGAGGTAGAAGAAATTGTCGAGTTCTTGAAAGAGCCCCAGAAATATACCGATTTGGGAGGTAAGATACCCAAGGGCGCCTTGCTGGTAGGCCCTCCGGGAACAGGAAAGACCCTGCTTGCAAAGGCTGTGGCCGGAGAAGCCAACGTACCTTTCTTCTCTTTGGCAGGTTCCGACTTTGTGGAAATGTTTGTCGGCGTGGGTGCTTCCCGTGTCCGCGATTTGTTCCGCCAAGCAAAGGAAAAAGCGCCTTGTATCGTGTTCATCGACGAGATTGACGCTGTAGGGCGTGCCCGTGCCAAAGCAGCTGCTATGGGTGGCAACGACGAGCGCGAGAACACATTGAACCAGTTACTGACCGAGATGGACGGTTTCGGCTCCAATAGTGGTGTTATCATCTTAGCCGCCACCAACCGTGTGGACGTTTTGGATAAGGCATTGCTGCGCGCCGGACGTTTTGACCGCCAGATACATGTAGACCTACCCGACCTTAATGAGCGTAAGGAAGTATTCGGTGTACACCTGCGCCCCATCAAGATAGACAATAGTGTGGATGTAGACCTTCTGGCACGCCAGACTCCCGGATTCTCGGGGGCAGACATTGCCAATGTATGTAACGAAGCAGCTTTGATAGCTGCCCGCCACGGCAAAAAGTTTGTCGGAAAGCAAGACTTTCTGGACGCCGTAGACCGTATTGTGGGTGGGTTGGAAAAGAAAACCAAAATCACTACCGAGGCCGAACGCCGTTCCATTGCCATACACGAAGCCGGCCATGCCAGTATCTCCTGGTTACTGGAATACGCCAATCCACTGATTAAAGTAACCATTGTACCCCGTGGACGTGCTTTGGGCGCGGCTTGGTATCTGCCGGAAGAACGGCAAATCACCACCAAGGAACAGATGCTCGATGAGATGTGTGCCACCTTGGGAGGACGTGCCGCCGAAGACCTATTCTTAGGTAGAATATCCACCGGAGCCATGAATGACTTGGAACGCGTGACCAAGCAGGCGTACGGTATGATTGCCTATCTGGGTATGAGCGAAAAACTCCCCAACCTCTGCTACTATAATAATGAGGAATATTCCTTCAACCGCCCGTATAGCGAAAAGACTGCAGAATTGATTGACGAAGAAGTGAAGCAGATGGTTAATGAACAGTACGAACGTGCCAAGAAAATATTGTCCGAAAACCAAGAAGGGCACAACCGGCTGGCACAACTGCTGATTGACAAAGAAGTAATCTTTGCCGAAGACGTTGAACACATCTTTGGGAAACGTCCATGGGCTTCCCGTTCGGAAGAAATCAGTGCAAACAAGACTGCTGCCGAGCTGAAAAAAGCGGAGCAAGAAGAAGAGCAAAAAGCCATAGAAGCAGAAAAGGAAGTTAAGGAAGAAGAAAAGCATGAAAAATAACTTTATCCAACGTGCCGTTACCGGCGTGTTATTCGTCATAGTATTGGTGGGCTGTATTCTTTACAGCCCCCTTTCGTTCGGTATACTGTTCACCATTATCAGCGCACTGAGCGTACATGAGTTTGCCCAATTAGTCAGCAAGAGCGGCGAAGTAAGCATAAACAAGACCATCACTGCATTGGGGGGAGCCTACCTTTTCCTTGCATTGATGAGTTTCTGTACCCAGCAGTCTGTAGGAGCACGAGTATTCCTTCCTTATTTGGGACTATTGCTCTACATGATGATTACGGAACTTTACCTCAAGAAAAAGAATCCGACGGGTAACTGGGCCTACTCCATGCTAAGCCAATTGTACGTGGCACTCCCCTTTGCCCTGCTGAACGTACTTGCTTTTCAGAATTCCCCGGAAACGAGCAGTGTGACCTACAACCCTATTCTACCGCTTTCCATTTTCGTATTTATCTGGTTGAGCGATACAGGTGCCTATTGCGTAGGTTCGCTGATAGGCAAACACCGTCTGTTCGAACGTATCTCACCTAAAAAATCCTGGGAGGGCAGCATCGGCGGCGGAATATTCTCCATCGCTTCCTCTCTTGGCTTTGCACATTTCTTTCCTTTTATGCCAGGATGGCAATGGGTAGGTCTGGCAATCGTTGTCGTCATTTTCGGCACTTGGGGCGATCTGACCGAATCACTCATGAAACGCCAATTGGGCATCAAGGATTCCGGTAACATTCTGCCGGGGCATGGAGGAATGCTCGACCGTTTCGACAGTGCCCTGATGGCAATTCCCGCAGCAGTCGTTTATCTATATGCCTTGACGATGTTCTAACGACAGTTCACATGACCAAACTTACATAAAACAGATATAAAAAGAGCACCCGGGCAAGATGGATGACATCAAAATCCCGGGTGCTCTTTCTAACTATATACTCTCGCAAACTCTTTCTTACTTCAACTGCATATTGGACAAATCCACATTAGTAGTCAGCTTTTCATTACTCCCCGCAGTTTTCAAATCAAAGGTTACTTCCACCTCTCCATTCTCTTCTGAATTGAGTTTCAACTTGATGCCTTTGGTTTCAGAGGGGATGTCCAGACTGTTCAAGTTATAGGAGACAGCACCAGGACTACGACGTCCCGTCAGGTCATCATAGTCGTTATAGCGGAGTTCCAAATGGACGTATCCATCTTCGCCATACAAAGCATCATCTTCTTGCGGACGCACCAGGCTGATACGGTGTTTATTATCAGTCGAAGATGGCAGGTTCTGCATGAAAAAAATGTTCATATAGCCACCACTGATGGTAATATCACCTTTATATATACGCACGGGGTCATTACCGAATTCCTCTTCGGTTTCGGGAGTCAGCGTCTCCACCTCTTTCGTCAAGACGTTCTGCAGACGCAGCAGCTTCACAGCATGGTCATATCCTGCATAGTTGTCCCACAAAGGATTGAACACGGTAATCACACGCTGCCCATCCACGGCATCATACCACCCTATGTCCGTATTCACCGGCCAGAGCGTCCCCCAAACATCGCAGTTTAAATAAAAGGCATTTCCCGTAACACGCACAGTGGCCCACAAAGGCGGGGTAAAATCACCCAAAGAATATCCGTCGTTATCATCACATGATTGCAAAGCGGGCATCACTGCCAAACATATTGCCATAAATAACCAATGTAGCTTTTTCATAATCAAAGTCCTTTTCATTTGTTTCTGTATAGAAAATACAAAAGCCGGGCATTTACTGCACCGGCTTTCCCCATTTTAACAAATTCTTAATTTTTCGACTATTCCTCCCTGCTCCTCCTCAACAATGCCACCATCTTGCGGGCAGCATGTTTGGGTGCCCCTGCCTCTCCCAGACGGGATGCCATATACTCATATCCCTCGAGCATCTGACGGCGGTATTCCTTATCGTACAAAATGCGGTTCAGCTCCGAGCGTACCTGCTCTACCGTCATGGTATCTGCAACCAGCTCTTTCACCACCTCCCGGTTGGCTATGAGATTGACCAGGGAAATGTACTTCACTTTCAGTACATGCCGTTTCAGGAAAGCGATAACCTTCCCTATCGGAGTATGGTAGCACACCGCTTGCGGCACACGGAACAGAGCAGTTTCCAGCGTTGCTGTCCCCGAAGTGACCAGTGCAGCCTCTGCCTGCCTCAACAAAGGAAATGTCTTGTTGAAGATAATCTTCACGTCCGCCCCACCCACATAACGTTTGTAATACTCGGGAGAAATGCCCGGAGCACCGGCCAGCACCAGTTGATAATCGGGAAAAGAAGCTGCCGCACGAAGCATGTCGGGCAGATTGTCCTTGATTTCCTGCTTGCGGCTACCAGCCAGCAGAGCAATAACGGGTTTGGCCGAAAGTCCATTTGCCCGGACAAAGTCGTCGAATGTCTCTGAGCTGGAAGCAAGAAAAGCCGTCACTTCATCCACTGTCGGATTGCCGACATAATGTATCGGATACCGGTGCTTCCCTTCAAAAAACTCCACCTCGAACGGTAGGATGGAGAACAGCTCATCCACATCCCGTTTAATATTCTTGATGCGGTATTCCTTCCATGCCCAAATCTTGGGAGAAATATAATAAAAGACAGGAATCCTTGTGTTGGCATGAACAAACTTGGCTATATCCAGATTAAAGCCCGGATAGTCCACCAAAATCAGCACATCCGGCTGCCACGCAACAATATCCTCCTTGCAGCGCTTCATATTGGCAAAGATGGTGCGCAGATGCAGCAATACGGGAATGAACCCCATATACGCCAACTCTTTGTAATGCTTCACCATCACACCGCCCACTGCAGCCATGAGGTCGCCTCCGAAGAAACGGAACTCCGCTTGCGAGTCCTCCTCCTTCAATGCAGCCATCAGATGGGAGGCATGCAGGTCGCCGGAAGCTTCACCGACAATCAAGTAATACTTCATATCAATTGATAATTGTCAATTAATTCAGAACCATGCTTTCAGTTCATCAATCAAGCCGTATGCCGTTGCATCCACCGTGGTCGGGGTGATTGCCACATAACCGTTATCAAGCGCCCAATGGTCATTCTTCTCATTTTCGGCATCGTTGTTCTCAAACTCGCCGGTCAGCCAGTAGTAATGGGCATCTCCTCTATGGGCAAAGTTTTCCCATTCATTGGTCCATTGCCCCTTGGTTTGTTCGCAAATCTTCACACCCTTCAATTCTTTGGTATCGGGGAAGTTGACATTGAGGCATGTCAACGGAGGGAGTCCTTTCTCCAATACCAGCCGGGCTATCTCGCGGATGTAAGGACCTGCGGGCTCAAAATCAGCGTTCGGCTCATGGTTGCAAAGGGAGAATCCGATGGAAGGCACTCCTTTCAGGCATCCCTCTATCACAACGCCCATCGTACCGGAATAATGCAGGTTTACAGAAGAATTGTCGCCGTGGTTGATGCCGCCTACCACCAAGTCGGGCTTGCGGTCGAGCACCGTATGAAAAGCCAGCTTCACACAATCGGTCGGCGTACCGGAACACTTGTATACCGTCAGCCCAACATCCTTACGGACCAACTGGTAGTGGATAGGTTCCGTTACAGTCAGCGCACACGCACTTCCAGAGCGGGGTGCATCCGGCGCCATTACCACAATCTCGCCCAGCGGACGGAGGAATTTGATTAACTCGCTAATACCTTTCGCAATGATGCCGTCATCATTGGAAATCAATATCAAAGGTCTCTGATTTTCCATAACTTTCTTTTTTATTATCGTGCAAAAGTAGCTAAAAAGGCTTTAAACAGAATACTACAAAGATAATAATTCTTTTGTATTCAAAGATATTTTCAGAAAAGGCTAACTTTGTACCGACAATAATTGGAATATAATCATTCATAAAATCCATGCTATAATGAACACTTTTTGCCATTCTACCATTGCTGCACGCATCGAGACGGCAGCTGCCGCAATTATTCTGTTTCTAACAACCCTGACAAGCTGTGGCAGGAGCAGTTCTCCCGAGCCACTTGACCAATGGAATGACGGGACATCTACGCTTCACACGGCAGACCCGGTCATCGCAGAAGGCCGGAAGCTCTTCAACGACAAAGAATACCAAAATTTCCGACTCACCGGAGAAGCCCTCACACAACCCGGCTCCGAAGCAGGCCTCCTCTTTCATACGGACGGCGAGTCCGGTTATGAAGTGATATTCCGTAACGGAGACATCGACGGCACACGCAAGAGCGGCTCACTCGCCTCGGTGCGCAACCTCTATCGCTCACTCGCAAAAGATGGAGAATGGTTTGACTTCGAGATAACCGTACGCGGACAAAACATCATTGTCTGCATTAATGGAACCGAAGTTGTTTGCTATACCGAACCCGGACACCCATATCGCACAGAGGAGCACGCCCGGCAACTGCTGAGTCAAGGTTCCATTGCCCTGCAAGGCATACACGGCGAAGTGTCATTCCGGAATCTCGCCATCGAACGGCTTGCCAAGGAAGCACGCAACGAAGCCGACACGCTTGCTCCGGTAGACGAGCGCACGGATGAGATAATCAGGCTACAGCAGCACGATTTCCCAGTTATAGACTATCACGTTCACTTGAAAGGAGGGCTGACGAAGGAAATGGCACACGCCATGTCCATGAATTACGGTATCAACTATGGTGTCGCCCCCAATGCTGGAGAAGGAGGCGTAGGACGTATGCTGGCCGATGACAAAGAAGTGTACGACTATTTTAATGAAGTAAAAGGGATGCCATTCCTGTGCGGTGTACAAGGTGAGGGACGCAAATGGACGGCAACTTTCTCGCAGGAAGCCTTGGGGATTTTCGATTACCTGTTTACCGACGCCATGACCATCATAGACCACAAGGGACGTAATTCGCGCATCTACCGGGCCGAAGAAGCACTCTTTGATGACATTACGCTTGAACAGTATATGGACCACCTTGTCGACCAAACAGTCCTGATTCTGACCAACGAGCCTGCCGACATTTATGCCAACCCTACCTTCTTGCCCGATACTATGGCGCATGATTACGACAAGTACTGGACGGACGGACGCATTGAACGCGTATTGGATGTATTGCAACAACATGGAATCGCTCTGGAAATCAATGCACGCTACCGGATTCCCAGTTTCGAGATTATCCGTCGCGCCAAAGCACGTGGAATCAAATTCACATTCGGTACAAACAATGTCGATGCCGACTTCGGACGACTGGAATACTGCGCCGAAGCCATCAAGCAATGCGGCCTCACAGCCGACGATATATGGTTCCCGTCGATGAGCACACGCCGCTCCCGCCCCATTGTCATATACAACCGATTCGAGTAGCAGGGAACAACCGCTGTCATCTTCACCAACAGAAACGATACACCTATGGACATTCTTCTCATCATCTTGGGCATCCTCTGCCTGATTGTCGGATTGGCAGGCTGCATCCTGCCTATGATTCCGGGACCGCCCGTAGCCTATGCAGGCTTGTTGCTTCTACATTTCACGGACAAGGCGCAGTTTTCCACCACGCAGTTACTTTTATGGCTGGCAGCAGTCGTCCTTGTACAGATACTGGATTATTTCGTCCCGATGCTGGGCAGCAAATACAGCGGAGGCAGTCGGTGGGGAACGCGCGGCTGCCTCATAGGCACCATCGTAGGGTTGTTCTTCATGCCTTGGGGCATCATCCTCGGCCCCTTTCTCGGAGCCTTTGCCGGCGAACTGATGGGAGGCAGCAAGACAGACCAGGCCTTGAAATCGGGGCTGGGCTCGCTGCTTGGATTCTTGCTGGGCACAGTAGTGAAATGTGTGATGTGTGCGTACTTCTGCTGGGAGTTCGTCAAAGCCTTGGTCTGACACCAGCTCCTCTCCTTCTGCCCGGGAACAACTTATCCCCCGACCATCTTCCACACGGTAGTCCATCTGCATGAGATGTACATCTCGAGCAACATGAGATGCACGTTTCAAACAACACGAGATGTACATCTCATGCAAGTAGAGAGAATAGTCCAAGCCAATGTCTTCCATTGGTTTACAAATCTTAATCTTCTGCAAGCGAGACAAAAAATCAGCTTCATTTCAAGATAAATACGTATATTTGCCCACCAAACAGAGAAAGAACGCTTTACGCGCAATTTACAAGAAGAAAAACAGCGGTAAACGTCTGTGAGTTATTAACAAAACAGCCGACTTATCAACCGTTTTTGCAATCTTTCTCCAAATTTGTAGGCGCTATCCGGAATTATCACTTATTTCGCTGCCAATAAATATTGAGATTATGGGAAAAATAATTGCTATGGCTAACCAAAAGGGTGGTGTAGGCAAGACTACGACGACAATCAACCTCGCAGCCTCACTCGCCACGCTTGAAAAGAAAGTGCTCGTTGTAGATGCCGACCCGCAGGCCAATGCCTCCTCAGGATTGGGTGTGGACATCAAGCAGTCGGAATGTACTATCTACGAGTGCATTATTGACCGTGCAGACGTACGCGAGGCCCTTCATGACACGGAGATAGACACACTGAAGGTAATCTCCTCCCACATCAATCTGGTAGGTGCCGAAATAGAGATGCTCAATCTGAAAAACCGCGAAAAGATACTGAAAGAAGTACTCGCTCCGCTGAAGAATGAGTTTGATTATATCTTGATAGACTGTTCCCCGTCTTTGGGTCTGATTACGGTCAACGCACTGACTGCCGCCGATTCGGTAATCATCCCCGTACAAGCGGAATATTTTGCACTGGAAGGCATCAGCAAATTGCTGAATACCATTAAAATCATCAAGTCCAAGCTGAACCCTGCCCTCGAAATCGAAGGCTTCCTGCTGACGATGTACGACTCGCGTCTGCGCCAGGCCAACCAGATTTACGATGAAGTGAAACGCCACTTCCAGGAATTGGTATTCAACACCGTCATCCAGCGCAATGTGAAACTGAGCGAAGCTCCCAGCTACGGCCTGCCCACCATTCTCTATGACGCAGACTCAACCGGAGCCAAAAACCACATGGCACTTGCCAAGGAATTGATAAGCAGAAACGAAAAGAAGTGATTATAGTGGTTAGTGATTAATGATTAGTGATAAATACCATATTTACAATGCACAAACAAATCATCCCGTATGGTTAAATTGTAAATCGTCAAATAGTAAATAAACAGATGGCACAAAGAAATGCATTAGGACGCGGGCTAGACGCCCTCTTCTCCATGGATGAAGTAAAGACCGAAGGCTCCTCCTCTATCAATGAGATAGAGCTGTCGAAGATTACGGTCAATCCCAACCAGCCCCGTCATGAATTCGACCCGGTTGCGTTGCAGGAGTTAGCCGATTCCATCTCCGAAATCGGCATCATACAGCCCATCACCCTGCGCAAGCTTAGCGACGACGAATACCAGATTATCGCCGGCGAGCGTCGTTTCCGTGCTTCGCAGCTTGCCGGACTGACAAGCATCCCTGCCTATATCCGCACTGCAGATGACGAGAACGTCATGGAAATGGCGCTCATCGAAAACATACAGCGCGAAGACTTGAACTCCGTAGAAATAGCCCTCGCTTACCAGCATCTGTTGGAACAATACGGACTGACGCAGGAACGCCTCAGCGAACGCGTAGGTAAGAAGCGTACCACCATTGCCAACTACCTGCGCCTGCTCAAACTGCCCGCCCCCGTCCAGATGGGACTGCAGAACAAGCAGATAGACATGGGACATGCCCGCGCTTTGGTAACGCTTGGCGATCCCAAACTGCAAGTGAAGATTTTCGAAGAAATCCTGGAGCACGGGTATTCCGTACGCAAAGTGGAAGAAATCGTAAAGTCACTGAGTGAAGGCGAAAGCGTGAAGAGCGGTGGTCGTAAGATTGCCCCCAAGCGCACCAAACTGCCCGAAGAATTCAATATGCTGAAACAACAGCTCTCGGGCTTTTTCAGTACCAAGGTGCAGCTAACCTGCTCGGAGAAAGGAAAAGGTAAAATCAGTATCCCGTTCAATAACGAAGAAGAATTGGAACGTATCATCGGCATTCTTGATACGCTGAAGAAATAAATGAGGAAAAAAGGAAGAATATATCAGTTAGCCATTGCCCTGCTGCTCTGTTTTTTACAGATGGCAGGGATTGCTATGTATGGTCAAGACCGTCCACGTGCCGCTTCCAAGCGTGCGCAGCGGCATCAGACCGATACACTCAACACCGTGGTGAACCGGGACAGCCTCACTGTTGCCGACAGTCTTGCAGCCGAAAACAAGCGGAAGATGCTGGAAATGACTGCCAGCCCCGACCTGAAGGAACAGCCCGTGCCTACAGACAGTCTGCAAAAGGCCATCGACCCCAAAAGGTGGGTACCTAATCCCACAAAAGCCACCTGGCTTGCCCTCGTCATTCCCGGCGGTGGACAAATTTACAACCGCAAGTATTGGAAACTGCCCATCTTCTATGGAGGATTTGCCGGTTGTGCCTATGCCCTTACGTGGAACAGCAAGATGTATAAGGACTATTCGGCCGCCTACAAGGATGCCGTAAATGGTAATTTCAACTCCAGTACCATTACCGACCTGCTGCCTCCCAACTATAACTATACCGAAAGCCAGCTGACGGAGACACTACGGAAGCGTAAGGATACCTTCCGACGATACCGCGACTTGAGCATCTTCGCCTTTATCGGTGTATACCTGCTGTCCGTTGTCGACGCATACGTAGACGCAGAGCTGTCCAACTTTGACATCACCCCCGACCTCAGCATGAAAGTGGAACCTGCCATAATCAACAGCCAGATGACTGGTTCCTCTAATAAGAACGTCGGCGTGCAATGCAGTTTCCGATTCTAAAAACGAAAATTAAAGCATAAATTATTACCTAATGACACACAAGGCCATATATATGAAAAGAATTATTCTCGGTTCCTCGCTTCTGTTTTGCGCCCTCTTCACCGCTCCGGCCATGCATGCGCAAGAAAGCGTGGAAGTGCTTATCCGCGAAAACGGCACGGAACGCCAGGAATCCATCGAGCTGCCCAAAAGCATGACCTATCCGCTGGACAGCCTGCTCAATGACTGGAAAGCCAAGAATTACATAGACTTGGGAAAAGACTGCAGCACCTCTACCGTAAACCCGATGTTCAGTGACTCTGTATACATAGACCGGTTGTCGCGCATGCCGACCGTCATGGAAATGCCATACAACGAGATTGTGCGCAAGTTCATCGACATGTATGCCGGACGTCTGCGCAACCAGGTTGCCTTCATGCTGAGCGCCTGCAACTTCTATATGCCCATCTTCGAAGAAGCGCTGGATGCCTACGGCCTGCCGCTCGAGCTGAAATACCTGCCCATCATAGAATCCGCTCTCAACCCTTCTGCCGTATCCCGCGCGGGAGCCTGCGGACTATGGCAGTTTATGCTCGCCACCGGAAAGATATACGGACTGGAAAGCAACAGCCTCGTAGACGAACGCCGTGACCCGATAAAGGCGACCTGGGCGGCAGCACGCTACCTGAAGGACATGTATGACATTTACAAAGACTGGAACCTGGTGATTGCCGCCTACAACTGCGGTCCGGGCACCATCAACAAAGCCATCCGCCGCTCGGGAGGGAAAACCGATTATTGGGAAATCTACAACTATCTGCCCAAAGAGACACGCGGCTACGTGCCCGCCTTCATTGCCGCCAACTACGTAATGACCTACTACTGCAAGCACAACATCTGCCCCATGGAAACCGACATTCCGGAAGCAACCGATACGGTGCAAGTAAGCCGTAACCTTCATTTCGAGCAGATTTCCGACCTATGCGGCATCAGCCTGGACCAGATAAAGAGCCTGAATCCCCAATTCAAGAAAAGCATCATCCCCGGAGAGAGCAAGCCGCAGACGCTACGCCTCCCCATCAACTACATCAGTGCCTTCATTGACAAGCAAGACACCATCTATGCCCACCGCAGTAACGAGCTGTTCAAGAACCGCAGAGTCGTGGCCGTTTCCAATACACGCTCGGCAGCACGTAGCAGCAAAAGCAGTACCGCTACGGGGAATGTCACCTACCACAAGATACGCAGTGGCGAGAATCTCGGCAGCATTGCACGGAAATACGGCGTCACTGTCAATCAGTTAAAAAGTTGGAATGGATTGCGCAGTACCAGAATCTCCGCAGGAAAGCGCTTGAAGATTTATAAATAAAGACATAAACGCTTGCCCGGTGTTGAAAATTGCTTATTTTTGCAAAAAGTGAAGTGAAGAAAGGAGAAAGCAGTATATGGAAGAAAATATAAGTCAGAAGGAAAAGGAAAAAGCCGAAGAGGAAATGATCGAACAGGCATTCCAAGAACTGTTGAACGACTATTTGGCCACCAAGCACCGCAAGCGCGTCGAAATAATAACCAAAGCATTCAACTTTGCCAACCAGGCGCATAAGGGCATTAAGCGTCGTTCCGGCGAGCCCTACATCATGCACCCCATTGCTGTGGCAAAGATTGTCTGTAATGAGATAGGACTGGGGTCTACTTCCATATGCTCGGCATTGCTGCATGATGTGGTGGAGGACACCGACTACACCGTAGAGGATATTGAAAACATCTTCGGTCCCAAAATCGCCCAGATTGTAGACGGGCTGACAAAGATTTCCGGCGGTATCTTCGGCGACCGTGCCTCGGCGCAGGCAGAGAACTTCAAGAAGCTGCTGCTCACCATGTCCGACGATATCCGGGTTATCCTCATCAAGATAGCCGACCGTCTGCATAACATGCGTACACTCGGCTCCATGCTGCCCAACAAGCAGTTCAAGATTGCAGGCGAAACACTCTATATTTATGCCCCGCTCGCCAACCGCCTCGGCTTGTACAAAATCAAGACAGAACTGGAAAACCTGAGCTTCAAGTACGAACATCCGGAAGAGTACCACGAGATAGAAGAGAAACTGGAAGCCACCGCCGTGGAACGCGACAAGGTATTCAATGAGTTCACCGCTCCGATACGGGCGCAACTGGACAAAATGGAACTGAAATACCGTATCCTTGCCCGTGTAAAGTCCATCTACTCCATCTGGAACAAAATGCAGACCAAGCATGTCCCCTTCGAGGAAATCTATGATTTGCTTGCTGTCCGCATCATCTTCGAGCCCCGCAATATAGAGGAAGAGCTAAACGACTGCTTCGACATTTACGTCTCCATATCCAAGATATACAAGCCCCACCCCGACCGCCTGCGCGACTGGGTGAGCCATCCCAAAGCCAACGGCTACCAAGCCCTGCACGTCACCCTTATGGGTAACAACGGGCAATGGATTGAAGTACAAATCCGCAGTGAACGCATGAATGACGTTGCCGAACAAGGCTTTGCCGCCCACTGGAAATACAAAGAAGGCGGAGGCAGCGAAGATGAAGGCGAACTGGAGAAATGGTTGCGTACCATCAAGGAAATTCTGGACGACCCACAACCGGACGCCATCGATTTTCTCGATACCATCAAACTGAACTTGTTCGCATCGGAAATTTTCGTCTTCACCCCGAAAGGCGACCTCAAGACCATGCCGCAGAACTCTACGGCACTGGACTTTGCCTTCTCCTTGCATACCGACATCGGCAGCCACTGCATCGGCGCCAAGGTAAACCACAAACTGGTTCCCCTAAGCCACAAGCTGCAAAGCGGTGACCAGGTAGAGATATTGACCTCCAAATCGCAACGCGTACAGCCGGAGTGGGAAGTGTATGCCACCACTGCCCGCGCCCGCGCCAAGATTGCCGCCATCCTGCGCAAAGAGGCGAAAGCCTATCAGAAAGAAGGTGAAACCATACTGAACGAATTCTTCAAAAACGAGGATATACGTATGGATGATGCTGCTCTGGACAAGCTGACCAGGCTGCACGGCTTCCACACCCGCGACGAGCTGCTCGTTGCCATCGGCAACAAACGGGTTGTGCTGGGCGATGCCGACAAGAACGTGTTCAAGGAAAAGCAGAACAGCAACTGGAAGAAGTTCCTGACCTTCTCCTTCGGTAACAAGGACAACAAGGATGCCAAAGAACAACCGGAAGAGAAAGCACCACAAGAGAAAATCAACACCAAGCAGATTCTGAAGCTGACGGAAGAGACCATCTCAAAGAACTATATTATGGCCGACTGTTGCCACCCCATTCCGGGTGACGACGTACTGGGATACATCGACGAGCAAAACCGTGTTGTCATCCACAAGCGCCAATGCCCCATTGCCACCCGCCTTAAGAGTAGTTACGGAAACCGTATCATCGCCACCGAGTGGGACACTCACAAGGATTTGTCGTTCCTCGTCACCATATATATAAAAGGTATAGACAGTATGGGATTGCTGAACGAAGTGACCCAAGTCATCTCCCGCCAGCTCAACGTGAATATCCGTAAACTGACCATCGAAACCAACGACGGCATCTTCGAAGGAAAGATACAACTCTATGTACACGATGTGGACGACGTGCGCACTATCTGCAATAACCTGAAGCAGATACAGAATATAAAACAAGTGACGAGAGTAGAGGAATAAACGGAGTGGTATTTATTCTACTTCAGTCCTTGAATATTTTCCTTCAAGCTCTCCACATCCTCGTAAGTAAACTCATCCAATGCCAGTTTCATGCCTACCAGTTCTTCGCGGATAGCTCTCAGGCGATCTACGATTTCAAAGTTGCGTATCGTAGCTTCTTTATTGTCTTTCATCCGTTGGCGGGCGCCGGGCAAGGTCATTCCGCGCTCCTTCACCAGATGATAGATAAGTTTCACTGTCTCAATGTCCTCCTTACGGTACTGGCGTATTCCCCGCCCCCCCTTCTTCGGATTGAGTTGCGGAAACTCCTTTTCCCAGAAACGGAGCAGTGATTCGTTGACATCGAACATGGCAGCCACCTCGCTGATGGAGTAATATAACTTTAAATTCTTATCTGTATTCAGCATGATGTAATCCTTTCTCTATAAATCATCCGTCAATCAAGCACCTTACCATGGTTCGCCGCAATCTGTATCATGCGGTCATAATCCTCGGCACTGAGATCCATGAAGTAGTAGTTGACGGGATTCACAACTTTTCCCTTAACGTGTACTTCGTAGTGCAAGTGCGGACCAGTACTCTTGCCCGTACTGCCTACCCCGCCAATGACCTCACCACGTACCACTTTCTTGCCCAACTTCGTCCGGAAATCGCGCAAGTGTGCATACACCGTCTGATAACCGAAGCCGTGGTCTATCACAATTCTGTTGCCATAGCCCGATTGCCAGCCCATCTGCACCACGGTGCCATCTCCCGTGGCATAGACATCCGTGCCCTGGGGAGCCGAAAAGTCCATACCCTCATGGAACTTGCTGGTACCATAAATGGGGTCGATACGCGTACCGTAACCCGAAGCGGTCTTACGGAGGTCTTTATTGGAAACCGGCTGTATGGCAGGAATGCAGCGCAGCATTTCATCATGATTCTTGCACATCTCCACCACATCGTCAAAGGAGCGGGACTGGATATAGAGTTGCTTGCTAATCATATCCATTTTCTGCGTGGTATTGATAACCAAGTCGGAGTTAGCCATATCCATCAGATGCTCATAGCGGTTGGTACCGCCGTATCCAGCCTGACGGATGGCAGAAGGAATAGGGTCGGCCATGAAAATCACCCGGTACAGATTGTCATCACGCTGCTGTATGTCTTGCAGCACTCCCATAGCCTCGTCCAGCCGGCGGGAGAGGACGTTGTACTGCGCCTGCAGTTTGCTGTTCTCCTTTCGCAACTCCTTCTCCGACGGAGAGCCGAAGATAAGCAGCAATACGATGAAACTGCCCGCACCCAGCCCCATACCGATGAACAAACGGCGGAGAATGCTCAGCGCCCGCTGCCTCACGGTAGGATAAATACGGTCGTACGTCTGCGTCTGGGGATTATAAATGTAGTAAACTTTGCGCATCTTAGGAAATATTTCGCTTGTCAATGCGACAAAAGTAATAAAAACAAGCTATCTTTGCACAGTTTTTTCAAGAATATTAAGACTAAGTAGCAAGTAGTTAGTAGTAAGAAACGGGCAAAAAACGACAAGAGAAGGTAAATCAAATTAGAATCAGATAAATCAATAGAGAGTATGTTGACTGCAAACGAAATCAGAGACTCTTTCAAGAGTTTCTTCGAAAGTAAAGGTCACCAGATAGTGCCTTCGGCCCCGATGGTGATTAAGGATGACCCCACGTTGATGTTCACCAATGCGGGAATGAACCAGTTTAAAGATATCATTTTGGGCAACCACCCGGCGAAATACAAAAGAGTTGCTGACTCGCAGAAATGCCTTCGCGTAAGCGGAAAGCACAACGACCTGGAGGAAGTGGGTCACGATACCTACCACCACACCATGTTCGAGATGCTGGGCAACTGGTCGTTTGGCGACTACTTCAAGAAGGAAGCCATCTCCTGGGCATGGGAGTATCTGGTGGATGTATTGAAACTCGACCCCAAAGACCTCTACGCCACCGTATTCGAAGGTAGCGCCGAAGAAGGACTGGAACGCGACAACGAAGCCGCTTCTTACTGGGAGCAGTTCTTGCCGAAAGACCACATTCTGAATGGCAACAAACACGATAACTTCTGGGAAATGGGTGATACGGGACCGTGCGGTCCGTGTTCGGAAATCCATGTGGACTCCCGTTCGGAAGAAGAGAAGGCCAAAGTACCCGGCAGCCAGCTGGTGAACAAAGACCACCCGCAGGTGATTGAAATCTGGAACCTCGTGTTCATGCAGTTCAACCGCAAGGCGGACGGCAGCCTGGAAGGACTTCCCGCCAAGGTCATCGACACCGGCATGGGCTTCGAGCGACTGGTGCGCACACTGCAAGGAAAGACCTCCAACTACGACACCGACGTATTCCAACCGATACTGAAAGCCATCGGAGACATGGCAGGCAAGAAGTATGGCGAAGATGAGAAGTCGGACATCGCCATGCGTGTAATTGCCGACCACATCCGCACCATCGCCTTCTCCATCACCGACGGACAGCTTCCGAGCAATGCCAAGGCAGGTTACGTCATCCGTCGTATCCTCCGCCGTGCCGTGCGCTACGGTTACACGTTCCTCGGACAGAAGCAGGCATTCATGTACAAGCTCCTCCCCGTACTCATCGAGAACATGGGCGCCGCTTATCCCGAACTGGATGCACAGAAGGAACTGATTGCCAAAGTTATCAAGGAAGAAGAAGATTCCTTCCTCCGCACCCTGGAGACGGGTATCCGCCTGCTGGAAAAGACCATGGCAGATGCCAAATCCACCGGCAAGAACGAAATCAGCGGAAAGGATGCCTTTACCCTATATGATACCTTCGGTTTCCCGCTCGACTTGACGGAACTGATTCTCCGCGAAAACGGCATGACTGCCGACATCAAGGAGTTTGACGCCGAAATGCAGCAGCAGAAACAGCGTGCCCGCAATGCCGCCGCCATAGAGACCGGTGACTGGATTACGCTAAAGGAGGGTACTACCGAATTCGTAGGATATGACTATACGGAATACGAAACATCCATTCTGCGCTACCGACAAGTGAAGCAGAAGAACCAAACCTTGTATCAGATTGTACTGGACAAGACTCCGTTCTATGCCGAAAGCGGCGGTCAGGTAGGTGACACCGGTGTATTGGTGAACGAGTTTGAAACCATCGAAGTGGTAGACACCAAGAAGGAGAACAACCTGCCTATCCACATCACCAAGAAGCTGCCCGAACACATGGAAGCTCCGATGATGGCATGCGTGGATACCGACAAGCGTGCCGCTTGTGCCGCCAACCACTCTGCCACCCACTTGCTGGATGCTGCACTGCGCGAAGTGTTGGGCGAACATGTAGAGCAGAAGGGCTCTTTGGTTACACCGGACTCCCTGCGTTTCGACTTCTCACACTTCCAAAAGGTGACGGACGAGGAAATCCGCAAGGTGGAACACATCGTTAATGCAAAGATTCGCGCCAACATACCTTTGAAGGAATACCGCAACATTCCTATCGAAGAAGCCAAAGAACTGGGCGCCATCGCTCTGTTCGGCGAGAAGTACGGCGACCATGTACGCGTTATCCAGTTCGGTTCTTCCGTAGAATTCTGTGGTGGTACGCACGTGGCTGCAACCGGAAACATCGGTATGGTGAAGATTATCTCCGAAAGCTCCGTGGCTGCCGGTGTGCGCCGTATCGAAGCCTACACGGGTGCACGCGTGGAGGAACTGATGAACACCATCGAGGACACGCTGCACGACTTGAAGGCGCTCTTCAACAACGCACCCGACCTTGCCGGAACCATCCGTAAGTATATTGACGAAAACGCCGGACTGAAGAAGCAGGTAGAGGACTTCATGAAAGAGAAAGAAGCACAGCTGAAAGAAAGACTGCTGAAGAACGTGCAGGAAGTCAATGGCGTTAAAGTCATCAAGTTCTGTGCTCCCCTGCCGGCAGAAACAGTGAAGAACATCGCCTTCCAGTTGCGTGGCCAGATTACGGAAAACCTGTTCTTCGTAGCGGGAACAGAAGCCGAAGGCAAGCCGATGCTGACCGTCATGCTGAGCGACAACCTCGTGGCAGGCGGACTGAAAGCCGGTAACCTGGTGAAAGAAGCTGCCAAACTTATCCAAGGCGGTGGCGGTGGCCAGCCCCACTTTGCAACTGCCGGCGGTAAGAATGCTGACGGACTGAACGCTGCCATTGACAAAGTTTTGGAATTGGCAGGATTATAATTGAAAATAATTGGCGAAACACTTGACATCGCCTCTGTGATGTTGTATATTTGTAATGTCATTTTTTAGATATTTCAAAATTAAACTACCGGGAAAGGAGGAGCATTGCTTCTCCTTTTCTTTTTATCCTCCACGGTATTCCATTTGAAATGCCACATGCCGGCTCCCCAAACTCCACACCTTACCATCCTAAATGCCACACCTTAGCAAGTGAAATGGCTGGCATTTACCCTCCAAAGCCCTGGGGTTTCCGTGAAAAACCCTAAGGTTTGGGACAGTGAAGTGGAGGGAACGGATGATTAGTCCAGAACAAACAGACAATGCATTCGAAGCAAACGAATGATGCATACAGAACAGACAGATGATGCGCAACAGAAACAAAAACGGGAAGCCTAAGCCTCCCGTCTGTTAATCTTTCGTAAATCTGCTCTTGACAAGATTTCCACTAAAACCTTATTCCATCCGAAGTATAAACATTTCGCGATAAACCACCAGTGCACCTTCGGGCAGCAAACCGGAAGGACAGAAAGGAGTTACATTTTCCGCAAGTACACATTTACCATTTCCCGAGACCGTCCGCGTAAAGAGCCTCTTCTCTCCATTATAAGTAAACTGCCACAATGCATATGTATCTCCGTTCTCATCTTCCACTGGAACTGTCTCGTATATCCCCATTAGCGGTTCCTCCTCTTTTCCCGTCGGATAGATTTCCAATACACCTTTCCACATACTATTGGAGAAATCTTCGGGCACCAGCACATAATACCCGCCATCCTTCACCCAAGGACGCTCGGCAAGTGCCTTAGAAACATCACCCAGCAGTTCCGTCGGTGCACCACTACTGATACCATACTCGAAGCCCATTTTCGTCAACGTATATTGCCTACGACCTTTCACCGTGATGCGCAGTTGTGTTTCCTCACCGGAACCATCCATCACCTTCACAATCGTCTCCCCCTCTGCCAGCGGATGAATCTTGATACGCTGATACCCGTTGACATCATCGGTAAAAGTCACGGAAGCCACCGACTCGTGCTCGTTAATCACATTATAGGAACCGTCGCCGCCGTCAATGCCCAGCACTGTATCTTCGTTTGTTTCAGAAAGATAATAAGAAAGATTGGACACCAGATTGTCACATGTCCCAATCTGGTAGATAGGCTCCACACCTTCGAAAAGTACCATGCTTCGGTAATCGTCCTCGCAACCGGAAGCGGTAAACAGCAGTGCTATCAAGGCAAAGAGAGAGTATAGCTTCTTCATACTTGTTCAGTTATAGTTGTTCTATCTACAAAAATACAAAAAATGCCGGAATACTGCATCGGTACCCCTCTCTTTTTCAAACTATTTGTTCTTCCGGATAGTTCACCAAGTAGAGCGTTCCCGTGGCACGGGTAAAGGCGGTGTAGAGCCAACGGAAATAATCGGGTGTCAGGTATTCATCCGTCATATACCCCTGGTCCAGAAAGACATTCTTCCATTGCCCGCCCTGCGCCTTGTGGCAAGTCACGGCATAGGCATACTTCACTTGCAAGGCGTTGTAGTACGGGTCTGCCTTCATCTTCTTCATCCGCTCGCGCTTCACGGTGATGTCGGCATAATCTTCGAGGACGGAGTAGAAAAGCCGGTCGTTTTCTGCCTTGGGCAGCGCAGGCGAGTCGGTATGCAGCGTATCGAGCAGCATGTTCACTTCCAGTTCAAAGTCGTTATAGTCAGGAAAGACCAGCGTCACGTCCGCAAAGCGGAAACCATACAGCTCTCGCGTACGGCGCACGCGGCGCACCACGGCAATCTCACCGTTGGCAATGAAATCCATCTCCTTCTCCTTTTCCGTCCAGAAGTAGTTATTTTTCGCCACCATCAACAAATCACCGGTGTTTAATTCATCCTCACGCCAGAGAATCTGCGCACGGATGCCTTTGTTGTAGATGTTCGCCCTCTTGTTGGAGCGGCACACCACGATAGTTTCATCCAGCCCGTCATGGTCGTAGCAAGAGCTCAGCGTTTCTATCAGCTCATTTCCGGGCAGAACTTTAATGTCGGCAAACCCCGAAACCTTTATCTTCGGCAGGCTGTAGCAATCGTCTTCCGCTATCAACTGCCTCAGGCGGGTGGCATTCCACAAAATGCCCGACTGTTGCTCCTGACGCACCACCTGCGTCAAGTCCACCTCCACCACTTCCAGCCCGTAGCCTTTCAAGGCATCGGCAAAGAGGGCAGGGCTCTGCTCCTCCCCCACCGGCGGCAGCTGTGCCGTATCGCCCATCAGCAGCAGGCGGCATCCCTGGCCGGAATAGACAAACTGCACCAGGTCGTCCAGCAATCTGCCCGTGCCGAACATGGAACCGGACAGTCCCTCATTGGAAATCATCGAGGCCTCATCCACTATATATAAAGTGTGAGTTGTCAAATTATCGTTCACAGAAAAATTGCTCAGCTCATTGGAGAAAGATTGCTGTCTATAAATTTTTTTATGAATTGTAAACGCCGGATGCCCCGCATACGCCGAGAAAACTTTTGCCGCCCGTCCGGTCGGTGCCAGCAATACCGACTTTTGTTGCAACTTATCCAACGTCCGCACCAAGGCACCGACCAACGATGTTTTACCCGTCCCCGCATAACCACGAAGCATAAAAACCACCTCGCTACGGGGTGACAGAAGGAACTCCGATAAAGATTTTACAGCAATTTCTTGCTCAGGAGTTGGTTGGTAAGGAAAATTTTCCTTAATTTGCCTTTCTAAATAGTTATTTATCATTTTTGTAACAGAAAAAAGTAAAGGGAACTATCGTTTTTAAATTAATTTCTTTTATTTTTGCGGTGCGAATATAACAACTAAAAAACATATTTATCATGAAAACAGTATTTAATGTCATTTTAGGCTTATGTGCTTTGGTGCTAATTTATATTTGTTACACCAGCATTATGGGTCCTATCAACTTTGAAAAAGCAAAGAAGCACAGAGACGCAGCCGTCATTGCACGTCTGATTGACATCCGTAAAGCACAATTGGAATATCGTACTTTACATGACCAGCAATATACTGCAAGCTTCGACTCTCTGATTGACTTTGTTAAAAACCAGAAACTTCCGTTCATCTTCAAGCAAGGAGAACTGAACGATAAGCAGCTGGAAGACGGTCTGACTGAAAAGAAAGCCATCAACATCATCAATAAGGCAAAGAAGACAGGTAACTATGCTGACGTCAAGAAATGGGGATTGGAAAACTTCAAGCGTGACACTCTGTGGGTAGCCGTATTGGATACTATCTTCCCGAAAGGTTTCAACCCCGATTCAATGAGATATGTTCCCTTCGGAAACGGTGCACAGTTCGAAATGGCCATCAAGAACGATACAGCCAAATCCGGCGCTCCTTTCTGTCTGCTCGAAGTGAAGACTCCGTACGAAGTTTATTTGAACGGTCTGGATGCACAAGAAATTGCCAACATCAAGGACGTACAAACCAAACTTGGCAAGTACTGCGGTCTGATGATTGGTAGCTTGGAAACAGCTAACAACAACGCCGGTAACTGGGAATAATCTCACCCCGACAAACGTATGATAGAAACGACTGATTTTAATAAATCGGAACAGTATACATTATCCATCCGTCTCAGTACGGATGGATTTTCTTTTTCCGTGTTCAACCCTCTGGGCGACGGCGAGTTCTCTTACTACGACCGTGCAGTGGACGAGTCCTTCTCCCTCACTGCCAATCTGAAACAGACCTTCCGCGAACTGGCATGGCTGGAACGTCCCTTCCGCCGTGTCAATGTGCTCATGGCAGACAAACGCTTCACGTTCATTCCCCTGGAGTTCTTCGAGGACGAACAAACGGAAATCATTTTCTATCACAACCATCCTAAACGGGAAAACGAAACCGTACAATACAACATACTGCATAAGAACAGCACTGTCGTACTGTTCGGCATGGATAAGAGTGCCTGCTCCTTCCTTCGCGAACAGTATCCCGATGTCAAGTTCTATTCCCAAGCCAGCCCCTTCATTGAGTTCTTCTCCTCAAAGAGCCGCTTGGGCAACAACCGGAAGATGTATGCACACTTGCGAAAAGATGCCGTAGACGTATACGGCTACGAGCGCGGACGCCTCCTTCTTGCCAATTCCTTTGAATGCAGAAGCACACCCGACCGTGTCTACTACCTATTATATATATGGAAACAACTCGGCTTCGAGCAGGAGCGTGATGAGCTGCACCTAACCGGTGACCTGAACGACAAAGAACTGCTACTGCCCGAACTGCGAAAATTCATCCGGCAGGTATTCATCATGAATCCCGCCACTAATCTTGACCTGCAAGCCATAACCCTATGCGAGTAATCAGCGGAATATACAAAAGAAGACGTTTCGACGTGCCCCACTCCTTCAAGGCACGCCCCACCACAGACTTTGCCAAAGAGAATCTGTTCAATGTGCTCTCCAACTACATGGACTTTGAGGACGGCATCCGTGCCCTCGACCTATTTGCCGGTACGGGCAGCATCAGCATCGAGCTTGTGTCCAGAGGCTGCGACCAAGTAATCAGCGTGGAAAAAGACCGCGACCACTATGCCTTCATCTGCAAAATTATGCAGGAATTAAAGACGGACAAGTGCCTACCCATACGCGGTGACGTATTCAAATACCTCAAAAGCGGACGCGAGCAGTTCGACTTTATCTTTGCCGACCCTCCCTACGAGCTTGCCGGGCTGGAAACCTTGCCCGATCTCATCTTCGAGAACAACTTGCTGAAAGAAGACGGACTCTTCGTCTTGGAACACGGGAAGAAAAACAGTTTCGAGGAACATCCGCACTTTGTGGAGAGAAGGGTATACGGGAGCGTGAACTTCACGATATTTAAATGATGAATGAAGAATGGTACGATATGAATACACTTCAAGAAATTCTTCATTCATCATTCTTCATTATAACAGCGGCGCCATCAGCCGCACCACACTCTCTGCAGCCTTACGATACCAGGGGCGCTTCACCCAGTTCTTCAGGAATACTTGTACGCAGTCGCGCTGGTCTTGAAGGAAGATTTCGCGCATCTGAAGCGCTGTTTCTGTGTCATAGATGAAGGCATTCACCTCAAAGTTATGTTCAAAACTGCGGAAATCCACATTCGTAGAGCCTACCGTGGACAACTCATCATCCGAAACCATCAGTTTGGAGTGCAAGAAGCCTTTCTTATAGAAATAGACCTTGACTCCCGAATAGAGCACATCTGCCAGATAAGAGCAGGAACCCAGATGCGTCAAGCGGTTATCAGCACGCATGGGCAACATCAGACGCACATCGACACCTGACAAGGCGGCTGTCTGCATAGCAACAAGTACGGCTTCGGTGGGCAGGAAGTAGGGAGTCTGGATATAGAAATATTTCTTTGCGCTGGAAATGGATATGACAAGTCCCTGCATAATGTCTTTCCATGGGCCTACGGGCTCACTCGTTACAATCTGCACCAAGGAAGTACCGCAGTTTTCTATTTTCGGGAAATAGCGGGTAGACGTAATCAGTGTACGGTCCACAAAGTACCAATCGAGTAGGAAGGCGGTCTGCAATCCGTGAACAGCCTTGCCCTCCAGCAGCAGATGTGTGTCCCGCCAGATGCCCCATGAGAATCCGCGCATATAGCGTTCGGCAAGATTCATCCCCCCCACAAAACCGATGCGCCCGTCAATGACAACTATTTTCCGATGATTACGATAGTTCACCTTACTGGTGAAAAGCGGAAAACGTACCTTCAGAAAGCTGCGTACCTCGATACCGGCCTCGCGCATCTCTTCAAAAAAACGGTTGGGAACATGCCAGCAACCCACATCATCATAAATCACACGTACCTCTACCCCGGCACGCGCCTTTTCCATCAGGACATCACGCACCAAGCGCCCAATGGCATCGTCCTCAAAGATATAGAATTCCATGTGGATATGCTTCGTTGCTTTCCCCAGTTCGCGCAGCAGGGATTGCAGCATGGAGAGCCCCAGGGTATAGGCTTCCACCCGGTTTCCATCGAAGGGGAAAGCCTGGTTGGTATTACGGAACAAGGATATGAGACGACTGTAATTGATGGGAAGCGCACATGAGTCCTGCGCCAGATATTCCGCCATAGGTTTCTTCAACAAGCGGCTGTAACTCTTCTTCCCTATCATGCGCACACGGCGCTGACTACGCCCGAAGAAGAAGTAAAACACCAGCCCCACGATGGGAAGGAACATCAGTATCAGTATCCATGCCATGGTTTTCACCGGATTGCGGTTGTCGAGGATAATGACGACAATCGTTCCGATGATGGCACCGAAATAAACAATGTCGAAGGCTATCGTAGCAATCTGGCTGGCAATGAAGTTCCAATCAAGCATGTTCACAGACAATTAAGTGTGAAACAAATGTAGGAAAAACACAGAAACTTTCACCGAAGATTACAGAGATTAACATAAAAGTCCCTCTTCCCCCAACTTGTCTGAAAACTTATACTTGCTATCGCTTTGACGCGGATGACGCAGATTTTTAATATTCTTATCTGCGTCATCCGCGTCTGAAAAATAATCAAAAAGAAACCTGCCACAGAATTGAGAGTGTATCAGAATGACAAGCTGATTATGGGGGTGATCCCCTCCGCTTTAGAACGGCCTGCGTCCTCCGAAACCGCCAGGACCATGACCCGGACCGAAGCCCGGACCGCCGAAGCCGCGTCTGCCCTGCATCTTATCGCGGGCGGCCTTGCTGCCGAAAATATTCAGACGATAGATGAAGTGAAGCATGCAATAGCTGTTCACGCCGTTATATTCGTACACCGAGCGGCCGCTTGCAGTCAGCGAACGGCTGATGTTACTCTGCTTCTTCAGAATGTCGTACATCTCGAAGCTGACGGTGGCATTCCCTTTCAGGAAAGTCTGCGACAACTGTGCATTCCAGATAAGCTCGTTACGGTTCATACTGCTGTCCGTATATCCTCGACGGCTCTGGTTGGCAATATTGGTAGAGAGCGTCATGTTCCACGGCATGGAAATCTGCGTATTGGCACCGTAGGAGAAGGTATAGGGCTCCTGATTATTGTCAGGCGTCAGTTTATCCTTCTCTATTGAATAGGAGATGCTTCCGTTCAAGCCGAATTCAAACCAGTCGTTACGATAGGCAGCATTCAGACGTTCGCCCAGCGTCAGGTTGGTGGTCGTATTCTTCCGTTCCACGGCATCCGCTCCCTTACCGGACGTCAGATAAGCCACATTGTTCTGATAGTTGGCATTGGAGAAGGAGTTGATGGTGTACTTCTTATTGGGCAGTGCCGTATTGAAGCCAAACATGCCGAACGCATTCCAATTACCGTTGATATTCTTCGGAGTTGTAGTCCATCCACCAGTCTCCGAATTGTACACACGGCTATTGCTGATGCTATTCTGCGTTGCCGAGAAGTTGACGTGCGACATAATACCGCGCTGCTTTTCGGCATTATACGTATTATAGAAGAATCGCATGTTGTGCGTGAAGGAAGGCTTCAAGCCCGGATTACCGATACGTACATTCTGCGGATTGGAGTTGTCCACAATCGGCAACAGATTCTCCATACTCGGTTGGCTGCTACGCCCGCGGTATGTCATACGCAGCTGGCTCACCTTGGAGAAACGGATGCGCAAGTCCAGGTTCGGAGCGAAGTTGAACACATTGCGGGTGGTATCAATCATATAGTCGCCGCGTTTATAGGACAACACAGAATGCTGCGGCTGGAACGACATACCTGCGCTCAACTGGTACTTCTCGCGGATAAAGCGCAAGGACACGGATGCATCGTGGTTGTAGTAACGGTATTCCGCATACTTGCCCAGACTGTCCACTGCATGCTCTTCATATCCCGTAGGAAGCTGGGTTGACAATTCCCAATCCGGAAAGCCCTGCAAATCATACGTCGTCTTGTCGCTCTCGCTATACTTGTACTGGAACTGATAGCTGAATTGCAAGAAAGTGGCGCGGGCTATCGGTTCGCTGTAAGTCAGCTGTGCACTGTAATTGTAGTTCTTGGTAGGAGTAGTGATGTACTGGTTACGAACCAAGATGGAGTCTCCTCCCAAAGCATTCAACAACTGGAAGTAATGTGTTTCCGACTCCGTATACTGGTTGTTGTCATTATTGGTATAACCGAATCTTCCACGGAACGTGACATTGCGTCCTTTGTCATTCAGCTTTCTGTTCAACTGCAAGGTTGCATCCGTAGACACACTCTTGTTGTCGCTCAGCGAACCGCTGTTGATGGCATTTATACGGATACTTCTCAACGGGTCATCGTCCGGATTGAGAATCTTCTCCAGATTCAGCCAGTTATTGGGGTCGCTCACCAGACTGTAAGGGTCGGAATTGAACGTACCGCTCTCAGAATTGGAGAGATTGTCCGTTTTGCCGTACGAGAAGTTGGGACGGAAAATGATATTCGTCATCGAGTCCGGCTTCCACTCCATACGGAAATCGGCATTGAAATTCTTGGCTTTGTTACGTTGCCTGCTGTTCGAGTTGGAGTAAGAGTTGCCGTCCGGCAGAAAGTCCTCGGTAGAACCGATACTTGCAATATCCCCATCCTGATAGTTGTAGCGTGCACTACCGCCCAGTTCCAGTTTATCGGTTTGGGTAGCGAAGTTCACACCCAGCATTTTCGTTGCAGTAAGTCCGTTGTTCCTGCGCCAGCGCGGAGGACCGCCACCGCCCGAAAAGCCCTGGTCGTTCACGTTATTGGCAGAACCCACTACCGACACCTGGGTTTTGTCCACGAAGCGGTTCAGCATGAAGCGGCCCATATAGCGGTCTTCCGTCCCTCCGGCCACGTCGGCATTACCGAACCAACCCTGATTCATACCTTTCTTTACGGTCAAGTCGAGCACCGTCTCCTCCTCACCGTCGTCAATACCGGTGATACGTGCCAAATCGGACTTTTTGTCGTAGGTCTTCAGTTTCTCTACCATATCTACCGGCAGGTTCTTCAAACCGGTCTTTACGTCTCCGCCGAAGAACTCCTTTCCGTCGACCATAATCTTCGACAAGTCCTTACCGTTGATTTTCACATTACCCTCGTCGTCAATCTCCGCACCGGGCAACTTCTTCACCAGTTCTTCGAGCATGGCTCCCTCGGGAGTACGATAAGCTGAGGAATTATAGACCAGTGTATCTTCCACCACCTGCACTTGCGGCGCTTCTGCCGTAACCACAGCCTCGGCCAGTAGCACCGCATCCGTTTCCAGTGTCAGCGTACCCACGTTCTTGGCGGTTGTCGTGGCATAAAGGTGCAAAGGGATGTACTGGCTCTTGAATCCGATGTAGGAAACCTTCAGTACGTATTTACCCGCACTGACTTTGGGAAGAGTGAAATAACCTTGTGCCGTAGTGGCCGTACCCGATGCCTGGACACTGTCTGGCAACAAAAGCAACTGCACGGTAGCTTGTATCGCAGGCTCCTTGGTGTCCTCCACGACACGGCCCGATACCGTAATGTTTTTGGTCTGTGAGAATGCAGACAGCGTTGTTACCAACAGTAACGCCATCCCCGTGATAATTTTCTTCATGTGTCTATTCTTTGTCTATTCTTAAATGAACAATGCCTTTTATTCACTGTTTCATTTGACAGACTTCCGGGCAAAAGGTTTAATGCCCCACATGACGATTTGCTTTATTTATCGACTATTCCGCTTAAATAATCTATCAACTGTCGCTTTCTTTATACCAAATTCCAAGCAAAGCACATTCAATATAAGAAATATGAGAAAAGAAGAAGAATCGACCGAAAGGAGGTCACCCTGCGCCACCCGGTAGAGCATACTGCCGAAGATAAAAAGAACAGTCAGAAAGATGGCGTTGCGCGTGGCCTTGTTGCGCACCTGCTCTATCTCCTTGTTTTCGTTCTTCGTCAAGGCAAAGATTATCATCAGTGCCCCCATCATCATCAGGAGTTTGGAGCATTCCTTATAGAACAGCAAGTTGGCATCTGTCACTTTTCCCCACAATAGGAATATGAAAGGGAGGAACAACGCCAGAGCTATGATGAAATAACCCAGCGGACGGCAATAAACGGGAAGTAATGCTCTCATTTCTATCAATCAATTACAAATTACTAATTACAAATAGCGGGAGGCAGATGACGGAAACACCTTGCCACCCATAGAATTTCACGGGACAAAGATAACGTTTTATTGCCAAAAGAGCTATCTTTGTGCCACAATATAATGAAGAAGGCTCCCTTTCCTTCATAATCCGTAACATCAGTAATTGGTAATTCGTAATTTGTAATTAACAAGATGAGTAAACAAGAAGTAATCCTTTGCGAAGGACTGGCAAACAGCCTGACGCATGCCATAGCGAAGTGTCCCCATGACAAGCTTTTCATCCTTACCGACGAGCATACCCACCGCCTCTGCCGCCCGCATCTGGACGGTATCCCCGCCCTGGAAGAAGCGGAAGAGATTATTATCGGTGCAGAAGACGTGCACAAGAATCTGGAAACGCTGGCTGCCGTATGGCAAGCCCTGAGTGATAAAGGGGGCAGCCGCCACTCCCTGCTCATCAACCTGGGCGGTGGCATGGTAACCGACCTTGGCGGTTTTGCCGCTTCCACCTTCAAGCGGGGCATCGCCTACATCAACGTTCCCACTACGCTGCTCGCCATGGTCGACGCTTCCGTGGGAGGCAAGACGGGCATCAACTTCAACGGTCTGAAGAATGAAATCGGCGTCTTTGCTCCTGCCGCCTGCGTGCTGCTGGAAACCGAATTCCTGCGCAGCCTCGATGCCCATAACTTCTTCTCCGGCTATGCGGAGATGCTGAAGCACGGCCTCATCAGTACCTCGGAACATCTGGCGGAACTGCTGGCCTTCGATACGGAAAAGATAGATTATGCCTTGCTGAAGTCCATGGTAGGACGTTCCGTGCAGGTAAAGGAACACATCGTAGAAGAAGACCCGCTGGAACATGGCATCCGCAAGTCCTTGAACCTGGGGCACACCGTGGGACACGCCTTCGAAAGCCTTGCCCTTGCCGAAAGGCGTCCGGTGCTGCACGGCTATGCAGTGGCATGGGGGCTGGTCTGCGAACTCTACCTTTCTTATATAAAGACCGGATTCCCGAAGGACAAGATGCGCCAGACCATCCAGTTCGTCAAAGAGAATTATGGCAGCTTCGCCTTCAACTGCAAACAGTACGACCAGCTGTACGAACTGATGAAGCATGACAAGAAGAATACCGCCGGAGTCATCAACTTCACCCTATTGAAAGAAGTGGGTGACATCCGTCTCAACCAGACGGCAGACAAGGATACTATCTTCGAAATGTTCGACTTTTATAGGGAGTGCATGGGGGTATAACGCTCCCGCTCCCTCTTCGGCAGGCTCTCCACAACCAGCCGATAGGAGCGTGCCACCAGTTCTCGGATAATGCTGTCCGGTACATCTTGATTAAAATACACACTGTTCCAATACTTCTTGTTCATGTGCCACCCCGGCTTCACCCCCTCGTACCTTGCCCGCAGCTCCGTTGATTCCTCCGGGCGGCACTTGATGCAGCAGAAGTCGAACACTTCGATATTGACAAAGCAGAACCACTTGTCGCCCACATAAAAGCAGAGCACATCGCGGCTGTATCTGTCGGCCACATTAGGAAAAGGCATCTTCTCGCTCACTCCCGGCAAGGAGAGACAGTATTCTCTGAATTCTTCCACATTCATCGCTCACTCCTCCCCCACAAAGTCCTCCGTATCATTTTCCATCCCAACCGGGTCCTCATCCGGAATTCCCGTCTTTCCCTCGGCCCGCTCCTTTCGCAGCGTTTCCGGCCGCAACATATCGTGAGGGAAATATCGGCTAAGCGGATAACGGTAGAAATCCATCCCGCTGTTCAGCCTCGCCACCAGCGACTTATCCGGACGAAAATAGACACGGGATAAGCGTACCTTGCCCGGCATCACATCGTCGGGATGCTCAAACCCGTCACTCGTCACCGCCACATGGAAGGAACCCAGCCCCTTAATGGTCACCGACTCTCCCTCCATCAGCGCTTCCTCTATAAACTTCGGCAAATCTATCAATACACTCTGCACGTCTCCCGAACTCATCCCTTTTCTGGATGCCATACGCTGCGCCAGCAGCTCTGCCGTCACACCTCCACGCCGCTGTAACACACGCTGCACAGCATAATAGAGTTGCTTCACCCCTTCCGCCGTGCGGAAAACCTTCTTTCGAACCAAATAGACTATACTCATACTCTTTTCACAATGAACATAATGTTTCTTACTGCAACCAGACCGCTGACACCCCACCCGAAGGTTACTTCCCCTAAACAGAAAGCCAGTTTCCATACGGCCGGACAGCTATTCCCCAACATGCACGAGATGCACATCTCATGCAGTTCGAGACATACATCTCAACACACGCGAGATGTGCATCTCATACAGCAAAGGTAATCATATTCCACCTGATATACAAATATCTTTCATGTATCGGGGAATAATATTCCGCACCAGCTTACTCCGGCTCTTATCATTAATTAACAATGCTGCATGCAGGGTTTTCGCAAATATGCTATTTCTATAAAAGCAAGACCTATTCCAAATGTTTAATTTAAAAGAGTACACTATGAAAATGAAGTCAATCTTTAACAAGAAAATTTTAATCGCTATTGCAACCATCAGCTCCTTAAGCCTCCAATCGTGCCTGGACGACGATGATAATTATGCCATGAGATTCCCCAATGCCCTGGTAACGGTAAAGACCGATGCAGACCAGACAGTCTTTCTGCAATTGGATGACAAGACCACTCTGCTGCCTACCAACATGACGAAATCTCCCTACGGCGAGAAGGAAGTCCGCGCTTTGGTAAACTACAAGGAAGTGGACGAGCCCAGCGATATCTACACCCAAGCTGTACATATAAACTGGATAGACAGTATCCTTACCAAACCCATCGCCCCGGATTTGGGTGAAGAGAACGATACCGTATACGGCACCGACCCGGTGGAAATAGTGAACGATTGGGTAACCATCGCAGAAGACGGTTATCTGACCCTTCGCTTTAGAACTCAGCAAGGAGACTATCAAACAAAGCACTTTGTCAATCTGCTGCTGAGCGAGAATCCGGAAAACCCGTATGAAGTAGAATTCCGCCACAATGCCAAGGGCGACATTTACGGCAGGTATGCGGACGGACTGGTTGCTTTCAAGTTGGATGCCCTGCCTGATACAGAAGGCAAGACCGTTAAATTGAAACTGAAGTGGAAATCATTTAGCGGCGAAAAATCTGCGGAATTCGATTATTGTACCCGGAAATCCGTAACGCCCGAAAGTCCGGCTATCACTTCCGTAAGAAACAGCCTAAACCTGCAATAACTTCATTCAAAGTATGCCTGCCCGCTCAAAGCCATTGCCTTGCGAAGCAGGCATACAAGTAAAAAGAGAGCAGGACACGTTGACCGAAAGCCTTGAAACTGCAAAATATAGGTTCATTCAATAAAAAAAGCACTATAAATATTTGCTATTTTAAAATAAAGCCGTACATTTGCACCCGCAATTCGGGATGTAGCTCAGCCCGGTAGAGTACGCGTCTGGGGGAAACAAAGAGCTAATTTTCAAGAACTTAATATTACTTTCAGATATAGAAGGAGTTAGAACAATCTGTTCATCTCCTTTTTCTTTTTTATATACAACTTTTCTAAAACAATCATTACAAATCAATGAAAATCGATACAAATCAACTCCGAAACAAACCATAATATCATTTATTTTAGTACACTATAAAGTTCGGACATTCTTTAACCGCGGACAACAAAGCAGACCATTATTTACAACGCGGTTCTTCAATGTAAATCCCCATATATCCAGAACACACAATATTATCTTCCTTATAGTGGCAAGCCATATATAAAAAGAATGCCATTCAACAAAATAGTCAAACGGCATTCAACCTTTTATAATTAAATTATTTATCGAGAGCTTATTTTCTGCTCCAATACAAACAGCTCCCTTTTAATTTCAATTAGAAATTTAATATCCTCAATATCATTAGAAATCATTTTTGTAATTTCTTCTAATATAGAATTTCTCACCTTTATATCTATCAAAGCTGGAAGAATTCTCTTTATATATTTAACTCTATCGGCTATCTCGTAATTTTCAAGCAGGTCAACCCTATAATCTCTAAACATATAGAACATATATTGTTCTACCATATCAAAATCACCCTCTTCTACATACTTATCCAAGATACTAATTATATATTGTTCTGCCAAAGACAACTCTATTTCATACCCAGTTTCTATATAATCTTTTGATAATTTCTCTTTGTACTTCTTCACTCCAAGAGAAATTTTCCGTTGAAGCTTCTTTTCCTCCCTCAAAACATCTTTCAGACAATCTTTCAAGTCTTTTATATTTTGTTCGTTTTTATTAGAATAAAAATTCTTAACATTACTAATTGCATTGTCAACCATTTCATCAGTTGCTTTTTTCCTCTCTTCCTCAGTAGGAGTATGAATAATACTCATTGTACTGCAGTCATTCCACCGAGAACTAACTAATTGTTTTTCTTCTTTACTATTCATTGCATTTTTCATTCAAAAATTCAATTAAATAAAGGGTAACTATGAACCACTTTGCATCAAAATTTATTTTCTTTATATTATACTTTATTTCTTCTTTGTGCTAATCTTTCGTCAGCCTCTTTTATAATAATATCATTCTTTGAATCTTTCTTGTGGTATTGTATTATTCTTTCTCCTTTTTCAATAGGACCAAGACAATGAAGCATAAAAGCACTCAATATAGGAGAGAAAAATATAGAAAACAATAACCAAACCAATCTATTCCGATTCATTCTGTCTGCTGTTTCTGAGACTTCTGCACATAATGCGAAATAAACCAATAAAAAACCTATAGCAACTACCCATACAATTATTGAAAATCCCATAATTATTCGTATTTCTGCCTTCACGTGACCAATAAAGGCTGTATCTAAAAGGAAGTGGGTCACAGTCCACACTTCGTAAGTGTAGCGCCAGAACCTATACACACGCAAACAAGCAATCCACTTAATCAGTGAGGACTTTTATCTTGTGTGCGTATTAAAACTAGCGATTTTAGCGAAGTAAGGCACTCCCAAAATTAAATTCCATATAGTTGGCTATATTATTGTTCACCATGTGTAACATTCCCACTTTTAATAGAAGAATTCAACAGCTCCCAACGATTTTTATATCCTTCAATATCTTTTTTAAATATATCAACATGATTACTTTCAAATTTTTTCCGTTTTTCTACCACATATGAACTAGGAACTATATAAAAATCAGGCAGTGTAGGAGTACCTTCAATTTCAAATTTTTTATTATATATCACAAATATAACATAGTGGTTATCTTTTGCCTCCACATTACCTACGGGAATAGAATCATATTCACGAACAGATTTTACATCAATCGAGACAGCAGTTTTATCATCCCTCATTATCCAAATATCAACACTTTTCTTATTTCCCATTGTTATATAAGCCTCATAATTCAACCGATACAACATGGACAACACCAAATACTCACTAGCAATTCCAGTATTAAAGCCGTTCTTTTTAGTCGCCATAATCCTAATATTTGTTCATATTAATACTCAATGCACTATACTAACACACTGTATATAGCACATTTATACCTTATGAAGAACAAATATATTTAATCATTTTTGACTATCCAAATATTTATTACATAATCTTTTATAAAGTAGTGAAAGCGTAACAACACAATGAACACCAATATAAATAAAGTACACAGACAACATGTTCATCCTATTCCAGCATTTATATAAATTTACTTCCCCACGCCTTTTCTGTACCAATAGTAGATGATTTCTTAGCTTTCTCTATAATTTCGTCCATAAATTGTTGTTCAATATTTAGATTTGTTGTATCTTTAGGAACTAAAAGAGAGCTTTCAGAGCTAAAAACAGTTAATGACTGACCCTTGTCTGTTTCA
This sequence comes from Bacteroides sp. AF29-11, assembly GCF_003602895.1. NCBI lineage: Bacteria > Pseudomonadati > Bacteroidota > Bacteroidia > Bacteroidales > Bacteroidaceae > Bacteroides > Bacteroides sp. AF29-11. Next base: position 128,391 of record NZ_QTLY01000006.1, read on the forward strand.
GAATTACCAGGAAGTGTGTAATCGAAGCTCTTTTTTAATTTATCTTCTTGGTTAATTATACTTAACTCTGTATTCCTTTCATTGGTGTTCTCAAATTTTCTTATGACATTTACATCAGAAGAGCAGCTTCGCCCACTCTCTTCTTTATTAAAAGAGTCGATGAGACTAAAATGAGATTTATTCTCTACCGAGCTCAGGCCATGCTGAAAGACGGAGTTGTTAGGAGTATTACAACCGAGACTCTTTTCTAAAGCAGTTTCTTCGGAGACTGCTTTTCTTTTTCACAGAAGTTTTACGGACTTTCATCAAATCTAGCTTAAATTTCAATATTTAAATCTTTCATAATAAAATCCATTACAAATAGGAGGTCTTGCTCTGCAATGACACAAAACCTCCTTCCTAATGTAACAACAACCGATACCTTGCCCATTTCAACTCACCTGCATAATTGAAATTGTTATTGATTATATAAAAGCATTTTTACGCGTTTTATTTCATTATCAATAACAGACCTACTGAGGAACCCGACTTCAATATATACCATGCAGAAAAACGAATATAAACCATATTCTAACTGGGCATTCCAGTCACTCCTCTATCCACCCACCTATTCAATCTTTCCAAACGCTCAGGAGCAACATCATATCTACTTCTTAACTTGACATATGCATGCTCTATTTTAGAGGTCAGCTCATCTATCATGGAAGCTGCATTAAGTGAATCAATCCCCACATTTTTAGCCTTCGCCAACACCTCCTTTATATCATACTTGTTCTTGCTACTAATATCCCGTCTGATAAAAGCTTCCTCCAGTATATCATACACATTGAACTGAGTCATGCAATAAGCAACACATGCAAGCTCAAAAGCCTTTTTACTATTGAACATACAATAAGAAAGCTCTATATCATATGTCTTTTGTATATCCATATAACAATCATACCATTTTTTCAGTACCAACAAACAAAAGGACGTAGTATATAAATCCTCTCCACGGATTGTCCTACCGAAAATGGACTTGACCTTCTTGAATCTGAATTCATACCTTAACACATTCAAATCCTCAAAATCCTCAAGCCCCTGCTTTATATCATCCGTCCTTTTACAACTTTTCATTTCAGCTATCTTATCATAAAACACCATCTGACAATCATGCTTACTAAAATACAAAGTCTCTTTCTTTATATGAGCACTATAGAAACCATCCGAATACAACAACCTACGCATATACAACCAAGGCATATGCTTCACACGGAAATTGAAAGCAACATCCAAACGCTGTACCACAGCCTTTTCAATAGGGACACCAAGAGCCACACTCAATGCCTTAACTCCACTTCTAATTTCCCATATCCCTAAAGGCTTTGCATAATTATTACCCAATACCCACTTAGTCAGACTACCTTCTACCACCAAAGTAGTTCCCCTAACTTCTACCCGCATGTTTCTCAGATAACCGACAACCCTATTCTCTGAACATACACTCACAACAATTCTGCAAGGAATCTCTTCCATGAAACTAATCTCATTATTCAAGTCCTTTTCGGACAACACTATTTTTATTGAGTCGTACATAATAGTCTATTATTATTTTAATTATATTATTCATATTATTATAAAGCATCCTGCGCATCGAGGTATTCATCAACCGTTCCTATGCGGTGTTTCAATATCCAATTCTCTATCTCAGAACGCCTAAATCGCAGAACACTCCTCCTGCTTAAAGTAGATTTATAGAAAGGAATCTCCTTATTCGAAGTTTTTTTATAAATAGTATGCTTCGAGAGTCCCGTAATTCTACACACTTCATCTATTCCAATAATCTCAGAAGCAGATTTTTTATCTGCATTCATTACATCATTTATCAGCTTTATCAAATCTGCTGTAGATACGTAATAAAGTTTATTTTTTTTATTATTTTCCATATAACTTTTTTTAATGTATCAGCAAAATTACAAAGCAAGTTTCAAATAAAAAAACAGCAAATGCGCAACTATACGCACAAAAAAATAAGGAGCTAACAACACTTATTATCAGCTCCTTATATCAAAAAAATGCTTGCGCAAAAATATATAGAATTTAACTTATTATATATCAGACAGCAATTTTCTCAACTCCTCACTTACCTTTTTGGATGGTCTATTATGGATACCAATATTCAATGCTCCTCCATTCTCATAACAAAAACACGAATTCACAATCTTGGCGTCAAAGGCTCCTACCAAAACATCCACCAAGGCTCTTACGAAAGCCTTACTTCCCTCTATCTCCCGAATACGTAGTTTCTTACTAAGACCATCGATAGAACTGGTTTTAAATATCCTTATAAAGTCACGTGAACCAATATTATTATCCGCCCAATATTTAGTATTGCGCAGATAATCATATACTTTTTTCAGAGCAGCTTCATCATATTTGCTATTCATTGTAACCAACACCTTTTTAGGAATAGGCGTACTACATAACTCCGACTTCCAAATCTCTAATTCAGAGAGATAACATTGCAAATTGAAACTTTCGACTTCATTTAAATCCATCAACAAGGCAGGCAAATTATTCCAATCCTTATCCACATTGTACCAAAAAGTCGTATCACTGGAAAAACCTTTCCGATACCTATTTATTTCTTGTTGAAGATAAGCTAACGACTGTTTGCCCCCTTTTATCAACTCAAAATAATTGCCCGTCTTCAAATATACAATATTATCTTCCTCCGTAATTATTCCATGCCTTTTACAACGGTTATTCAACATTAATTGAACAATTTGAATTTCTCTTTCTACAAGTTTCTCACTTCCAAGTTCCTTACGCATATAGCTGCGCATTTTATTATTATCCACTCTATACTTCAATACACTAAGTTGGTCTTTAAAATCTCTCTTACTCATAATTTCATTTTATTTTTATATAAATAATTTATTGTAATTCTCTCTATTTCAGCGTCACCGAAACTATCCAAATAAGTATTGGTAGTCTCCATGTCCTTATGTCCCATTACCTGACTTATCATTTCACGAGGAACACCGTTAGTCTGTAGGGTCATAGCCATAGAATGTCTACTCACATAGCTTGTTAATTTCTCTGTAAATCCAAGCTCCTCGCCGATTTCTTTTAAACGCTCATTATAGCGTGCCAGTCTACGACGCAAATGGTCATAAAGCTTCTCACCATCATAGTCTTTCGACACTAGAGGAAGAAGATAATCACCTACAAGAACACTGTTGGACTTGAACCACAGAAGCAGATTATTCAGTTCATCAGTCATGGGTATTCGAATGAATTTGGCATTCTTACTGTGTTCCGTCTTATGCCTTTTATATATAATATGTACAGAAGTACCCTCCACTCTTATATTCCCTTTCCTCAGATTAGCCATATCAATGAAACTCATCCCATAACAGAAATAAGAAAACAGAAACAAGCGCCTTGCAATTTCCTTGGGCTTGTTCTCAAACTGCCGGTTCATCAATCTCAGCAGATATTCTTGAGGCAAATACCGCTTACGGGTCTCTTCTTCCAATGCGGAAATACAAAAACCACCTTTACCGAAAAGGATAAGAAGTCGAAGAACATTCCTTAGCAACGATAGCACGATTCAATATTGCCCTTAACGTCTTCATATCGTGCTTACGGGTGTTGCCGCACCACCCTTTCTTTTCCATAAAAGAATTATAGGCGGAAACATACTTGATGTCTATCTCTTGAAAATAACGTGTGGACAGCTTCTTGTCGAACAATTTCATATTACAGATGACCTTTTCCCACACTTTTGCATTACCGATATGTCCCGTTTCTTTCATATCTTTAATACACAACAATGCGAAATCCAAGAACTTTCCCTTCTTATCCTTATATAGGAAAGCATCCTCGAATTGATTCAGCGTCCAATCAATCCTATCAAACTCAAAATGGCGCTCGACTTCTTGAGCGCGTGCCAGCAGTTGAACTATTCGCGCATTGAATTCCTTATAATTAGGACAGACACGCTTATCACATCTGAAACGTTCACCAATAACGTCCCATTCCTCCTTCTTGGAGTAAAGCCCCAGTGAAATATACTTGGCTTTCATGTTCTTTATGATTCTCAATGAAACCGGATAGGTTCCATCCTTCCTCCTATTAGAGGAATGCAAAAGCACTTTAAATGTTGCCATATTATAAATATTAAAGTGCAGCAAAAATATAGGGTTATTTCTCAAAAGAAGAAAAATAGGTTTATAAAAATATCGCCTATTTAATACTGATTAACAGAAGAAAATATATACCTAATTTCTGCCACGTTTTCTCCCTAAAACTTTCCTAAAATATTAAAGTAGACTGTATATAAACAAATACAAACAACAATCAACATCACAGCGGCTGATAATCAACTACAAAACAACAAGTTACGCATATCAAAAGAAAAAAACTCATTATTAATACAAAAAAAGAGGAAGAAAATTTGCAGAATCCCCATAAATACGTACCTTTGCACCGCAATTCAAAGAAAGACGGGATGTAGCTCAGCCCGGTAGAGTACGCGTCTGGGGGGCGTGTGGTCGCAAGTTCGAATCTTGTCATCCCGACTGTTGAGCATTAAGGAGTTAAGTCTAAGACTTAACTCCTTAATTTTTATAGTATTTCTTAATGACAGACTTGCTGCCATAAATATGCTGAATATGTACAAAAAGAAGACGGTGCCTATTCGCTTCAGCGGGAATAGCTCATCAAATTACTGGAATTCTCGTAAGAAATCTCTATTTTTGCACTTTAAACAAGAAAAATTATGGGAGCAGCTAAATGGATAGGCGGCATCATCGGCTTCATGGCCGGAGGACCGCTGGGAGCCTTGGCAGGTTTTGTATTCGGTTCACTGTTCGACACCGATTCAAGTGACGCAGGCAGTTATTATGGAGAAGAACCAACGCACGGCACTACCTATACCGGGCAACGGAACAGTTTCCTCTTCTCCATGCTCGTGATGGCTTCGTACATTATCCGTGCAGACGGGCGCATCATGCATAGTGAAATGGAATTCGTCCGCCGCTTTCTGAGAAGCACATTCGGTGAGGCTGCCGTGGGCGAGGGAGAACGGATACTGCTCAACCTCTTCGAACAGCGCAAGCAGATGGACAGACAAAACCCACTGGCATTTAAAAACACCATCCGTGACTGTGGAACGCAGATTGCCGCCAACCTGACATACGAGGAACGCTTGCAACTGCTGGTATTCTTGGTAGAAATTGCCAAAAGCGACGGACACGTCTGCAACGAGGAGATAGAAGCCTTGAAAGAAGTGGCCATGTACATGGGACTATCCGTCAAGGAAGTGGAATCCATGCTTAACCTAGGCGGTAGCTCACTGAACGAGGCCTACAAAGTACTTGAAATTGAACCCACTGCCACCAATGACGAAGTGCGTGCCGCTTACCGCCGCCTAGCCTTGAAACACCATCCCGACCGGGTGGCAACGCTGGGCGAAGACATCAAGAAAGCCGCAGAAGAGAAGTTCCAAAGCATCAACAATGCCAAAGAACAGATATACAAGGCACGAGGTATGAAATGACGTACCTCGCTCCTTGCCTTGTGGACAGCATCATGACGTTTATAAACATTCTATATTAACATCAACCCACACACTTATGAAGAAAACCCTTGCAATCCTTGCACTAGGCCTTACTGCCATTGCCGGACATGCCGCCACGCCGCTCTGGATGCGCGATGTGCAAATCTCTCCCGACGGTACGGAAATCGCATTCTGCTACAAAGGAGACATCTACAAGGTGCCGGCCAAAGGTGGAACCGCCACACAGCTTACTACCCAAGAGAGCTACGAATGTACCCCCATATGGTCGCCGGACGGCAAACAAATAGCCTTTGCCAGCGACAGATACGGCAACTTCGACGTATTCGTGATGCCGGCAGACGGCGGAACCGCCCAACGGCTCACTACCCACTCCACCGGTGAGATACCCTCCACATTCACTCCGGACGGAAAGTATATCTTGTTTTCCGCATCCATCCAGGACCCGGCAAGCAGCGCTCTTTTCCCCACTTCGGCCATGACCGAGCTTTACAAAGTACCTGCAACGGGAGGGCGTACGGAGCAAGTGCTGAGTACCCCTGCCGAAGCGGTCTGCTTCGACAAGGCGGGCCAGCAGTTCCTCTACCAAGACCGCAAGGGATTTGAAGATGAATGGAGAAAGCACCACACCTCCTCCATCACCCGCGACATCTGGCTGTATGATGCAAAGACGGGTATCCATACCAACCTCACCGACCGCGCGGGCGAAGACCGCAACCCGGTGTTGTCACCCGATGGAAGAACGGTTTACTTTCTGAGTGAGAGAAACGGCGGCTCATTCAACGTGTATGCCTTCCCGCTGGCACAGCCCCGAGAGGTGAAGCCCATCACCAGCTTCAAGACACATCCCGTGCGCTTCCTCTCCATGAGTGACGGCGGGACGTTGTGCTACGGTTACGACGGCGAAATCTATACCCAGCAGCCGGATGCCACCCCGAAGAAAGTCGCTATAGAGATTGTGCGCGATGACCGGCCGCAATTCGCCAACCTGCAGTCTTCCGACGGAGCCACCTCTGCCGTTGTGTCCCCGGACGGAAAGCAGATTGCCTTCACGCTGCGCGGAGAAGTCTTTGTCACTTCGGCAGACTATGCCACTACCAAGCAGGTGACGCACACACCGGCACGCGAAGCGGGCCTCTCCTTTGCGACGGACAACCGCACCCTGGCCTACGCCAGCGAGCGAGGCGGCAACTGGCAGCTCTACCTTGCCAAGATAGCCCGCAAGGAAGACCCTAACTTCCCGAACGCCACGCTGATTGAAGAAGAAGTGCTGCTGCCCTCCACCACCGTGGAACGTGCCTATCCGCAATTCTCGCCCGACGGCAAGGAACTCGCCTTCATCGAAGACCGCATCCGGCTGATGGTGCTCAATCTGGAGACGAAGAAGGTGCGCCAGATTACGGACGGCTCCACCTGGTACAGCACCGGCGGAGGATTTGACTACGCATGGTCGCCGGACGGTAAATGGTTTACACTTGAGTTCACGGGTAACAAGCACGACCCCTACTCCGACATCGGCCTGGTCAGCGCAGAGGGAGGCAAAGACATCATCAACCTCACCAATAGCGGCTACATGAGCGGCTATCCCCGCTTTGCGCTGGACGGCAACGCCATCCTTTTCACCACCGAACGCTACGGCATGCGTGCCCATGCCTCATGGGGCTCGCTGAACGACGCCATGCTCGTCTTCCTCAACCAAGACGCCTACGACAAATACTGCCTGAGCAAAGAAGACTACGAACTGCGCAAGGAGCTGGAGAAGGAACAAAAGAAGTCTGCCGGAAAAGACACCCCCCAAGACAAAAACAAGGATAAAAAGAAGAAAGACGACAAGAAAGACAGCAATGCTGACGAAAAAGATGACCAGCCGAAAGACATCGTCGTAGAGCTGAAAAGCATCGAAGACCGTGTGGTGCGCCTCACCCCGAATTCTTCCGACATGGGCAGCACCATCATCTCCAAGGATGGCGAGACACTCTACTACCTGGCAGCCTTCGAAGGCGGCTACGACCTCTGGAAGATGAATCTGCGCAAGAAAGAGACCCGCCTGCTGCACAAGATGGATGCCGGATGGGCGGACATGCAGCTGGACAAGGACGGCAAGAGCCTCTTCCTGCTGGGTAGCCACAAGATGCAGAAAATGGACACTTCATCTGACGCGCTGACCCCCATCACCTTCCAGGTAGATGCCAAGATGGACCTGGCTGCGGAGCGCGAATACATGTTCGACCACGTGTACCGCCAACAGCAGAAGCGATTCTACAACACCTCGATGCACGGAGTGGACTGGGACAAGATGACCGCCGCCTATCGCCGCTTCCTGCCCCATATCGACAACAATTATGACTTTGCCGAACTGCTGAGCGAATGGCTGGGCGAGCTGAACGTATCTCACACCGGCGGCCGTTTCTATCCCAAAGGGCAATCCGAACCTACTGCCAGCCTGGGACTGTTCTTCGACTGGAACTACACGGGCAAGGGCATGCTCATTGCCGAAGTAGTGGAGAAAGGCCCCTTCGACACAGCCAACACCCGGGTGAAAGCCGGCACAGTCATCGAGAAGATAGACGGCGTGGAAATCACCCCCGATGCGGACTACTACACGCTGCTCAACAACAAGGCACGGAAGAAGACACTTGTTTCCCTCTTCGACCCACAGACCAAGGAACGCTGGGAAGAGGTCATTATCCCCATTACGAACGGTGCGTTCAGCGATTTACTCTACAGCCGCTGGGTGAAACAGCGTGCGGCAGACGTTGACCGATGGTCGGGTGGCCGATTGGGTTACGTGCACATCGAGTCTATGGGAGACGACAGTTTCCGTTCCGTCTACTCGGACATCCTGGGAAAATACAACAACCGCGAAGGCATCGTCATCGACACCCGTTTCAATGGCGGTGGACGCTTGCACGAGGATATAGAAATACTTTTCAGTGGACAAAAATACTTCACCCAAGTGGTGCGCGGTCGCGAGACGTGCGACATGCCCAGCCGCCGCTGGAACAAACCCTCCATCATGGTGATGTGCGAGGCCAACTACTCCAATGCGCACGGCACGCCGTGGGTTTACAGCCACCGCGGACTGGGCAAGCTGGTAGGCATGCCCGTGCCGGGAACCATGACCAGCGTGTCGTGGGAACGCCTGCAAGACCCGTCATTGGTATTCGGCATCCCCGTCGTGGGCTACCGCCTGTCGGACGGCAGCTATCTGGAGAACTCGCAGCTGGAGCCGGACATCAAAGTAGCCAATTCACCCGAGACCATCGTGAAGGGAGAAGACACACAGCTGAAAGCTGCCGTAGAGGAACTGCTGAAGGAACTCGAAAAATAAGTACCGCCCTGCCCCACGCAGGAATACCGGTCATATAGGCCGATATATATATTAAGATGATGTGTCAAAACGGTTGATGGCACATCATCTTTTTTTATATGCCACAAGGAAGCAAGACTTTTTCTATCTCACTTTTTTGCACTATCTTTGTGACATAAATTCCTAACTCTTTAACTGATTATGTTTGCTGACTTGTTAAACTCCTCCTATTTCGCGCTCTTTCTCATTGTGGCTTTAGGCTTCATGTTGGGAAGAATCAAGATTAAAGGGCTTTCGCTCGACGTCTCCGCCGTCATCTTCATTGCCCTGCTGTTCGGACACTTCGGTGTCATCATCCCCAAAGAATTAGGAAACTTCGGACTGGTGCTCTTCATCTTCACCATCGGCATCCAGGCCGGTCCCGGATTTTTCGACTCCTTCCGGAGCAAGGGCAAGACGCTTATCATCATCACCCTGCTCATCATCTGCTCCGCCGCCCTGACGGCAGTAGGACTGAAATATGCCTTCGACATCGATACTCCCAGTGTCGTGGGACTGATAGCCGGTGCCCTGACCAGTACGCCGGGACTCGCCGTTGCCATTGACAGCACCCATTCCCCACTGGCATCCATCGCTTACGGTATTGCCTATCCTTTCGGCGTTATCGGCGTGATTCTCTTCGTTAAGCTGCTGCCCCGTATCATGCGCATCGACCTCGACAAGGAGGCGCGCCGGTTGGAGAAGGAACGCCGCAGCCAGTTCCCGGAACTGACAACCTGTCTGTTCCGCGTAACCAACCCCGCCGTCTTCGACCGGAGCCTGATGCAAATCAATGCGCGCGCCATGACCGGAGCCGTCATCTCACGCCACAAGCACAACGAGCAGATAGCCATCCCCACCGCCCAGACCATCCTGCACGAGGGAGACTACATACAAGCCGTGGGTAGCGAAGAGGCCTTAAACCAGCTCGCCGTCCTCGTGGGCGAACGCGAAGAAGGCGAACTGCCACTCGTAGACATGCAGGAGATTGAATCCCTGCTGCTCACCAAGAAGGATATGATAAACAAGCAGCTGGGCGACCTCAACCTGATGAAGAACTTCGGCTGCACCGTCACCCGCATCCGCCGAAGCGGCATCGACCTCTCCCCCTCGCCCGACCTCGCCCTGAAATTCGGCGACAAGCTGATGGTGGTGGGCGAGAAGGACGGCATCAAGGGAGTGGCACGCCTGCTGGGCAACGACACCAAGCAACTGTCCGACACCGACTTCTTCCCCATCGCCCTGGGCATCGTGCTGGGCGTGCTCTTCGGCAAGCTCAACATCTCCTTCTCGGACAGTCTGTCGTTCTCTCCGGGACTGACGGGAGGCATCCTGATGGTCGCCTTGTTCCTGAGCGCCATCGGAAAGACCGGCCCCATTCTGTGGTCCATGTCCGGCCCTGCCAACCAACTGCTGCGCCAGCTGGGACTGCTGCTCTTCCTTGCCGAAGTAGGGACATCGGCAGGACGGAATCTGATGGCCACGTTCCAGGAAAGCGGCTGGCTCTTGTTCGGCGTAGGCGCCGCCATCACGCTGGTGCCCATGCTGGTGGCAGTATGCGTAGGCCTGTTCGTGTTCAAGATAAACATTCTCGACCTGCTGGGCACCATCACCGGCGGCATGACCAGTACGCCCGGCCTTGCCGCCGCCGACTCCATGACGGACAGCAACATACCGAGCGTGGCCTATGCCACGGTATATCCCATTGCCATGGTGTTCCTCATTCTGATAATCCAGGTGATAGCCTCCGCAGTCTATTGACGCATGAAGACGTACAGCCGGACAGAAACCATCGCCCGCATGAACGCACTGGCCGGAGCCAATGTGCCCTTCCTCTTCATCGTAGACTACGCGCAAGAGCAGTCGCACATTGAGCCCCTCGACCGGATAGACCCCGCCACCTGCCTTTTCCAATTCCCGAAGGCAGGCAACACGGAGACAGCTGCAACAGCCCTTGCCAGAAGCACAGCCGCCCGATGCGCCGGCCCTATCCAGTGGGACATCACTCCCCCTTCCCCCGCCGCATACAGACATTCGTTCGACCTCGTGAAGCAAAACCTGCTGGCAGGCAACAGCTACCTGACGAACCTCACTTGCCGGGTACCCGTCACCACCAATCTGACACTGGAAGAAATATTCCTCCACTCCGAAGCCTTGTACAAACTGTGGCTGAAAGACCGGTTCGTCTGCTTCTCCCCCGAAATCTTTGTCCGCATAGAGAAGGGCAAGATAAAGTCCTTCCCCATGAAAGGCACCATCGACGCTACCCTGCCCGATGCGGAACAGCTCTTGATGCAGGACACCAAAGAGGCAGCCGAGCACGCCACCATCGTCGACCTGATACGCAACGACCTCAGCATGGTTTCGGAACACGTCGAAGTGACCTCCTACCGCTATATAGACCGCCTGCAAACCAATAAGGGCCCCATCCTCCAGACCAGCTCCGAGATATGCGGCACCCTGCCCGAAGACTACACCGCACACCTGGGCGACATCATCTTCCGCCTGCTTCCTGCCGGCTCCATCACCGGCGCCCCCAAGCCCAAAACCGTAGAAATCATCGCCCAGGCCGAAGACTACCGCCGGGGCTTCTACACCGGCATCATGGGGCATTATGCCGACGGACAGCTGGACAGCGCTGTCATGATACGCTTCATCGAGCAGGAAAACGGCCAGCTCCACTTCAAGGCAGGAGGCGGCATCACCGCCAAAAGCCGGTGGGAAAGCGAATACAACGAAGTAATACAGAAAATATATGTGCCTATTTATTGAGACCATACGCATCGACCACGGAAGGGTCTGCAACCTTTCCCGCCACAACCGAAGGCTGAACGATACCCGCGCCCACTTCTGGCCGGAAAGCACACCGCTGCAACTGTCCGATTATCTGTCGTCTCCCGGCTGTGGAGCAGGCATCACCGGGGCGGGCATCGTCAAGGCACGCGTAGTGTATGGTGAAAAAGGTATTGAAGACCTCAGCTACTCCCCCTACGCCGTGCGGCACGTGCATTCGCTGGCACTGATGCAGGCCGATACCATCGACTACACCTACAAAAGCGCCGGACGCGAACCGCTGAACTGCCTCTTTGCCCTGCGCGGCGCATGCGACGACATTCTGATTGTGAAACAAGGCCTGCTGACAGACACCTCCATCGCCAACATCGCCCTTTCCGACGGTACCCACTGGTACACGCCGGCACATCCCCTGCTGAAAGGGACCAAACGGGCAGCCTTGCTGGAAGAAGGAATCTTGCAGGAAAAAGATATCAGACCGGAAGACTTGCCTTCATTCTCTACTGTCAGGCTGTTCAATGCCATGATTGACTGGGGAGAACTGGAACTCCCCGTACGGAACATCATCCCGTAGAGCCTCTACTCGTGCATATCGTTGAGATGTATCTCCAAAGACTTCACCGATATATATATTTCGTACACCGATATGGCCAGCGAAATAATCAGCAATATCAGCGCCAAACCGAAGATATAGGCCGAAAGCAGATGGAGACGGATATAGACAAAGAACATGCTGACCACGCACAGCAGCAGGCTGCCGATGCCCGCCACCTGCATGGCACGCGTCAGGTAGAGCCGCTTCCTCAGGTTGGCAATCTGCGCCGCCTTCACCGAAGACGGGTTCTCCATGTACTGTTCCTTCAAGGTGCGCACCAGTTGGGCATAGGACAAGAAACGGTTGGTATAGGCCAGCATAATCAGCGATATGGCCGAAAACAGCAAGGCGGGGGTGGTTAAATCTATTTCCATAAGAATGATGCTTAATTATATCTATCCGTCCCGATAGCAGGACTTACCTCCGCAAAGATAAACGAAAGATTGAAACCACAGAAACAAGTTTCCTTTTTTCCATTTCCCAAAGATTTATCCTACTTTTGCAGTGACAATAAAAAAACTCCTTACCACCGTAACTTAACAAATACGACCATGCGATATACCGTTTCCGCTCCTGCCTCACTGCACGCAGCCATACAGCTCCCGGCATCCAAAAGTATCAGTAACCGGGCACTCATCCTCCACTCCCTTGCCCACGGCAATATCCTGCCCCGCAATCTGAGCGATTGTGACGACACCATAGTGATGACTCGCGCCCTCGACGGAAATCCCGGACATATAGATATCCTTGCCGCCGGCACCGCCATGCGTTTCCTCACCGCCTACCTCAGCGTAACTCCGGGCACCCGCATCATCACCGGTACACAACGCATGCAGCAACGCCCCATCCGCATACTGGTAGACGCCTTGCGCGAACTCGGTGCTCAGATTGAATACGTCGGGAACGAAGGTTTCCCCCCACTACGCATCACCGGCACAGCATTGAAAGGCGAAGAAATATCCCTTGCCGGAAATGTAAGTTCCCAATATATATCCGCCCTGCTGATGATTGGCGCCGTACTCCCCCAAGGATTACGCCTGCACCTAACGGGCGACATCATCTCCCGCCCTTACATCAACCTGACCCTGCAACTGATGCGCGACTTCGGTGCCCAAACCGACTGGGCCTCCAAAGATTGTATCACCGTCAGCCCCGGCGGATACACAGATACTCCTTTCACCGTGGAAAGCGATTGGAGCGCCGCCTCTTACTGGTATCAGATGATGGCAATAGAAGGAATTAAAAATGAAAAAATAAAAATGAAAGGGGGAGACAGAAGTAGCGCGAAAGAAAGTGAAGACAGCACGAAGGAAGAAGCGCATACGGCAGAAATCGAACTGCTCGGTCTCTTCGCCCACAGCTATCAAGGCGACAGCCGCGGCGCGGAAGTCTTTGCCCGCCTCGGCGTCCATACCGAATATACAGACCAGGGAGTAAGACTGACCCATAAGGGTACTCCCGCCACCCGTCTCGACGAAGACATGGTGGACATCCCGGACCTGGCGCAGACCTTTGTCGTCACCTGCTGCCTGATGGACATCCCTTTCCGCTTCACTGGACTGCAAAGCCTCAAAATAAAGGAGACCGACCGTATCACCGCCCTCATTACGGAACTGCGTAAACTGGGTTACGTCGTGCGCTCCGAGCAAGACAGCATCTTGTTGTGGGATGGCGAACGCTGCCCGGCAGACGCTGACCCCGTCATCGCCACCTACGAAGACCACCGTATGGCCATGGCATTTGCCCCCGCCTGCCTTGTACTGCCCCAAATACGGATAAATGAACCACAGGTCGTTACCAAATCTTACCCTGCTTACTGGGAAGACTTGCAAAAGGCGGGATTTAAAGTCTGCCAAGATGCAATGCAATCTTAGAATAAAGCTTTTATTCTTAGAAATACAGCCTTTATTCTTAAGAATATAACCTTTATTCTTAGGAATAAAGGATACATTCTAAGATTAGGATGCATCCAAAGTAGTTTTATACTGCGTTCCAGGCAAGTAATGCCTGCGTCGGGTGGAAGTAATCTGCCTACCTGCAATCTGACTCATTATTTTGTCGTGTACAAAACAATGTGTATCTTTGTCCGTTCTATTAATGGAACATGTTTTTCAAGAAAAGGAAGCCCATGTGGATATTGATTATTAGCCTGATTGTCCTTGCCCTCGTGGCAGCCACAGCCGGAATTATACGCAACCGGAAACTGCAGAAGAAGATAGACCGCGGCGAACTGGACGCCATGCCCGAAGTGCAGGAAGTGGATGCCGAGTGCTGCGGACAGCATGAAATCTGCGAACGTGACAGCCTGCTGGCAGCCGTCAGCAAGCAAATAGAATATTACGATGACGAAGAACTGGACAAATACATCGGCACCGCTCCCGATGCCTATACTCCCGAGCAGGAAGACGAGTTCCGCGACGTGTTCTACACCATGCAAGACACGGACGTAGCCGGATGGGTGCGCAGCCTGCAACTGCGTGGCATAGCCTTGCCGGATAACATCAAGGATGAAGTGTTCCTCATCATCGGCGAACGCCGTCTCACCCCCCATTCCTAACACTCCACATCCAACTTTTAATTTTTAATTCTTAATTTTTAATTGAATAAATGGAGCTACTGCAATACACTTTTTTCCAACATGCCCTCATCGGCAGTCTGCTGGCAAGCATTGCTTGCGGGCTGATAGGCACGTACATCGTTACCCGGAGACTAGTGTTCATCAGCGGCGGATTGACGCATGCATCTTTTGGCGGTATCGGCCTGGGATTGTATACCGGCATTTCCCCCATTCTGTCGGCAGCCTTGTTTGCAGTCTTGTCCGCTTTCGGTGTAGAGTGGCTCAGCAAACGGAAGGACATGCGGGAAGACTCCGCCATTGCCGTATTCTGGACATTGGGCATGGCACTGGGCATCATGTTCACTTTCCTCTCGCCGGGATTCGCACCCGACTTGTCCGCCTATCTCTTCGGCAACATTCTCACGATTACCTGGAGCGACATCGCTCTATTGGGAGGGCTTGCCCTGCTGCTGATACTGTTTTTCGCGCTGTATCTCCATCCCATCATCTACGTAGCCTTCGACCGGGAGTTTGCCCGCTCGCAAGGTATTCCGGTGCAGGTATTCGAATATGTACTGATGATGTTCATTGCGCTGACCATCGTGGCATGCCTGCGCATGGTGGGCATCGTGCTGGTTATTTCACTGCTCACCGTTCCGCAGATGACCGCCAACTTGTTCTCGCACCGGTTCCACCGCATCATCTGGCTTTCCATCGGCATCGGTTACCTCAGTTGCCTGGGCGGGCTGATGATTTCTTTCTACTTGAATGTCCCCTCGGGTGCATCCATCATATTCTTTTCCATCATTATCTATGCCATTTGCAAGACAGGAAAAAGTTTTTGGCTATATTTGCAACGCTAAATCAAAAGACACAATGGAAATCAAAATTCAGTCATTAGACCAGATTCACGAAGCCGCCCGCCAGTTCATCGCTGAAATGGGTGATAATACCGTCTTCGCTCTTTACGGAAAAATGGGGGCGGGCAAGACAACTTTCATCAAAGCCGTTTGCGAGGAGTTGGGCGTTTCCGACGTCATCACCTCCCCTACCTTCGCCATTGTCAACGAATACCGTTCCGACACTGCCGGTGAACTGATTTACCATTTCGACTTCTACCGCATCAAGAAACTGGAAGAAGTGTATGACATGGGTTACGAAGATTACTTCTACAGCGGCGCCCTCTGCTTCATAGAATGGCCGGAGCTGGTAGAGGAACTCTTGCCGGGCAACACCATCAAGGTCACCATCGAAGAAGTGGAGAACGGAGAGCGGGAAGTCACGTTAGAGAGCTTTGAATAAGGCATGCTTTTCCCCCGCTTTAATTTTTAATTCTTAATTCTTATTTCTGATGAGCCAATACATCGTTCAAGGGATTTTCGCCGTCGCAGGCATCATCGCCTTGCTGGCAGCCATATTGGACTGGAACTGGTTCTTTACTGCCCGAAACACCCAGTTTATCGTACAAAATGTAGGGCGGCGACAAGCCCGCCTGTTCTACGGTGTATTGGGTGTCATTCTCATCGGCACGTCCATCTTCTTTTTTCTGAATACGCCACCGGTCACATAAAAACAAAAAATCGCGGATGAAGCCATGCCCATCCGCGATTTTCCTATACTTTTGATACAGACTATTCTTCGTCCAAAGATTCCGTATATTCCATCTCACCTTGTACGATGAAAAGGATTTCTTCCGGATCATAGTCACCCATCTCATCCTTATGGGCTTCCTTGACAATATAGTCCACGATTTTCCCCAAATCAATCTCGATGTACCCATCCGCATCCGGCTGTGCATCAAGGATGCCGCTCTCGGAATAGTACTCGTCAATCAAATCGAGAAAATAATAGAACTCGTCGTCAGAGAACTTCTCTTTCAACTCCTGCGGCAAATAATTCTTGATGTACTCGATGGTCTTTTCATCATCGACATCATTCTGCAAAAAATCGTCTTCCATTCCCATACTTACTATTGCTTAAAGGGTTAATGTTATTGACTATTTGACGATTTACTATTTACTATTTGGCGGCGCCATGATGCCAAAAGGGTAAATCGTAAATAGTAAATCGTCAAATAGTACCTTATAATATCGCTTCTATCTTGGCCACGTAAGCAGATTTCGGAGCAGAACCTACCTGCTTGTCCACCAGCTCTCCATTCTTGAAGAACAAGACTGTAGGGATGTTGCGTATGCCATATTCGGCAGCCACATCACCGTTCTCATCCACGTCACATTTGCCAATAATCACCTTTCCTTCATATTCAGTAGCCAATTCATCGATGATTGGTCCCACCATCTTACAAGGGCCGCACCAAGGTGCCCAGAAATCCATAACGACCGGCTTTCCCTCTGCCAGGATTTCTTGAAAATTGCTGTCTGTAATTTCTAAAGCCATTTCTTTTAATATTAAATGTCAACTATAATTATTAATTTACTGTCAATTGCGTTTTATCAACCTTCGCTTTCGAAGCAAAGATAGTGCAAACCGAATGCAAAACAAAATGAACTAGTTCATTTTTTATGCTGAGATGCAGCCTATCTTCGTTTTCCAACAAAGATAACTAATTAATCCTGAACTCAAGATCCGAACGCTCTTTTAAATAAGTAATCAGTTCACGCCCCACGGAAAGCTTCACGGGACGGGAAATCAAATCGACCGTCATCTTGCTATCCTCATCTCTGACTTTGAAATAAAGCTCCGTACTGCCCGGACGTTCCTTGGTCAGTTCTGCCAGTTCAGTTATCAAAGCCTTGTTCAGCACACTCAGCGGAATGAGAATGGTGATCTTCTCAATCAGTTTCTCCTTGACGTCAGGCAACAGTTCCATGGAGGTTATCTTCAGCTCCAACTCATCCTGCCGCCATTGCTTGGGCTGGCAACGGGCTTTGATGAACAAGAAGGTACGCTCACCCAGATACCCCTGATAGGTCACCCAATCATTTCCGAAGAAAGGAAGCTCTGCCGAACCGGAATAGTCTTCAATCTTGGCTATGCCGTAAGGATTTCCATTTTTGCTGATACCGCGACGCACGGCGGTCACGATGCCACCCATTGTTATTTCGCGTCCCACAAGTGCCGTCTTATCTTCCAGCTCTGCCATGTGAGTGTTGCAAACATGCTCCAGAACTACGGAATACTCATCCAACGGATGTGCAGACAGATAGATACCTACCAAATCGCGCTCCCGGTTCAAACGGTCGAGGTCGCTCCAACGTTCCGCTACCGGTATTTCCGGAGTGGCGATATCCACCACATTCTCACCACCGAACAGGGAGTTTGCAGCCGCAGCCTGGTCGGCCTGGTAACGGTTACCATACCGCACCAAGGTTTCGAGGAAGACCTCGTTCTTGGAATTTACGGCAAAATACTGCTCTCGCTTCAGCTCCGGGAAGCTGTCGAACCCGCCCGCCAAAGCAAGACATTCCAGATTCTTCTTGTTGCAGGCTGTCAGATTGACACGCTGCACAAAATCAAATATACCCTTGAAAGGACCATTCTTCTCGCGTTCCTCCATGATGCTCTGCACAGCACCCTCGCCTACCCCTTTCACCGCGCCAAGACCAAAACGGATATTGCCTTCCTTGTTCACGGTGAACTTCAGGTTACTTTCATTCACATCCGGCCCCAATGTATTGATGCCCATTGCCTTGCATTCATCCATCAGTTTGGTTATATCGGTAATATTCGCCAAACTTCGGCTCATGACCGCCGCCATGTATTCGGCCGGATAGTTGGCCTTGAGGAAAGCCGTCTGATAGGCCACCCACGAATAGCAAGTGGCATGTGACTTGTTGAAGGCATAGGACGCAAACTTTTCCCAGTCGGCCCAGATTTTCTCAAGCACTTTCGGGTCGTGGCCGTTCTTTTGTCCACCCGAAATGAATTTCGGCTTCATGTGGTCCAGCTTGTCACGCAGTTTCTTACCCATCGCCTTACGTAAGGCATCGGACTCACCACGGGTGAAGTCTGCCAGCAAACGCGACAGAAGCATGACCTGCTCCTGGTAGACCGTAATGCCGTAGGTATCCTTCAGATACTTCTCCATGATGGGGATGTCATACTCGATGGGCTTGCGTCCCCACTTACGGTCGATGAAGTCGGGGATATAATCCATAGGTCCCGGACGGTAGAGGGCGTTCATGGCAATCAAGTCCTCGAAAGTGCTCGGTTGCAACTCACGCAGATATTTCTGCATACCGGCCGATTCAAACTGGAACGTACCGATGGTGCGGCCGTCGCAATAGAGTTTATAGGTAGCAGGGTCGGAAATGGATATCTTGTCGATGTCGAGTTCCAAGCCGCGGTGCAGACGTACATTGGCAACGGCTTCCTTAATGATGGACAAGGTTTTCAGTCCGAGGAAGTCCATCTTGATAAGTCCCGTATCTTCGATGACGGAACCTTCGTATTGGGTAACGAGCATCTTCTCGCCCGTCTCCTTATCATCCGCCGTGCTGACGGGTACCCAATCCGTGATGTCGTCACGGCAAATAATAGTACCGCAGGCATGCACACCCGTACCGCGTACATTACCTTCCAGCATCTTGGCATATTTCATCGTATCGCGCACCAGGGGATCGGGCGAAGCCTCCGCAGCCTGCAATTCGGGCACGTAGGCAATGGCATTGGGCAGGTTGAGTTTCTTGTCGGGAATCTTATCCGGCACGAGCTTGCACAGACGGTCCGATTCGCTCAAAGGCAGTTTCTGCACGCGCGCCACGTCCTTGATGGCCATCTTGGTCGCCATCGTGCCATATGTAATGATGTGCGCCACCTTCTCTTGCCCGTACTTCTCCGTCACCCAGCGGAGCACTTCTCCACGCCCGTCATCATCGAAGTCCACATCGATATCAGGCAAAGAGATACGGTCGGGATTCAAGAAACGCTCGAACAGAAGGTCGTATTGAATCGGGTCTATTTTCGTGATGCCCAAGCAATAGGCCACCGCCGAGCCGGCAGCCGAACCACGTCCCGGTCCCACCGAAACGCCCAGCTGTGTGCGGGCGGCATTGATAAAGTCCTGCACAATCAAGAAGTATCCCGGGAAACCCATCGTCTTCATGATGTACAGCTCAAAGACCAGACGTTCCTTCACCTCGTCGGACAAGGGATCACCGTACAGTTTTTTAGCACCGTCGAATGCCAATTTTGCCAGATAGTCGGCTTCCAGCTTGATACGGTACAGCTTGTCGTAGCCCCCCAGACGCTTTATCTTGGCATTGGCGGCATCCTCATCCAGCACCACCTTGCCGTTTTCATCCTGGGTAAACTCATCAAATAAGTCCTTTTCGGTATATTTCTGCCGATAGCCCTCTTCCGTTCCGAAATCTTCCGGAATAGCAAACGTAGGCATAATAGGAGCGTGGTCGATGGAATAATATTCCACCTTGTCCAAAATCTCCAAGGTATTGGACAAGGCTTCGGGAACATCCTCAAACAAGGCGTTCATCTCAGCCTTTGTCTTCATCCATTCCTGCTTGGTATAAAGCATTCGGGTAGGGTCATCCAGGTCTTTACCCGTGCTCAGACAAATCAGGCGGTCGTGCGCTTCTGCATTCTCTTCATCCACAAAGTGGACGTCATTGGAGCAGATAACCTTAATGTCATATTTCCGGGCAAGCTCCAGCAACTTGGCATTCGCCTTCTGCTGAAGCGGATAGGCTTCGTGGTTGGCACGGGGAACAGTGGCTTTATGGCGCTGAAGCTCCAGATAGTAATCATCGCCAAACAGATTCTTATACCAGCGTACAGCTTCTTCTGCCTCTTCCAGCTGGTCATTGATAATCTTCTTAGGAACCTCGCCACCGATACAAGCCGAGCAGACAATCAGCCCCTCATGGTACTTTTCCAGTTCACTGCGGTCTGTACGCGGACGCATATAGTATCCCCTTGTCCAGGCATGCGATACAAGTTTTATCAGATTGTGATACCCCTTCTCATTCTTTGCCAGCACAATCAGGTGATAGCCACTCTGGTCCGGCTTCCCCTCCTTCTTATCCATGGTTCGGCGGGCCACATACATTTCACAGCCTACAATCGGCTTGAACAGCTTGCTTTCCGCTTCTGCCATCTTGGCACGACAATCGGCAATCTCCGCTTCCTTGTCTTCACACTCTATCTCACCGCTTTCAATACCGGCAATCCTTTTCTTGAGGTCCTTTATCTCCCCCTTTGGCCCGCTGTTCTTCTTGTTGACATAGTTGGTGAACTCCTTGATACCGAACATATTTCCATGGTCGGTCACGGCAATGCCTTTCATACCATCCTTCATGGCCTTGTCAACCAGCCTGCTGACACTTGCCTGACCATCCAGAAGAGAGTATTGGGTATGGACATGTAAATGAACAAAATCTTGCATATATATCCTTTCTATTGAGAGCCTAAAATTACAACCTCTATCACAGCTAACAAAAATATTTCCCAAAAAGTTATCAACATGCACATTTCTCTCTCCAAATCCTTGTTAGATTTTCAAAATAAGCCTATTTTTGCAGATAATTTCTATCTAAATTAGCAAATACGATATACATGGGTCGATTAAAAAGATTAAAAAAGATACGCATACACCGTGAAGGAACACATACATTGGCAGGCAGCCTGGTTCTGATTCTGGCTGTCAACACTGCCCTTTACTTCGGATTGGAATGCAAAGTTCCTTTTTACGTAGTAGCGGTCATCAGCCTCATAGTATATGGCATACTCGTGAACTTCTTCCGCTGCCCCATCCGTTTGTTCGGACAAGAAACGGAGAAAGTCGTGGTAGCTCCTGCCGACGGTAAAATCGTAGTGGTGGAAGAAGTGGAGGAAAACGAATACTTCCACGACCGCCGTATCATGGTATCTATATTCATGAGTCTGGTTAATGTACACGCCAACTGGTATCCGGTAGATGGTACGGTAAAGAAGGTATGGCACAAAAACGGGAAGTTCATGAAAGCCTGGCTGCCCAAAGCCAGCACCGACAACGAGCGTTCCACCGTAGTAATAGAAACTCCGGAAGGCGTGGAGATTATGGCACGACAGATAGCCGGAGCCATGGCGCGCCGCATCGTGACCTATGCCGAACCGGGCGAGGAATGCTATATTGACGAACATATGGGTTTCATCAAATTCGGCTCCCGCGTGGATGTCTTTCTACCGTTGGGCACCGAAGTATTCGTTAAACTAGGACAACTGACTACCGGCAATCAGACTGTGATAGCCAAACTTAAATAATAAAAGAACAACAATGGCAAACTGCATTACCCGCCATATTCCAAATACTCTGACCTGCCTGAACCTATTCTCCGGGTGTATTGCTTGTGTCATGGCATTCGAAGCCAGATATGAATGGGCACTCGCTTTCATTATCTTCAGTGCCGTATTCGATTTCTTCGATGGCATGATGGCACGTGCACTGGACGCACACTCCATTATCGGCAAGGATTTGGATTCTCTGGCAGATGATGTCAGTTTCGGAGTGGCCCCTTCCCTGATTGTATTTTCCTTGTTCAAGGAAATGGACTATTCGGGCGCAATGGAAAGCTTGGCCAGCGTTTTCCCCTATCTCGCATTTCTTTTGTCCGTATTCTCTGCACTGCGGCTTGCCAAGTTCAACAACGATACCCGCCAGACGAGCTCTTTCGTAGGACTTCCCGTCCCGGCAAACGCCTTGTTCTGGGCTTCATTGGTGACGGGCGCTCACGACTGGCTGGTGAGCAGCAATTTCCATCCGGTTTATCTGTTGCTGCTGGTCTGCCTTTTCTCATGGCTGCTTGTATCGGAGATTCCAATGTTCTCACTCAAATTCAAGAATCTGTCATGGAAAGACAATAAAACAAGCTTCATTTTCCTGCTTGTCTGCATTCCGTTCCTCATCTTCTTGGGAATCTGCAGCTTTTCTGCAATCATCGTCTGGTATATACTGCTTTCGCTTATTACAAGGAAAAGTAAATAAACAAATCTTTGGCACGGTTGTTGTATTGAAGTTCGCAGAAAACGAACACATAAAAAGACATTAGCCCATGTTTCATATTTTAGGATTTTTATTCATCATCATAATTGCCATTCTGCTCATTGGCCTCAGCATTATCGGTACTGTCATCCGGAACATATTCGGATTGGGCGGACGCCGTACTTCCTCCAACTCCGGTCCCTACCAAAAAGGAAATGGTAATTACCAGCCGGGAGGGTATTCCTACAATGATAATAGACAATCGTCTGAGGAGGCACAAACTGAAGAAGGTGAAATACGTCCCCGCCACAAGAAACTGTTCTCCAAAGACGAGGGAGAGTATGTGGATTTTGAAGAAATCAAGGAGTAGGGATTAGGGATAAAGGATTAGAGATTATTTGCGCTTGGCGGCAAAGAACTCTTTCATCAGGGCGGCACATTCATCTGCCAGAATTCCTTTTACTACTTGTGTTTTGGGATGCAATGCCTGCGAGGCATAGCGCTGATACCCTCTTTTCTCATCTTCGGCGCCAAACACCAGACGCCCCATCTGTGCCCAGGCAATGGCACCGGCACACATCACGCAGGGTTCCACTGTGACATAGAGAGTACATTCATTCAGATATTTGCCGCCAAGAGTTGCAGCGGCAGCGGTAATGGCTTGCATCTCGGCATGGGCGGTGACATCCGTCAAAGTCTCCGTCAGATTATGGGCACGAGCTATGATACGGTCCTTGCACACCACAACTGCACCTACGGGAACTTCTCCCCGTTCACCGGCCTTATGGGCTTCCAAAAGCGCCTGCTTCATATAATAGCTATCGTCCAACGCCACCCCCTTTAATTTTTAATTTTCACCTCCTCATGTCGTGCTCACCGAACAAAGTAGGATAATCCTCTTCCATATTCTTATGGATAAACATGAGAATAGTCTCCCGCAGCCAACGCGACTTGTTCGTTATCTTGTATTTCTCCAGATAACGGTCCACAATCCGCTGCTCTTCCTCGCTCATCAGGCATACCATGCGCTGCTCGCGTTTCGGTTCTTCGGGCGTTGCTTTCGCACACGTTTTATCTCTCTTTCTCATATTTCCTGCAAAATTACTTTTACTTCTGTAAAAACAAAACGAACCTACGTAATTTTTATATCGGAAACACTTAAATAGCACTGAAATATTTTTTTGACCGGTAAACTTAAAGTATTTCTTAAAAACATTTTAATTTAGTAATTAAAAACGTATTTTTGGAGAGTTCTAAATTTAAAAGGTATGAAACATGTAAATTATCTTAGTTTCTTTCTACTCACATTGTTCAGTATAAGTTTTATCTCATGTAGTGACGATGACGATAATAAACTTAATACCGGCATAACCAATCAGAGTTGGACAGAGGGAAAATCCCTGGAGATCAGCCAGGATAATGAGTTGTCTGTAAGCTTCAATGCTGCAGCCAAATGGGTAGCTTCCGTCACCTCAGGAGCGGATTGGTGCAAACTGAATACGACCTCGGGTACAAAAGGACAAAGCACCTTGAAATTATCTGTAAGTACAAGTTCCACCACCGACCGGACAGCCAGAATTTCCATTAATATAGACGGCTATTCTCCTGCAAGTTTTGAAGTTACACAAAAGGGGACCAGTGTTCCCCAAACCACTGAAGATATGGAGATTAACGCAAAAGTTGATGAATATCTGAGGGAAATGTATCTCTGGAACGATGAATACAAAACGTTGAATCTTGACCATAACAAAGGCTATGAAGACTTCTTCTATGATGCATTGGGAAGTATGACTACCAATACTTTGGATAAAAAGGCTACTGCTGATGGGAAATATACTCTCTTTTCATACATACAGAAAAAAAATCCCATCGGTTCAACCCGTTCCACTCAATGGGTAAAAAAAGAACAAACCTATAGTTTCGGTATTACCGGAGCAGACGTCCGCGCAATTGGAAGTGAAGATAATTACACTATCTACTTCTTTGTACAAGGTGTTTATCCCAATTCACCGGCAGCACGAGCAGGTATTAAACGAGGTTCCTCAATCATGCAAATAAACGGAGAGAAGTTAACCATGAATAATTATTGGCAACATTACCTAGATTTACTGATACCTGCTTCGGCTTTCAGTCTGAAAATTACAGAGGAGGATATGGAGGGAGGTACCCAGGAAAAAGACATATCTTCCGAAGCCATGTACTGCAATCCTGTTCTTTTCAGCAAAGTGACAACAGAAGAAGAAACTCCAGGGCACAGGATCGGCTATCTTGTTTATTCTGGATTTGAGGCTGGATATGACCAAGAATTATTCGATGTATTCAAAGAATTCAAAAGCCAGAATATCACTGACCTAATTTTGGATTTACGTTACAATGGAGGTGGCCACGTTATATCAGCCAACCTAATAGCAACTTGTATAGCCGGCGCAAAATCTGAAGGCAAGGTGTTTACAAGCCTGAGATATAATAAAGAAAGAATGGAAAAACGCAACAATAAACGTGAGGAAGAATTGTTTGCATATTCCAACTATGAGAATCTGGCTACATCTCTATCAGCAGGTGCCTTAAACCTTCAGCACGTCTATTGTATCGTAGGTAGCGGAACAGCATCAGCCAGTGAACTTGTCATCAATTCTCTAAAGGGAATAGATGTAGAAGTAACACTTATAGGTAAAAGAACTACCGGTAAGAATGTAGGTATGGAACCAGTAGAATATACCATAAGAAATAATGTCTACGAAGTAGTTCCCATTACCTTCCAGAGCTATAATGCCAAAGGTGTTGGAGATTATGAAAATGGGTTCACACCTGACATCGAAATAGATGAAAACGACCCTTACGGCAGAGGAGACGGATATTACATATACAGAGACTATGGTTCGGATAAAGAGTTCCTATATGCCCGTGCCATCCAGGAAATCACCGGTCAGGCTCCGGTACCCACAACACGCAGTGCAGAAACCCTGATGAGAGGCAAAGCCTTGAAGGTCCCTGCCATCTACCGACGAGGACATGAAGGCATGATTAAATTGCCGAAATAATGGCAATACACAATATTCTTGGAAAAGCCGGTGAAGACGCCGCTGCCAAATACTTGGAACAGAACGGTTACACCATACGTGACCGTAACTGGCGGAAGAATCACCTTGAGCTGGATATTGTAGCCGACAAAGATAAGGAACTGATTATTGTGGAAGTGAAAACCCGTAGCAATACGGATTACATTGAGCCGCAGGATGCCGTGAACTGGCAGAAAATACGACGTATTGTCGTAGCGGCCGATGCCTATATCAAGCACTTCTGCTTGGATGCACCCGTCCGCTTCGACATCATAACGGCTGTAGGCGAACCGGGTGCATTCAGGATAGAGCATCTCAAAGAAGCCTTCTATCCGCCGATGTTCTGAGAGTTGAAAATTGACAAGCAAGAGTTATTTCAATCGTAAATTGTAAACCGTAAAACCGTAAATACCATCATGGACATCGAAACCGCCCGCGAATATTGCCTCAGCAAAAAAGCCGTCACGGAATGCTTTCCGTTTGACGAATACTCGCTCGTGATGAAAGTCATGAATAAAATGTTTGCACTTATCGACCTGGAAAGCGCCAACAAGATTTGTCTGAAATGCGACCCCGAATATGCACTCGAACTGCGGGAGCACTATGTTGCCATCGAAGGTGCCTATCACTTCAACAAAAAGTACTGGAACCAGGTGTTCCTTGACGGTGACGTCGACGACAAACTGTTGAAGCAACTGATAGACCACTCCGTGGAAGAAGTATTGAAGAAGTTCACCAAAAAAATGCGTACCGAATATGAAGCCCTGCCCTGACACATTCCCGTTCCCGCTGGTGGCATTGGACGAGACGGCATCGACCAACCAATACCTCAGCCAGCTTTGCAACCAGTTGCAAGAATCCGTTGCCGAACTAACAACCGTGACTGCCGAGTTCCAAACTGCCGGTAAAGGCCAGCGCGGCAATACCTGGGAAGCTGAAGAAGGCAAGAACCTGCTTTTCAGCTTTGTACTCTACCCTTCTTTTCTGGAAGCCCGCCGGCAGTTCATCCTTTCACAAATCGTTTCCCTCGCCATTAAGGAAGAGCTGAGCAGATGGTCTGATGAAATCACCATCAAATGGCCGAACGACATTTATTGGAAAGACAAGAAAATCTGCGGCATACTGATAGAGAACGACCTTTCCGGACATCATATCAGGCGCAGCATTGCCGGAATCGGTATCAACATCAACCAGGAAGTCTTCAACAGTGATGCTCCCAACCCCGTCTCACTGAAACAAATCACCGGAAAGGAGCACGACCGTTATGAAATCCTTGCCCATATCCTAAGACGTGTACAAATCTACTACAACAGCCTCCAAATGGAGGACTTCGCCGTCTACTCCGACGAGATATCCACACGGTATGCCCGCTCCCTTTTCCGTCGCCGGGGATTGCACCCTTATGAAGATGCCAACGGCAAGTTCCTTGCCCGGTTGCTGCGTGTAGAGCAAGACGGACGGTTCGTGCTGGAGGATGAAGGAGGAAGTGAACGGGAATATCTGTTCAAGGAAGTGCAATACATTCTGTAAGAAATGCACAACCCGTGCCATCGCATTGGCAAAGTTGTGCCACCATACTGGCACAGCCTTGCCATCGTACTGGCACGACTGTGCCAATACGATGGCACAAACATAAGTCCATAGTAGTGTACTACTGCCCTACTTCAAACTTTACTTCAGTTCCTTTCAGAAGGGGGGAAGCAAACTTTACTTTAACCGGTCCCTCTCCTCCGGTAGTCTGTATATAGGCCAGCAAACGCCCGTGGTATACGCGGTGACGGTTATCGGTATAATCACTCATGTCACTGTTGTCAGAGCCTTCGAGCCCAAGCAGACGCGCCGCTCCTTCAACTGTACACGTAATTTCATTGTCGCCAAGTTTCACAACAGTACCTTCTTCGTCAACCACCTCTACGGTTATGTGCACAGTGGCGCGGTCGCCGGACAAAATAGTGCGATCCGCCGTGGCACGGATGGCATAAGGACGTCCGGATGTCCGGATGGAATAGCTCGACAAGGCATTTCCTTCCTTATCGCAGCCCTCAGCACGAAGCTCACCAGCCCGGAAAGGAATATCCCAGTAGATGATGCCGGTCTTTTCATCATAAGGTTTCATCTCGCCTACCACCCTGCCGTTGAGCAGCAAACGCGCCTGCGGAGCATTGGTATAACACACCACACGTATGTTCTGCCCCTCGTCATAGTTCCAGATGTCCCATGCATCAGGCGAAAGGAATACATGCTCGGGATGCTTGGGATTGACATATACCGGATATGTTCCTGCATACGTGACCGGATTCTCGCACCACAACGAAGCCCGGAAATGTCCGCGTGGCTTGGGGAAACTTCCGAAATCGAGCAAACCCGTGTACAAACCGCGGGACGGCCATCTGCCCGATTCACCCAGATAATCCGTACCGGTCCAGATGAACTGCCCGAAGATGAAATCCTTGTCGCGGACGGCATACCAGGCATCAAGCCCCGAACCCGTCTCGCTTCCATAGATAATGCGGTCCGGATAAGTGGCATGGTCTTGGTCGTAGCGGTTTTCCGTATAGTTATACCCCACCACATCCACAGCATCGGGATACTCCGTCTCGTTCGACATCACGACACCCGCCAAAGCTCCGGTCACGGGACGGGAAGTGTCCACGGCACGTACACAGGCAGCCAGACGCTTTGCTATGGTTCCGATGCGCATGGCATCGGGAGCATCCGGCTTATAGCCCCCGAACATAGGCTGGTTGATTTTAGCTCCATCAAGAACGGGATGCGAATAAGGGTCGTTCGGATAATCCACTTCATTGCCGATACTCCACAAGAAAATACAGGTATGATTGCGGTCACGACGTACCATATCGGTTACGTCCCGTTCTATCCACTCCTCGAAGAAGTCGAAAGTACCGTCATAACTCGGAGTACCCACATTCCAGCCTTGTACCCATTTGCGTTTCGGAAACTCCCATTCGTCAGAGACTTCATCCATTACAAGAAATCCCAGGCGGTCACACAGTTCATAAAGAACGGGGGCTTGTGGGTTATGGCTCATGCGGATGGCATTTACGCCAATCCCTTTCAAGTTATTCAGGCGGCGTTCCCATACCTCCGGCGGCACTACTGCACCCAGCACTCCTGCATCATGATGCAGGCATACACCTTTTACCTTCATCCAGTTGCCGTTGAGGGCAAAACCTTTGTTGGCATCAAATTCCAGCGTACGCAGTCCCACTTTGGTCTCACTGCCGTCAATGCGTTTGCCATTGGCAAGCAATTCGGTTTTCAATGTATACAGATACGGATTATCCAGATTCCAACGATGGGGTTTGAACACTTTCAAGTCAAGACTTTGCTTGGCAATGCCCTCTTTTCCATCGGCAACACGCACACGGCGTTGTGCCACCTGCTTTCCGGCAGTATCGTACAGTGAAGCCTTCAGTTCCAGTTTGTCGGAAGTTGCCTTGTGCTTCTCCACCTCTACATCGACCGCAACGACGGCTTGCTTGTCTGTCAGCGAAGCGGCATGCCAGCCCACACCCCATTGCGCAATATGTGTATCGGGAGCAGCCACCAGCCATACATCGCGATAGATGCCCGACCCCGTATACCAACGTGAATCGGCATAACGGCTATGGTCTACACGGACAGCCAGCACATTGTCGCCTTCCTTCAGGTAAGGGGTCATGTCGTAAAGAAACGATACATAGCCGTTGGGGCGCCTGCCAAGCAGATGCCCGTTCAGGTAAACCTCGCTCCGGTTATATACCCCTTCGAAATAGATATAATGACGTGTTGCGTTGTCTTCAACCCTGAAGTGTTTGCGATACCAGCCTATCCCACCCGGCAGGTACCCGGTGCAACTGGCCAGTGTGGGCGACAATTGCCCCTCTATGGACCAATCGTGTGGCAAAGAAAGCTTCCGCCATTCGCTGTCGTCATAGTCAGTCCGGACAATAGCCGAGTCGTCCGTCAGCCGGAACAGCCATCCGTCATTGAATTTTGCGGCATCGCCAAATGCCACCTGCGCCTTTATCGGAGCAACGACCAGCATTGCCAGCAAAAAGATAAGAGCAGTCCTGTTATTCTTAAAATACATTTTCATATAGATTTTCTTTGAAGTTAAACTAATTCCTTACTTCAGGCTATACACCACGGTTGTCACACTCTTGGCTTCCAGAATCACCTGCTTGCCTGCCGCCACCGTTCCTTCCACCAGATTCTTGCTACCGGTAGTTGCATAAGTAGCTATTGACTTCGCTTCATTGCTCCATCCCACATGCGTTTCACCTAAGCGAACCGCCTTATCAGACATGTTTGTATAGACGGCCACTACCTTATCCCCCTCGGGAGAAAGCCAGGCGGAACCGAAAAAAGTACGCGATTCGTTCAAGTCGAGGGCAATACGGCGGTATCCCGGACGGATAAAGCGGCTGTAATTGCCCAGTACCCAAAGAGTGGCAGTAGCCTGATAGCTTCCCTCCTGCTCTATATCACCATACTCGCCACCGGCAGGTACCAGCGAAATCAAGAGAAAACGGTTCTTATGCCCCCAACGGGAAACATCCATCGATGTCCAGTAACTCCAGGAAGACACTCCAGCCACAGTGAGGTCATTGTGGATGACCTTCGACATGTAGAAAGCGATATCCATCTCAGAAGCCTGCTCGTAGCCCACAAATTCGGAACTGCTGTAATTATCGCCCAGCATACTCCATTCACTCTGCCAAACATCCAGATTATACTGACCGGCAGCCTGGGCCACTTGCTTGCGCACGTTGCGCATACCGTCCCATGTGCCGTCAGTCCAATAGCTGTGTCCGCAAATGAGATTCTTCACGTGTGCCAAGTCACCCACGTAGGCGGAAGAGCCGGGTGTAAAGAAAGCTGAGAATATATTACTGCGGTTGGCATCGCCTTTCACTTTATACAGATACTCCCAATCACCGGATTCGCCCAAGAGAATGTCTGTGGAAAGCCCCCGGTCATCCAACGACATATCCAACTCGCGTGCCAGTGCAGCCACTTCGTCATTGGTCCAGCCACTGCCCTCCTGACCGCTGTCCCAGTTGTACTGCGGCTCGTTGACGGGCGAGATATGGCTTATGTGATAGCCTTCACCGGTATAACGGGCCGCTACATCGGCCATATATCCTGCAAAGTCACCATAATGCTCCGGTTTCAGATTGGAAAGTCCCCCTCTGGCGGAAAATCCTTTTCCATTATAGGTGTACTGCACGGGAGGTGTATTGCTGAAAAGAACGAAATTGTTACATCCCAGCTCCTTGGCACGGTCCATGAAGTAACGTTGTCCCTCGCAACGGGTCCAGTCGTACGTCAAGTCATCCGTAAGATAGGATTCCGCACGACGGGATTTATCCTCGATGCCGCTGGCTTCACCTTGCGCGGCACTGCCGCCACCAAGATTCACCCGCCATTGGGAAAGGCCGATTCCTTTCGGCTTGCCGCCCACAATCTCTGAAGAAAAAAGCAGTTCCGTAATCCCCGCACGGTGCGAAGTCCATGACTTGCCCACAAAGGCAGGCGACCAACAGTCCGAAGCGCCAAAGCCGGCTATTGTCTGGAAAGTCTGTCCGGCATCGATGCTCACCAGTTTCTCTACGCTGTTTGTAATGTCCGGACCCTCAGGAGTGTCTGGAGTATCCGGCGTAACGGGAGAATCGTCGCTGCAAGCCATTGCAGCAAGCAGTGCCGGAAGAATAAAAATGTGTCTCAAATTCATGATATTGTTTCGGATTAAAAAAACTGCCGCGGATAATCCATTGCAAACTATCCGCGACAGAATATAAAGACCTATTGAATAATCAGTTCCTGCAACAATCTGTTTTCATCAGAATGTGTTTAATTCCAACCCGGGTTCTGGGTAATGGAACCGTTGGACATCGTGATTTCGTACAAAGGAATGGGGAACACCATGTCGCGGTTTTCATTGAAAGTGATGCCTTTGTCACTTGCTTCACCTTGATTTTCCCACTCAAGAGCGTCACGGGTAGCCTCTTCAGTGTTCCACTTCACAAAGGAACCGTTCGGTCCCAGGATATTGCTAATCATCTTTTTACCATTTGTATCAGTCCAGCGGCGGATATCATACAGACGGTTCTGCTCGAAAGCTAATTCCAAACGGCGCTCCAGGCGAATGGCACTTTGCAATGCCTTTCCACTTGCCGTAACGTCATCCAACTTGGCACGTCTGCGCACCTGATTGAGAGCATCGCGGGCAGAAGCGTCATCACCCAGTTCATTGCAAGCCTCAGCATACATTAAAAGGACATCGGCATAACGCAGAATACGGTGATTCAAAGGACTCTTGTCCGTGGCGTAAGCCGTTGCATCGCCTTGAGCACGATATTTCATCGGCAGGAAATACTTGCGGATGATACGCGCAGACTTATGGTCAGCGGGATTGATAATATAGCAATTGGGGTCCCAACCATATTTATCAAGATATTCCTGATACTTATTCAACGCTTTGCTTGCGTCAATGAAATCCTCGAATTGGTCTTCGCCGGCAATTTCTGTACAGCCCGACTTGATTATTGTCCATTTCAAACGTTCCGTATCGCCGGCCTCAATATAAGCTTGCTCCAAATTTGCCGTAGGCTGACACCAGCTCCAACCATCACCAGGACCATTACGGGCACCGGTTACCGTAGCAAGCGCCCCTCCTAAGCCCAAAGTGGGATGATATTCATACTGGATTTCCAGAAGGCTCTCCGCACTGTTGTCATAGTCGACATTCCATACCTGCCCGAAATCGGGAAGCAATTGGTATTCGCCTTCATCTATCACAGTCTTCAACACATCATGGGCAGCCTGCCATTTCTCCTGATAGAGGTACACTTTACCCAATAATCCTAAAGCGGCGCCACGGGTAGCATGCCCTACTTGCGCAGTACTGCGTTGCGGCAGTATTTCGGCAGCTGCCATCAGGTCATCCTCTATGAATTTGTACACGGCTTCTGCCGTAGCACGTTCTGTTCCCTCCACTTCTTCCGGCATTTGGAAACTGGTCATCAAGGGCACCCCGCCAAAATTTCTCACCAGTTCGAAGTAATAGTAGCCACGCAGGAAACGGGCTTCTGCCACCAGACGGTCTCTGGTTTCTGTCTCTTGGGTTTCGAGAGCCGCAATGCGATCTATGGCTATGTTACAACGTAAAATACCTTTGTAACGGTACTGCCAAAAATTGGAGATAGGGCCATTGCTGGCACCGTTTCCCTGATAATGCGCCAATGAGATATAATCACTCTGAGACTGAGAGGTATTCCCCATCCAGGCATCATCTCCACACATTTCGGAAAGTAACCACACGGTGTTGATTTGCCACCATCCTCCATATGTCATGGCCTGATAACAGCTCGTGACTGCGGATTCACACTCTTCTATGGACTTATAATAAGTGTCCACGTTCAATTGCCCACGTACGTCTTCCGTCAGGAAGTCCTCGCAAGAGGTAAACACCAGCGAAGCAATCAGAACTACTATTGTAAATATTCGTTTCATGGATAATCAAGAATTAAAATTTGAAGTCAATGCCAAACAAGAATGTTCTCGGATTAGGATAAGCCACGTTGTCAATACCGGTATTGATGGCACTGCCAGAGCTGTCGGTAGTACCGTCAACCATCGGGCGTTCGGGGTCCATCCCCGAATAACCGGTAATGGTAAACGGATTCTGTGCAGAGAAGGAAAGACGCAAGTCAGCACCTCCAACCCATTGCTTAGGAAGCGTATAGCCTATCTGTAACAGCTTGCAACGCAAGTAGGAACCATCTTCCACATAGAAACTGGAAACACGGTTATAGTTCAGGTTCAAGTCATTGCTCGACAAACGGGGAATATCATTGCCGGTACCCCCGCCATGCCATGCTTTCTCCAGTGTACCTGCCCAAACATTCTGTCCGCCTGAACCGGAGTACCGTCCTTTGGTGACATTGTAAATATCATTACCGAACGTACCATAGAAATTGGCTGCAAAATCAATGTTCTTATAACGCATACCAATATTCAGACCCATCATTAAATCAGGATAAGGATTGCCGATATAATCTTTGTCATTGGCATCGAGCACTCCGTTATGGTC
Source organism: Bacteroides sp. AF29-11 (assembly GCF_003602895.1). Classification (NCBI taxonomy): domain Bacteria; kingdom Pseudomonadati; phylum Bacteroidota; class Bacteroidia; order Bacteroidales; family Bacteroidaceae; genus Bacteroides; species Bacteroides sp. AF29-11. The sequence goes on from NZ_QTLY01000006.1 coordinate 162,341, forward strand.
CCGGTCCTTGAAGCGGATGTCTCCCGGTTTTGCATTGGGCTGAATCAGTGTTCCGTGTTCGTCAGTGTGCGCATACACCTCTTCCCGATTCTGGAACAAGCCATCGGCCACGTAACCGTAGAAACGGGAGATAAAACCACCATCTTCGTTACGGATAATCTGGTCGCTATTGAATCCACCGACATTGATAGGACCGTCGCCCGAGAACTTGATGGCCTTGTTGCGTACGGCAGAAAGGTTCAGACCTAAATCGTAAGAGAAATCCTTGCCGATTTCATCGCGCCAGGTAAGTCCCACTTCCCAACCGCGGGCCTGCATACTACCGATGTTCATCCAAATCTGGCTGTTCCAGTTATCATATCCCAAAGAGAGGATATTCTGTTTCTGGTAGAGCATGTCAATGGACTTTTTCTGGAAATATTCGAATGTTACACCCAAACGTGAATCAAGGAATGACATATCCACACCTACGTTCCAATCTTCCACAGTCTCCCACTTCAACTGGTTGTTACCTACTGTAGACACGAAGTAACCATTTGCCAACGTATTGCCATAATAGTATTGGGTTTCGCTCAACAAAGTAAGGGTAGCATTATTGTTAATATTCTGATTACCTACACGGCCCCAGCCTCCACGAAGCTTCAGGTCACTGAAGATGTCCTGGTCCTGCATAAATGCCTCACTGATGACACGCCAGGAAGCGGAAACAGACGGGAAGAGGGCATATTTGCTGCCCTTCGGGAAACGGGAAGAACCGTCAGCACGAAGAGATGCCGAAATGTAGTAACGGTTATCGTAGTTGTACATGACACGGCCCAGGAAAGAAACCAGTGTATTGTAAGTGGTTTCACCGTTGGCCTCGTCCGTACCCTGCTGTCCGGCATTCACTTCCTGCATCTGGTCCAGATTATTGGGAACATTATCACGCCGTGCCTGAGTATTGTACCATGCAAAACGTTCGGCAGTAAAGCCAGCCATTACATTCAAGTTGTGCTTTTCAGCGAAAGCGTCCATGTAAGTGGCTGTATTCGTCCAGTTCCAGTCAAACCACTCCTGATTGCGGCGGGTGATTTCGTTCAAGTCTTGTTTCTCCAACGGATCCATATTGAACTTCGGAACGAATGAATCAGAACGGCGATAGTGTGCATTGGCACCGAACTGGGTGCGCAACGTCAGCTTTTCTATCGGGTTTACCTGCAGATAGGTATTCAGAATGGCACCCAACTCGCGAGAATGAGCATTGCTACGGGCAATTGAACCGGCGGGATTCCACTCCTGGTTGTTGTAAGAGCGTTGATAGTTGTTGTACTCATTATCCTCCCATTGGTCCTGCGGACGGAATACCGGAGTTGTCGGGTCCATAGCCATGGCTGCCGAGAACTGGTTTGGGGTATCATCCCATGATTCGACACGTGGAGCAATATCAACTCCCAATTTTACATACTTATTAAATGTATATTCAGTATTCAGACGGATATTTATCTTATCCCAATAACCTACATCAAACTGTGAGTTGTTACGATAATAGCCCACGCTAAAGTTATAAACAAACTGTTCTGAGCCACCGGCAACACTAAGTGAATGGTTCTGCACCAAAGCTGTTTTATTGACTACAGTATCCCACCAGTCTGTACCACCGGGATTGGTCGTAGCACCCGTATCGTTCCAGATAGAAGAAAGGCCATCATTCGTATAACGGGTATTGAACACTTCTTTATATTCAGCCGCACCGGCAATATTAGGTTTGGCCACGGTCTGGAAACCAACAGAAGAATTCCAATTGATGCGGGCTTTACCAGTCTTACCTTTCTTTGTAGTAATCAGGATGACACCGTTTGATGCACGTGTACCATAGATAGCGGCAGCCGAAGCATCTTTCAATACTTCCATGGAAGCAATATCGTTACTATTCAGAAAGTTGATATTGTCACCTACCGGCATACCATCCACTACATACAGCGGATTCGTACCGTTTACGGTAGTTACACCACGAATCAGCACCTTCGGAGTAGCTCCAGGGCCACCACCACTGGTGACTTGTACACCATTTACCTTACCCTGCAAAGCATCCATAGCATTACCGGTCACGGTTTCAGTGATTTCATCGCCTTTTACTGTAGCAATAGAACTGGTCAAATCGCTCTTTTTCACAGCACCATAACCGATAACCACCACTTCATCCAGTAATTCCGCAGCCTCCTTCAGTACCACGTTAATCGTAGTACGTCCACCTACAGCTATTTCCTGAGACTCAAAACCAATAGAAGAGAATACCAACACTGCATTCTTGTCTACATTGGGTAATGTATAATCACCGTCGATACCGGTAATTGTACCCGTACCGGTACCTTTCACTTGAACTGTAGTTCCAATCAACGGCTGCTGGTCGGTGGCCGAAGTCACCACACCCTTAACCGTTATCTGCTGCGCATAACCGCAAAGGCTTATCAGCGCAAGACATAATAATAGAATTTGCTTTTTCATATCTTAAATCTAATGTTACTTTTTAATTAGCAGGCACAATCTTGCCGCGGCCCAAATGCGCGTCAAACTCAAAGCGGTAATTGCCGGTCACCGTAACCGTAGGCTTCATCCAGTTGTCACCTACCATCGAGCCGTCTTCCCAACGCTGATTGGTGCCTTCCCAATTAGGATTCACATCCCCTTTCTTACTGAAGTAACCAAACTTCTCTACATTCTGAGAGTCGTCACACCGCCATTCCACATGATCCCACCATCCGTCGGGATGATAATTGGATATGATGAAGTTCATTTCTTCACCGGCTTCCAGCGTCCAAGTTCCATTTTCCGGATAATAGAAAAGATGAGGATTGTTTTTATCCTGGGCAAACAACTGATTTCCCGCATCCTGAGGAGAACCTCCCCAACCGATATAGAAATCAATGAATGATTCCCCATTCTCCCAACGGTCAAAACAAGGCTTTCCATATTCATATTTCATCGGATTTGTAGCCTCTGTCACCGAGTACGTGCGCATACTATAAGTAGACTCTTTCACATTGATGTCTATTTCATAATAAACACCAGCCTCATCCAAGACAATAGGTTTAGCCGTTTCCGGGTCATCCGTCAGTTTTGTATTATCCTCCGGATCAAGGCCAAAACAGATAGGAGTAAAGTCTGTCTTTTGCGGTAAGAAGAAAATTTCCGTACCGGCAGCTTTATTATAATAACGTGCACGATATTGGTACTCGCCCGTATGGTTAATCACCATCGGTACACCGAAAATATCACTGTTCAATTCCTCTACGGTTGCCACATCGGCCAGATACATTTTGGGGAAGTCAGGCATTTCAGATACACTGATGGTACTATTGGTCACTGTCTGATTGCCTCTGGCATCCACAGCCGTCAAAGTCACATCGTAACTTTTCACCTCATTAGGCAGAATAATCTTCTCCGTAAAGCTCAAAGTAGATTGCCCGCCAGCCTCTATACGGCGGCTTTCAAAACCTTCTACCCCAGGAATCTCAATGAGTACATAATCCAGTATGCGGTCATCTTTCACCGTGAAATTCAGGTTGAACTTTGTTTCATCCTTTATCAGTACGGTAACCTCCTTACCAGGGGCAATTGTAAATGTAGGATTCTCAAAGTCCCCATCCATCGTTATCAACACATCCTGCGACACTTCACGCCCGCCCGCATCTGTTACGGTCACTTTCACGGTGAAGCGTTCACCGATTTCATCACGCTTGAGGTCATAAGAATAGCTCAACTCATACTCCGTTTGGGGAGCTCCATAGATTTCGACCAAATCAATGGTCTTGTTCAGATAAAGATCGGCACATTGCAGATTGACGGATACAATTCCATCCTGGTCAGCCAACGAACCTTCAATGGTAAAACGATGGCCGGCACCGGATTCAATATGATCCGTCACCAATGTCATTGTCGGAATCTGCCCGTCTACATCAGAGTATCCGTCATCGTCACTACATCCAGTAGTCCATAAAGCCAGCGATAATAACGCCCAGAAAGTGGCGTTAAAGAAATGCTTCTTCATAAATATTATTATTAAAGTTAAACAAAAAAGTACATTTTGTTCCGATTTATAATAATCGGCAATGCAAACATATGCCAATTTTCGATTCAACAGCTGTATAAATCTTGCAGAGAAGGCATATAAATCTGTCAATGCACGATTTGTGCACATCATCTAAAGATTTTATTTGTACTTTTGACTCATGCAATGAAAAACGACCCGTTATGAAGAAGATTCTACTTTCCATTTTCCTATGCCTGCCATTCCTGCTATCCGCGCAGCCATATACCATAAAACATCTGAGTATCCGTGAAGGGCTGTCCAACAACCATGTGGTAAGCATAGCCCAAGACAAACGGGGCTCTCTATGGTTTGCCACAGAAGAGGGTTTAAATAAATTCGACGGAATACGCTTCCTTACCTATTATAAAGAAGAAACAACCGGCAAGCAAAGCATCACCGGCAACGAACTGAACTGTCTGCTGGACGATCCCATCGACTCCATCTTATGGATAGGAACCCAGCGTGCCGGAATCAATGCATACAATTATGCCAACGATTCATTCATCACTTACAGACACAACGAAAACAACCCTGAAAGCCTGGTTACGGACGACATTACCAAAATCATTGCCGCCTCCGACGGTAACCTATGGATTTGCACCTATTGGAAAGGCGTGGACTATTTTGACAAGCAAACCGGGCAATTCACCCATTACAATACCGAAACCGTACCAGGTTTTGCAAGCAACCATATCTGGTCTGCCATAGACGGTGGTAACGGACTACTCTATATCGGGCATGTGGACCGGGGATTCAGTATACTTTCCATAAAAGACAAGACAGTCAAGAACTTCACACACGAGCCGCAATCCCCCAACAGCCTGCCCGGCAACGAAGTGACATGTGTCTACAAAGACAAAAGCGGAAACATATGGATAGGAACCGATAGAGGAGTGGTACTGTTTAACCCGGAAGCGGAAAGTTTCATCCCCTTCGACGACAAAACCAACTGCATATCGCACCGTGTATATGATATACACCAACTGGATGACAACAGACTTTGGATAGCCATGGAATTCGGCGGCATTGCCGTAGTGGATTTGTCCCAACAGCTTTTCCGTTCGTCGGACCAGATTCATGCGCTTTCTATCCGGGAGGGAGACGATGAATACGGCTTGTCCAACTCCAGTATCCGTTGCCTGCTCCAAGATTCCTTCGGTAATGTATGGGCAGGTTCCTGGGGAGGCGGCATCAACTTCATAAAACGCGAGCCGTCACTCTTCAGCACTTATAAATATTCTCCTTTTCCATCCACCAACAACAGCCTGAACAGTAAAATAGCCTCCGGTGTCTGTATGGACAAAGCCGGTAACCTCTGGATAGGAACCGATGGAGGAGGAATCAACGTATTCAACAAGGGAAGACGAATAGCCATATACAATGCTGACAACAAGAAATTCAGAAGCAATACGGTGCAGGCAGCCTTGTGCGACTCGAAGGGAGGATTATGGTTCGGACTTTTTTATGGAGGAATAGCCTACTACAACCCCAAGAGCCAAAGCTTCCGGCAGATTTTCTCCGAAGACAAGTCACGCACTGACGTACGTTCCTTTCATGAAGACAAGCAGGGAAACATTTGGGTCGGAACCAGCGAAGGCGTCTATCTTATAGATTGTGACAGCAAGACAATCAAGGCACACTACAATCTGGAGAACAATCTGGCCCGCTGTGTGCTGAAGGATTCCGAAGACCAAGTATGGGTAGGATTCTTCGGAGGAGGCCTGGGCCTCTATGACCCTCAACTCCAAAGCATCCAGCTCTTCAACGTCCTGGCCAAATTCCCCTCCAATACCATCAATGCTCTCTACGAAGACAGCAGAAAGCGGTTGTGGGTGGCCACGGGTGAAGGTTTGGTATGCTTCCCCTCCCTGACAGACAGAAACTACAAAGTATACCAACGTGAAAGCGGACTGGCTAACACCCACATACAAGCCATCGGTGAGGACAAGGCAGGAAATATTTGGGTGAGCACCAACAAAGGTATCAGCTGTCTTGTGGACAGTAAAGACATTTTCTATAACTACGACTATCACGACAACCTCCCCATGGGAAGCTTCAGTCGGGGCAGTGTAGCCTACGGACAAGACGGTAACTTTTACTTCGGCTCTATAAACGGTCTGTGCTACTTCAACCCGGAAGTTGTATTGCAGGAACGCAAATCACCACCCGCATTCATCACCAACATTGAAATTACCGACCCGCTGAACAAACCGGAAAACGGACAGAGCACCATTGCCTTAAACGGACAGAAGAACGTGCAACTGAAATATACACAGAATAGTTTCAGTATCCGGTTCAACATCCAGAACTATGCCCTGGTCAACCAAGTGGAATATGCCTATATGCTGAAAGGACTCGAGAACTCCTGGTATACGCTTACAGACCCCAATAATGTCACCTTTCGTAATCTTCCTCCCGGGAAATACCAGTTCCAAGTGAAAACGCGCATGCGCAACCAAGCATGGTCGGACGCAACCACCTCATTGAACATCCGCATCGCCCCACCCCTTTGGCTTACTTGGTGGGCAAAGTCATTCTATATCCTGCTGTCCCTTATCATCCTTTTCTCTATACTCTATGCCTACAAGAAAAGACTGGATGCTGAAGCACTGTACCAACTGGAGAAGCAGAGCCACGAACACGAGCAGGAACTGAACAACGAACGCCTGCGCTTCTACACCAACATCACCCATGAACTGCGCACCCCGCTTACGCTGATACTGGGTCCGCTGGAAGACATACAGAAAAGTGATACACTATCCACCAAAGACGCACAGAAGATATCCGTCATTCACCAAAGTGCCATCCGGCTACTGAACCTCATCAACCAGATATTGGAGTTCAGAAAGACCGAGACCCAGAACAAGAAACTCTGCGTGAGCCGGGACAACCTCGTACCCCTTATCCGCGAGATAGGCCTGAAGTACAAGGAACTGAACCGGAAGCCAGCCGTCGATATCCGGCTGGTGGTGGAGAAAGAGCATATACCTATATACTTCGACAAGGAAATTATCCAGACCATCCTGGACAATCTGATATCCAATGCCCTAAAGTACACGGAAAAGGGTAGCATCAGCATCGGTATCCGACAGGTGGAACGTGCCGAAGTGAACTATACGGAAATCCGGGTCAGCGACACGGGATACGGTATCAAGCCGGAGGCACTACCCCACATATTCGACCGTTATTACCAGGAAGGCGGCAAACACCAGGCTTCGGGTACCGGTATCGGACTTTCTCTGGTGAAAAACCTCGTAGCCCTACACGAAGGGGAAATCCGCGTAGAGAGTGCTCCCAATCAAGGTAGTACCTTCTACGTCAGCCTGCTTACCGACAACAGTTACCCGCAGGCACTGCATGCCGATTCGCAGGAAAAGGAAAGCAACGTCCAGCATATAGAAGAGGCACAAGTAAATCAAGTTTCATCCAGCGACAAACCCATATTGCTGGTAGTGGAAGACAATCCGGACATCTGCGACTATATAGCCGAATCCTTCTCCGACCACTTTGAAGTAAAGACTGCCGCCAACGGAAAGCTGGGCAAGGAAAGCGCCCTGAAAGAAATACCTGACATCATCGTCAGTGACATTATGATGCCGGTAATGGACGGAAACGAGATGTGCCGTGAGCTGAAAAAAGACGTGCGCACCAGCCACATACCCATTATACTGCTGACAGCCAAAGACTCGCTGCGCGACAAAGAGGAAGGCTACCAGGTAGGTGCCGACTCCTACCTCACCAAACCGTTCAGCGCCAGCCTGCTGCATAGCCGTATAGAAAACCTGCTCCAATCGCGGCGCAACCTGGCAAACCATTTCAGCGCCAATGCCGCCATAAGCAATAAAGCGGCTGTCATTACAGAATCGCTCAACAAGCTGGACAACGAGTTTATCCACAAGATAAACCAACTGATAGAGGAACGGCTATCTTCAGACAAAATAGACATCAGCTATCTTTCGGACAAAATGTGCATGAGCAATTCCACACTCTACCGCAAGATGAAAGCACTTACCGGACTTTCCACCAACGAATACGTCCGCAAGATAAGGATGAAACACGCCGAGCAATACCTGCTGGAAGGCAAATACAACATTTCGGAAATAGCATTCAAGGTAGGTATAAACAATCTGTTCTACTTCCGGCAATGCTTCAAGGAAGAATTCGGCTGCATACCTTCGGAATATCTGAAGAGATTAAAAGAGACCGGAGAGAAATAAGAGACAAACAGCCCCTTCCTCTTAGTCGGGATGCGGACAGCTATTTCAGCTCCAGCTCCATCTTCTTTATCTTTTCCAGCGTATTGCCTGCTTCCATGGAGGGGAATACTTGAAGCACGCGTTGCAGGTATGTCTTAGCCTTGCCGTAGCTATTGGTGAACACGTCTGACAATCCGTTGCGATAGCGTGCATACTGCATCCTTGTGGGGGAAGTTATCTTTTTATAGTCTTCTTCGAGCTTCTTCTTATCCTTCTCGGCCTGGAGATAATAATAATTCCCCAAGAAGATATTGGCTTGGAGATTGTCGGCATCCAGCATCAATACCTTTTCATAGGTTTTCAAGGCATCTTTCTCCTTTCCCCGCATCATCTCCATTTCGGCACAAGAGACAAGTGCAGGTACGTCTTCGGGATGACGCTGCAAGAACTCCTTATAGAAGAGGTAGGCTTTATCGTAATTTCTTGCTTCCTTGTAGTGCACAGCCAATACGTCTGCCAAGCGGGGAGCCACCTCACTGCTCTTGTCCACATTGGCCCAATAGAACATTTCCGTCCTATCCTCACCGGCATTTGCCGCCTGGCGAAACAAACTCACCGCATAGTCATCTTTACCCTCGGAAAGTGCATCGGACACTTTCGAAAGCAACTCATTTGCCGACTGTCCCCAGACAGACAGCGGACACATCAAGAACAAGGAGAAAAGCAACGTTAAGGTTTTCATTTTTAGTGTATATATATAGTTTAACAGCCCAATCAGTCTCATAGAAATCTACCTACAAAACTACGCATTTTTACGGTAACCATCAATAGTTGAAAGTAGAAAAATAGTTAACTTTGCCGACCTTAATGAATTAAATAATATAAATGAAGCCCAGAGACAGACAAATACTGCAAATAGCCTTACCTTCCATCGTATCGAACATCACCGTGCCGCTGCTCGGCCTGATTGATGTAGCCATCGTCGGCCATCTGGGTTCGCCCGCCTACATAGGCGCCATTGCCGTAGGTGGCATGCTGTTCAACATTATCTACTGGATATTCGGTTTTCTGAGGATGGGTACCAGCGGAATGACCTCGCAAGCATTCGGCAAGCGGGATTTACCGGAGGTGGTCCGCCTGCTGTTGCGTTCCGTGAGCATAGGCCTGGCAGTCGCGTTCTGCCTCATCCTGCTGCAAACGCCTATCAGGCAGGGAGCCTTCCTTCTCATCCATCCTACGGATGAAGTCAAAGAAATGGCAACGTGCTATTTCCATATCTGCATTTGGGGGGCACCTGCCATGCTGGGGCTATACGGACTGACGGGATGGTTCATCGGCATGCAGAATTCGCGTATCCCCATGTATATAGCCATCACACAGAATGTGGTCAATATCATTGCCAGCCTCGGACTGGTTTATCTGTGTGGGATGAAAGTAGAAGGAGTAGCTTTGGGGACGTTGATTGCCCAGTATGCTGGCTTCCTGATGGGCATTGTCCTTTGGATGCACAACTACGGCAGGCTGAAAAGATTCTGGGAAATTAAAAATTATAAATTAAAAATTAAAGGGGGAGAAGGGGCAGGTATCTGGGAGAAAGGGGCGATGTTCCGGTTCTTCCAAGTGAATAGGGATATTTTTCTGCGTACTCTTTGCCTGGTGGCAGTCACGTTGTTCTTCACTTCGGCGGGAGCTTCGCAGGGAGAGATTATTCTGGCGGTCAACACGCTGCTGATGCAGCTCTTCACCTTATTCTCGTATGTAATGGACGGCTTTGCCTACGCTGGCGAAGCCTTAAGCGGCAGATACATAGGCGCACGCAACCGGGAAGCCTTTACAGACACCGTCCGGCACCTCTTCGGATGGGGAGCGGTGATAGCGGTTCTTTTTACATTGGTTTATGCGCTGGGAGGCAATGCCTTCCTCGGACTATTGACGGATGACAAAGAAGTGATAGCTGTTGCCGACACCTATTTTTATTGGGCGCTTGCCGTGCCCGCCGTCGGGATAGCCGCCTTCATCTGGGACGGCATCTTCATCGGCGCCACCGCCACGCGAGGAATGCTCCTCTCCATGGCAGCGGCAGCTGTCAGCTTTTTTATCTTATATTATGGGCTGCATCCCGTCCTGGCAAACCATGCCCTATGGCTTGCTTTCCTCACTTACCTGCTGATGCGGGGAGTGGTGCAGACAGGCTTGAGCCGGGAAGTCATCCGACGGGCATTTCCCAGCAAGAAGGAACCTGCTTGGCGTGAGGGGTAGGCTATGAACAATTTCAAGGGAAAAAGCATTATCTTTGTATCGCTATGACTGATATAAAATATGGATTCCACCCTCCAGAACAAGGCGTCAGGTAGCCAGTATACGGTGCCAAACAAGTTTCAACTTTTGGCACCATCGGTTTCAATGCGAGAAACCGACGGTTTCAAGTAGTGAAACCAACGGTATCTCGGAATGAGACTGACGGTATTTGCATTTGGAACCAAGTCACTCATAGCAAGAGTAATGACTTATACAAAATTGTTATGGCAGAAAAGAATATAGTTCAAGAGACATTTCCCGTATTGGGAATGAGTTGCGCCTCATGCTCCGCACGGGTAGAAAAGACGCTGAACCATCAGTCAGGTGTCAAGAAAGCGGTCGTAAACTACGCTTCGGCAACGGCAACCGTGGAATATGACCCTACGAGCTGTTCTTCCGAGACTTTGCAGCAGGCTGTGCAGGCGGCCGGATATGACTTGTTGATAAACCAGGACGGCAACACGCTCGAAGAGGCGGAAGAGGCCCACAACAAGAAATTCAGCGCATTGAAATTCCGCACAACCTGGGCCATCATCTTGTCTATGCCCGTTGTCATCATAGGCATGTTCTTCATGGATATGCCCCATGCCAATCCCATCATGTGGGCGTTGTCCACTCCCGTCGTATTCTGGCTGGGGCGGGGATTCTTCACCAGCGCCTGGAAACAATTGCAGCATGGCAGCGCCAATATGGACACACTGGTAGCCATCAGTACGGGGACCGCCTATCTGTTCAGCCTGTTCAACATGCTATTTCCGGACTTCTGGCTATCCAGAGGCATCCATCCGCATGTATATTTTGAGGCGGCAAGTGTCATCATAGCCTTTATCCTGCTGGGCCGCCTGCTGGAAGAAAAAGCGAAAGGAAACACCTCAACCGCCATCAAGAAACTGATGGGGCTCCAACCCAAGACTGTGACCATCATTGTGGATGAAGGACACGCTGTCCCTCACTCTTCCTTTGAGCGCGTTATCCCTATCGAGCAGATTCGCCCCGGAGACATCGTCCTGGTGAAGCCCGGAGAACGGATTGCCGTGGATGGCATCGTGACGGAAGGTAGCTCCTACGTAGACGAAAGTATGCTGAGCGGCGAACCGGTAGCAGTATCCAAGCACAAAGACGCCAAGGTCTTTGCAGGTACCATCAATCAGAAGGGAAGTTTCCGCTTCCGGGCAGAGAAAATCGGCACGGATACACTGCTGGCGAAGATTATACACATGGTGCAGGACGCGCAAGGAAGCAAGGCACCGGTGCAGCAGCTGGTGGACAAGATAGCCGGGATATTCGTGCCTACCATTATAGGCATCGCAGTGCTTGCCTTCATCGCATGGATGCTACTGGACGGAACCGGCGGATTCACCCACGGATTGCTGGCATTTGTCACGGTGGTCATCATCGCCTGCCCGTGTGCACTGGGACTGGCTACTCCTACCGCCATCATGGTAGGCATCGGCAAGGGCGCCGAAAGGGGCATTCTGATAAAAGATGCCGAAAGCCTGGAGATTGCCAAGAAGATAGACACCGTGGTACTCGACAAGACCGGAACGGTGACTGAAGGAAAACCGGTAGTCAGCAAGCTGATATGGAATACGCAGGCAATGACGCCCGGTACTGGCGCCACTGCAGGCAATGCGCTGTCGGACATTTTCTATAGTCTGGAGAAGCTCTCGGAACATCCGTTGGCAGAAGCCGTGGTGAACCACCTCAAGGAGTCGGCCTCCATAGACATTCAAGACTTTGAAAGCATCACCGGAAAAGGCGTGAAAGGACGGGCACAAGGCCGGACCTACCTCGCCGGGAACCGGAAACTGCTGGAAGAAAACCATATCGCCATCCCCCCCTCCCTGCAGGAAGAGGCAACCCGACTGACATCGGAAGCACAGACCGTCATCTGGTTTGCCGATGAAGAAAACGTGCTGGCAATAGCCGGAATTACAGACCGGATAAAGGAAACTTCCATCCGTGCCGTCAGCGAGCTGCACGCCGCCGGCATCGAAGTCCACATGCTGACCGGAGACAATGAGGCCACCGCCCGTGAGATTGCCCGCAAAGCAGGCATCGCCCACTACCAGGCCAGTGTATTGCCGCAGGACAAGGCTGCCTTCGTCAGCCGGTTGCAGGCAGAAGGCCGGAAGGTTGCCATGGTGGGCGACGGCATCAACGACAGCGCCGCCCTTGCCCAAGCCGACTTAAGCATCGCCATGGGTGGAGGCAGCGACATCGCCATGGATGTAGCCAAAATGACCATCATCTCTTCCGACCTGGCTAAGATACCGGAAGCTCTCTGTCTGTCGCGTCTCACCGTCCGGACCATCCGGCAGAATCTCTTCTGGGCATTTATATATAATATAATAGGTGTACCCATTGCGGCCGGAATACTCTATCCCATCAACGGCTTCCTGCTGAACCCGATGATAGCCGGTGCGGCCATGGCATTCAGCAGTGTCAGTGTGGTGAGCAACAGCCTGCTGCTGAAACGGAAAAGAATACATGAAGGAGAAGAAAACAAAGAAGTTGAACCGCCAACAGAAACAATCATGAAGAAAGAATTCAAAGTAGAAGGCATGATGTGCAACCATTGCCGCATGCATGTAGAGAAAGCATTGAACAGTATGGAAGGCATACACGCCACCGTAACCCTGAACCCTCCGGTAGCCACCGTAGAGTTTTCGGACGGTGAAAAGACGCTCGAAGAACTGCAGAAAGTAGTGACGAAAGAAGCCGGCGACTACACACTGAAGGCATAAGTGTAGAATTCATACGGTTTTCATACAGAAAAGAAGGAGGAAATCAAAGTAAATATCTACCTTTGCGCGCTAATTTACAGATAAAGATATGAACGCAAAAGCCAAAGGATATATTTTAGGTTCCATCGCCGCAGCCTCCTACGGCATGAATCCACTGTTTGCCCTCCCGTTGTACAAGGCCGGCATGGACCCGGACTCGGTACTTTTTTTCAGATACCTCTTCGCCATCCCGTTGCTGGGCATTATGATAAAGGCGAGAGGGCGGTCATTCAAGATACAGCGGAAAGAAACATTTCCGCTCATCATCATGGGATTGCTCGTGGCCCTCTCCTCACTGACGCTTTTCCTGAGCTATAACTACATGGCCGCCGGCATAGCGTCTACACTGCTGTTCGTCTATCCCATCATGGTGGCGCTTATTATGGCCATGGTTTTCAAAGAGAAGCTGGCACTGCAAACCATCGTCTGCATGCTGCTTGCACTGGGAGGTATCGGACTGCTCTACAAGAGCGAGGACGGCAGCACACTGAGCCTGATAGGGACACTGCTGGTTTTCGCGTCTTCCCTTTCCTATGCCATATACATCGTGGGCATCAACCAGACATCGTTGAAAAATGTGGCTACGCTTAAAGTCACCTTCTATGTCCTTCTCTTCGGCCTATCGCTTTTTGTGGCACGCCTGCTCTATTCCGGCGTACTGAACACACCGGACCAGTGGTATCTGTGGGCCAATCTGCTTGCATTGGCTGTCTTCCCCACCGCCATATCCTTCCTCTGCACTACCGGTGCCATCCAATATATCGGCTCCACCCCGACCGCCATTCTCGGCGCATTGGAGCCCGTGACAGCCATCTTCTTCGGAATAGCCGTCTTTGGAGAAAGCCTGACAGTCAGAGAAAGCTTCGGACTGGTGATGATTATCGTAGCCGTAACGTTCGTCATCGCAGGAGGCAATATTACAAGCCAACTGGTCCGCTTCAGGAAACTGTTCCCAAGACTCCCGATAAGAAGCAAAAAAAGAAACTAATCCTATAAAACCATCATCAACCATGAAGAAAAGTCTCTACCTGCTTTTACTGCTGTTGTTTCCTATCGGGCTGCAGGCTCAGTCCGAGGTTATAGTACTCCACCCGGATGAAGGCAAAGCCGAAGTGAACGAAGCCGAATACACCAGAATTTTCCTGGCAGGCACCATCGACATGGGCAAAAGCATAGACTGGCAAAAGGCAACCTGCGACTGGTTCCGCGCACGCCCCCAAGGTAAATACATCCTATACAATCCCCGAAGGGACAAGGGACTCAGCGGCGAAATGTCCGACTTTGAACATCAAGTGAACTGGGAACTGGAACATCTGGAAAAAGCCGACCTGATAATCATGAATATCCTGGCAAGCAGCAAGTCCCCCATCACCCTGCTGGAGATGGGACTGCACATGCGTTCGGGCAAACTGCACGTTATCTGTGAACCCGGTTTCTACCGCTACGACAATGTGCGGATTACTTGCAACCGCTATGGCGTTCCGTTATATCACAGCATGGACGAGTTCCTAAAGACTGTGCGTTAGGCAACTATCCTACCACATTCTGCTGCACTTTTCAGTTTAATTCTTTATCTTTGCTGCAAAGCAATGTAACAAAACTATATATTATGGCAACCTATAAAAGAATCTTATTGAAACTCAGCGGCGAGAGCCTGATGGGTGAAAAGCAATACGGCATCGACGAGAAACGCCTTGCCGAGTACGCAGCTCAAATCAAAGAAATCCACGAATTGGGAGTACAAATAGGCATCGTGATAGGCGGTGGAAACATTTTCCGCGGATTGAGCGGTGCCAACAAAGGGTTCGACCGTGTGAAAGGCGACCAGATGGGAATGCTGGCAACCGTCATCAACAGCCTTGCACTCAGTTCGGCTCTGGTAGCTGCCGGCGTGAAGGCCCGCGTGCTGACTGCCGTACGTATGGAACCCATCGGTGAATTCTACAATAAATGGCGTGCCATCGAATGTATGGAAGCAGGCGAAGTAGTCATCATGTCCGCCGGTACAGGCAATCCGTTCTTCACTACCGATACCGGTTCCAGTCTGCGCGGCATCGAGATTGAGGCGGATGTCATGCTGAAAGGTACCCGTGTGGACGGCATCTACACCGCCGACCCGGAGAAGGACCCGACAGCCACGAAGTTCCACGACATCACCTACGACGAAGTGCTGAAGCGCGGTCTGAAAGTGATGGACCTCACTGCCACCTGCATGTGCAAAGAGAATAACCTGCCCATCATCGTTTTTGACATGGACACAGTGGGTAATCTGAAAAAAGTGATGCAAGGAGAAGAAATCGGTACACTGGTGCACAATTGAATGGAAAATGGAGAATAAAAAATGAATGTTATTTAATTCTTAATTCTCAATTTTCAATTTAATAATTATATTTGCAAAGTTTCAAATCAAAGCTATTTCAAAACGAAAATAATATGAGAGACGTAAAAGACATCTTAGACGAAGCGCAAGAAAGTATGGACATGGCCATCATGTATCTGGACGAGGCACTGGCTCATATCCGCGCCGGAAAAGCCGATATCCGTTTGCTGGACGGTATCCGTGTGGATTCTTATGGAAGTATGGTTCCTATCAACAATGTGGCAGCAGTAACCACTCCGGACGCACGCAGCATTGCCATCAAGCCATGGGATAAGAGCATGTTCCGCGTCATTGAAAAGGCCATCATTGACTCCAGTCTCGGCATCATGCCCGAAAACAATGGTGAGATTATCCGTATCGGCATCCCGCCACTGACGGAAGAACGCCGTAAACAACTTGCCAAACAGTGTAAGGGAGAAGGAGAAACTGCCAAGGTAAGTGTACGTAATGCACGCCGTGATGCCATCGACGCCTTGAAGAAATCCGTAAAGGACGGACTGGCCGAAGACGCCCAGAAAGGCGGTGAAGAAAAGCTGCAGAAGATTCACGACAAGTTCATCAAGCAGATTGATGACATGCTGGCTGCAAAGGATAAAGAAATCATGACCGTTTAATTAAGTTGAAAACGGAAAATGGAAAGTTGAAAA
Source organism: Bacteroides sp. AF29-11 (assembly GCF_003602895.1). Lineage (NCBI taxonomy): Bacteria > Pseudomonadati > Bacteroidota > Bacteroidia > Bacteroidales > Bacteroidaceae > Bacteroides > Bacteroides sp. AF29-11. The sequence continues at coordinate 178,717 of NZ_QTLY01000006.1, forward strand.
TAAACCGATATACCAAGTATAGAAGCCTTTCAACCTTCCATTTTCAACTTTCAACTTTCAACTTTCAATTATTTTGAGGGGACTCGTTATAAAAAACACCGGAAGTTGGTACTTGGTACGGACTGACGACGGAAGGGAGATTGAATGTAAAATCAAAGGGAACTTCCGGCTGAAAGGCATACGAAGCACTAATCCCGTGGTTGTAGGCGATTATGTGAACATCATACTGAACCAAGAAGGTACGGCCTTTATCAGCGAGATAGAGGACCGGAAGAATTACATCATCCGCCGCGCCTCCAACCTTTCCAAGCAATCGCACATTCTTGCTGCCAACCTCGACCAGTGCATGCTCATAGTGACGGTGAACTATCCCGAGACCTCCACTACCTTTATAGACCGTTTTCTCGCCTCTGCCGAGGCATACCGTGTTCCCGTCAAGATTATATTCAACAAAGTGGATGCCTACAATGAAGAGGAACTGCACTATCTGGACAGTCTCATCAACCTTTACACCACCATCGGCTATCCTTGTTTCAAGGTTTCTGCCAGAAAAGGGGAAGGCATCGACACTATCGAGAAAGAACTCAAAGGACGCATAACCCTCTTTTCCGGACATTCCGGAGTAGGGAAATCGACACTCATCAAGGCAATACTGCCCGATATAGAGATTAAAACCGGAGAGATATCCGCCTATCATAATAAAGGTATGCACACCACTACCTTCTCAGAAATGTTCCCGGTTCCGGGCAACGGATATATCATTGACACTCCGGGCATCAAAGGTTTCGGAACATTCGATATGGAAGAAGAAGAGATAGGCCACTACTTCCCGGAAATATTCAAGGTATCTGCCGACTGCCGTTACGGCAACTGTACCCACCGCCACGAACCCGGATGCGCTGTACGCGAGGCTGTCGAGAAGCACTATATCAGCGAATCCCGTTACGCTTCTTATCTGAACATGCTGGAGGACAAGGAGGAGGGAAAATACCGGGCTGCTTACTGATTTGTCATTTTATCACCTTTCCAATCCATATTCTTACACTTTTTAACTCTTTATCTTTTAAACTATTCTCTTTTCCCGTAGTCTAATCTAAGGCTGATTTTATTACTACTAATACTACAACATGAATAAGAGAGTTAAATGGGGCATCATTATCGTGATTGGTGCCGGACTGATTGGAGGAGGAATCTACTCCCAATTACCTAAAGAGAATGAAGAATTAGCCGCTGCAGACAAGGTGATGACCGGTCAACGTAGCGGTAAGAAAATTCTAAACATAAACGCAAAAATAATCAAACCGCAACTGCTGAAGGATGAAATACAAATCAGCGGCAGCCTGCTGCCGGATGAGGAAGTGGACCTTTCTTTCGAGACATCCGGCAAAATCATAGAGATAAATTTTGAAGAAGGCAGCTTCGTCAAGAAAGGACAATTACTTGCCAAAGTTAATGACCGGCCGCTGCAAGCACAATTGCAACGCCTCGTCTCCCAATTAAAGTTGGCAGAAGACCGCGTGTTTCGCCAGAACGCCCTGCTGGAAAGGGATGCGGTCAGTAAAGAAGCCTACGAACAAGTAAAGACCGAGCTGGCCACCCTGAATGCCGACATTGACCTGATAGAATCGAACATCGCACAAACTGAGCTGCGTGCTCCTTTCGACGGTGTCATCGGTCTGCGCCAAGTCAGTGTGGGTACTTACGCTTCCCCTACAACCATTGTAGCCAAACTCACCAAGATTTCGCCGTTGAAGGTGGAATTTGCCGTACCCGAGCGGTATGCCAATGACGTAAAGACCGGCGCCGGACTGGACTTCACTCTCGAAGGAAAGCTAAATACCTTCCACGCCACGGTTTATGCACGCGAATCAAAGATAGACCCTACTACCCATACCCTGACAATCCGTGCACTTTATCCCAATGCCAACGGAGCTGTGCTTCCGGGCCGCTATGCCAGCATCAAGCTGAACAAGGATGAAATTCAGGACGCCCTTGCCGTACCGTCCGAAGCCATTGTGCCGGAAATGGGAAAAGACAAGATATTCCTCTATAAGTCGGGAAAAGCCCAGCCGGTAGAGATTACTACGGGAATCCGTACGGAAGCGGAAGTACAAGTATTGCAAGGCTTGCAGGCAGGAGATACCATCATCACCTCGGGAACCCTGCAACTCCGTACCGGACTACCGGTAACACTGGACAATATCAATTGACAACTGTCAATTATCAACCGTTAATTATCAATTGTAAAGAATGAATATATCCGAATTAAGTATACGGCGACCGGTACTCTCGACAGTACTTACCCTGATAATCCTGCTGTTTGGCTTCATCGGCTACAATTATCTGGGTGTACGCGAGTACCCGTCTGTAGACAATCCCATCATATCAGTATCCTGCTCCTATCCGGGTGCCAACGCCGATGTCATCGAGAACCAGATAACGGAGCCTCTGGAGCAGAACATCAACGGTATTCCCGGCATACGCTCCCTCTCCAGTGTCAGCCAGCAAGGCTCATCACGCATTACAGTAGAGTTTGAGCTTTCCGTTGACCTGGAAACCGCCGCCAACGACGTACGTGATAAAGTGTCGCGTGCACAGCGCTATCTGCCTCGTGACTGTGACCCGCCTACCGTTTCAAAGGCGGATGCCGATGCCATGCCCATCCTGATGGTGGCACTCCAGAGTGACAAACGCTCGCTATTGGAGTTGAGCGAAATTGCCGACCTCACCGTAAAGGAACAGCTACAGACAATTTCCGATGTCAGCAGCGTAAGCATCTGGGGAGAGAAACGCTACTCCATGCGCCTTTGGCTAGACCCCATCAAGATGTCCGGTTACGGCATCACCCCCATGGATGTGAAGAATGCCGTAGACCAGGAAAATGTGGAACTTCCCTCCGGCAGTATCGAAGGAAATACCACCGAACTCACCATCCGCACACTGGGGCTGATGCATACGGCAGAAGAGTTCAACAACCTTATCCTGAAAGAGGATGGCAACCGTATCGTCCGTTTCAGCGACATAGGACGTGCCGAATTGGGTCCTGCCGACATCAAGAGTTATATGAAGATGAACGGTGTGCCTATGGTGGGTATCGTAGTCATTCCGCAACCGGGCGCCAACCACATAGAAATAGCCAATGCCGTATACGACCGCATGGAAAAGATGAAGAAAGACTTGCCCGAAGACATCCACTACAACTACGGTTTCGACAATACCAAGTTTATCCGTGCCTCCATCAACGAGGTGAAGCAGACGGTATACGAGGCATTTGTGCTTGTTATCATTATCATCTTCCTCTTCCTGCGCGATTGGCGTGTGACACTGGTACCGTGCATCGTGATTCCGGTTTCGCTCATCGGCGCTTTCTTCGTGATGTATCTAGCCGGCTTCTCCATCAATGTGCTTTCCATGCTGGCGGTGGTGCTTGCCGTGGGACTGGTGGTGGACGATGCCATTGTAATGACAGAGAACATCTACGTCCGCATAGAGAAAGGGATGCCACCCAAAGAAGCGGGTATCGAGGGAGCCAAAGAAATATTCTTCGCCGTAATCTCCACCACCATCACACTGGTTGCCGTGTTCTTCCCCATTGTATTCATGGACGGCATGACGGGACGTCTGTTCCGCGAATTCAGTATTGTGGTATCCGGTTCGGTGGTTATCTCTTCGTTTGCCGCACTGACCTTTACACCGATGCTCGCCACCAAGCTCCTGGTGAAGCGCGAACAGCAAAGCTGGTTCTATCGCAAGACCGAACCTTTCTTCGAAGGAATGAACCGGGTATACAGCAAGTCACTGGCCGCCTTCCTGAAACGGCGCTGGATTGCCTTGCCCTTCACCGTGGTCACCATCCTACTTATCGGATTCCTCTGGAATACTATTCCGGCTGAAATGGCTCCATTGGAGGACCGTTCACAAATCAGCATCAATACAATGGGTGCCGAAGGGGTGACATACGAGTATATCCGCGACTATACCGAAGACATCAACCATCTGGTGGACTCCATTATCCCGGATGCAGAAGCGGTAACAGCGCGTGTGTCCAGTGGTAGCGGTAACGTACGTATTACACTGAAAGACATGAAAGACCGTGACTATACCCAGATGGAAGTTGCCGAAAAGTTGTCGAAGGCAGTGCAGAAAAAGACCATGGCACGCTCTTTCGTACAGCAGTCCTCCTCTTTCGGAGGACGGCGCGGCGGTATGCCCGTGCAGTATGTATTACAAGCAACCAACATCGAGAAATTGCAGGAGGTGCTCCCCAAGTTCATGACGAAAGTCTACGAGAATCCAGTATTCCAGATGGCAGACGTAAACCTCAAGTTCAGCAAGCCCGAAGCGCGCATCAACATCAACCGAGATAAAGCGAGCATCATGGGCGTAAGCACCAAGAACATTGCCCAAACCCTGCAATACGGCTTGAGCGGACAGCGCATGGGCTACTTCTACATGAACGGAAAGCAATACGAGATATTAGGCGAAATCAACCGCCAGCAACGCAACAAGCCCGCCGACCTGAAAGGCATCTATATCCGAAGCGACAACGGGAACATGGTACAGCTGGACAACCTGATTGAGCTTACCGGCGGCATCGCACCTCCGAAACTGTACCGTTACAACCGTTTCGTTTCTGCCACCATCTCCGCGGGACTGGCGGACGGCAAGACCATCGGACAAGGTCTGGATGAAATGGACAAGATTGCCAAGGAGACGCTGGACGAGACCTTCCGCACCGCACTGACCGGAGACTCCAAAGAGTATAGGGAGAGTTCCTCCAGTCTGATGTTCGCCTTCATTCTGGCCATCGTGCTGATTTACCTGATTCTGGCCGCCCAGTTCGAAAGCTTCAAGGACCCGCTGATTATCATGTTGACGGTGCCTCTCGCCATTGCCGGCGCACTGGTGTTCATGTATTTCGGGGGGATTACGATGAATATATTCAGCCAGATTGGTATTATCATGCTGATTGGTCTAGTGGCAAAGAACGGTATCCTGATTGTGGAATTTGCCAATCAGAAGCAGGAAGCGGGTGAAGACAAGATGCGAGCCATCAAGGACGCCTCCCTGCAACGTCTGCGCCCCATCCTGATGACGAGTGCCTCCACCATCCTGGGATTGATACCGCTTGCCTACGCCACCGGCGAAGGCTGCAACCAGCGCATCGCCATGGGTACTGCCGTCGTAGGCGGCATGCTCATCTCCACACTGCTGACGATGTACATCGTGCCTGCCATATATAGTTATGTATCAACGAACCGAAGTAAACTGAAGACCGAATGAAACGCATTGTTTTAATTTTCATAGCCACTGCCTGCACAGCGCTGGGCCTTTATGCACAGCCTGCGCCTACCTACACCTTGAAGTCCTGTCTGGAGCAGGGATTGCTGAACAACTACTCCCTGCGCATTATCCGCAATGAAGAGCAGGTCAGCAAGAACAACGCCACACTGGGCAATGCGGGCTACCTGCCCACACTGGACCTCTCCGCCGGCTACAAGGGAACCATAGACAATACCGAGACCAAAGCCCGAGCCACCGGAGAGACAACCAAGGACAACGGAGTGTTTGACCAAACTCTCGATGCAGGTATCAACCTGAACTGGACCATCTTCGACGGTTTCAACATTACCGCCAACTACCAACGGCTCAAGGAGCTGGAACGCCAAGGCGAGACCAATACGCGCATCGCCATCGAGGACCTGATAGCCAACATAGCCGCCGAATACTATAACTATGTGCAGCAGAAAATCCGCTTGAAGAACTTCCGTTATGCCGTATCGCTATCCAAAGAGCGCCTGCGCATTGTGGAAGAGCGTTACCACATCGGTAACTTCTCGCGCCTGGACTACCAGCAGGCCAAAGTGGACTTCAATGCCGACAGTGCCCAATACATGAAACAGCAGGAACTGCTGCACACCTCACGTATCCAGCTGAACGAACTCATGGCAAACAAAGATGTAGACCAGCCGTTTATCATACAAGACAGCCTCATCAACGTGACCGCCTCCCTGAACTTCGAGGAGCTGTGGAACGCCACCCTCACCATCAACGCCTCACTGCTACGTGCCGAACAGAACAATACCCTGGCCCGTCTGGACTACAAGAAAGTCTGCTCGCGCGACTACCCATACGTGAAGATGAACGGCGGATACGGCTACACCCTCAACAAGTATGACATCTCTGCCAACAGCCGCCGCAGCAACCTCGGTCTGAACTTCGGCGTCACGGTCGGCTTCAATCTGTTCGACGGCAACCGGCGCCGCGAACGCAAGAATGCCCGCATTGCCGTACAGAATGCTCGCCTGGAACGGGAGCAACTGGAGCAGGCCCTGCGCGCCGACCTCAGCAACCTATGGCAGGCCTACCAAAACAACCTGCAAATGCTGAACCTGGAACGCCAGAACCTTGTGGCTGCCAAGGAGAACCACGAGATTGCCATGGAACGATATATGCTGGGCAACCTCTCGGGAATCGAGATGCGCGAAGCCCAAAAGAGTCTGCTGGATGCAGAAGAACGTATTCTCTCCGCGGAATATGATACCAAATTATGTGAAATCTCCCTACTGCAAATCAGTGGAAAAGTAGCGCGCTATATGGAATAAGCAATATAATCCGTACCTTTACGCCCGATTTATCAGAATTAAAGCACAATGGGATTATTCATCAGAAAGCCATTCGAGGCACTGCAAGCGGAGGCGAATGCCTCCGGAAAGAAAACATTGAAACGTGTACTTGGTCCGTGGAGCCTTGTTGCCCTGGGCGTGGGAGTCATCATCGGAGCGGGTCTATTCTCCATCACCGGAACGGTGGCGGCAGGCTATACGGGACCGGCCATCACACTGTCCTTTGCCATTGCCGCACTGGGATGCTGCTTCGCCGGACTATGTTATGCGGAATTTGCATCCATGATACCCGTAGCCGGCAGCGCATACACCTACTCGTATGCCACGATGGGCGAACTCATCGCCTGGATTATCGGGTGGGACCTGGTATTGGAATACACCGTAGCCGCAACCACGGTAAGCATCAGTTGGAGCCGCTATCTGGTCGTCTTTCTCGAGGGACTGGACATACATCTACCGCAAGTCCTCACCGCCTGTCCCTGGGATGGTGGAGTCGTAAATATCCCCGCCTTCCTTATCGTCGTGCTGATGAGCCTCTTCCTGATACGGGGTACGGAAGGCAGCTCCATCTTCAACGGCTTCATTGTATTCCTGAAGGTTTCCGTCATACTGATTTTTGTCATACTCGGCTGGAAATACATCAATACCGACAACTATACACCTTACATCCCTGCCAATACGGGCGTGCTGGGCGAATATGGCTTCTCCGGCATCCTGCGAGGGGCGGCCATCGTATTCTTCGCCTTCCTCGGGTTCGACGCTGTGAGCACAGCCGCCCAAGAGACGAAGAACCCGAAGCGGAACATGCCTATCGGCATTCTGGTCTCCTTGCTGGTATGCACCGTGCTCTATATGGTTTTTGCCCACGTCATGACGGGAGTGGCACACTACACCGCCTTCAGCGGACAGCAAGGCATTGCTCCCGTTGCCATAGCCATAGAGCACATGGGGCAGGCTGATGCTGCAGGTATCATCCAGCCGGACTATCCCTGGCTGAACCGTGCCATCGTGCTGTCCATTCTGTTCGGATATTGCTCCGTCATCATGGTGACACTGCTGGGACAGAGCCGCGTATTCCTAAGCATGAGCCATGACGGGCTGCTGCCTCCTTTCTTCTCGCATATCAACGAAAAGTTCCGTACTCCGGCACGCAGCAACCTGCTCTTCATGGTACTTGTGGGCCTGCTGGCAGCTTTTGTACCCGCACGGCTGGCCGGAGAGATGACAAGCATCGGCACGCTGATGGCCTTCACGCTGGTCTGTGCCGCTGTACTGGTAGTACGCAGAACCATGCCTGACGTGCCCCGTTCCTTTAAAACCCCACTTGTTCCACTTATCCCCATACTGGGTATTCTTACTTGCCTTTGCATGATGTTGTTCCTTCCTGCCGATACATGGATACGCCTGGTGCTGTGGATGCTCATCGGTCTGGACATCTACGTGGGCTACGGCATGAAGCACAGTAAGCTGGAGCATGGAGGCGACACCCGCCACGGGCAGGTGACCTTGAACATGATTGGACTTATCCTTGCCGTTCTTTGTGTCATCACCGGACTGTGGCACCAACAGACTGTGGGATGGGGAGAAAGCAAAGTGCTGCTGATTATCTCGTTTGTTTTCGCATTCACGCACTGCGCTTACTATATGTGGAGAATCTGGAGGAGATAATAAGCCCTAAATCTCCTCCTTTAAAGATAAACAATCTTTCATCCAAACTACCCCAGCACCCACTTGGTCCGTTTCCCGAAACAACGGTATGCCATTGCCACCAGAAACCAGGAAGTACAGAAAGCGACGACTGCGGCACAAGGTATCTGAAGATAGATAGGAACATGGATAGCACGCATCAGGACTACGCTCGGTCCGGTAAAGAAATAGTGTATCATATAGACTCCAAAACCACAGAGCGTCAAGTTTGCCAATGCTTTCTTGATGCGCTCCGAACGGAAATTGGCCCGCTTGCAAAGCATAAACACGGGGATGGTCATCATTACTACATTCAGCGAACAGTAGGTGAAGAAGAGTTCGAGCATCTCATCCGTAAAATCCGGCAAGGAGGTCATACGACGGAAACCAAGGAATGTTACGGCATAGCCAATGGCAAACATGGGAATGCCGATGCCACAGAGTTGCCGGCCCGTCCAGTTATGGTTCCTCAGATAATGGCCCAACAATAGGTAGCCATTAAAACCGGCAAAGTAATACAGCATACCGAACGAGTTCCACGAGCAAGTCCCCCAAAGGTACGGAGCGGCAAACTCGGTATAATAAGGCAGCAGCAGTGTCACTCCCCATGCTGCAAGAAACCATAGTTTGGCACGTTCCGAGGCCTTCTCCACCCATGCCGAGAATATCGGAAGATAGAGATAAAGCCCTATCAGCAGATAGATATACCACATGTGTACATCCAATAGAGAGAAATTAAAAGGCATTTCTGCAATATATCCCAGGCTCACTGCCAGAGACTGGCGCATCACTTCCTCACCCGAATAAGGGAAGAAATCCAGAATCACTTTCGGCTCCACTCCCAGCAGTCCCGTTATCCAGGGGAACAGATTGTAAATCACAGACCAGATGAGGAAAGGAAAGAATACGCGGGGGATACGTTTCTTGTAGAATGCCGAGGCGTCACCCCGTACCGGCAACAGCAATGCACCGGTAATCATTACAAAAAGCGGTACGCAAGGACGGAGCGCCGCACCGTAGACAGCTCCCCAAAACTTGATGTCCGCAATGTCGGGCGATGTGCCCGGATAGAAGTTAAAAGGGTCTGTGCAATGGCAGCAAACTACTGTAAACATTGCAACAAGGCGTACCACATCCAGCCATACGACGTGTTGTGCCGGAGTTTGTCGTGTAAGAGTTGGTTCCATGTTTTATTAAATTGGTTGTTTGGAGGGCTAAAGATAAAGAAGTTAACCGAGAAATGAAAAGGAGAATGTAACAAAAATACGACAACAAACGAGTTTCAGTTTTATTCTACTATAGAAAACAATCTGTTTTATCAAGGCAGAACAGAGTGTTCCAATAGGGAAGAACACTTTGTTCCAACATGAAAGAACAGTTTGTTTCTTCCTATTGAAACAATTTGTTTCAACATAAAGGAACAGTTTGTTTTGCTTGATGAAACAGAGTGTTCTATGCCGCGAAACACTTTGTTTTCCTCTACAAAACAAAAAAGCCGTAACAAGATTTTCTCCGTTACGGCTTTCCTTATATTATGCCTTTCTAAAAGGCTTCTGTTTTACTTGCTGCAATTCCAGGGCTTCAGTTGCTTGAAGAAGTCGTTGCCCTTATCGTCCACCAAGATGAATGCAGGGAAGTTCTCCACCTCAATCTTCCAGATAGCTTCCATACCGAGTTCGGGATATTCCACGCACTCAATGCTCTTGATGTTGTTCTGTGCCAAGATAGCGGCAGGACCACCGATAGAGCCCAAGTAGAAACCGCCATACTTTTGGCAGGCATCTGTCACTTGCTGGCTGCGGTTACCTTTGGCAAGCATAATCATGCTGCCGCCGTGGCTTTGGAAGAGGTCTACATACGGGTCCATACGTCCGGCAGTAGTCGGGCCCATGGAGCCGCAAGCCATGCCTTGAGGAGTCTTGGCAGGACCGGCGTAGTAGATGGGATGGTCTTTGATGTACTGCGGCAGGTCTTCGCCACGGTCCAGACGTTCTTTCAGCTTGGCGTGTGCGATGTCACGGCCTACGATAATGGTTCCATTCAGAGACAAACGGGTGGAAACCGGATACTTGGTCAGTTCCTTCAGAATATCGGCCATCGGCTGGTTCAAGTCAATCTTCACCACGTCGCCTTCACCGGCCTTACGGAGTTCTTCGGGAATCAGTTCACCCGGATTGCTGTCGAGCTTTTCAATCCAGATACCTTCTTTATTGATTTTACACTTGATGTTACGGTCGGCAGAGCAGGAAACACCCAGACCCACGGGGCAGGACGCACCGTGACGCGGCAGGCGGATGATGCGGATGTCGTGAGCCAGATACTTGCCGCCGAACTGGGCACCGAGGCCAATCTTATGAGCTTCTTCCAGTACCAGCTTCTCCAGTTCCACATCGCGGAAAGCGCGGCCGAACTCATTGCCGGTAGTGGGTAGGTTATCGTAGAAGTGGGTGGAAGCCAGTTTCACAGTCAGCAAGTTCTTTTCGGCAGAAGTACCGCCGATAACGAATGCGATGTGATAGGGAGGACAAGCTGCCGTACCCAAAGTCTTGATTTTTGAGATAAGGAAGGGAACCAATGTTTCGGGGTTGAGGATAGCCTTTGTCTCCTGGTAGAGATAAGTCTTGTTGGCAGAGCCACCACCCTTGGTTACGCAGAGGAACTCGTACTCCATACCTTCCGTAGCTTCGATGTCAATCTGTGCGGGAAGGTTGCACTTCGTATTCACCTCATCGTACATGGTGAGGGGAGCATTCTGCGAATAGCGCAGGTTCTCTTCGGTATAAGTCTTGTAAACACCCAGTGAGAGAGCTTCTTCATCACAGTAGCCGGTCCATACTTGTTGTCCCTTTTCGCCGTGGATGATTGCCGTACCCGTATCCTGGCAGAAAGGAAGTACCCCCTTGGATGCTACCTCTGCATTGCGCAGGAAGGTGAGTGCCACGTATTTATCGTTATCGCTTGCTTCGGGGTCACTCAGAATCTTAGCAACCTGCTCGTTGTGCGAACGACGCAACATGAACGATACATCACGGAAAGCCGCATTGGCCATTGCCGTCAAACCTTCTTTTTCAATCTTCAGGATAGGTTTTCCTTCAAACTCGCTTACTGACACGTAATCTTTTGTAAGCAGATAATACTCAGTAGTATCTTTCCCCTTCTCGAACATGGGCTGATACTTGAACGGAGGTGTTGTTGCCATAATTACTCGTATATTTAATGTTTAAAAGTGATTCGGGTAGCAAAGGCAGCACAAAACCGCCTTTACCGAGCAAAGGTAAAAACTATTATTGAAATAATTCTTTAATTAGAGTAAAAACGCAACAAATCATAATTAATTTTCTGACACCCGCTGCATCCGCCCTATCAGTTCATCGCCCAGCGCCGTCTTCACCTCAATGTGTTTCAGCACAGCCATTACAAACGGATTGCTTTCAAAGTCGCCGCGTACCTGCTCAAAATCGAGTTCCTTTTCCAAGCGTGAGCCGTCAGCTCCAAAGCCCGTCATGGAAGCCAGTGAAAATTCTTTCTTAGCATCCTCATACACCATGCGGTCGAGGCCAACTACTGCTTCTTTCCATTTTTCGACAATATGTATGACGTCTTCTGCCGTCATACCTTCCGGCTTGATACCATAGAACTCTTCCAACTTCTCATACGCCCAGGTCCATTCGTAGGTATAGTAGTTGTTGTGCATCTTCTCAAACTCGGTATTGATAGACTTCAAGCGATTGACTTTGCCGGACTCAATACCGTCTATCAGCGCATCTATCTCACTCTTTGGGGCTATCAATCCGGAAATATCCACCCATTCGCCGCTGCCAATGGCAGTATCGGGCTTCAAACGGGCACGTATTTCTTCATTGCTCCGGAAGTCAATGCCTTCCAAGCGCTTGATGACAGAGTTTCCGAGGAACTTATGAATGGCTATTTCATAGAAGCGGATACCTTTCACCAAAGCCGAGTTACGTATCTTCGCACTATGGAAAGAATAGATATCCGAAAGCTCGCCACTGGCATGACGCAGATTCTGCAACGTCTCCCGTCCCTTGAACATTTTCTGCACCGTGTAGGGGCTGAGAAGATTATAGTTGATGTAATCCAGTTTGTTCGGGTCGGTACGCCCGTCACGTTTCGGCCACTTCTGGGCATCACGGATGGTACCCACACTACGCAGGTTGACACCGGGTACAAGGTAGGTGGTATTATTCTGCTCTATCAAGTAAGAGAACGGCAGGTTCGAAGTATCAGAATGGTTGACATGGCGCCCCATTACCAAGGAAAACGCTCCCACCCTTGCAGGCCACAAGATGTACGAATCGGAAGTCGTCTTGGCACCACGCTCCAAAGTGCCTTGATGGATAGGCCCTAACTTATACATATGGTTGCTCTGATTGGACCCCGAACCGGCATTCATAAAGGAAAACATACCGGCAATCAGCAACGTGGATTTATGGTGTGTCACCGTATAAGGTCCGGCAAAAATAGCGCACGCCTCCCCGTTCTCTCCCTGACAGTTGCTGAAAAACAAAGAATCCGAGGCAGAGTAGTTGTGTCCCAACTTGCATGCCTGCCCCACGAAGCAGCGGCTCAGCATAGCTCCGTCATCTACATGAGACCCGGTAGAGATGATGAAATCATCACAAATCACCCCATGCCCGATGTGTACCGGCGCCACCTCGTTGCTGTTGATGCTTCCGTTATACAGACGGCATGTACCACAGATGCGGCAATAATCACCGATGCGCACATTCTTTATGGAACCGGTGTTCAATATCATTACATGGTTCCCGATGCTTCCTACAGCAGAAGCATGTTTGTTGGAATAAAAATCCGTGATTTCCTTCATCCGTGCAATCAGCTCCGGGCGATGGCGGTAAAGCGCCAGAATATAGGCTTGGTGTGCGGAGAGTTTATCATTAATCAGCACCTCACGGCCTCCCGTCTCATTCAGGACAGACACTTCTACCCCGTTACCGAACTTCGACACACCGTCTACCAGAATAATATCCACATTCTCAATGAAGGTGTCATGCCCTATTTCATAATTGGCAATGTAGTTCTGGATATTCTCAATGCAACAGTTATCTCCCACCGTTACATTATGCAGCGTCACATGCCGCAAACCGGAATGCTTCCTGATTCCTCCCGGCAACATAAATTCTGAATGGAACACTCCCAAACACACCTCACCCGAAAAACGGGTATGATGCACAAATTCCGTTGAGAACTCTTCTGCAACGGTTACTTTCCCCCAATCATCAGCCAGACATGACTGGCTCTTCAACCGGAGAATTTCATCTTCGGTCAGTCTTCTGTAATTCATCCTTATAACGAGTTATGAGTTATGAGTTATAAGTTATTGCCTTTGCCGGCACTACCGATTCAAACCGCTGCCAGCAAATAACTCATAACTCATAACTAAAATTAAACTTCTTCTTCGTAGGTCTGATAAAGAAAGTCATTATAGGGGTACTTCTGCACGTGCAATTCCTTCACACGCTGATAAACTACACTCTTCAGTTCCTCCATATTGATTTTTTCGCGGGCAGAAATAAAGAGGCAGTTATCCTCCATCTTAGCCATCCACGTCTTCATCAGTTCTTCGAGTGTCAAGTTTTCCTTGGTTCTGGGGGTAAGGTCGTCAGCCGCTTTCTCTATATAAGTATAAGCGTCTATCTTATTGAATACAAGAATCATGGGCTTACCGGCGGCACCGATATCTGCCAACGTCTTGTTCACAACTTCTATCTGTTCTTCAAAATCCGGATGAGAGATGTCTACGATATGCAACAGCAAGTCCGCCTCGCGTACCTCATCCAGAGTAGACTTGAAGGAGTCTACCAAATCCGTCGGCAATTTACGGATAAAGCCCACCGTATCGGATAGCAGGAACGGCAGGTTCTCAATAATCACCTTACGCACCGTAGTATCCAACGTGGCAAACAGCTTATTCTCTGCAAAGACTTCACTTTTCGAAAGCAAAGTCATCAATGTGGATTTTCCTACATTGGTATATCCCACCAATGCCACACGAATCAAGCGTCCGCGGTTCTTCCGCTGGGTAGACTTCTGCTTGTCAATCTCAGCCAAACGCTCCTTCAACAATGACATACGGTTCAAGATGATACGGCGGTCCATTTCCAGCTGCGTTTCACCCGGACCGCGAAGTCCCACGGAACCTTTACCTCCACCAGCACCGGAGCCACCACCCTGGCGTTCCAAGTGGGTCCACAAACGTTGCAGACGGGGGAGCATGTACTTATACTGCGCCAGCTCCACCTGCGTTTTTGCATTGGCAGTCTGGGCACGCATGGCAAAGATATCGAGAATCAGGGACGTACGGTCCAGTATCTTGATTTTGAGTTCAGCTTCTATATTGCGTATCTGCTTGGCGGAGAGTTCATCATCAAAAATCACCATGCCGATTTCGCGTTCGGCTTCTTCTTCATTCCGGATATACTCTTTAATTTCTTCCAGCTTGCCCTTGCCGACATAAGTCACGGAATGCGCTGCATCCAGCTTTTGGGTAAACCGCTTCACTACTTCCGCCCCGGCTGTCTCAGCCAAGAATGCCAGCTCGTCCAGGTATTCGTTCGTCTTTCGCTCATCCTGCGTTTTAGTGATGAGACCTACCAATACCGCTGTTTCTGCCTGCACTTCGGAAATTACAAATTCTTTCATAGTTTCTATACCTTATTATATATATGTATTGTTGGTTCGGGCAGCAAATATAAATAATTTTGGCGGAAGCGCCTTAAAAAGCGGAATAAAATAAAAACAGACACAATAGAAAAATGGCATGTAAAATGAAGTCGAACTTCATCTTACATGCCATTTCAAATTACATATTATCTAATTGCCAGGATAATCAAAACCCTTCCGGCATCTCCAGCGTTTCCGTGAATCCCTGATACAGTACTCCCCATTTACCACCGTCAAGCACTACTAAGCCCTGCATCGGGAAAGACAACACGTTTCCTTTACGCTCCATACCTGCTGCTGCAAAGTATAGCATACCATAATCCGTCTTGTCATAACCAGTAGGTTGAGGATCCCAACCTATCAGTTCTTGATTGTCATCGCTTAGCGTAAACATGATGGGATATCCTTTCGTAATGCAATCTTCCAGCTTATAGATGTTAGCCTCTTTAGCCTTCAGCACAGGTTGATCCCAACCCTCGCCAAATAATTGAGATGCATAGTAGCCTGTACCTATATTGAGCCAAGTATAGTCACGCTTTATATTGACCGTCACCTTAGGTGAACCATAAACGTAGGAATCTTCTTCAGGAATGGTAATAGTATAAGATGCAGTAGTACCCACAGCTATGTCAAACGCAATCTTTACTTCTTTGAGTGCTTCACCGGCAGCAAAATCAACCGTTGTCGGCACTGTTACGTTCTCCGCATCTGTAGTCAAGCGAATAGATGCAGCCGCATCTGTTTTCTGACGGCCGATTTTGACCACAAAAACCTGTTCATCATTCGGATAATAAGTCAAATCAGAGTTATCAGCATAAATATAAGCTTGTACACCCTCGGTAGGAACCGGAGAAGGCTCCCACTCCACACCGTCTGAACAAGCCGTCATAGCCAAACCGCATACGGCCAAGCCCAAAAACAATTTATTGAATATCTTATTCATATACAAATTCTATTAAAAGTTAGTTCATTGGTTAATTGTTACCCGGTGCAAACTCCCCTATCGGAGTAGGACGTTTAGCAATAGCACCGGACGGGTCCGGATTGTTCATTCCCTGAAGGGCAGTATTTGAATCGACCTCGGTCTTAGGAATCATCAATGTCCAGTTGGGCTTCACACCTTTACAGTTTATCTTGAAGATATCTTCTATAAAGTTGGTACCCTCATAATTCTGAATGACATCCGGTTTCAGACGTTTAGCCGTGGGGAATGCGATTCCCTCACCCCAGAACTCGATACGCATCTGTTTCAACACCTCAAGTTGGAAATTACGCAAATCACCCGTACTGAAATTGTAATTGCTCTGGCGGTACTGCTTCATAAAGTTATTCAACAACTGTACGCCTGCTGCCACATTCTGGCTGGCACCTACTGCTTCAGCCTCTATGAGATACATCTCTTCCACACGCATCACGGGAATATCTGCAGCCGCACCCACAGAATAAGTGTTATAGTCACCACCCACGGGGCGGAACTTCAATGACATATAATCCGGTTGTTCATCCAGCCATGCATTGCCTCTCACTGACTGGTAAGCGTAAGTACTTCTGTCCGGGTCAAGGTAAGAATATTTGCGGAAATCGGTAGCAGGAATCGCGTCATAAAGTGAACGTGCCATCTGGAGCTTAGACAAAGAAGCATATCCCCAATCCGCTTCATTGGAAATGTGACCAATGAAATTAGCAAGATTACCCATATTGGAAGCCGTGGGGTGAAGGTACCACATCCATGCAGAAGTAGCCGTATTGAAACCGGTAGTGGGATTATGCCACTGTGATTCGCTCATAGGTGTTGCTCCCGACTTATCAATAGCCTTGCGGGCATACTCGGCAGCTTTAGCAAACTGACCATCCCACATATATACTTTGGCCTTCAGACCATATACGACCGCCAAGTCAGGGAAGTTCTTACTGACAGGTGTATAAGACTCCAGACCTATCTCTGCCTTGTCAAGGTCGGCAAGAATGAAATTCACCAATTCTTCGTGGGTTGCACGCGGATTGCTCTTCGCAATGTCGTTAGTTGTTGCCTCAGTCACGATGGGCACCGTCAGCCCCAGTACCTTGCTACAATCGGTATAGATGTTTTCTACCGGTTCGAAAAGTACCATCAGCGTATAATAGTCCAATGCACGGAAAGCATGGGCTATACTTCCAAGCCCACGCATTTCATCGGTAATTGTGGGATCAGTCACATCAACGGCCGCAATCACGTCATTGGCCGATTTAACGAACTTATATAGGGTGAAGTAAGGCAAATATGAATAATAGCCGGTGTCGTTCATACCATTATTGGCATTGAAGCGCCACCACCAGTCATATCCGTAATCCGTAGCCACGACATCACCCAGCAGTTCTGTCTGGGCCAACATCAATGAGGGATAAGCAAGGTCGGTCTCATGTGTTTGCTTACCGTACACTAGATAGCCTTGTACCATTTGCGATGGCAAGCCATTAAGCGAAGCCTCAATCGCTGTTGCCGATGCACCAATCTGATCGGAGGTCGCTGTAGAATCTTCGGGAAAAACCTCTTCTATACAGCCGGTCAATACCGTGGCCGATACGACCATAACCGAAAATAGTTTGAATATATTCTTCTTCATAATCATTGTAATCTATATATTAGGTTTAGAACTCAAATGACACACCACCGGAGATGGTACGCATCGGTGAATAGAAAGTAGCATTGGTTGTCTCGTCGTATGACTGACGTGGGTCGAACCCTTTACGTTTAGACCAATAGAAAACATTTTCTGCCGACATATACACGCGCAATGAGTTGATGGCCAACTTTCTTGTCCACTTGGAAGGTAACGTGTAGCCCACATTAATATTCTGGATATTCAAGAAGCTTGCATTTGTCAAGAAGCGCGTAGACATTGCCCCTGAATATTGGTCGTTCATCTGGAAACGAGGGATATTAGTATTTGTGTTCTCAGGAGTCCATGAGTTCAGCAAATCCTTATGGTAGTTGTAACCAGCCGTACCATAAGGTGACGACATAAAGTAAGCATACGTACCATCATATTGCTTACCACCAATCTGGTAAGTGAAGTTTATGCCGAAGTCCACGCCATATACTTTCAGTTTGGTACCGAAACCACCATACACCTTAGGTATTGAGCTTTCCTCTGTGATGTAATAGTCAGCCTGAGCATGATTCGTAGTCGTTTCACGTCCGGTGATATTGCCGGCCTCGTCCTTGACATTCTTATAGAACAAAGACTCACCCTTTTCATTCACTCCGGCATACTCCTTCAAGCGCCATGTAAACATAGACAAATCCTCACCAATGAAGAAGCTTCCGTTAGAATAGCCCTTATATCCTTTTCCATCAGCTGTATACTCAGTAGTAATCAACTTATCAGGATCAAGCATCGTAATACGGTTCTTCAAGGTTGAAATGTTCACATTCACATCCCACGTAAAGTTACGTGTATCGAAGATATTCACATTGAAGTCCATTTCCACACCACTATTGACCATGTTACCAACGTTGTCCATATAGGAAGCATAACCCAATGATGGAGCCACGGTAAATGAGAACAACATATCCGAAGTCTTACGTCTGTAGTACTCGATGCTACCGGTTACACGGTTCCACAACTGGAACTCTGCACCGATATTGAAGTTAGTGTTGGTTTCCCAAGTGATGTCTTTAGTGCCCTTAGATTTAAATGAAGTACCAAGGCTGTTGTTAGAGTTGATAATGTTAAATCTATCCGTATAGAGGAAGTCACCGATATTGTCATTACCTTGTGAACCAATAGAAGCCTTCAGCTTCAGTTCCTGCACCCATGAAGCATCAAACCAGCTTTCTTTGTTGATAAGCCACGCACCGCCTACCGACCAGAATGTACCCCAGCGATGGTCCGGATGGAAACGGCTGGAAGCATCACGACGCAAAGAAGCCGAGCCGAAGATGCGTTCGTCATAATTGTATTGCAAACGGCCGAAGAAACCTTCATTGTTACGACGCTCTTTATAGGAAGAAGCACCTTGTCCGTCGATAATGGCACCATCCAATTCCTTATTGCCTTGAGAGAACATCTGCGACTTGCTGGCCCCAAGTTCATAGTAGCGATAATCATAATATTCGTGACCTAAAAGAATATCGAAGTTATTGTCGCCAAACGAACGGGCATAAGAAACAAGTTGTTGCAGGTTGTAATCGTAAGTACGTGTATGATACTTACTCACTGTACCGCCAGTGGAGTCGAACTGCCCGTAGTAAGGATTGTAAACGTAACTATGACGTGTCTCATCCAAGTTGAAAGCACCATTGAATGTCACCTTTAGGCCTTCTATAGGAGTTATATCTACAAAGGCGTTGCCGTTAATGGCATTTCCTTCAGAGTTTCTGGTATTTAGTTTATTGTCTAGAATAGGGTTGGCATCAGCAATGAAAGGACGCTGCATACCTGCATTGATACCACTACCGTAGTCCATCATTCCAATACCATTATTATCCACCATGATGCTGCCGTCAGCATTGCGCACGTAGGCGGGATAGATGGGAGCCATTTGGGTAACAAACGCCCATATATTACCGGTAGACGAACTGGTACCATTGTTACTCAACGAGTTGGAATCAAAACGTGCATATCCCATATTACCACCAATCTTCAACCACTTCTTTGCTTGATAGTCGGCTTTCAAACGGCCTGTCAAACGTTTCAGGTCAGAGCCTTCAGTGATACCCTCATTTCCAAGATAACCTAAAGAAACATAGAAAGAGGACTTTTCATTGGCTGCGCTCACCGAGAAGTTGTATTCCTGACGCAGACCGGTACGCATTCCCACATCTTCCCAATCATCCGGAGTCAGCAGATAGTCACGTCCTTTATAATTCACAACTCTACCCAATGTGGCGTTGGGATTAAGTTTACCGTTCTGACCAATGAGGAATTGCCCATCGGGAACTGTATATACATTGTATCCCAATCCACCGTTGGAGCCAAACAGATTCTTGTTTGCCTCAAGCCATGCAGCCTGGTCATTCATTCCCGTTGACTTATAATAATTGTTCATGGCACGATAATGCATCTCGTAGTACATGCCAGGATTGTCAATCACTTCATATTTCTGCAACGCTCGAGTGTTAGCACCCCACTTAGCATCAAAAGTCACCTTAGCCTCTCCCGATATGTTGGCTCTTTTGGTAGTGATGATAATTACACCATTGGCACCACGAGCACCGTAAAGAGCATTGGAAGCCGCATCCTTCAATACCGTCATTGACTCAACGTCGTTAGGATTGATATTATTAATATCACCGCTATAAGGAGCGCCGTCCACAATAATCAAAGGGTCATTCTTTGCATTGATAGAACTAAAACCACGAATCTTGATGGATGATTTTGAACCTGGAGCACCGTCATTGGAAGTCAGTGTCACACCCGGCACAGCACCTGCCAAGGCATCAGTAACATTCGTCACTTGCGACTGCTCCAGCTTTTCGGTACCAACCACCTTAGCCGAACCCGTAAATGCAGACTTCTTTGCTGTACCGAAAGCAACCACCATTACCTCATCAAGCATCTCAGTATCAGACTTCATCACCACTTTTAAGCTGGGTTTTATTGCCACTTCTTGGGTCTGCATACCAATATAAGAAATTACCAGAGTTTTCGCGGAACTACAATAACTGTATTTTGTTGATAATAAGTAATATATAATAAGCTCCAAAACGCTAAAACAGGGAATACTCTTTCCACAGTTATTCTATATACGTCCACAATAAATAATGCTCTACTTATGTGATACCATTAATAGCTGTAATGTTTTGATTAATAGCTGTTTGTCCCTGCATTAATATATTGTGGCTATAAAATTAGGATTTCTTTTTTTTAAAAGAATGAATGATTATGTCAATATCTATCATTTGAACATTTTTCGTTGAATATTTACTTATATTGTCTATCACATCCATAAGAATGTTGTATTTCATGTAAATACTATTTAAAATTATAAAATACCATTCTCATTTCGAATAGAGATAAACATTAGTTTATTCCTATTTCACATAGAAATATTCTGTATTCCTTGTATAAAACTAATGAACTTATGAGATCGTTTCTAAAGGAACCATAGTTTCTTGTGTAAAAGTTCAAAGGGAAATTCATGCTATACAAATATTGTCTCTTATTTGTATTATAATACCATTATCATTATATTTGCGTTATCGTAATGTGCATTACGGTAATGTACATTACGATAACGAAAGAGTTGATATAAAATAAAAGGTGTATTATGAAATTCTATAATAGAGAAAAAGAATTGGCTATTTTAAAGAATATAGCAGAACAGTCTCAAGAAGAATCGCAAATGACGGTTTTGGTAGGAAGAAGGCGTATCGGTAAGACCTCACTCTTATTGAAGTCAACGGATGGAAAGCCGACATTGTATTTTTTCATCTTACGCAAGGCAGAGAATCTTCTATGCCGTGACTTTATAGAAGAGGCAGAAATGAAGTTGAATTTTCCTATAGGAGAATATTCTTCCATAGGAAAGCTATTCCAACATTTAATGTTACTTTCAAAAGAACGGCCCTTCAATCTTATTATTGATGAATTTCAAGAATTGGATAGAATAAATCCTTCGGTGTTTGGAGAGATTCAGAAAGTATGGGATTTGCATAAAGACAGTAGCCGAATGAATTTACTTATAAGCGGCTCTATTTACTCATTGATGCATAAAATTTTTGAGAATAATAAAGAGCCACTTTTCAGCCGTGCGGGAAAAATTATACGTTTACAACCATTCAGGGTCTCTGTCATAAAGCAAATATTGGCAGATTTTCACCCAGGTTACACTCCCGATGACCTTTTGGCGCTATATACCTTTACAGGGGGGGTAGCTTGGTATATTGATTTGTTCATGAAAAATAAGGCTTTTACCCGTACAAAAATGATTCATTTCATGACGGAAGAGAACTCTTTGTTTTTGACTGAAGGAAAGAATCTTTTGATAGAAGAGTTTGGTAAAGAATATACCGTTTATTTTTCTATATTAGAATGTATTTCTCGCGGACTGACATCTCGTGGAGATATAGAAACAGCATTGAACGGAGTAGAAATAGGCGGTTATCTCTCACGTATGGAGAAAGATTTCTCTGTAATCAGTCAGCGTAAACCTATTTTTGCTCGTCCATCCTCCAAACAAGTCAGATACATTATTGAAGACAATTTTCTATCTTTTTGGTTTCGATTTATTTACAAGTATCAGAATTTGATAGAGGCCGGAAACTTAGCCTATCTGCGTAATATTATAGAACGGGATTTCCCTACATTTTCAGGATTGATGTTGGAGCGTTATTTCAAAGAGATGTACATAGAGGCCGGAAGATATACAGACATCGGAGGATTTTGGGATAGAAAGGGAGAGAATGAGATAGATTTAATTGCTGTTAATGAATTTGAGCGAACCATAGAATTCGTAGAGATTAAACGTAATCCGGAACGGATAGATTGGGGGATGTTGAAGAAGAAAGGAGAATATTTTCTCACTATCAATAAAGAATGGAAAAACTGCTCTGTTTCCTATAAAGGACTTTCTTTGGAAGATATGTAACCTTAAATAATACTTCCCTTAAAGTCTTTTGCAGGATTAAAGAAAGAGAAGCCGCTCATTTCACAATGAGTGGCTTCTTAAAAACACTTTATTATGAAATTCCGGTCTATTCAACCGGATGAATCATCATCATAGTTGTCACATTATTATTGTTTGGGTAATGCAACTAGTTAGTCTGCGCAGATAATTCTTTTGACAGAAAAATGAAGGAGCACTTAAATGAAAGAGAGAGTACTTCCGTATCATTCTTTTGTTGATTCATATAGAAAAATCGGTAAAGGCAAACTACTTTTACCGATTTTTTATGACATGTCCTTTGAGGTGTTAATTCTGATCGGTCGGAGAAAGCTGAGAATTGTTCTCTATTTCCGAGAGAGGTAATTGATAAAGGAACGGGCGTTCTTCCTGATTATAACGGAACTTACCGGCAGAGAAATGATTATTGTTTTCTGCACCCCAAGTTTCGTCCGTACGGTCTACAGGAATGTTCAAACGACGATTATCGATGTATTCCAAGCCTTCGCCCCAGAATTCTACACGTTTCTGATAAATGATTTCCTCTATCAAGTCGGCCTTGTTTGTAAAGGTGTAATTATAGTCAGGCTGACGGGTCTTCATGAAGCTATTCAGTTCAGTTATCGCATCAGCAGAGCCCTTGTGAGCCAAGGCTTCCATCTTTATCATGTAAGCCTCTTCCGAACGCAGGTAAATATAATCTCCCAATTCCCATCCGCTGAACACACCGGCCTTAATGTTATCACGGCCCGTACCGATAAATTTCACAGTCTGATATTCCACAGAAACCGGATACTTAGTATCACGGATCAATGTCACACGCTTACCAGATGCATCTGTTACACCTGTAGAACGGTCGCAGCAGAACCATTGCAGACGAATATCAGTATCCGCGATACGATCTACTAACGGCTTAAAGGCAGCACGCCATACGCCGATGCCGGCATATCCATCGCCATAAGTATCCATCTGCGAGAAGAAAGACATATAAGTCGTACTATTATCTGCTGTAATATCGCTGCCGAATACTACATCCGGCAAACTGATGTTGCTGAATCCTTGCAGTATCTGGTCTTCACTTTGCAATATAGGGAAATTATCAATCACCACTTGCGCATACTTTATCGCTTCATCCCATTCATGGATAACCATGTTTGCGCGAGCCAAATGCATGGCTACTACGCAGCCATCCATATCAGTGGGTGAGGAAGTGCGCGTCATATTCAAACCCTTGAACAAGTCGAAAGCAGTAGTAAGGTCGCTCTTGATTTGTTCATAAATTTGAGCTACAGTAGCACGCGGTTGGTCGCCTTCTGTATCCCCTGTAATAAGCGGTACACACGGGGATTGCGAGAAATCATATTTTTCTCCACGCCCCCATTTTGTTCCATCTGCACCGGTATAGTAGGAATGCTGATATAGATAACTCAACTGCAAGTAGGCATAGCCCCGGAAACCAAGGGCGATGGCACGATATTTTAAATTGGCAGGATCTTCACTGCTGGGGTCAATCAGCTTAAGAATGTTATTGGCATTGGCTATGACACGATAGTATTCTTTCCACCGGTTGTTGGTCGGAGTATAGTTCTGTTGCCAGTAATCCAGCAAATAATGATACAGACTCATGGCAAAACGTCCGGTCATAATCATGTCGTTGCCCATCAGTGATGTCAAGTAATCAAAGCTCTTCTGACCGAAATAGTTGTGACTCATATCGGTGTCAACAAACTGCTGCATATCAGAATACATGCCTGCTACAGCAGCAGAAAAAGCCTTGTCAGGATCTTCCTGAGCCACATTACCCAGTTGGTCTTCAGTCAAATAAGCGGTAACATCAGCGTCTTCAACGCAGGATGTAAGCAGACCTCCGACAAGGAGTGCCTGCATCATATATTTCATAATTTTCATATACAATTTTATTTTTTAGTTTAGAATGTAAGGTTGATACCTCCGGAAATCACACGCATCGGAGAATAGCCTCCATATTCTTTATCAGAACCAGACATTGCTACGCGAGGGTCGAATCCCTGACGCTTGGACCACAAGGCAAGATTATCTGCCGTAGCATAAATACGCAGTTTCTCGACACCGAATTTCTGCATCAGATTTTTTGGCAATGTGTAACCCAAAGTGATGTTACGGATGCTGAAGTAGCTGGCCTTTATCAGGTTGAGGTCTGACTGTTGGGTGAAAGAATTGGAAGCATTGTTAGCATTCCAAATAGGAAGTGAACCTTGACCGGTCTCAGGGTTGAATGTTTTCCACATATCCTTATTATGACCTACGTAGAATGAGGAGCTCATGCCGGACAGATAAGAATAGTCATAAGCATAGCCACCAATTTGGAAAGCCGTTGCTATAGAAAGGTCAATTCCCTTGTAAGAGAAAGTAGTGCTCAAACCACCGTTGAAATCGGGCAGTGCAGATTTTCCAATGAAGTAGCGGGTTGCGTCTGCATAAGTGGTGGTGGTAGTACGGCCTGTCACTTCCCCTTTCTCGTTTGTCTCATCCATGTACCACATGGCATTTCCTTTTTCGTCCATGCCGGCATACATATAAGTATAGTATTCAAAGCGGCTCTTACCTTCGCGCAGGTTGAACGGACCGGAAGTGATACCATTTTCACGGTTTTCTTCGGGCAGTGTCACGATGCGGTTCTTGTAGTGAGATCCCACGAGCGATACCGTCCACTTTAGGTCGGGCTGATTGAAAATATCCACATTCACTTCAAACTCTATACCAGTGTTTTTCATCGCACCCAGGTTTTCCCAATTATACGGACGTCCGGCTGTAGAGTAAGCTACAGGGCGCTTGAAGAGCATATCGTCTGTACGACGATAAAAATATTCGAATGAACCGTATACTCTGTCGAATAGACGGAAATCTACTCCCACGTCAAAAGTCTTCTGCTTTTCCCAAGTCAAGTCCGGATTACCGTAGAATTCCGGTGAATAACCCAACTCTGAACCATTCCAAGTAACTGTGTATTGGTCTTGATAAGGCGTGTACACATAGGCATAGTCATACTCCGAAAGGATGCTTTCATTACCTTGAGTACCATAAGATGCACGCAATTTCAAATCGTTTAACCAAGACCCCGTTCCCTCCATGAATGCTTCGTTGGAAATACGCCAAGCGGCACCTACCGACCAGAAATTACCCCAGCGGTCCAAGAAGCGGGAAGTACCGTCGCGACGGAAGGCTGCAGAAAGATAATATTTGTTGCTATAGTCGTAGTCTGCCATACCGAAATACCCCTCGATGTTATGGTTTGCCGTGTAGCTGTTAATGTATTGCATTTGTCCACCGTTGTCCAGTTCCGGATTGTTCGGATTAAAGAAATTGGTCTTCTGTCCTGCTAAATACTGATATTCATACTTATAGTACTCGTGACCTATCTTGGCCGACAAGTGGTGGTTATCGCCAAAAACATTGCTGTAGGCCAGAATCTGGTTGAAGTTGGTAGTCGTAGTGTTGTAGCTTCCTTTTGTACCACGACCACCGAAAGACTGTCCGTCACCGATGAGCGGAGTGTAGAATACTGTCTGGCTACTGTTCGTGAAATCATAACTGTAGTTTGCTGTAAACTTGAAATTCTTCAAGAACGAGATTTCCAGATACGAGCGTGAAGTCAGATTATTGTACACAGTTTCACGAATATCCTCTTTCATATTGGCTATCACATTCTGGTTAGTAGCCGTAGGACGTTTAGATGTACCGTCTGTCTCACCGTTTCCGGCATCATACATAGGACTTCCGTCCTCATAATATTTCATATTACCTTCTGCATCATAGGCATGAACCGGGAAGATGGGAGCCCAAGAACGTGCCACCTCAAAAGGATTGGAGGCAGCTCCGGCATTCTCTTGTACACCATTCTGAGTTGCTTTGGAATAGCCTACATTGGTACCTACCTTCAACCAGGATTTCAACTGAGAGTTAACGTTGGCACGAGCCGTAAAGCGCTCATAAGAAGAACCTAGCACATAAGAGTCATTGTCCAGAAAGCCCATAGATACATAGTAATCTGTGCGGTCATTACCACCCGATGCAGATACATTATACTCTTGACGGAAGGCATTGTCGAACAAGGCATCGGCAAACGAATCATTATAACGCAGACGTGCATTGGGGTTAAGTTTTCCATCTGGTGTTACCAGATACTCTCCTTGCGGGATGATATAAGCATTGTAATTACCCAGTTCGCCCAGCAAATCCTGACTGGCTGCTAAATTAGAGTCTTCAATGGATTTTCCAGCCGCCCAATAGGTGTTACGAAGACCATACCAAGACAAACGGTAGAACTCTCCCGGATCAGTAGCCATATCATAGTCCTTGTACGCACGCTGTGCCACACCCCAGGAGCCGTTAAAGTTGATGGCCACCTTGTCTTTGCGTCCGGTCTTGGTAGTAATCATGACCACACCACCTGCTGCACGGGAACCATACAAAGAGTTGGATACAGCATCTTTCGACACGTTCACTGAAGCAATGTCTGTAGGGTTGATGTCCGACAACTTGCCGTTGAAGGGCACACCATCTACTACAATCAGTGCATTGTTGCTGGCCGAAATAGAACCGATACCGCGTAATACGATATTGGCATCTTGTCCCGGCTGGCCGGAAGAACTTACAACTTGCAAACCAGCCACAGCTCCTTCTAATGCATTGGACACGGATGTAGCTTGTGAATTACTGATAATCTCATTCTTTACACTGCTGATAGAACCCACCAAATCTTGTTTACGTTTAGTGCCATAAGCCACTACTGTTACTTCATCAAGTATCTCTGTATCAGGCATCATAACCACTTTTACGCTCGGTTTGATTACCACTTCTTGAGTCTTCATACCGATGTACGAAATCACCAAAGTTTTCGCGGAACTACAATATGTGTATCTTGTTGGTAATAAAGGAGGTACAATAATTCAAGAAAGTTTCAAAAGGAAGTGTTCCCCTTTGGGAGATACTCTATACATGTTCACTATACATGACAATCTACTTATATGATACTATTTGTAATAGTAATGTGCTGATTTATAATAGTCTGATTCTGTACTAATATGTTATAATCATAACGTTAGGATTTCTTTTTTTTAAGAATGAATGCTTATGTCAACATCTATCGTTTAGTTGTTTTTTGTCAATTATTTACTTGTATTGTTTGTTACATCCATGAAAACGTAAAGCATTATATAAAATATTATTGAAATTATAAAGGTTACATAGATACCATCTTACCCATTTATCCATTTTATGCATAGAACACTATGCAATTGTCCTTATTTTAAATGGAGATATCCGTTTGTTTATTCCAAATACAAAAGTAATTGAAGTAAAGAACTCTGTAACTGCGAAAAACTACTATTGGAAGTATGTCAAAAATGTAAACCTGCCCTTTTCGGATGGAAAAACGATTGTTCAGTCAAGGTTTAGTTCTTTAATTCCCCAAAGATTTATGTAGTAAACAATGTTTTTGGTTTCTTGTTTGGGATTATATTTTTCTGATGAGGAATACCTATTATGAGAAAATATAGTCTACATGAAATTACGTCGCTTGGGTGGAGATATTTTTATCATAATCAGGAAATGCAGAATATGCTTTTGTGACCCACTCTAGCTCTCATATCGTGCGGGCAATCCAGGTTTGCTGCTTATTGAAGAAAGGATACTCCTATTGTTTCAGTTCTTCTCCATAAAGTTTACGCAGCATGATACGTGCAGGTACACTTTTAATTTCTCCATTGGGCAAGCCTTGTATAATGCATTCATTGCGCAATGCTTTTTCTTCAAGCATACGGCGTTCGGCTAATGCCAAACCGAAATGTAACTTTTCGCTCAGTTCTTTTCTTTCATTCTCTGACATAACTTTGTATTTTATTAAATCGTTCAATATGATGTATATGCATCTCCATCCCCCGTCCGCCTTCAGCAACAATAATACGGGGTGTCTCGCTATTATCTGCCAATAGCCAATAGTCCACACAGGGCATATAAATATTGAAAAAGTTATTGATACCTGCTTGATAACGCCGAATCACAACCTCTTTGGGAATGTCGTGCCCACCATTACGTACACGTTGGGCTACACGCTGAATAGCCAAGTCGGGCGAACTCAACCAGAAATATATTAAATTGACTTTATATCCTTGCTCTTGCGCACGATGGACAAGGCGGGTGTAAGTTCTTGTGGCAAGTGTGGTTTCTATAGAAAAGTTTTGTTGATTTCTCAGCAATTCATTAATCCTTTGTAACATCAACCGTCCGGCTTCAATAGCCATACTTTCGGGATTGAAAGGAGATAATCCACGAGCTATTTCATCTGCATTAACAAACTCCTTGCATTCCAGAACATCCGGTAGCACAGTGTAAGATGCCGTAGTCTTACCAGCACCATTACAACCACTAATGATGTAGAGCTGTTTTTTAGAATCCATATTCATGCATTTATCTAATTGCAAACATACGATATTTTTATAAGATTATGGATAATTGATAGTTATTGTTTTTTAAAAGTTGATTGTTCCGCAGGTATGAGAAGTACAGGACTCTTTTGAGAACTCCACATTTCTCACATATCATCTATCCTTATTTTCTTCTTGATGAAATATCTGTTTACCAAAGTACGTTTTACGAATTGAGGTGGAGCAAAGTACTTGCCTTTCCCACTTGCGCTATATAGATAGCCCTCCCCTCTAGTGATCATTGATGAATACCAAATGGCAGGCAAATATCCTGAGAATAGTGTGGAAACGCTTTTATTGTTCTCCTCTAATAACAGAGGGAATGCTTTATAGCATCCCCTCTCTCAAAAAACACTTTATTTATAGAATAATTCCGGTAGAATTATTTTCCTCCAAGATTCAACTCATCGTTGTAATCAGTTTCATTCAAAGGTACATCCCATGTCCATTTGTTGACACCGGAGGCAGGAATGGTTTTTGCAACGGAAATGTGAGCATTACCACCTTCGGCAAAACTGTGACGGACTATGTCGCGGTTCCATCTCTTGTAGTCGCTCCATGCAAAACCTTCACCCCAGAGTTCCAATTCGCGATAGTCCATAATTTCATTCCAAAGAGCTTCGCCACTCTTGTCGCAAGTGTATTCAGGATTACGTCCGGAAGTGGCATTCAGTTCTACCAGTGCGGCACGAGCAGCAGTCTCGTCATTCAAGAAATAATTAGCCTCTGCCTCTACCAATACCATTTCCGATGAACGGATGAAAGGCAGGTAGCTGACGCCCGGAGTGTCGAATACATAAAACTTCAGTTGTCCCCCCAGATACATATAACCAGCCTGATAAGGAGCTTCCAGGCCACTGACCGCCATTTTCTGGCAATAGGCAGCTGCTTCTTCCCAAAGAGCATCTGCTTTTTTCTCATCATCTCCCATTCCAAGAATGCCGTAGCCTAAATCCATGGCTGAACCGTCATTGAAGTTATAGCCGGGGAATTTGTCTTCGGTTAGGAACAGTGCCTTACGAGCATCGTCGTTGGGAATGCGATTAATCAGTTCACGACCGATAGAGCCTGCACCGGTCTGTTGAGTGCTCGCATAATATCCGTTACATGCATATTGAGTACCATAACTCCAATACCAATTATTCTCTTGTGAGCTACCAAAACTTCCGAAAATCCATTCACTAGTCGGATTACAGAACCCTGCATGATATTCCGCATTGCTCATAAGTGGGTAGTTCTGACGAGCCAGCTTGGCTTCTGTCAATGCTTTGGTATAATCTTGCTTGGTAAGAGCGGCACGGGCGTAGATGGCATGTGCCACATTGATGTTCGGCATCCATACTTGTGAGGCATTACGGTCCATACCGCTTTGCTCAAACAGCATGATGGCTTCATCCAAATCTTTATAAATCTGTGCGTATGTTTCAGCTAATGTGGCATAACCTTGTCCACCGGTAGATTCGTCCAAACGAAGTACTATCCCCTGCGAAGCACCATTGTTGGAATCTTGCCAGCGCCAGCAATAATAGTGTACCAGTTTTTCGAAAGCGTATGCACGAAAAGTCAGTGCAGATGCCTTGACAAAATCCCTTTCCGCTTCCGTACCTTCGGCATTGTCTATATTGGCAAGAATGGTGTTGGCATTACCTGCTATGGTATAATAGTAATACCATGCGTAAGCATCGTAAATGGAGTTGGCACGTGTGTGGAACTCTTGATTGAAGATAGGAGACCAACCGGATGCGTAGAGGTTGTAATTGTAATTTTCACTCGGGTAGCTTTCATACTGAATCATTATGTTGTTCTCACCAGCAAATCCACCTCCAAAATAGGAGTGTTGTGTTGTCATGATTTTGGCGATACCGTTCAATGCCTTCATGGCATTGGCCGTGGTACCTACGGCATCGGTTGCTCCGGTTGAGTCTGTAGGTGCTGTATCCAGATAGTCACCGGCGCAAGAAGACACCAGCATCATACCTGCCAATAGGCTTCCTGCGAACAATTTATTGATAATCTTTTTCATTTCTAATACAAATTATATGGTTATACCTTTAGAATTTCACAGTCAGTCCGAAGTTATAAACACGGGCTGTCACATACGTATCGTCCGAACCTCCGTTGAAGGAATACTGCGGATTCAATCCTTTGCGTGAAGTCAATGTAAAAAGGTTCTCTACACCGGCAGTCAGCGAAAGGCCTTCTATACCTACACTTTTCAGCCAACGCTTGGGCAAGCTGTAGGAGAGGTTCAGGTTCTTGAATACGAAGTAAGAAGAGCTTGTCAGCCAACGGTCGCTGGTGGCATTCAGGTCGGACGATTTGTAAAAGTCGGCGCGCGGAGTTCCATTCGGATCAATGCGATTGGCAGAAGTTTCTGTCATTCCCGCAGGAACTTCTTTCCAAGAATTCAGGATGTCCTTGTGGTAAGCGCTGCCGGCAGCACCGGATTCAGACACACCCATCAAGCTGGCATAGCTACCATCGTATGTTTTACCGCCTAAAGAATAAGTAAACAGCATGTTCAAATCCCAGTTTTTCCAAGAAAGAGCTGAGCTGATAGAACCGTAAACCGTAGGAAGTGCGCTGCCGGCCCAGTCACGTTTGGCGTATGAAGTCGCGGTAGCATAGTCCGTACCGTTGATGGTAGTCAATGCACCGGCTTCTTGGGCGGCGGCTTTCTTGTCCGGATCCAGTGTATAGAGAGAAGTACCGGTCATCTGGTCCACACCTTCGAAGTGGTAAGTGTACCATTCGTAGATGGAGTGTCCTTCGGAGTAGTTTTGCATACCATGCAAGATGTCCTTTCCATCGGGCAGTTTCACGATTTTATTCTTCAGGAAAGTAGCGTCTGCGCCGATGTTCCATTTCCAGTCATTGTTGTTGATGACATCGGCATTCAAAGAGATTTCCCAGCCACGGTTGGACACGGTACCGATATTCTTGTATTGCGTCAGGTTCATCGGGGCAGTATCATCGACCCAAGGATAAGAACCGGCAGAAAGCGGTAGGCGTACCTCAAACAGCAGGTCTTTGGAACGTTTGTCGAAATAGCCTATTTGGAAGTTCAGACGGTTGAACAGACGCCCCTCTACGGCAACATCCACCGTCTGTGTAGTTTCCCACTTGATGTCCGGTGCTGAAAGTGATTGTTTTACCAAAGCGGCTTCACCACCGTTCTTGTCAATGGTATAAAGAGCCATGTGACCATAAAGGCTTACGCCCATATTGTTACCGACTTCACCATAGGACGCGCGCAACTTCAAGGCATCCACCCAATCTACATCTTGCAAGAAAGCTTCTTGTTTCATGTTCCAGCTGGCACCAACAGAATAGAAGTTACCCCAGCGATTGTCCTTGTGGAAGCGTGAGGAACCGTCACGACGGAACGAACCTTCTACGAAATAACGGTTGTCATAATTATACTTTACGCGTGCCAGATAAGACTCCGTCTTGTCCTCATCATCACTTCCGGAAAAATAAGAGTTGTTAAGGAAATTGCCCATAGTAAGGTTTCCGTCTACAGCCATACCGGTGTTCATTCCGGAAGTGTACTTGCGCTCCCAACTATAGTTCTCGTGAGCCACCATAGCTTCCACGTTGTGTACCTGATTAAATTGATAGTTCCAGCTCAGAATTTCCTGCAAGGTTACAGTCTTGTATTGGTAGGCATAACTTGTCAAACGACCGCCATTCGTAGCACCGTCTCCAATTTCGGGATTGTCATATTTCTTATTGTTCGAAGTGCTGTTGTTCAGGTCACCTTTTACAGTTAATGAAAGTCCATACGGCAACGAGATGGTGGCAAAAGCTTGTCCGCCCAATACGTTACGCACACTTTCCTGCTTATTATACAACATTTCGTAAGCGATGTTGCGGTTACTCAGATAAGATGAAGTGGTGTCATAAATTTTGTTACCATCGGCATCCAGTTGGTATGTACCGTCGGCATTGTGCATAAACAACGGATAGACCGGAGCCATATAACGAGTAATGTAGAACGGATTGGCGTAATAGTTGCCACTGGCATTACTGTTATAGTCACGCTTGGTCCACGAGCCAGTCAAGTTCACGCCACCCTTGAACCACTTGTTAGGTGTATAAGTAGTGTTGATACGCCCGGAGAAACGTTCGTAACCTGTGGCTTTTACATATCCTTTCTCATTCAAGTAGCCTATGGAAGAATACACGTTGTATTTCTCTCCCGAAGTGGCGGCGGAAAGATTGTATTCCTGACGGTGTCCCGTGCGTTCGATGGCATTCTGCCAGTCCAAGTCGTCATAGCCAGCCAAGCGAGTGGCAATCAGTTTTCCGTTATTGTCAAACAACTTATCACCAGCGGCATTGTAGATATTACGACCGATAGATTCACTAACCACGTGTCCCGTGGCATATGCGGCAGCATCGCTTGCCGACATGCCGGCATTGCTCATCATGGCATTCTTCTTGGCCATCCAGGTAGCTTCCATCCAGCGGTCTGCATCCAGACGGTCGTACTCGGGAATACCTCTGTTATACATACCTTGATTCATTTGCAGCGTAATACTCGGTTTATGAGTGTTTCGTCCGCTCTTGGTTGTAATGATGACAACACCGTTGGCAGCACGGTTACCGTATAATGCAGCCGAAGCAGCATCTTTCAAGATGGACATGCTTTCAATATCATTAGAGTTTAGTTCGGCCATGTTTCCATCGAAAGGGACTCCGTCCACTACATACAGAGGATCTGAAGCACCTGAAACCAATGTACCAAAACCACGGATACGGATGCTGGGGGCAGAACCGGGTTCACCATATGTATTGTTCACTTGTACACCCGGTGCGGCACCTTCAAGTGCACCGGTTACGCTGGTTGTGATGCGCTTCTCTATTTTCTTATTGTCAACCACCGAGATAGAACCGGTCAACGATTCTTTTTTAGCAGTACCGTATGCCACTACCACAACCTCATCCAAAGCTTCTGCATTGCTTCTCATTGTCACCTTTACACTCGGCTTAATCGCCACTTCCTGCGTCTGCATACCAATATACGAAATCACCAAAGTTTTCGCGGAACTACAATAAGTGTATATTGCTAAAAAACAATTGTTTACGTTTGCTATAGAACAGAGTTTATTCTATTGTATATTATCTATAAAGGTATATGGCAAAGGGAGGTAAGTGGCTCGAAGTACCCATTTCATACCGTTTTGAATAATTAAAAGCTGATAATGAGCGCGTTATTGTAACATTTCATTCTACTCTTTTAATTGGTGATGTACTAATTAACCCAATAAATGTTTTTTATTCAAGAATAACGATAGATTATATAGAGGAATTTATCTTGAAAGATAAATTTTATCCATGAAAGTTCCAAAATATTTTTTTGTTGAGAAATATTTGCTTTACATATGCTATTTATAATTGATGAATATATAATATATACGGCAAGATTCAATTATAATTGAAATATTTTATATCTTTGTATATAAACTAAATCATGTTTGAATATGAAAAATTATATCTCCCGTCCTTTATACATAAAGAGAATTGAACCGTTTATTGATAAAAGTATAATAAAAGTAATAACCGGCCAACGTAGGATAGGTAAAAGCTACATTCTTTTACAGATATCAGATATCATAAAGAAAAACATACCGGAAGCCAATATTATTTTTGTAGATAAAGAGCAACTTTCCTTCACGGAAATTAGGAACTACATGGATCTTTATCAATATGTTTTAAGGAAGGTTACTGGGCATAATCATAACTATCTCTTTGTAGATGAAATCCAAGAGATTGAAGAATTCCAATTGTGTCTGCGGAGTTTATTGAATGAAAATAAATGCGATATCTATTGCACCGGAAGTAATGCTAAAATGCTATCCAGTGAACTTGCTACTCAATTGGCAGGAAGATATATAGAATTTCCCATTCATTCACTTAGCTATGGGGAATTCTTAACTTTCAATCAATGCCAAGACTCCACCGAAAGTCTAAAACTCTATCTTACATTCGGAGGTATGCCCTACATTCATAATCTAACAATGGACAAGAATGTCATATTCGAGTATTTGAGAAACGTTTATTCTACTATCCTACTAAAAGATGTGGTTGCACGTGAATCAATCCGGAATGTCTCTTTTTTGGAAAATCTCGTAGCTTATCTGATAGATAATACCGGTTCTTTTTTTTCTGCCCAGAATATTAGTAAATATTTAAAGTCGCAACACGTCAACATTCCTACGCAGACAATTCTGAACTATCTAAAGGCACTGTGCAATAGTTTCTTTATTTACAAAATTCAACGAGCTGAAATCCAAGGGATGAAAATCTTTGAGATTGGTGAGAAATATTATTTTGAAGATTTAGGATTGCATAATTCCATACAGCATTTCGATTTTCGAAAAGACATCAACAAGTTAATGGAAAATGTAGTATGCATTGATTTGTTAAGATATGGATATGAAGTATATGTCGGAAAGAGTGGTAATAAAGAAATTGATTTCATTGCTTCCAAAGACGACCATAAAATCTATATTCAAGTAGCGTATATGCTTCCCGATGATGCAACTGTTAGGCGAGAATTTGGCAATCTTTTGGAAATAGCAGACAATTACCCCAAATATGTGGTAACAATGGATGAAATGCAAAGCGGGGGAAATTACAAAGGAATTAAACAGATTTCACTGCGAAACTTTTTGTTGGCAGAGGATAAAGAAAAACTGTAAATTAACGATTCAATCTCTACGAATCAATATTTAAAGTAAAAAGCCGGCCCTTTGTGTGAACCGGCTTTTCTTATGTAATTTTTTTAATTTTCAAATTACTCTGTCTCCAAAGAGTTAAGGTATGCTTCCGCACTCAAGTAGAGATAAGACGGGTTGGTACAAGGATATGCACCACCGTCTTGATAGTCAGCCATACTTACGTACAACGAATTGGCTGGGAAGGTAATACTACCGGCCTTTTCATTATAAACTCCCAAAGGATAAGAATTTATATTAGTAGATAGGTTGCCATATACAGAACCACCGCTGAACATACCATATCCCCAATCCATACCATATTGAACCGGTTTCAAAGAAGCACCTTCTTTAGTCACATCAATTACGAAAGTATATTCACCTGGAACTACATCAGCCTCTTCATTAAAGGGATAACCGTTGAAACCGCCAACCTCATCTTGTGCAGTCGCAACTTTGGCAAACGGACTGTCAAAACGGAAACGTGTACTGGTAGCAGTTGTAGTTTTTTCAATTTCCACAGCCATCGGAACAGACGGATCTACGCCAAAGAAATTAGCAACTGTACCGTCCAAATAGTATCCGGTACCGATAGATTCCCACTTCAAGATAGCAAAATTTACTGATATTTCATGGTATCCGGAAGAATAGTTGCTGACATCATTACCACTCAAAGCCAGTTGTAGATTA
Source organism: Bacteroides sp. AF29-11 (assembly GCF_003602895.1). NCBI lineage: Bacteria > Pseudomonadati > Bacteroidota > Bacteroidia > Bacteroidales > Bacteroidaceae > Bacteroides > Bacteroides sp. AF29-11. The sequence goes on from NZ_QTLY01000006.1 coordinate 215,194, forward strand.
TAAGTGATACCCTCGGCAGCTGACGGTGTTTCAACTGTCAACTTGGCTGTTTTCTCTCCAGCAGCAAATGATACAGTGGAAGGGCATACAAATATATTCTCTTCATTATTTATCACAGTAACATCAACCGTACCGGCAGCATCTGTCAAGGAGCGTGTCAAAGTTAAATCAAAAGAGGTTATTCCCGGCTCAACTTCCACTGTTTGGGTGTAATTGCCCACAAAGCAGATGCCTTGATTACCGTCTTCCAGTTCACCCGGAGTATAACTTTCTGCATCAGGATCGCAAGAGGTAGCTATCAGTGCGATGACAAACAGACTAAGTATCTTATTTATATATTTCATATTCCATATTTTTAATAGTTAACATATACATTATTCTACATCAGGTATTGGTGTAGGTGCCGAAACCAGCGGATTGTTCTCCAATAATGGGTTATATTGTACTTCCTTATTAGGAATACTGTAAATCTGAACCGGATCACCTGCTGTAATATTAAATACGGCAGTAGTCGGGAAGCCGCAGCCTAAACGGTTGACTCCCTTGTTCAGACGCATAATATCAAAATATGCCATACCTTCTCCCCAGAATTCAAGACGACGTTGTTGCCAAACAGCTTCCTGCACAGCTTCCGGTGTAGTGGCTGTACACTGATAAGACGGGTCACGATATGCAGTAACAAACGAGTTAAGGGTAGATACACCGCCACTAACATTACCACTCATAGCTTGTGCCTCAGCCTTGATAAGATACATTTCCTCAACACGCATCAATATTATATCCGTAGCATTGTTGTCAGTTCCCCATTGGTCATTCAGCACCCCATACTTTACTTGTGTATAGGCAGGTGCCTTTTTCCCAGTAATGTATGTTTGGGCCGCAGCAGGCAAATTGGCAGATACACCTTCACCGTTCAGGAACCATCCCTTGCGGACATCACTGGCAGGAATCTCACTATAGAGTTTCGGACTGATTCTACGCCATCCACCTACAGAAGCATAACCATAATTCAAAGAGCCCATATGTGAAGGGAAATTACAAATACCGGTTGTACTTACACGGTCCTGTTCTGTAATCAAGATACCCCACATCCATGAATTGTCTTCGATATTAATGAATGAAGGCTTGCTTACATCAGCACGGGAGTATGGAGTGGCAGTAGTTTTGGCCAGTGCAGCTTCCGCATCCTTTAAAGCTTCCGCATAGTTGTGCATTGCCAGATAGACACGGGCACGGATACCGTAAGCGACATCCAAGCTGACATAGCGCTTGTCATCACGTTCTTTTGTAGTGGCTGTCAGCAGCTCAATAGCTTTATTCAGGTCTGCCAAGATAAAATCATAAGTTTCTTGCACAGTAGAACGGGCGCAGCCATTGGCTGCAACTTCTGTTGCATTCTGCTCTGTAATCAAAGGCATACCCATAGCGCTCTCATGTCCTTTGTAATTGAACTGATACAACTGTATCAACGTAAAATAGTCAAAAGCACGGACAGCTAATGCCTGCGCCAGATAATATTGTAACGTAGGATCTTCAGTTTCGTTATCTACAGTACCGATTACGTTATTGGCTGTAAAAATCTGATTGTACAATGTACCCCAGAATTCAATGGTAGCTGTACTTGTATTCAAGCAGTCACTGTAATCGGCTGAATTGGAATACCAGTTATAACCAGTAATATCTGCCACCATGTCCGTACCTCTTGATTCCGTGGCCAGCATAATGGTCGGATAACCTATATCACTATGCACATTGTCATCTTCTGTGTAGATTTTGGCATATTGGGTGAAATTTGCAGCCACGGCTGCTACGCTGGCTTCCAATCTGGAAGGATCAGATTCAACAACTTCTTCCTTTTGGTTAGATGTAATAGTCGAACTCAGCGGTTCTGTATCCAGATCTGTACATCCAGCTACCATCAAACCGAGCATAACATACGGTGTTATCTTATATAATTTCTTCATATTTTTTCTGTATTTTATTATTGAACTATTATCAGAATGTTACTTTCAAACCGCCGGAAATAGTACGTATAGGCGTATATCTATCTGTAGAAGCTGTTGTGTAGCTCATACGTGGATCAAGCCCTTTACGGGCAGAGAAAAGAGCCACATTGTCAGCCGCACCGTAAATACGCAAGCTTCCGATACCCAGACTTCTCAACCATCTCTTAGGTAAAGTATAGCCCAGGGTGATGTTGTTGATAGAGAAATAATCAGAACTTGTCAACCAACGGTCTGATGAAGAGTTGGTGTATTTATCAATGGCATCTACACGCGGAATATTGGTATTTCTATTCTCCGGTGTCCATGCATTCAAGATATCCTTGTGCCAGTTATATCCCATGTAGTGGGAGTCACCGCCATGCATGAAAGCTTGATAGCCACTATCATAAATCGTACCACCCAACTGATAAGCACACTGGATGGAGAAATCAAAGCCACGGAACTCCAATGTTGTACCGACACCGCCATAGATAGTAGGCAACAGGTCACCGGAAGCTTGTCTATTGGAATTGTAGGCAGCAGACCAATCTTTATCCTTATACTCTACACCGTTTTCGTCCTTTGCCCAATACAGAGCTTCGCCGGAATCAGGATCTACCCCTGCATATTTTGTCAAATACATCTGGTACAAAGATTCACCTTCACGATAAATATAGGAACCATCAATCATCTCTCCTTTCAAATCCGGATGCAGCTCAAGAATCTTATTTTTCATCAATGTTCCATTCCAATTGATCACCCACTTTAAATCATTAGTTTCAATAGGAGTATAGTTCAATTCAATTTCCACACCGGAGTTGCGTACCGAACCGATATTCATAGGAAGTTGGGTATAACCGTTAGACATCGCTACCGGTTTATAATACAACATATCCTTAGTCTGGCGGTTGAAGTATTCGATTGTACCGTCAATACGTCCTCCCAAAAGAGCGAAATCCACACCTACATTGAATGAATTGGATGTTTCCCAAGTGATATCTTTGCTCCCCTTGTAGTAGAGCACACCATCAGAGAATACACCGTCAGACCCGCTAACCGTGAACTGATCCAGATACGGATAGTAGTTTGTATATCCCTTATAATAGAGGTTGTCATTACCCTGCTGACCGAAAGAAGCCTTCAGCTTCAGCATGTTGATCCAATCGTATTGACTGATAAAGTTTTCTTTTGCCATATCCCATGCTGCACTCACACTCCAGAAGTTACCCCAACGGTTATCCGGATGGAAGCGTGAAGAAGCATCACGACGATAAGAAACACTACCATAATATTTTTCATTGAAATCGTAGCTGGCACGTGTAATGATACCGATTGTGGCATATTCATTGTAACTGCCAGAACCATTCTTGCGGTCGATAACATTAGATGCAGTCCAGTTCTTGTCACTATACATGTTATATCCTAAAATATAGTGACTTTCCGTGTTGAAGTCCATACTTTCATAGCCGGCAAGAATATCCAAGTTATGGTTGCCGAATGTCTTTTTGTAATTCAACAGATATTGTTGGTCAAGCGAATAAACGCGTGAGGAGTATTGCATAACAGAACCGCCATAGGAAGCCGACTGACCATAATACTTGTTACCCACACTATGCTGGCGTGTGTTGTCAATATGCAAGCCCAAAGAAGCTGTCAATGACAAACCGTCAATGATATCAATCTTTGCATACCATTTCCCATTCAGAATATCCATCAGATATTTTTCAGTATCATAAAGGAAACCGCTCATAGGATTGGACATGCTCATAAAATTACGGGTGAAGTTTGTACTTGAACCATCACCATAGTCATATACATGATAGCCAGTATTGGCATTATATTGGAAACTGCCGTCTGCATTCCGTACATACATCGGATAGATTGGTGCGATAAAGTTACCAACAAAGAACGCATTACCGGAAGAAGTAGCAGCATCGGTATCCTGATCGCCCGGTGAACGGCTTGTTACATTTGAATAGCTAAGATTAACTCCGAGCTTCAACCACTTTTTAGCCTGATAATCCACGTTCATACGAGTGGAGATACGTTCGAAACCTGAATTTTCAATAATACCTTCATCATTCAAATAACTGGCAGACAGATAGTAGCTTAATTTGTCCGAACCACCAGAAACACTAAGATTATACTCTTGGCGCAAATTACTTTGGAACATCTCATCAGACCAGTTATCCGGTGTATAATAATAGTCACCGTCACTATATCCCAGAGTTGCATAAGGGTTCAACTTGCCGTTCCGGCCAATAAGATATTGTCCATCAGGTATGGTATAAACTTGGTAGCCCAGCTTTGGAAACAAGTCTGCATTGGCCAATTGATAAGCCCGTTCTGCTGTATATCCGCTATTATATAGGTATCCGTTATACAAAGCAGAATATGCAGTCTCCATATAGGTATTTGCATTCTGCAATACATCATAGTTTTTCACTAAGCGGGAGTTGACTCCCCAACGGGCGTCTAAAGAAATCTGCGTATCACCGCTCTTACCTTTCTTTGTAGTAACCAAAATAACACCGTTTGCACCACGTGCACCATACAAGGCAGCAGCTGCGGCATCTTTCAATACGGTCATTGATTCAATATCTTGTGAATTGACAGCGGAGATATCTCCTTCATAAGGAATACCATCCACTACATACAGAGGATTGTTGCTGGCATACATAGAACCGATACCGCGAATACGAACTGTCGCACTCGTACCCGGCTGGCCATTTGTACTTTGTGTCTGCACACCAGATACAGTACCGGAAAGTGCATTCGATAAGTTGGAGACCTGACGTTTCTCCAATGTCTCAGACTTGATCACAGAGGCTGAACCTGTAAAAGCAGACTTCTTTGCTGTACCGTAAGCTACCACCATTACCTCATCAAGCATCTCAGAATCGGAACGCATGAATACTTTTATATTCGGCTTAATATCAACCTCTTGAGTCTGCATACCAATGTACGAAATCACCAAAGTTTTCGCGGAACTACAACTCTTTTATTTTATTAATAATCAAGCAATTATACCATGTAATAGAAATCACTATAGCGAAATTTCCTTTCTCACAAGGTATGTGTATAGGGGTACAATGCATAAAACCTTACTGCTGTGATACTATTTGTTGAATTAATGACTTGGTTATCATATGTATATCATAAAGTTAATACGTTGCTTAAAGATTTTAAATGATTATTTCTCTTATATGAAGAATATCTTTTGTCAACATCTATCATCCTAACTGCTTTCGATGAAGCATTTACTCTACATTGTCATTTTATTAGCGAAAGTACTAAAGTCTATGTAAAAGAATATTTCAATAGCTTCAAAAAACAGTAAACTCAAAACTTTGTGATTAGCCAAATAATCAAGACAACTGTTGTTTCTTCATAAGAGTTTTCATCATTTCTGCTTCCACACTTCCACCCACTCCTTGTATTCCTTTATTCATCGGTATTACAAGTGCTGTGGAAGCAACTCAAAAGTGTGGAAGCAAAATTTGCTTCCACACCTCCAACCAGCCTTAAATATTGATAACACACCAATGTCAATCTTCTATTAGCACTACACTATACCTGATTGATTCTCAGTAGTTTCTTACTGCAAAATTTTGCAAACCTATTGCAGCGATACTGCAAAGCTGTTGCAGTGGTACTGCAAACTAATATGCAGCGCGGCTGCAAGCAATATGCAGTGATACTGCAAACAATATGCAGTGGTACTGCAAAACGTATGCAGTAAGTTTGCAGCGAGCAAACTGAAACTGAATAGTGAATGAACAGACTTTAAAGGAGAAGTATATGACTAACGATATGAAAGTGTAGTATTGGCTATGCTAAGTTCGTGTTTTTTTAGGCAAAGGCATGAGTGCATGGTTCTTTTCTAAATCATGCACTATAGTCATATCCATTACATTTGTATACACTTGTGTGGTTTTAACACTTTTATGCCCCAATAATTTTTGCACCGTTGTGATGTTTACTCCATTATAAATCAATAGTGTTGCATTAGTATGGCGAGCAGTGTGAAATGAAATTTTTTTTGATAAACCAGCTAGGCGGGAAATCACAATTAAATCCTTGTTCACATTAGAGTTATCCCTTAAATGAAAGAAGCTTTGTAAGTCATCCCGATATTTGTCCAGAATAACAAGCCCTTTTCCTTCGAATAAGAGATAAAGAGGTAATCTGACTTCTGTACTCGTCTTTATGGATTTATAAATTAGCCAGGTTTCTTGACGAATCTCCACGATGTTATCGGGTGATAAACTGATAAAATCAGAATATCTCATTCCTGCATAGCAACAAAACAAGAATGCATCTAAAGTCTTTTGCAATTTAGTATATCTGCCAGCCAAGCTTAATTTCTCCAACTTCTCCAACTCTTCAGGAGATAAGTGCGTATGCTTGTTTTCTATAGTTTTAATCTTGTACTTTCGAAAAGCGTATTTTTGTATCTCCATATAATCCTTGTTGATGGCGACATTTATATGTCGCTTCAGATGCTTCATATGTTTGGCTATCGTATTTGTGTGATAACCTCTTGATTGCAAGAAATATTCAAAGGAGGATATGAATTCGAATGTTAAATCAGAAAAGGTTACATCCTTTTTGAACTGTTGTAATAATGAAAGAGTGGAGAGATGATTTCGTTTTGTGCTTTCTTTTAGAGTAGAGTTTGCTATCTCTTGCCTAAAAAAAGGAATAAAAGCGGTTTTGTTTTCGCTTGTGCTCAAAACATCCTTTAGTAACTCTAATGAAATACGCCTTCCTTGCTGCCACAATTCCAACTCTTTTTTTTCTATCATAGCCATGAACTCATATATCAATCTATTCAGCGCATCTGCATTAGGATGATTCTTCACAATAAGCTTTTTATTGTCCCACTGTTCTGGCTTTAAATAAACTTTGGTTGAAAAATACTTTTTCTTTCTGTCCAAATAGGCTTCTACTTGTACCAATGCCATTCCTTTTTTATTCAGGCTTCTTTTTCTGTTGTACACTAGATTGTAAATAATCTTACTCATTTTACTTGATTTTAATTAATACCAATAACAAATAAGACGATATTCTGTGCTCGATGGGATTAGAATAAGAATTAATATCTCTAAAAAGTGTCTTTTTGTGTTTAGCTATTAATCGGTATTTAGCCTCCGGGAACTCTCAATTTGTTTCAAAATCAGGTCCGTTCTCTGTTTTAGCGGCTTATTTATTAACCATTTTGTTTTAAAATATGTGTATTTCTTGGAAAAATCATCCTAAAAGAGAGAATCATAGTGATAGTAAACATAAGCCAGTTTAGGTTTTTTAAGTGTGGAAAATCTGTTATTAAGCATAAAGTGACATGTTTAATTAACAAATTGATAGATTTACAAGGTTTTTTCAATAAAATAGTTGTTCGTTTCAGTTTTATTAATATATTTGCACTTTGTTAGAGTAAAGAAACAATTAATGTAAAGTTAAACTTTAAGAGAGAATTTATGAAAAGAAAATTAATGCTGTTATTGGCCTGTCTTTTTGTCGGAATAGGCCTAGTAACTGCCCAAACCCAGAAGGTTACAGGTGTTGTAATTTCTGAAGAAGACGGGCAGCCAGTTATTGGAGCCTCTGTATTGGTAAAAGGTACACAAATTGGTGCTATTACCGGTGTAGATGGTGATTTTACATTACCAAACGTACCAAGTTCCGCGAAAACTCTGGTGATTTCGTTTGTTGGTATGCAAACCCAAGAAGTAACGATTAAACCTCATGTAAAGGTAATTTTGAAATCCGATTCTGAGCTGCTTGAAGAGGTTGTGGTTACCGGTTACGGTACATTTAAAAAAGCATCATTTACTGGAGCTGCTTCTACTGTAAACACTTCCACCTTGGAAGATGTACCTGTTCTTTCTGTTGCCGACAAACTTTCTGGTAATGTCGCTGGTGTTACTTTTGGCTCAAGTTCAAGTAATCCGGGTTCTGTAAGCAGTATCCGTGTACGTGGTATGGGTTCCATCAATGCCGGAAACAATCCGCTTTATGTTATTGACGGAACACCGGTCACAAGTGGAGACTTATCCGAGTTCACTTATAGTGATGCAGGAACTGATATTTTGTCTTCACTCAATACCAATGACATCGAGTCTATCACAGTTATCAAAGATGCGGCTGCTGCCTCTCTTTACGGCTCGCGTGCTGCTAACGGTGTTGTGGTCATTACGACGAAAAGCGGAAAACAAGGCAAAACAAATGTAAGTTTCCGTTCCGACTGGGGTTTCTCAAACATGGCAATAGATTATCGTCCTATGCTCGACGGTGACTCGCGCCGCGAACTCTTATGGACCGGTCTCAAGAATTACGGGTTATACACCGGAAACATGTCTGATGCAGATGCCGCAACTTTTGCAGACCAGAACATCGAGGACTTTGCTTCAAAACCCTCAACCGGATGGACGGATTGGAAAGACCTGCTTTTCCGTAACGGTTCTCATCAGAACTACCAGTTGAGCGTATCTGGCGGTAACGACCGTACCAAGTTCTACACCTCAGCTGCTTATACCAATCAGGAAGGTATCATTTATAAACAAGGTTTGGAACGTTTCACCGGTAATGCAAACCTCACTCATAAGTTTGGAGACTTTGAGGTTCAGGTTACAAGCCAATTCTCAAAAGTAAGACAAAACAAAACCAATGAAGGTACCTCCTATGATGGACCTGTGGCCAATTACGCATTCTTCCAAAGCCCCTCATCAACTCCTTATAATGAAGACGGCACATTAAACAATGGCTGCGGCTTATTTGGAGTCAATCCCTTGTATGAAAGAGAACACAGTTCTGATGTTTATACCTTGATGAAGGCATTCAATACAATCAAGTTGACCTACAATATTTGGGACAAGTTGAATTTAAGTGAAAAGATTGCTTATGATTACGCACAAGGTACCAATGATGTTCTTTGGGACAGACACTCAAACAACGGCGCTCCGGGTGGTGTCATGCAGCGTATTGTCAATCGTAATGACCAGCTGAATACACAAACCCAGCTCTCTTACATCAACTCTTTCGGTCTGCACAATATTGATGCCCTGCTTGGTTTTGAAACACAAGATACGGAATATGCTTTCAACTACATGGCAGGCCAAGACTATCCGGGTGATTTGTACGAATTGACAAATGCCGGTTCAACAAGTGCCGAGACCAACAGACAGAGCTATCGCATGACTTCGTTCCTCGGACGTGCCAATTATAACTACGCAGACAGATATTATCTCGGTCTCAGCTATCGTACCGACGGAAGTTCACGTCTGGCAAGAGAAAACCGTTGGGGAAGTTTCTGGTCGGTTTCTGGAGCATGGAGATTCATAGACGAAAGTTTCCTAAATCCCGTCAAGAGTGTATTGACAGATGGAAAGCTCCGTGTGTCATACGGTGTAAACGGAACGCAACCTTCAGACTATTACGCTTATATGAATCTTTATAAATATGGAATCATATACAATGGACAGTCAGGAATGTCAATCGTCGGAATTGCAAACCCAGACCTGAAATGGGAAAAGAACAAAACATGGAATATCGGTCTCGACCTTTCATTCATTGACCGTATCTCTGTAACATTCGACTACTATCAGCGTAAAACCAGCGACCTTATATACGACCTCCCCGTATCACAAGTCGGCGGATATTATGATGGCAATTATGGGTATACCACCCCGCAAAACATCGGTTCACTGAAGAACTCCGGTTTTGAGTTGACCATTACATCAACCAATTTCAGAAACAAGGATTTCACGTGGACCACTTCTCTGAACATGGCACACAACAGCAACAAACTGACCAAATTGGATGGCCAGCAGAATGAAATCGTATCAGGACCGCTGATTCACCGTGTAGGCGAACCTTACTATTCATACTATGTTTATGAATACGCCGGAGTCGACGCCGAGACCGGTAAAGAAATGTTCTATCTGAATGACGGAACAGAGAATGCCCGCAAGACAACTACAAATATCTCTGAAGCCAACAAAACTATTGTAGGCAAGCATCAGGCTAGTATAGAAGGCGGTCTTACCAACAACCTCAAATGGAAGTTTATCGACTTGGGCTTCACTTTCACTTATTCATTGGGTGGTGATGCTTTTGACTACTCCACTTGGCAGCACTCCAATGGCGGTTCATATCTATACGGTGGTGCCGTACCGACATACTATGACATCTCAAAGATGTGGACAGGCCCGGGCGACACGAATGCCACATTGCCTAAATTTGAATATGGAAGCGCTGCTTCACTGTCTTCACGCTGGCTGATGCCTACTGATTATCTACGTCTGAAGAACCTCACATTAGGTGTAAGCATTCCGCAAAACTATATCAGCAAGCTTGGGCTCAGCAAAGCCAGAATCTACTTCTCTGGTTCCAATCTGCTTACATGGAAGTCTAAAGACTTATTTGTAGATCCGGAAATGCGTGTAGACGGACTATGCACATTTGAGACTCCGGCATTGAGAACATATACATTCGGAATAGAATTGAATTTCTAACTAATAAAGATACGAAAATGAAAATATTAAAGACATTATACACAGCAACGCTTTGCGCAGCTATGGCAGTCAGCACTTCATCATGCCTCAACAGTTGGCTGGATCAGTCACCCGCAGACGGAATAGATGCTGAAACCGCAATCAAGAACAGCGATGATTTGGCCAATGTGCGGACGGGACTTTATGCTGCCGTTAAAGGTAACAGTAGCCTGATTAATTATTATGGACGCCTCATGTTCGTATACGGTGACATGAGAGGGGAAGATATCCAATATGAATATAACGGGGGAAGTGGAAGAGCAAACTTCTACTACTATATGGAATATACAACTGCAGACAATTTCACCACCTCAACAGCCGTATGGCAGATGCCTTATGTAGTCATTGCACGCGCCAACCGTCTGATTCAGGCAGCAGAAAGTGGCAACCTGACCGACGCGGCAGAGGCAAAAGCCACTATTGACCAATATGATGCAGAAGCAAAAGTTCTGCGCGCCATGGCACTGTTTGACCTTACACGTATCTACGGTAAACCTTATACGGTAGATCAAGGTAGCTCACTCGGTGTGCCCATCGCTACCTCCCCGCTGGAATCGACAGAAAAGCCAAGCCGCAGCACGGTAGCCCAATGTTATGAGGCAATTGAAAAGGATTTGACAGATGCAATCAACTCAAATGCACTGCCCAAAACTAATGAAGTGGGTTATGTCAACCTTTGGGCTGCCAAAGCCTTGCAGGTACGTGTATATATGACAAAAGGCGAATGGAGCAAGGCTTTATCCGTAGCTGAAGACATCATATCAAACTCGTCTTACAAACTTTGGGAACCGTCAGAATATGTTGCTGCATGGAGCAAAAGTGATGCCAATCATTCAAAAGAAATCATGTTCGAGATTTCCATCAACAACAATACTGACTGGACAGACCGTGAAGGTATTGCCTACTTATATGCAGACAAGGCTGGCGCTTCTCCCGGATATGGAGATGTAATTGTCACAAAAGACTTCTCTGACATGCTTACATCCGACCCGGCAGACATCCGTAACGACATATTACTGGCAGCGGCAGCAGGAGGATTTGGCAAACGTAAAGTTTACATCAACAAAATGCCTGCTGTAAACGGAGATGTACGTTACTCCAATGTCCCATTGCTGCGCTTGTCAGAAGTTTACTTGTCAGCAGCAGAAGCAGCTTTCCAGGCCGGAGACAAGAACAAGGCTGCCAACTTGCTGAACGATATCATCTCCAACCGCACAACGAATGAAAGCAAACAAGTAACCAGCGGAAACATCACATTAGACCGCATCTACATCGAACGCCGCAAGGAACTTGTAGGTGAAGGACAGCGCTACTTCGATGTTATGCGCCGAGGTGAAACCGTTACACGCTACACGGACGTTAATGACAGAGGATGGCACGACGTATTGAGCGAAGAAGCGCGTACATTCAACCGCGACTCCAAGAAAGCGCTCCCGTTGATTCCCGTCGGTGAAATCAATGCCAATCCGAACATAGAACAAAATCCAGGCTATTAATCAATAGTAGCCTAAAGAAACTTGGGAATTCTCCCAATGTGTTTTTATAAATAAAGTGTTTAGAGGAGGTGTGCCAGTGATGGTATGCCTCCTTCTTTCAATATATCCACCAATATCGGTTTCACTCCGCTGACAAAACACTCAACGGCAATAACCATCAGGATAAGTCCCATCAGGCGCATCATCACATTGTTTCCCGTCTCACCCAAGATTTTGACCAACCGCGTGGAAGCACGCAATATGAAAAAGGTAATCAGATAAATAAAGGCAATCATTCCTATAAGAACTCCTTTCATCTGAATGGTATGGGCATCCTGCATCAGCACAATGGCATTGGCTATGGCACCAGGACCACAAAGCATCGGAATTCCAAGAGGAGTAATGGAAATATCATCGGCATAAGTCTTGATTTCCTCGTCTTTCAGCTTCATTGGGGTATAACGGGCTTGCAGCATATCGAAGCCAATCTTAAAGATAATAACTCCACCGGCAATACGGAAACCATTGGTAGAGATACCGAAGAACTTAAAGAGGAACTGTCCCGCAAACGTAAAAACCATAATCGTAATAAAGGCAACCAAAGTGGCGCGCGATACTACCGACTGCCGTTCACGGTCTGTCATTCCATGCGTCATGGTCAAAAACACCGGCATGGTGCCGAGAGGGTTTGTCAACGTAAAGAAGGAGGTAAAACAAAGTAAAGCGAAAGGTAAGATTGTGTCCATAGCTGTATAATATACGTTTCTGCAGACAAAAGTACAACTAAAAATTTCAATGTCACAAAATCTGCATCAATTCTTTCAGATTACTGATATGATAAGTCGGTTGGAAAGGCAGTTCTTCCTTCCCTGTTACATTATAAAACACTTGGTGCATGCCCACTCCTTTGGCTCCTGCCACATCATTCTCCCAACTATCGCCTATCATCAAAGAATCACGCACTTCGGATTGTGTGGCAGAAAGTGCAAAATGAAAGATTTCGGGCCAGGGCTTCAAGACACCGATGTCATCAGAGAGAACAATCTTCTTAAAAAAGCGGTCGATATCCGCCGAACGCATCTTATGACATTGCAGCTCTTGGAAACCATTGGAAAGGATATAGAGGTTGTATTTCTCTGCCAAATATTCCAGTACCTCATACGCATGCGGCATCAGCCTGCTTTTTGTGGGAATGACCGAAAAGAAATCATCAGAAAAAGCCTCGGCCAAAGCTGCATCCCTCGCCCCTACTGCCTCCAGAGGATATAGGAAACGCTGGCGGTTCAACTCTTCCTTACTGACCTGCCCCCTACCGTATTCTTCCCATAGCTCTACATTGCGATACTGATAAAGTGTATAGAAATGCTGGAAAGACCGAAAGAAACGGTCATAATCATACTTCTGATACATCTCTTCGAATGTATCGCGTGCATTAAGGGAAAATGCCCAAAGCGTATCGTCCAGGTCAAAAAATAGGTTCTTATATTGGGATGCCATAATTTAAAGGAAAGGGATATATAAAAATAGACGCAGATTATCAATTCCAATAACCTGCGTCCGTTCTGTATCAGTCTATAACAGTATTATTTTACCTGGATTACCAAATACTTGGACACACTCCAGAAGTCTTTCGGATTTGTAATCTTCAAAGTCAACTGTCCTTTATCATCCTTCTCCAACGCATAAGAGCCAGCAGGATGAGTAGTCAAGATATCAGCATCTTTAGAGTATAGTTTAATCTCTTTTGTCGTACGGATATCCACTTGTGTAAAGTAGTCCTTGTTGATATCAGAATCTTTCAGCACCTGGCCTTTTTTGAAAAGTCCGGTATTTGTCAATATCTTCTGGTCCTTCAACTCTTTCTTCGTACCAAATACAAACCAAGCCGTATTGAGTGCCTTATCTTGTTCGGCAACGGTTTGAGCCTTCGCCTCATTTTCGGCAGTCAATTCTTCTTTCTCAGTAGACAAACCGGTTACGGCAGCATCCAGTTCCTGGATACGGATATTCTTGGAAGCCAGCTCAGCCTGCAATTCCTCAATACGCTGGGTCTTTGCCACCAACTCCTGAGTCAGGGACTCCACAGCCCTCTTCAACTGGGCAGAGTTATTCTTACTGTTCTTCAGCATGGACTGTAATTTGGCAATCTGTTCCTTGTTCTCTTCCATCTGCTTACGGATAAACTCAATATCCGACGCAATCTGCTGCTTGGCATTCAAAGAGCCTTCTGCCACAGCACCACGCTGCAAATCCACACGGCTCTCTGCTGCATTAATCTGGCGGAATCCCTCTGAAATATCATTGAAAGTGCCCATCATCTCGTCCAATTCAGCATTACGCTGAGTCAGTTCCATCAATAAAGAATCATTTTCAGCTTTCAGCTGGTTCTTACTGCCACCAGAGAAGCTGTCACACGAAGCCATTACAGCCGCGCATACAATTAAAACTGCTAACTTTTTCATACGCTTTCGTTTTACGTTTGGTTAATGAAGTTATTTAATCGTCTATTCCTGTTACTACAATCACAATTTCACCGCGCGGTTCGTTCGCCGTGAAATGTTCAATCAATTCTGTAAGCGTTCCACGCACCGTTTCTTCGTGCATCTTTGAGATTTCCCGCGAAACAGAAGCCTGACGTTCGGCACCGAAATGTTCGGCAAACTGCGTCAAAGCTTTTACCAATCTGTGGGGAGACTCATAGAACACCATGGTACGACACTCCTCGGCCAATGCCTTCAGGCGGGTCATCCTTCCTTTCTTCTGTGGAAGGAAACCTTCAAAACAGAACTTCTCATTCGGCAGTCCGGAAGCCACCAATGCCGGTACAAAAGCTGTCGCTCCCGGCAAGCATTGCACTTCGATGCCGTTACGCACACACTCTCTGACTACCAGAAAGCCCGGGTCGGATATACCTGGCGTACCTGCATCCGAAATCAAAGCTACAGTTTCTCCCCCCTTTATTCTATTAACAACACTTTCAACCGTTTTATGTTCATTAAATTTATGGTGAGATTGCATCGCATTCTTTATTTCGAAGTGTTTCAGCAATATGCCGGAGGTACGTGTATCCTCAGCAAGTATCAAATCCACTTCTTTCAGAATCCGGATAGCACGGAATGTCATATCTTCCAAATTTCCTACCGGGGTAGGCACTACATAAAGTTTTCCCATACTTATCGGTCGTTTAGCTGAAATATTTTTTGAGGAGTTCCATAAAATCGACGGCGGCTTCATTTTCTTCATCCGGGTGCACTTCCGAAGCAAAAATATCCATAGCCTTGTCCAAAGAAGGAGCCTCACCCAAACGTCGTACCACTTCATTCATCCGTGCAGCATCGCCTGCGAACAGTTCGCGGACAAAACGGAATGAATCGTTCAGACTGATGGCATGTTTCAAATCCTTGGCAGGCTTGATGCGTTCTGCCAAAATAGGAACTGTTTCCGGTTCCTCACATACCATCTTCACTGTATCAGGAATAACCGATTCGACCGGAGAAACCGATTCGGTCAAAGGAGTAGTAACAGCAGGGGGTTCCTCCAGGGGCGACACAACAGCCGTTGGCGCCTCCTCAAGCAGTTCTTGCAACGCCTCCAAGCGTGCCTTCATCTGCTGGATATTCCGTTTTGCCACAATCTTCAATGTCGGATTGGCATCACTTGAAATGGCCTGCATCAAACATTTCAATTCCTGAATATCTAATTCTATGTCGTTTAATAGGGTTTGCATATCCTTTACACAGTCCGTGTTAACGCTACAAATGTAGAAATAAATAATGAAAAAATATCGGAAAGCGAACAAAAGTGTTACCATTATCCGGAAAAGACGAATTTGAATACATCCAAAAGAAAAGGTTATGACTATTCTCCTAGCACAACCTTTTCCCATAGAAATACTTTATAATTAAAGCTAACTATTCTATTGGAATTCATTTCCTATTTGAATAACAGTTCCCTTTAATTCCCCATCCGGCAACTTTACTTCTTTCTTCTCTCCATTAACCGCCACTACTAAAATATTTTCACGTTGAGTAGGATCTGATGCGTACACCTTCCAACCGTTAGCATTGATACGTAAAATAAAAAGTCCCCTCCTATCACTCTCAAATTTCACTTTCTTGGATAAAATAACTTCTCCCTTATCATACATCGCCAATAAATAAGTTTCTTTATCAATCTGTACAGCTTGGCATTGTGATGTATTACTTATTACTTTAAAAGAAGACAAATCAAAACGTCTGACTTGCTCAAGAGAGCTGGCAGGAAGTACCATGTACTGATAAGAAGCATCCTGTGGAAATGTTCCATGATCGAAATAAAGCGTATAGATATTTTGCGTTACCTGCTCACTTTTAGGATAAATCTTCATAATATCATTCCACAAGCCAGTTCTCTTTTCGGAAAAAGCTCTCCCTTTTCCATCAAGCACAATATACCCCGTTTGATGATGAAAGAAACGCTCGGGTTTATCTGCTGAAAAACAGACATCTTTCACCGCATTCCATTTACCTTTTTCCAAATGCAAGAGTTTTTCTTTTAGTAGCGCCTGCTCAATAGACGTATTTACCAAATAGCTGCTATCCGAATGAATATCTGCACCAAGGCACAAGACATAATCCGGAGTAAATATCCATGCCTTTTTTGCATAAAGTCCATCACGAACCAATTCCATTGAAGTCATGCCTACATTACCATCATTCACGTTACCTACAAATGAACCTTTATTTTGTTTTTCAAGCCACCCCATCACATGCACACGCTTATCCTCTTGATAACAAGTTACTCCTGGGACTTTTCTCCAATCCCAACAAGGAAATATATCTGTATATTCTTCTCCATCCACATAAGTATATAGCGCACCATCTGCCAAGTAATAGCCTTTCACATTATCAGTACCTGATTCTGTACCAATTACCCTATCAGATGCCATTCTAAGAGACGCCATCCAATCCGAACAGCGATGAATAGTAATATCCGATTTCCAAAAATGATATTGTCCCAATAGACCTACCGGCGTCCTTCCCAAATTCTCATTAATAAGTGCTTGATAAACATTATTATTATTGCTATTGATGCCAGCTAATGTATTTACTGAAAATAATGTAGAAAAGCCTTTATGCCGTTGTGCCTGTCTATAAAGTTGACGGCCAAGATTATTGATATCCATCTTATTTTTCCACAAGATTCTCCTAACACCAGTATTCACATAATCACTGATAATTTTAAAATGCTCTTGTTCAAGAGCCAATGACGTATCATCCAGAATATATGCCCAGAAACTCATTGTAGCCAAATAGGCTGCACCATAGTTCCCCGCCTGCTGCTGAGGCCCATGTTGATGAAAACTTTGATCTGCCTTGATGCCTTCAGCCTTTCCATAAGCCATTTTTATCTCACTATTTATAACATCTCTCGCTCTCTGTATCATCTGAATATCCCCTAATAACAAGCCTTTTACAATTACATTGCCAGCCAGCCATACTCTATTTTGGGCAGTCATACCAATTTTAGCTTTATCCATTACCACAAGGGCTTCACTTTTTTCTTGTTCAGACATCTGATCTTCAAACAATATGAATGCCGCTCCTAATACCTTAGGAATACCGATCTCATTATACCACCAATTAGAAGAAATCGGCTTTACTTGAAACCAATAAGCTAATGCTTTATGAATAGCCTCTGCCACTTCCTGAGACTTATATAGAACATGGTTCGGGTTCCTATATACTTTAGATAATTCAAGAACTCGAGAAGCGTGTACTCTTGGAGCCCACCCTGCTGCATTACTTGCAAAATCCAAATCGGACCAGCAACCTTCTACACTCAGTTTATGAATTAAATTCTGAACATACTCCACTTCTATAGGATAACGCTCCATCAATTCAACAATCATCTGGTCCCCCACAATCTTTTCACGAGGAGTTTGACACATCAGCGTTGTAAGCAGAGAATCAGAATTAGTACAAAGAATACTTTCTATATATTTCTTTTTTATCACAGATAAATCGTCTGCTTTTACTCCAACTGTCATGCATAGAAACAATAGAAAGAAAATAAATCGTATCATACGCAACATTCGTTTCATCCTTTTAAAAAGATTATTATTAGAAGTTTAACAAAAATAGTATCATTTCTCTATAAGTTCAAAACTTACAGCCTTCAGATTATCTGAACTATTGCCGACAAAAAGTTTAAACTCACCCGGTTCTGTGACAAATTTCTTTTCTGCATTAAAAAATCCAAGTTCCTCTGTGGACAAAATGAATTTTACTTCTTCAATTTCTCCCGGAGCCAATTCTACTTGTTTTATCCCACAAAGTTCAAGCACTGGACGTGTCAGAGAGCTTACAACATCCTGCAAATATAGTTGAATCGTTTCTTTTCCGCTATAACTTCCCGTATTTTTAACCATAGTCGTCAATATAATATATTCTCCCGATTTATATTGCTGTTTGATTAGTGCAGGAGCTGCGATATCAAATGTTGTATAGCTCAATCCATAACCAAAAGCATAAGCAGGTAACACGCTCTCATCCATATAGCCGCTTACCCAAGGATTATTGGGAGCCCATGCACGACCGGTGCTTTTATGGTTATAATACAAAGGACATTGACCTACATTACGAGGAAAAGTCATAGGCAGCTTTGCTGATGGATTATATTTTCCGGTAAGTACATCCGCTATTGCATTGCCGGCCTCCGTACCCAACCACCAAGTGAAAAGAATAGCATCCGTATAGGGTTCCATCTGAGAAAATATCAACGGACGTCCCCCCATCACTAAAGTTATTACCGGTTTCTGCGTTGCCTCCTTTATCTCTTTCACCATTCGCTGCTGATTGGCATCAACATTAATGTCTACCTTGGACTTTGCTTCTCCAGAATCCATTGCACGTTCTCCGACAGACACAATAATCACATCATATCCTGTCAGTTTCGGCAATACTTTCAACTCATTGGTTTCTAAATCATATCCTTCTATATATGTTATTTCAGCATGAGGTAAAGCGGCTCGCAATCCATCATAAACTGTTATTACATCTTCAGCTTTTCCTAAAGCAGACCAATTGCCCAGCATATCTTTATGAGCCTTATTTAAAGGGCCAACCAATGCTATTCGCCTTGCCGTTGCGGCAATCGGTAAAGCAGACTCATTCTTAAGAAGCACAATGGAACTTGAACCAGCCTCACGAGCAATCTTTCTATTAGCTGTTACAATTTTCTTATCCTCTATTTCTTTTGCCCTATTATTATAACAATAAGGATCATCAAAGAGCCCCAGCTCAAATTTCTTGGTCAAAATACGCCTTACAGCGTCATCAATCAGAGCAATATCCACCTCTCCCTCATTTACCAAATCAACCAGATGCTTGGCATAGGTCATAGAGTGCATATCCATATCACAACCGGCAATAGCTGCCAATCGTCCTGCATCTTTATTGTCCTTCGCCATTCTATGCTTAGCAATCTCACCCACAGAGCCCCAATCGCTGACAACAAATCCCTTAAATCCCCATTTTCCTTTCAAAACATCTCTCTGCAAAATTTTATGAGCTGTTGCCGGAATACCGTTTATTTCATTAAAAGCATTCATAAAAGTAGCAACACCAGCTTCTACTGCCGCTTGAAATGGAGGTAGATAAACCTGCTGAAGCGTATGTTCTGAAATATCTGCTTCAGCATAGTCCCGACCTCCTACCGCTGCACCATAAGCAGCAAAGTGCTTAGCACAAGCCAATACTGTTCGCTTCTCATCATAGTTAGAGCCCTGAAAACCTTCTATACGTGCTTTTGCCACTTGAGAGCCATACCAAGTATCCTCACCAGCTCCCTCCATTGAACGCCCCCAACGAGCATCTCTAGAAACATCTACCATAGGAGCAAAAGTCCAATGAATACCCAAAGAGGAAGTTTCTGCTGCAGCCACATTTGCCGTTTTACGCATCAAATCCAGGTTAAAGCTTGCAGCCTCCGCCAACGGAATTGGAAAAATCGTTTTCAAGCCATGAAGAACGTCAAGTCCGAAAAGCAAAGGAATACGCAAACGGGATTGCATAGCCAGATCCTGATATTGTTTAGCCCGTTCTACTGTTATAATATTGAAAACAGAGCCCACCTCTCCCCTTTTTATTTCTTCGGTACGATTGCTCGTGTCAAGGGCAGGTCCTGTGAGAAGTTTATTATTCGAATATTGAATCATTTGCCCGACTTTTTCCTGAACAGTCATAAGGTTCAATACTGAATCTACCTGAGAGCTATAATCTTTTAATTGAGCAGGCAACACTGTTGTTACACAACTCAAAACCAATACGTATAGAAGCCTATATTTATCCATATCCTTATTTTATAGATTCATAATATTCTTTCATCACATACCACGCTTTCTTTCTATACCCCTGATCCGAAATCAATCCTTTTCGATTCCATCCTTCCTGGTTTGTAGGATGAAAACGATAAGGAGAACGGAAATCAAATAAAATCCAAGGCGAAATCCCGGCAAGATTAGGTATATACTTAAACATTTCCAAATTATCCTTATACAGTTTTTCCTGATACTCCTCACTCCAGGAACTTGTTACTGTCGAATCGCCAGATTGACCATAAAGCGCTTCCCCACCAAACTCTGAAAATATCAACGGCTTATCAAGGGCGACATTCCAACGAATCTCAGATGGAGACATAGGCCACCGATGATACCATCCCATATATTTATTAATAGAAACGACATCCAGATTTTCAATAAAGTCATCTTCCATTTCAAAGGCATTCGTCTCGGAATTTAATTTAGGTAGGTCAAAAGCCGCTGTTATCAAACGAGTGGTATCCATCTTATGACATAGTTCAACGAGACTTTTAAGAAAAGCATTACGAGATTCGGAAGGAGCTGTTTCATTGGCAACTCCCCAAAAAGTAAGAGCACATCTATTCCGGTCACGCAACAACATTTCCGTATACATTCTTTGTGCCTTCAGACGCGTACTGCTATCTTTAAAATCAATGCCCTGCCAGACTGGTATTTCCTCCCATAACATAAGTCCCATTTGTTCTGCTAAACGAACAATATACTCATTCTGCGGATAGTGGGCCAGACGAATCATGTTTACTCCCAATCCTTTCGCTTCAGATAATAATGCAATTGCATCTTGTTCTGAATAAGCACGCCCTTGGCGTTGAGATATTTCCTCATGTAAACCAATACTTTTCATGAAAACTGGAGAATCATTCAGATAAATCTGCGTATTCTTCACATAAAGGTTACGAAAGCCGATATTCTCCTTTACTTCATCTACTTCAGAAGAGACAATCACCTGGTATAGTTTAGGAGCCTGAGGAGACCAGCGTTCCAAATTCCGAACCCGAAAAGTAGCCTTAGCCAAACCAGTTCCATCAGTAAAAACTTTATTGGCTATTTTCAGCTCTGGTATTTCAATCTTCACCAACTGACCTGCATTCTGTGCAGATAGCTGTACTTCAGCATGAACACGATCCGAATCATACTTATCCAGCTGTATAAAATAATCACGAATATAATTCTTAGGCGTATGTACCAGCATGACATCACGAGTAATTCCACCATAATTCCACCAGTCAAATGAAAGTGCTGGAATAGCATCTGCAGTACGCGTGTTGTCTACTTCTACTGCCAGAAAGTTCCCTCCTTCTTTCACGACATTAGTTACATTGAACTGGAAAGGAGTAAAGCCTCCTTCATGACTACCAATCAGAGTTCCATTCAAATACACTCTGCAACGATAATTAACTGCTCCGAAATAAAGAAATAAATTCTCGTCAGACTTTTTATTTATCTCAAATTTACGTGCGTACCACATCGTTCCTTCGTAATATTTAAGTTCTGGAATTTGTGAATTCCAATCAGAAGGAACATTCAGACGCAAACCTCCTTCAAAAGCATATTCCTTGAAATCTGCCTTATCTTTTAAAGCCCTATTCCTATAAATCGCAGTTTTGCGTCCCTGCTGATAGGGATCAATTATAGCATTCCATTTACCGTTCAACAATGTATATTGCCTTCCATATACATTGACAAGCAATTCTTGAGCACTACCATACTGTATATTACAAATGCATACAAGTCCCCATATCCACCATCTTAAAGTCCTTATCTGTGCAAGCATACTCATATTCACTTTTTATAGATTTTTAGTGCACATCCTCCACCCTCGGCCATTGTAACAGATAGTTTCCGGTCTTGAGGAATAGCTATTATCGATTTGATATAATCGGAAGCAACAGTACCAGCATTTACACCATCTTTATACAATTCAGCACTCCATTCTCCATCTCCCAGAAAGCTCAAATCAATCTCCATCGTACGCTTTTCCCAATTAGTAAGTGTACCTAAATACCAAATATCTCCCTTACGACGAGCCATAGAGATATACTCACCAATTTTACCGTCCAAAGCAACAGTTTCCTCCCAGACAGTAGGAACCTCTGCAATAAAAGATGTACATTCTGACTCACGTTCATAAAATACCGGACTATCACACAGCATAGATAATGGAGACTCAAATATTACATATTCTGCAAGCTGACGACAACGTGTCCCCATACTCATCGGAGCTTCATTGACCGGTCGAAAAGTACGTTTGGTTCCATTTCGCATAGCACCTTGAGTATAATCAACTGGTCCAGCTACCATACGGATAAACGGCATAGTCACATCATAAGTAACCTGGTCCACTTTATCGCTACCGGCAAATTTTAATTGTTCCAGTCCATGTACGCCTTCAAAATTAACAACATTTGGATAAGTACGATTTAATCCCGTAGGTTTATATGTGCCATGATAATCCAACAGCAAATGATATTTAGCGGCTATAGCAGCTCCACGATAATGAAAATCAACCATTGGCTGATCATCACGATCCATGAAATCCACTTTAAAACCCTTTATGCCCAATTCCGAATAATACCGACATATATCTTCCATATCCCGTTCAAAAGCATAATATCCTGCCCACAAAATCAGCCCAATATCTTTAGACTCAGCATAAGCCACCAGCTCTTTTAAATCGATTTCCGGTACAACTTGGAATAAATCAGCCTTTAAATTCACGGCCCAACCCTCGTCCAAAATTACATACTCAATTCCATGTTTGGCGGCAAAGTCAATATAAGCTTTATAGGTGGCATTGTTCACACCGGCTTTGAAATCAATACCAGATAATCCCCAATGGTTCCACCACTCCCAGGCGACCTTTCCTGGTTTAATCCAACTTGTATCATCAATGCGTGATGGTGCTGCCAATTTATAAACCAAATCATTATCAAGCAATTCTTTATCATCTGAAGAAACAATAGCTATGCGCCAAGGAAAAGTTCGCTTACCAGAACATTTAGCTATATAATTCTCACGTTCTGTCACCAACATTTGCAGATTGTTATGTCCACCCTGTAATAAATTCTTTGGATAGGGTGCAAAAACGCCTTTCAAAGAAGTTGATTGTTCTTCATTGTAGACAAACATTCCCGGATAACTTTCTACATCAGATTCTGCAATACAAATTTTTCTTCCCTCTTCCAACTCAACGACGACTGGAGTAAATGCAATTTGGTTAGAGGGCATCTCACTCAAACTAAGATGAGTATAAACATTTTCAAATGAATTGAAAAACTGTTCTTCTTTCCTTTTATCCCTCCCCCCTCTCACAAAAGGGACATAAGCCATATAATCCTTCTCAAAATTGAATGTAGCCTCTTCATTTATTACAATAAAAGGTCTGTTCTGCGTAACAACAAAACGATATGCCATCCCCTCATTATAAGCTCGGAAATTCAACTGAAAATCTTCCTTAAAAGTAATGACTAACTCATTGCAGAAATTATCAATCTGGTTACGCTTATAAAATGCCGTGGATATCGTTTCATTAATTTTGCGCATATGTACATTTTTAACTTTGGATTTTTCCCCTAAAGTTTTGTCACAGTCTAATAACATAGAAATAGGGGAAGAGACAATCACCGATTTCCCTTTATGCTGTAAAGAATAGCTAATCTTATCACCAACCTCAATATTAATTATAAGTTCCCCATTCGGCGATTTCAATAGATAGTGCTTTTGAGCTATACAAAAACCCCAAAAGCTACTCAAAAGTGTAAGTGTTAAAAAGAATCTTCTCATAAAATGATTTATTATTGTTTTTACAGTGTATTAAAAAGCAGTTTATCTGCTACAAATATAAAAGATCAATAAACTTCTGTAAGCCATTCAAAGATAAAATCACCGGGAACGATTGCAAATAAGAGAACAGGGCCAGTCTTCTCATATTCAAAAGAATAAGCAGAAAATTCATAAACGGAAACGTTTCCGACAGTTTTAGCTGTGAATATTGTATTTCCTATTTTATCCTTCTAATTTCGCACAAAACAATCTATCATGAAACAGATACTATTTATATTCCTATTTATTTATTCTTTAAATGTACAGGCAAAAGTGGTATTGCCCACCATCTATTCAGATGGAATGGTATTACAACGTAACCAACCTATCCGAATCTGGGGGCAAGCAGCCCCCAAAGAAAAAGTCATAGTTACTTTTGCCGGGCAACAACAAGTTGTAAACGCGAATACCGATGGGCATTGGGAAACCCGACTATCTCCACTAAAAGAAGGCGGTCCTTATGAATTACAAGTTCTTGGCAAAGAAAACCAGATAGAGATAAAAGACATTCTTATTGGAGATGTCTGGCTATGCAGCGGTCAATCCAACATGCAATGGGTAGTAAACAATGTAACTAATGCTGAAGTTGAAAAGAAAAATGCCAACTATCCTCAAATCCGTACATTAAATGTTCCACGCCGCATGGAATTAGTCCCTATAGATACTATAAATGCAAAGTGGACAGTTTGCTCTCCAGAGACCGTAGGAAGCTTCTCCGGAGTAGCCTACTTTTTTGCGAAAAAGGTTCATGAAGAAACCCATATTCCCATTGGTATAATAAATTCCTCTTGGGGAGGTACTATTATAGAAACCTGGACTAGTTTGGAAGCCTCCAATTCCATTTCTTCAGAACACCTCAATTGCTATACAAAAGAAGACAAGTTGCTGCCTCCAACAAAATATTTTGCACTAAAGAATAAAAAAGCTGCTCGTAATGACTATCCGTCACTGGTGTATAATGCAATGATCCATCCTCTTCTTTCTCTATCAATAAAGGGAGTAATATGGTATCAAGGAGAGAATAACGTGGGGAATGCCGAACCCTATACCGATTGGCTCACCTGCATGATTGGAGATTGGCGACAACGCTGGAAAACTGAACTTCCATTCTATATTATTCAGCTCCCGAATTTTGACTCTATCAATAAGAAGCCGCTTTGGGCAGAAATAAGAGAAGCACAATATAAAGCCTTATCCGTCTCTGATACACATCTCATTGTCACCAGTGACTTAGGAGAGCCTCATGACCTTCATCCGCACAACAAACAAGACATTGGAATGAGAGTAGCGCTACAAGTATTACACCACGAGTATAATCGCACAGATATATTTAGCGAAAGTCCCATGTATCAACAGATGGAGATTAAAGGAAATAAAGTAGTCATTACATTCAAGAATACAGGTTCTGGATTAGAAATACGCAGCCGATATGGATGCCTGCAAGGATTTTCCATAGCTGGAGAAGATAAAACCTTTCATTGGGCACAAGCCCAACTTAAGGGTAACCAAGTAATTGTCTGGAGTCCCAATGTGACACATCCAATTGCAGTACGATATAATTGGGAAAATAATCCAGATGGAAATTTATATAACAAAGATGGACTACCTGCCTGTTTATTCCGTACGGACAACTGGTAATAGAATTCAATATAAATTTTAATATTACAGAATATGAATAAGACACTTATTTTCTCAGTCTTATTGTCTTTATTTCTAATGAAGGCAATGTATGCATTTCCACAACCTCCGGAAAAGCTAATAAAAATAACCGTTTCTCCAAATCACGCAGACTGGCTATATAAAACAGGAGAAAATGCCGCCGTCTCCATCTGTGTATGGAAGGACCAAGTCCCCATGAAAGATGTCCCAATATACTATGAAATATCAGAAGACCTAATGAAACCTCACAAGACAGGCAATATTGTCTTAAAAGATGGAACATTCAAATTACCTTTAGGTACCCTCAAAAAAGCAGGTTTCTTACGCTGCAAAGTAACCGTCAATTACCAAAAGCATAAATATGAAGACGCAGCTACAATCGGTTTTTCCCCGGAAGAACTCCGACCGACAACACAACGCCCTAAAGATTTCAAAGATTTTTGGGATAAAGAACTGAAAAAAGTAGCAGAGCAACCTCTTGACCCACGAATAACCTTGATTCCAGAAAAATGTACTTCCACCGTAAATGTCTATCATGTAGGCTTTCGAAACAACTGGGCTGGTTCGCGCATGTATGGCATTCTCTGCGTGCCCAAAGATACATCAAAGAAATATCCTGCCATCCTAAAAGTTCCTGGAGCAGGAATGCGCGCTTATCACGGAGAAATAGCCTTGGCATCACAAGGTGTCATCACTTTGGAAATCGGCATTCATGGAATACCTGTAAATCTTCCTAATGAAGCATATACAATAGGAGGAGGTCCTCTCTTAAACTATCATGACAAAGGTTTAGACTACAAAGAAAACTATTATTACAAACGAGTTTATATAGGTTGCAAACGTGCTGTTGACTTCATTTTTTCCCTTCCCGAGTTTGATGGCACAAACATTGTAACTTTCGGCGGAAGTCAAGGTGGTGCTCTATCCCTCGTAACAACAGCCATTGACCCACGCATCAAAGGAGCTGTCTGTTTCTATCCTGCCTTATGTGATATGGAAGGATATACTCACGGAAGAGCTGGAGGATGGCCTCATATGTTCAAAAAGCCTCAATACTGCCATCCCAAAGCTATAGAGACAATACGTTATTACGACGTAGCCAACTTTGTCACCGACATTAAGGTGCCAGTTTTTATGTCCTTTGGATATAATGACACCACGTGTCCTCCTACCACTTCCTACTCTGTTATGAACAAGATGACCTGTCCGATAACTCCTTTCATCGTTCCAGATTCCTATCATTTCATGTATCCGGAACAAAGAGAAGCAGCTGTATCATGGGCCTTAAACTTATTGCACGAATAAAATCACAATATCAAGTATTTCTATATTTATCCTTATAATTTTTAGGAGAAACTCCATATATACTTTTAAAATAATCACTAAAATGATTATAGCTTCCAAAACCGGTCAGATAAGCTATTTCTGTAGCTGTCTGACCGGAAGTACGAAGCATTTCTGCAGCACATTCCAATCTGATGTTACGAATCACCTCTGCCGGAGACAGATTTGTTATTGCTTTTACCTTCCGATACAGTTTAGCTCTGCTTACACCCATTTCTTTGCACAACATTTCCACATCAAAGTCTGGATTAGAAAGATGCTTCTTTACAATGGACTCATATTGGTCAACAAAAGATTTATCAGCAGGTTCCAATTCAATCCCTACACTTTTCAACGAAAGCTGCTTTCCATATATCTCTTTTAATTTCTTACGCCCGGCTAAAATATTATTAATGCGGATAATTAAAGTAGAAATCTTAAAGGGCTTTACCAGGTAATCGTCCGCCCCAGCCTGAAAACCTTCCTCAACATGCATAGTCATTGATTTAGCAGTCAACAATACAACCGGAAGGTGACAAAAAGAGGGATTATCCTTTATATGCATACACAGTTCCATACCATCCATCTCTGGCATCATTACATCACTCACCACCAAAGAAACATTCTCTTTTCCCAACACTTCCAATGCTTCGCGTCCATTCTGTGCTGTAAGTATCCTAAATCCTCTTGATAACTCCTTTTGCAAATATGCAAGAATTTCTATATTATCATCTACCAGTAAAACGGTATCCGAAATAGATGCTACCTTAAAAGGTGTCTCATTCAAAATTTCTTCATTGTCTTCTATAGAAATTGGCGAAGTTACCTCATAACGCTTATCATAATTCCAAGGTAAGTCAATAGAAAAAGATGTACCATGCGGTTCTACCCGGCTGACAGAAATTACGCCTCCATGTTTTTCCACAATAGCTCTTGCAATAGCCAATCCTACTCCACTGCCTCCCATTTGACCGTGCAAATCTTGATGGGACAGGGCAAAAGGCTTAAAGACCTTAGAAATATCTTCATCTGAAATGCCCTCTCCCGTATCTCTAACTTCAATATGTATTTGGGGAGATTCCCCCTCAGTAATAGTCACCACCAAACTCACAGTACCCTCTTCCGGTGTAAATTTCAACGCATTCGAAAGTAAATTAAAGAATACCTTTTCCAGTCCTTCTCTATCAAACGTGGCCAGTATAGGTTTCTTAGGCAATGAAAGTTGCAGAGTGATACTCCGCTGTCGTGCCATTGTCTGAAAAGAGTAATAGACCTCCTGAATGAAATCATTAAAATCGGAAGAAGACAATTCTAATTTTCCATTACCATTCTCAATCTTTCTCAAATCCATCAAATCATTCACCAATGCCAGAAGTCGTTTGGCATTACGACGAATTAGCAGAATTTCATCTTTTACCCCGGAGATATGTATAATTCTATTTTGTATTTCATCCAAAGGATTAAGGATCAATGTTAAAGGAGTACGGAATTCATGAGCAACTTGAGTAAAAAAGGTTTGTAACTCCTTATTAAGTTCTTCCGATTTATCTTTCTCTATTTGTTTCAAGTACAGCTCATGTTCCAGCCTTTGTTTTCTTTGTTTATAAGCAACATAGCGTTGTAAAATATAAAATAGAATAACAGCATAAATTATAAAAGCCCACCAACGAGCCCACAAAGGAGGCAAGACTTCTATTTTCAAACGAGCCTCAAGTCCCATTGCTCCATCATTATTAAGAGCCTTCACTTTCAGAGTATAATTACCAGGAGCAAGATTACTATAGAAAACCTCACGGCGATTTCCCGCATCCACCCAATCCGGATCAACTCCCTCCATCTTATAGAAAAAACAATTACTGTTAGCGTAAATATGATTATCACTGGCATATGTTACAGAAATATTAGTCTGATTATGCCTTAGACGCACAACCTCCGTTTCAGACAGACATTTCTTCAATACCGAATTTTCTTCATTAGGCATCTGCAACTTGTTATTAATACGTAATCCTGTAAAAATAACAGAGGAAGGTTCTTCATTTAAGGCAAAAGTTGAATTATCAACCTTTACATAGCCTGTATTTCCCGGTAACCAGAAATAATTTCGGGAATCAATACAAGCTGAAGCATCCATATCCGTTAGCTGTAATCCATTATTCTTATCAAAAGGATGTATTTGGTTCTTGGCGTAATCGAGTAAATATAACTTATGAGCACCCACAATCCAATACTTACCTTTTTTCTGTTCAGCAACAAAATATAATTTATCAGAATACCCTCTTTCCGGTTCCAAAAAGCGCTGCTTCAGCTTCCAGTTTCCATCCAAAACCAGAACCCCCGAATTTTCTGTGGTCAGCCATAAATTCCTGTCTGTATCTTGATAGAAAGAGGTCACACTAATCGACTGGTCTTTTGACATCCCCAATTCTTCTGAACCCACACTCCTAACCTGCCCCCTTTTCAAGTCATAAATGTAAAGACCTTCTTTCTGAGTCGCAAACACTAATATTCCCGGTCTAATCTCTTGAATAAAATTTGAACTTGGGAATTTAATAGAATCATCACCAATACAAACAACACCATAGTCTTGTATGGATACCCACCAATTCTGTCGTGAATCTCTATAAATATATAAAACATTGTTCCGTTCATAAGCTTTGTATAAGGTGAAACTATTCTTCTTGATAGAGTACAGATAAACCTCTCCACGCCAATTCCCACACATGATTGTATCTCCAGCTATGCATATAGACTTAATGATATTATCACTATAATGTCTTCCTTTTCCCTCCAGCCAATACTGTACAATCTTATCTGTTCCTGCATTATGGCAAAGCAACCCGTTTCCTTCCGTTCCAAACCAGATATTCCCCTTCCCATCTTCACGAGCCATACTGATACGGCCCGAGAAATGAGGTGGCGCAAAGTATTGAAAACGCTGATTATAACTATGGCTATAGTTCACCCCTCCTGCATATGTACCAACCCATATTATCCCTTGACTATCTTTATATAATGAATATATTGAATAATGGTTCAAAGCTCCCTTTTCACCTAATTCTCCTTCTTCAACTATAGCTTGAAAAGTTCTTTTATGCAATCTATAAAGCCCATTGAATGTGCCTACCAGCATATAATCTGCATTCAATTCAATAATATCCCTTACTTCTCTATTGATAACAGAGTGCGCAGATAATGGATAAGTCTGTACAATACGCGTAACCGGATCATATTTCTGAATACATAAACCTGCCATAACACTCCAGATAGAACCATTGGAATCCACTCTCAATAGGCTAATCAGGCCATCTTCAAGTATCCCTCCTTGAATAGATATCGGATAAATATGTTCAAGCAACTTCCAATTTTCGTTATATACAATAATACCATGGCGTCTGGTCCCTAAATAATATCTGTTCCCACACTTCACAAATGCGGAAAAAAGGAAATTAGCTGGAGCTGTCTGCTTTATATCAAAAGAACCTGAATTTGAATTATACAGTAAAATATCACTTTCAGTAAATGCAGCCAAATCACCATTATCGTCCAGTCCAAATCCCAAGATATGTTTCTTTAACTCCCTCCCATATAAAAAAGACCTTATATGCTGAGTATAATGATCCATCATATCAAGTCCATTTTCATGAAGAATCCACAAAGTCTTGCTTTTATCCTGGATAATCCGCCGTATTCTGTTCCCCCCTAAAGCCGGTTTGGTATTTGAGGACAAGATATCAATATGCTGCCCATCATAACGATTTAGACCATTATCACTCCCCAACCAGACAAATCCATCTTCATCCTGAAAAATGGATAATATATAATTATGCGCAAGACCCTCTTCGGTAGTCAAGTGATCGAAGAACAGTTTACTTGTTGAAAGTTGGGCGTTTCCGGACAAGTAACAAACAAGTGCTAATATCAGCAATATATATCGGTTAAACATGGTACAAATATACAGTTTATTCCTCAAAGATACAAATCAGATAGTTTTTGAGACATAACATAAAGTTCTATAATTCAACCTATTCTAACTTTGCGAATATAAAAAAAGAAACTATTAACTTTAATAATACACAAGCTATGAAATCTCAAGTAACTCTTAAAATGATTGCACAAAAGTTGAATCTGTCAACCTCTACTGTATCCAGAGCTTTAGCAGACCAATGGGACGTTAACTCCCAGACAAAGAAAATTGTTACAGATTTAGCCATCGAACTAAACTATAAACCTAATATTATGGCTGTAAAACTCAAACAATGCCAGAAGAACAACTCCAAAGCAGAAAAACAACCTAAAATCACAATTAAGGAGATTGCTCGCCAACTCAACATCGCTCCTTCAACAGTTTCACGTGCTTTGGCCAATAAAGAAGACATCAGTCTTAATACTCGTAAAAAGGTACAAGCCTTGGCTAAAAAGCTTCATTACTATCCCAATCCTATTGCTATAGTTTTAAAACAACAACATACAAAACGCGCATCCGCATAATTACAATAAATGATGAATAAAAAACTTTTTTGCATAATCTGCCTTTTATGGCCTTTACTTGCATATTCACAAAAGTATCATTCCTTTCGTCCTGGAGAATTATGGCTAGATAATAATGGGGTACATATCAATGCTCATGGTGGAGGTTTTATCTTCTACAACAATAAGTATTATTGGTTTGGGGAGCATAAAATAGAAGGAGAAAAGGGAAATTATGCCCAGGTAGGGGTACATTGTTATTCATCTTCCGATTTATATAACTGGAATGATGAAGGCATAGCATTAAAAGTCAGCTCAGAACCGAATAGCGATATTGCACAAGGGTGTATCCTTGAGCGTCCTAAAGTAATTTATAACCCCAATACAAAAAAATTCGTTATGTGGTTCCATTTAGAACCTAAAGGAAAAGGATACACCGGAGCATTAAGCGGAATCGCCACAGCTAATAAAATTACGGGACCATACACTTTTATCAGGAGTACCCGCACAACCCCAGGATGTTATCCCGTAAATGTCCTGGACTTACACAAATGTCCTGTAAAACAAAGCACAATTGACAAGAAACTATATGGTGGTGGATTAAACGGGGAACATCCTGATACACTGAATATTCTTGGGCGGAACTTTAAAGAAGGACAGATGGCACGTGATATGCAATTATTTGTTGATGATAATGGAAAAGCTTATCATATTTTTGCCTCAGAGACCAACAGCACAATACATATAGCAGAACTTACTGATGATTTCCTAGATTATACAGGCAAATATGTCCGGGCATTTGTTAACAGATATATGGAAGCACCTGCCATTTTCAAAAAGGACGGATTATATTATTTTATGGGTTCTGGTTGTACCGGATGGAAACCTAATGCAGCGCGTAGTGCTGTCGCTCCTTCCATATGGGGACCATGGACAGAATTGGGCAATCCTTGCCAAGGGGAAAATAGCGAAACCACTTTTCACTCGCAAAGTACTTATATCCTTCCAGTGTCCGGTAGAAAAAATGTCTTCATATATATCGGAGACCGTTGGAATCCTCAAAATGCCATTGATGGGCGATACATATGGTTACCTATTGATTTTCAAGATAACAGATTCAATATTCATTGGCATAACGAATGGGACCTAAAATATTTCGATTGCAAATAGCTATTACAATTTCCTAAAGTAAGTATACACACAGACATATCCAATATAAAAATACTCCTCAAAAGTTATTCTATTCCAACTTTTGAGGAGTATTCTGTTTTTATAGAGTAAGATTATAACTCCAGAACTTCAATATGCCTGAACCTGCCATCCCTCTTATTTCAGTAGCATTTTATAACGCAACAATCCTTCCAGAAAATAATAGTCAGCATAAGAAAGAGGTACATCCACCTCGCTCTTTTCCGGGAAATTACCTACACTATGTTTCAGTATAAAATTACAATTGGAGCCCGGTTCTGCCAAATAGTCTGGCGAAGCAAGTGTACGAAGCTGCTTCTCTGCCATAGACAAATAACTTTTTCCTGCGTTTGCATCTTCTGTAAAAGTACTCAATTCAACAAAGGCAGAAGCCATAATCGCACCAGCTGAAGCATCCCGATATTCATCACCGTCAGGTGCATCAAAATCCCAATAGGGAATACCGTCGGCAGGTAAGCGTGAAAGTAACATATTTCCTACGCATTCAGCCTGAGTCAAATATTTCCGGTCCTTTGTCATCCGATACATCATAGTATAGCCATATAAAGCCCATGCCTGCCCACGCCCCCAAGAAGATTCATCCGCATATCCCTGTACAGTTTGTCTATTACGTACATGTCCGTCAGCCGGGTCATAATCAACCAGATGGTAAGAAGAATAATCATCTCTAAAATGATTTTTCATAGTAGTATCTGCATGGGTTCTAGCTATATAGCCCAAAGAATCATTTCCAAAAGTATTGGAAGCAAACATCAATAATTCCAGATTCATCATATTATCAATGATAACAGGATATTTCCAATCACGAGTTTTCGGAACAAAATCCCAACTGCGAATAACACCCGTGAGCGGATTGAAACGAGTAGCCAACGACTTTGCTCCTTGATAAAGCACTTTCCTATAATCTTCATTTCCCGTCAGGCGAAGGCCATTGCCATAACTACAGTTCAACTGAAAACCAACATCATGATCATGGGTTACGTATTGAATAGAATCAAGCTTCAATGTGTTTTTTTCAGCTAACAGCTTAACAGCGTCGCTTTGTGTATATTCATAAATATACCAGAGGGAACCAGGATAAAAGCCGCTACACCACCAATAAATTGTAGAAGGTTTGAATGTACTATCCCGGGCAATGGATTGTGGCATAGTCTTATTATCCAAGCGTGTATCCATTTCAATATATTGCTGTTCAGCCACATAAAACACACGATCTATCATCTCATCCATTGATTCTTGTTTTGAACAAGAAACCAGGACAACAAGTAAACTAAATAAAAGCAATTTCTGTTTCATAAGTTTGTTTTTATTGATTTATAAATAAGCAATTTATCCAACAGGCACCAACATAACTTTCAGCAAAGACTTCCTATTTGCAGCAAGTTGCGTTTCAAATCCTACGCGTATGCTCCCCGGATTAGGTTCGTCATAATCATGAAGAGGATTATTTGACCAGATTTTCATCTCAATATCTTCCAGAGCTTCAACAGTTAGCAACATCCTCTGTCCGTTTTTATTCAGTTCTATCTGATTTCTACCAACAATCTTAGCATCTGCCGGAGTTACCATTATCCATGTAACCATGGCCTGTTCCTCACCTGTAGTCAATTCATCCTCTACAATCAAGCAATCTCCTTTATCCAGATAAATAGTACGTGTCGTTTTCTTTATACGACCAGCGAAGACATCTGTCAAATCAACTCTTGCACCTTTCCGTTCATTGGTTTCAAACGTCTGTTCAAAAGTAGCATGGCTATTAACCAAATGCCGTTTACCATTTATCGTAAGAGTATTATGCGCCATATTGTTGAGACGAAATACATCCCAACGCTGTCCTTCCTGAGATTGATTCCATAAATCCACACCCTTGCTCTCCAGACTGAAATAATTCTGCATTCCAAGATCCATTGCCCAACGCACACCGTTCTTCTCATAAACAAACGATCCAGCATCCATATGCGCATGAGGGGTACGAGGGGAGCCTCCTTTTACAGCCAGATAACTATCTTTCTGACTATCCCATCCACCTCTATAGATGAAAACAGGTGTCGCCCCACGATTACACCAAAAACGGCGTACCGGTTGCTGAATATTTCTCAGATCCTGGTTCAGAGCAAAAATCATCAAACATGGCAATAAACGCTCTTCAACAAATTCAACAGATGTATTTTTCAAATGCTGATTCTCCAGCCACAGCAAAGATAAATCATTTAATCTTTTGGCAAACCAAAACATCATCATATTGCACTTTACTCCATTAACTGCATCCGAAAAATTGAAATACTCTCCACTTGGTGCCATCATATATTCCATAAAATAAGCAGAATTCAAAAAACCCGGGGCATCGGCAAGCCCCTTATCGTCACCAAAGGCACTTTCCAAGGCTGCTATCAACATGACTTGAAAGCTGGTGCCGTATCCCCAATAATGAAAGCCTTCCGGATAACCTCCATCCGGTCCATATACACCCAGCACTTTCAGATTACTCTTCAGGCACTTCTCTATGACCGCCAAGGCCTTACCTGGAATTTCTTCGTATAGGGCTATCGCCCCATAAGTCAATCCCGCATTGCATACCGAATTCCAATTACTGGCTGAAGTGTAAAAACTCGCATCTGGAGCAGCTGCATCAAGCCCTTTCCTTATAATAGCATCGCAAATAATACTACGTGTTTCCGGACTTAAATAATCATAAAGCCAATCATATCCAATGGATAATGCCATCACCATTTCACCAACATCCAGAAAATGAGAAGGATTCCAGTCACTAAAATGACTTACCGCCAACATCTCCCGTTCGGCGCGTTGTGCATATCTTTCATCGTTTGTCATACGATATGCATATGAAAGATAAAAAATACGTTTAAACGCCATGCGAGATACTCCCAATAAGCGCTTCCCCTCTAAAATACATTCTACCGGTTCTTGAAAAAACATTGCAGCACATTCACGCAAAATACGTTCATGGACACTTGCCAACTGAGGATATTCGGCCATTGCTTCTTTAATAGCCTCACTTCCACCTAAAGGCCACAATAGGCGAGGATGAACCGCTATATTTTCATATTTAAAGGACTGTGCACATAAACATACAAAATAAAGTATACCAATAAAAAATATACAGACCTTTTTCATCACTTCACGTATTGTTGCAGATAAAACGTTCGGGGTCTATCCAAAGGAGCCTGCCGATTAAAATTCTGATTATCAGGAATACCATTTTTTCTACCTACTCCTTTTTGCATTAGTGAGCGTAACTCAGGCAAATGTTGCTGATAAATCAGACGCGGTAATACCTGATGTTTCTTGCATAACGAAGCTGCCATACCTACAACTTCTCCCATCATTCCCGTTGTACGCATCACACGTACAGTACCCAAGGCCACATGGGTTACGCTAATATTACGTCCAGCCATAAAAAGATTATCAATATTCCTGGAATATAAACAACGGTAAGGTACAGCATAAGGATATATATGTATATGTTCGGTCTCCGCCTTAAAGGGAGCTGCTGGGAAATGGCTTGCATTTGTTGAATCGGGAAAGTGCAAATCAAGACTCCAGGTAGTGGCAAAGGACGCATCTTCATGAAATACATTCTTGTCAATATCATCCTGCTTCAAGATATAATCTCCTAGTAAGCGCCTTGACTCACGTTTACCTGCAATATAAGCAACCCATCCCAATTTACGTTTTAAATATTCATGATTATTCTTCAACTCATTCTTCAAGAAGCTCCAATTGGAATATACCACCAATAAACCATAATCACGAATCCGCTCAAAATCATCAATCTGATTAAAGTTCATTCCTGTTTCCCATTGCCATTCACCCATAGTCACTTTCTCGCAGTTATCCTCATTAAAAGTAATTCCATAATTGAACCTTGGGAAACAGCTTTTCTTGCTGGTTTCAACAGAATACCACTGTACAGATGCTCCCATCGTCATCTTGTCAGCCTTTTCCGGAGCTAAATCCTCTCCATATTCTGCTCTGGCCTCACGCCCCATACGATAGTCTGCCCCTGCCAGATAACCTATCGTACCATCTCCAGTACAATCTGAAAATAGAGGAGCGCTTAAAATTTGTTCCTCCCCAGTTTCTATATGCTTAATGACAACCGCATCAATTTTTTCACCTTTCATCTCAACCTTGATAGCCCGACAGTTAGCAAACAAGGTAATGTTTTCTTCATCAGCAATCATTTTTGATTTTTTCTCATCCTCATAATTTTCCGCTGATTGCGCATTCCCCTCAATAGAATGACCAAACTCGCGTATCATCCGTCCCAAACCTTTATTAGGTCCCACTTCAATGGTTCCTCCCAAGTGGACGCGAATTTCAGAACTATTGTTTCCTCCCAATACCGGACGGTCATTCACCAATGCGACCTTACAGCCTAAACGTGCAGCTGCGGTTGCAGCACATATACCGGCGATACCACCGCCAACCACTACCAGATCATATTCAGATGACTCTATCGGCTCAAATGGTAAATCCAGCATATTCCTCCGAAAGGCCTCTAATTCTTCTTTTGGCTCAGGAGGTAGCTTTCCCATATCTGTGGTCATATAAATAGCATCACACCTACCGTTAAAACCAGTCAGGTCATGCAAGGAGAGGATACTTTTTCCCGCTTTTACAGATACCTTACCTGCACTTTGCCACTGCCATTGTTCACCTTCATCACCTAATACTGGCATAAGTCTCTTATTATCTATTTTCAGAATGAACCTGCCAGGTCCTTTCGCTTTGCTCCAGGGAGAAGTCCAGTTATAAGTACGGGCATACACATAGTAAGTTCCATCTTCCGGAAAGTTGATGGTTGTAGATGCATCCTCAACCGGTATACCCATTCCGTGAGCCATCAGATAAGGAGAGCCCATCAAGTCCATAAACTGTTGGTCAACAACCCAGCCGCCTTTATTTTCAAAACTTTCAGCTTCTATCCAAAGGTGAGAAGCCATTACTATTTGAGAAGCAACCAATGTAACAAATATGAATAAACTACGTTTTATATCCATCTTCAAAATGATATTATATTATGGCATCCTTAAACGCCAGAAGTATTATTTATAAGAAAAAAGCAGGAAGAAAAATATTATTTTCTTCCTACTTTCAAATAAAGGAATGAAAAATTTCAGTTTCACAAAACGTTTACTGTATCGCTACCTCATTAGGAACAGTAGGCCAATACGGATTCTGATAAAGAGGAGAATCTTCTATGTTCCCACTTTTTGTTGTATAATCAAAATGATATATACTCAAAGGAGACAAATAATGAGCCATTTTCCAATGGTATCCATCAAATACTGTGGATGTATTAGTCTTCTCATATGGACGAAGATAATTGCTCAATTCAGGTGACGACACATTTGAAGTTCTGTTATCTGCTCCCCAAATCAATAAGCTCTCCCCTGTCTTTGGATTCTTATAAGCCGGATCATTATGCATTTCACCCCCCCAGAAGTTTATACCTTCAATGTGATAAGGGGTAGTAATCATCTGATCCATTGCCCTCCAGCGATGTAAGTCCATATCTCTCAAACCTTCCGCCATCAATTCACAGCGACGTTCACGACGGATATTAAACAGAGTAGCATCAACTACTACATTTGCAGAATAAGCTCCCCAGTCGTTTGCCTTTTCTTTCTGCATATCAGTCATGGCGATAGTCTTTTCAAAATCAGCACTTACCCCAGCCCGATTACGCAGAATCTTCCAATATTCAGCAGCTGTGGCATCTACTGTTCCATTCGCTTCATAGCTTGCTTCCATATAGTTCAACAATGCTTCAGCCGCACGGAATATCGGACAACCAGTAAATCCCTTGCTTTGCATACAATGAATTTGATCGAAAGAACCTCCTTTACGAAGAGCATATCCTGTGGAATAACACCCATTATCCACACTTGCCAAAATGTCCGGCATCGGTTCAACAGGCACAGCTTGCGTACCGGCCGAGTTCTTTACCAGAATATTTTTCTGCCCCGGTTCTTTCAAGAAAAGACTTAGACGAGAGTCACGGTCTTTACGCACATCAGCAATAGTCAAATCTCCATGATAACCACTACCAACAGCGTATATAGGCATACCATTTTCCATCAAGAAGCCTTCCACTAAACCACGTGTGACCCCTACTCCATAATTGCTCTTATTTACCATCTCATTCACATTATGACATACTCCCAAAGCCTGGCTATACTCCCTCCATAGCAAAACTTCCTTGTATTTTGAAAGGTCGGTATCATAGAACATCGCCATAAACGGATTTTCCGGTTCACTTACATCCTGGGGGACCACTCCAGTATTAACAGTCAGGCTTCCTTTGTAAGTCTCCGCCACTTCCTTAGCAGCCTCCATAGCGATCTTCAAAAAATATAGGCTTTCTGATTCTACACTTCCAGTAGGATATTCATAATTTGCATTGTAGTCCTTTGCCTTTCCCGGCCATCCCGGACCATTAGGAACAAAAGGAGTATCCTTAAAATATTTCAACCAAGTACCTTCATATAAAGCTACACGGGATTTCAACAATATAGCAACATCACGACTTATACGAGTTTTTCTGCCAATCTTACTTGTACTTTTCATCAACTCGCCAGCCTTGTCCAAATCAGATATTATGAAACGGGCTACTTCATTGCGTGGAGCACGTTTGCTGGCCTCAATCAATGCACTTTCCTGGTCAGGAAGGACAGAGGTCACAATCGGGAAATCCCCCATCAGCTGCAAACGCTTAAAATATTCATGGGCACGAAGAAAATAAATCTCACCTATATATTGCTTAACATCCACCTCATTTCCTCCGATGGCTCCTGCTTCATACTTAGGTAGGACTTGTTCCAGAAAGTAGTTACATTTACGGATATTATCAAAATAATATCCATCCGACGTATTCTGCTGTGAAACCATCCAGCGATCCAATGTGTAACGGCTACTTGAACCTCTTGCGGCTTGATTATCGGTATCTTTATCTTTTCCATGTATCCCATAATCTGCCGCAGTCGTATGAGAAGGCAAAAAATCCACATACAAATTATTAGCATAAGCTTCCAAATGAGAAGCATCCGAGAAATAAACATCCGGAAATATATTAGATGTCGGCTTCTCATCCAAGAAATCATTACAAGAAGTTGCACACAAACCAAACGCCAACACAACTCCTGCATTTTTTATCATATTATACTTCATAGTCTTTCTAAATAATTATAATGTTACATTAACACCTACTGATAAAGATTTCGAAATCGGATAAGCCTGTCCATTAAGGCCTGCTCCTGTCGAAACACCGCCAAAAATAGTCTCAGGGTCTAACATATCCGGCAATTTGATACCTGTCCAAAGATTTTCACCAGAGAAAAATACGCGAAGTTTCGCTATTCCAAATCTACTGGTCAAATTGGACGGTAAGGTATAGCCTATCTGCAAATTCTTCAAACGAATATAAGAGGCATCTTGCAAATAACGGGTCTGCTTTTGGACATTCTTAGAATTTCCTTGCAAAGGACGTGGATAATACGAGTCAATATTAGTATCAAGGCCATAATAAGGTTCTGCCCGGTAATAATCCAGATGTTGTTTAAATCCAACAGCATACCATACATTTTCGCAAGTAGCCCCCCAGAAGTAAGAGTTTCTTGTTGTTGGCCAATAATCACGTTTCATAACTCCCTGGAAGAAAGCACGGAAATCAAAACCTTTCCAATCTGCACTCAAATCAAGGCCAAACTGAAAACGGGGAGTGGAATTACCTATTTTCTTCAAATCTCCATGATCATCAAATTTATTGGCACCCGGATCAATTTTACCATCTCCATTCAAATCAGCATACATTATATCACCAGCACTCCAATTAGTCCCCAGTTTGCTTTGTCCCCCATTGGGCAAACTGGCGATATGAGCATCCATTTCCTCCTGAGATTTTGCAATACCAATAGTTTCATAACCCCATATCTCACCTGTCAAGTGACCGGAAGTATAGGTACCGATTGTCAGATTGGGATTAGGATAATTCAGAATTTTCGTTTGAGAATCAGACAACAGGAAAGTAGCACTATATCCCAAACCATTCTTCAACCGATCTTTCCAGGTCAAACTGAATTCAAATCCGTAAGTTTTCAAGTCTGTATTATTTGTTTTAGGTACATCTGTCCCCAAAATCTCCGGTAATGTCGGTGCCGGGCCTACCATATCCGTTGTTTTACGTACAAAATAATCAAAGCTACCCGTCAAACGATTATTAAATACTCCCCAATCCAAACCTACATTCCAACTCTTCACCCGTTCCCATGTTAATGTAGAACTGATTAGACCCGGCATTTTGGCAATATTAGGTTTTTTGCCATCCTGCAACCACGTACCGGCATTAGTGCTTATATTCAATACCTGATACGTAGGATAAGGTTTTGAAGTGTTCTGATTACCCAATTCCCCATAAGAACCACGCAGTTTTAATGTATTCACAGTTTGTGCCAATGATTCCCAAAAATTTTCACGGGCGACATTCCATCCCAAAGAAAATGAAGGGAACACATTCCAGCGGTTGTCACTACGAAAACGGGAAGAACCATCATAACGTAAATTGATTTCAGCCAAATAACGTCCTTTATAATCATAGTTGATACGACCGAAGAAACCAGCAGTGGACCAGCGAGTGGTAGAACCACCAATTGTAGGAGTAACAGCATTTCCCTTATAATCCACTCCTGTCGTTATATCAATCTCATCATAACCATTTACTATAATCCCTTGTCTTCCTCCACTGAAAGCATGCCATTTGTTGTGCTCCATCTGGAAACCAGCCATTACCTTAAAGTTATGGTCATCTCCCACTTTAAAACCATATTCTGAATAAGCATTCAAATTAACATAATCTGTTCTTTCCGTATTCTCACGCACACCGGAGGTGTTTCCTTTAGAGTTTATCGTTGCTTCACCCAAAGCATTATGCACATAGGTATAATAAGTAGATTCATGCCAATCGTATCTTTTTGACCTATAGTTAAAGTCAATATGTGTCACCCAATTCTTAATAGGCTCCAGCACCAACCCCAACTGCTGATACATATAATCTGTCTGTGAAGTAGTACGCCCACCATCTTGTAATGCTAAGATTGGGTTGGAATTACCAAACAGATAACCGTTACTATCATATATCGGAAGAACCGGCCAGGTCTGGCGTGGCATATCTTCAAAGAAGGCAGACCCCATCTTAGTAGGTTTGCCATATTCAGTACGAGTAAATCGGGTACCTACATTCAAACGCGCCCACTTTGTCAAGCTGACATTCATCTTGGCATTGACAGACATACGTTGGAATTTTTCCTGATTAACTTTCAACAGACCATTCTGATCCAAGATATTACCGGATACATAGTAATTCATCTTATCCGTACCCCCACTGAAACTAAGATTGTGCTCTTGAGAGAATGCATGATCCTGCCATAAAGCATCATACCAATCAGTATTGGCATTACCTTTTGACCAGGAATCTTCCCAGTTTACTCCATCTGATTTAACCGGAACAGGATCTTTCAGTATACCATTCTGGAAATCCAAGATACGTTGCATGGTAGGGTCATCAAAACGAGCTCCTCCATTATTATTGAGAGCCGCTTCGTTATAATACGCAGCGAACGAATAAGAATCCAGTATTTCAGGAACTACAATCGGAGTGACCCAACGGAAGTTATTATTATAATTCACCTTAGCCTTTCCCTTAGAACCACTTTTAGTAGTAACCAAGACAACACCAAACGGTGCACGGGAACCATAAATGGATGATGCTGCAGCATCTTTCAAAACAGAGATATTTTCTACATCCTGAGGGTTAATGGAATTCAAGTCTCCTTCCATTCCATCAATCAGCACCAAGGGACTGCCAGAAGAACCATCACCGATTGTACCGGTGCCACGTACATTCATGCTCCCACTCTGATTCAGTTCACCACTCGTAAATGAGATCTGCAATCCAGGAACTACCCCTTGCAACCCTTGAGAAAGGTTAGTAATGGGACGCGCTTCTAAAGACTTGGAATCTACGACTCCTACCGAGCCTGTCAGATTCACCTTTTTCTGTGTACCGAAACCCACAACAACCACCTCGTCCAATGTTTGCGAATCATCTTTCATCGTAACATTCAGAACATTCCCGGTTACTACAATTTCCTGTACCTTATAACCGATATAAGAAAATACCAGCGTTTTTCCTTTTTGGACATTCAAAGAGTAATTACCATCCAAATCCGTGATGGCCCCTGTACTTCCTCCCTTTACTGCCACAGACACACCGATCAATGCCTCTCCTGCGGAGTCTGCAACATGCCCTTTTACAGTAATGGTACCAGCTTGCTCTACGGTTGCAACTCCAGTAGTCGATGTTTCTGCCGCCAGCATGGGAGTTGCCCCCAATACAGCCAGCCAAACTAATGTTTGCGCTAATTTCTGTCTGCGTGCTTTTATCAGACAATGCCATAAATTTTCTTTCATAAGTATCTTATATGATTTAATGATGCCACAAATGTCTAATCTTTGCCGATAAAATAAAAGAATTTCCAGTTAAATCACCGGGAACGTTTTCAAAAGAAAAGTCTGTAAAATATATCAGCCAAAACCGTAAAGAGTTTATAAAGCGATGCGACTAGACTATAGATGAAAAAGAATTATTATCTTTGCCACGCTCAACTTAAAGTGCATAAGATTACTTTTGCGCTTAAATATAACACTTGAAAACATGGTATTATTTTCAGAAGATCATATACAGGAAACCAAACGCAGGGGAAGAATTGAGGTCATTTGCGGTTCCATGTTCTCCGGCAAAACCGAAGAGCTGATAAGGAGACTGAAACGGGCAAAATTTGCCAAACAACGCGTAGAGATATTCAAGCCTGCCATAGACACCCGTTATTCCGAAGCCGATGTCGTATCGCATGACAGTCATTCCATAGCCTCCACTCCCATCGACTCGTCTGCCAGCATTCTGCTCTTCACTTCAGAGATAGATGTAGTGGGCATTGACGAAGCCCAGTTCTT
The DNA here is from genome assembly GCF_003602895.1 of Bacteroides sp. AF29-11. Classification (NCBI taxonomy): domain Bacteria; kingdom Pseudomonadati; phylum Bacteroidota; class Bacteroidia; order Bacteroidales; family Bacteroidaceae; genus Bacteroides; species Bacteroides sp. AF29-11. Next base: position 259,082 of record NZ_QTLY01000006.1, read on the forward strand.
TGACAGTGGCCTGATTGATGTATGCAACCAGCTTGCCAACAATGGTATACGCGTCATTGTTGCCGGACTGGACATGGACTTCCGGGGTATTCCATTCGGTCCTATGCCGGGACTGTGTGCCATTGCAGACGAAGTTTCCAAAGTACATGCCATCTGTGTGAAATGCGGCCAACTCGCCTCGTTCTCCCACCGTACCGTCAAGAACGACAAACAAGTACTGCTGGGGGAAACCGAAGAGTATGAACCGCTATGCCGAGAGTGCTATCAGCAAGCCATCCAAGCCGACCAAAAGGAAAGCGGTCATTAACAAATACAAAAAACAGAGCATTATGGAACGCAAAAAGATTACATTCGACAGTTTTATCCGCGGTGTCATACTCGGTGTCATCATTATCGGCATCCTTATGCTCTTCAAGCGTTTGAGCGGCGTATTGCTGCCATTCTTCATCGCATGGCTCATAGCCTATCTGATTTACCCCCTGGTCACCTTCTTCCAGTACAGATTAAGGCTCAAGAACCGGGTCATATCCATTTTCTGCGCCTTGTTCAGTATTCTGATTGTAGGAGGAACCGCCTTCTATCTGCTTGTGCCTCCCATGATGGACGAATTCGTCAGGGTAAAAGATTTGGTAATAGACTACTTTTCCAACGGAACCCACGACGGCAATGTGCCCAAAACACTCTCTGAATTCCTCCGTGAGAACATAGACACCCAGTTCGTCACCCAATTGTTCAAGGAAGAGAATATGCTGAACGCCATCAAGGAAACCGTTCCCCGGCTCTGGTCCTTGTTGTCAGAATCCGTCAATCTGCTGTTCAGCTTCTTCACTTTCTTCCTCATTCTTCTCTATATAGTTTTCATATTGCTGGATTACGAAAGCATTGCCGAAGGATGGACCCACCTGGTACCGCAAAAATACCGGCCTTTCGTAGTCAGTGTGATGAACGATGTAAAAGACGGCATGAACAGATACTTCCGCGGACAAGCATTCGTGGCATTGTGTGTAGGTATTCTGTTCAGTATAGGTTTTCTGATTATTGATTTCCCACTGGCCATTGGGCTCGGCTTGTTCATCGGCGCTTTAAACCTAGTGCCTTATTTGCAGATTATCGGCTTTATACCTACCATCGTGCTGGCCATACTGAAAGCAGCGGATACGGGAGGGAACTTCTGGATTATCATTGCATCAGCCCTTGCTGTATTCATAATAGTACAAGTCATTCAAGACGGATTCATCGTACCGCGTGTCATGGGGAAGATTACGGGCCTGAACCCTGCCATCATCCTACTGTCTTTATCAATTTGGGGCTCATTGATGGGTATGCTGGGTATGATTATAGCACTTCCGCTTACCACCCTTATGCTCTCCTACTATCAACGTTTCATCATAAACAGAGAAAAAATTCATAAGTTTGAACAGACTGATAATCAACAAGAAGAGTAAAAACAGAAGTCGTTCCCAAAACTTTTTCCCTTAATCCATTTGTTTTTTAAACAAAAGTACCTATCTTTGCACCCGCTTAACAGCAATAAGGTCTGAATCGCTAGCTCAGCAGGTAGAGCACAACACTTTTAATGTTGGGGTCTTGGGTTCGAGCCCCAAGCGGTTCACCAAAGAAAAGCAATTATCTAAAATAGATAATTGCTTTTCTTTTAAAGGCACCTACGACGTAATGAGTTGGCTGGAAACTTTATAAGCATACCGATGCTTCAGAACAAAAAGCAGAATCACAATGATTGTCAAAGCCTCCGAGAGTGGCATTGCCAACCAGATTCCCGACACACCCAAGAACTTCGGCAACAGAATAAAACTCGGAATAAGGAAAACAAAGCCACGCAACAAAGCAAAAATCGTAGCTGGCTTTATTCTTTCAACACTCTGAAAATAACCTACCACAGCAATATTCACAATGAAAAAGACAAAGCCGCTTGCAAAATAGGGGAAACCGTGTATCGCTATCTTCGCCGCTTCACTGTCAAGACTGATGAAAAGGCCAACCAGCAGATAAGGATAAACAGTGAATGCCACCGTTGCAACCACACCGCAGACCACAGCCGTCAGCAACGCAATACGTTCCGCCGCCATCACTCTTTCCTTGTAGCCCAGTCCGAAATTATAGCTGATAATAGGCTGGGCAGATTGTGCAATAGCATTACCTACCATGAAAACAAAAGGAATATAATAGCACGCTATACCGAATGCCCCTACGCCATCGTCCCCCAGATAGGACATAAATACCTGGTTCCCGACGAACATAAGAACAGCAAGCGTTGCCTCTCCCAATAAGGCAGAAGGACCGATACGGCACTGGTAACCAATATTCCGCACGGAAAGCCGCAGGCTCTTGACACTCCATTTGAGTGGTTGTAAACGCAAATGCCGAGCATAAAACAGTAGATAGACCATCGCCACCAGTCCGCCGGCCATGATGCTGATGGAAGTGGCAAATGCTGCTCCCATGACTCCCCAGCCAAAAGGAAAGATAAACAGCCAGTCGAGCACCACATTGATTACAGCCGTAATCAGGCTGCACAACATAGCCAGCTTTGGAGCACCGTCCAGACGAATGACGAACAGCGGCACCGTTATCCATATCTGAAAGACCCATGACGGAACAAACCACAGCAGATAATCCGTCACCATAGGCAACAGATGTTCGGAAGAGCCGAGCATCCGGGCTGTTTCTGCCGGAAAAGCCATCATCAAAGCAGAGGGTATCAAAGCAACAATCGTTACAAACAGTAATGCTTGTGTCACATTCAACCGAGCAGACTTGCTTTTGCCTCTCGACAATTGGATAGAAGCGACCACAGAACACCCGGCACCAACCATAAGCCCGATTCCCGTAAAAAGCATCAGTAAAGGGACACAGATATTTACGGCCGCAATCCCGTCGCTACCTACTCCATGCCCGACAAATATCCCGTCAATCGCTGTTACGGCCGACATACTGAGCATACCCAGCAACGTAGGAACAAAATATTTCCGAAACAATGTAAACACATTCAGTGTACTCAAATCAATTGCATCTCTTTTCATGTTCAACTATATTTATAGGTTATTGTCTTGCCCAAAAGCAAAAAAATGCCGGATAAAATGATTGGTTTTACCCAGTCATCTTATCCGGCATTTTTACAGCCCTCCGATGAGGATTACAAAACTCTTTTGGTTTTCTAATTCGCGTGCAAAGGTGGGACTTCTTTTTCAAGTATCCAAATATTCATGATTTCTTTCACTGAAAAAGCAGCAAAACATGAACATTATCCACTACCATATCACTCTTTTGAAGGTAGACACACAGCCAATGAAAGACAGTCTATCAGTCTTTCATTGCTCTAACATAGGCTGTCAATACACTGAATAAATGATAGTTAGGCATGCGCACTATTGTGGTACGACTTCTCCACAAGCATGAAGAAGCCGTACCACAATAGTGAAGAAACTGCATCACAACCGTGCACAATAGTCATTAATAAGCTTTTAGTAGGAGAAAGAGCCGTTCTTTGCGGAAAGAAGACCAGCCATTTGCACAAGAAAAAACAGCATGCAAGCAAAGTTTGCCTACATACTTGCATAGCGTCTGCTTACATACCGTAAAACGCGATATAACAAACAATTAGAAAGCACCATGCAAGCATGTAAGCAAAATGTGTGGTAAACCTATTGTATATCTTTTCATTTTGCGACGACTCCATAGTAAACCATGTTATCAATACGCTTCTGATAAATCTGGTTATTCTGCAGCAGATACCCCAAGGCCAAACACAAATCCACATCCCTGAACTTCGTCAGTTTCTGTAATTCAAAGATTGTACACTTCTTAAGATTGCACAGAATGGAATATACCATTTTCATATTATTGGTCGCCTTCTCAATATTCTTCATATTATTATCTTATTATTAGTTCCTTTCTTAAAATGATATCCTATATTATCTACTCAAATATAAGATAAAGACAGAGCAATGACAAACATTGCCCATTCTTTTCATTTCAGATAACATTCTTTGAACTACATATACCTAAAATCTGCAAAAAATATAGAACTTTATAAATATCAGCACTTTATAGAAAGGTATATTCACATTATACTATATCCGGAAACGATTATGCTGGTATAATCAAGGTACTATTATATGCTTGCCTTCGGGAGTGACTACTACCGAGCCCATTTTGATGTAATGTTTCCCTTCCGGCGAAACTATTACCTTTGTTTCGCTACTCTTGTCGGAAGATTCTTTTTTCTCGTCCATGAAACTTTTGTCCCGCGAAGTGGTAACCGGATAAGTATCCTCCAGATAGCTCTTCATTTCGTCCACTTTTCCGTCTTTGAACCACACCTTGACAGCCGACCACCCCGCAGGAGTATAAGCACGGAATGTCCAAGCCTCTCCCTCCTTATTCAAATCTCTAAATGCAGGCTCTCCTAAAATGGTACACACCTCTTTAAAGCTCATACCACGTTCAATGCTGCTCAACTGCTTATAATCAAACCCGTAGCTCTCATAAATGCCACAGCCCATCACCAAGACAGCGAGTAACAAGCCTAAAACAACTGACATCTTTTTCATAATAGAAAGTTTTAGTATTTATCCATACAGCAAATGTAGTATGATAAAAATCTCCTTTTCCGTGATTCTCTCTATTTATACATAGGGATTTCCCTATCTTCGAAGTTTATTCCTATCTTTACAACCTATGTACAAAGAATATCATCCCAGCCCCCTGCTCTCCCCCTATATTGACAAATATTGGGAGTTTAAAGGACAACCCGGATACGGCATGCACATCAATATCCTGCCGGACGGATGCACTGACTTTATATTCACGTTGGGTGAAGCTCCTAAGGCCGTACACGACAGCCTCGTTATGCAGCCCTACCATGCCTACTTCATTGGAGCCATGACCAAATATTCCGAATTGGTGACCCATACGGTAACAGTCCATATGCTGGGAATCCGTTTTCTGCCTTGCGGAATACTTCGCTTCATGGACCTCCCTTTGCAGGAGCTCACCAACTTACGGTTAAACGCCGATGAGCTTACTAGCCTCTTTACCCACTCTTTTGCAGAGAGACTGGGTGAACTGGGAACCATTCAAGAACACTTGGTCTTTATTGAAAACTTCCTGCTTCAAGCCTTATGCCGATACAGTCCAAAAACAGAACGGAGCATGCTGTTCGCCATACAGCAAATCAACCGATGCAAGGGTGACTTGTCACTCCTCCGGTTAGCGGAGGAGACTTGCCTATGCCAACGCCATTTCGAACGGAAATTCAAGCAGCACACCGGACTTACACCCAAAGAGTACAGTCGGATTATGAAGTTCAAACATGCTGTAGACTTGTTGCGAAGTACCTCTTTCGACAATCTGCTGTCCGTTGCCATCAAAGCAGGATATTATGATGTTTCCCATCTCTCAAAAGAAATCAAAAAGATGTCCGGCAACGCGCCAAGCCAGCTTCTCACTTCCGCTCCATTGGAAGAAGGGACTTTGAGTTATGTGAAAACATAAAAGTCGATTTTTTACAATAGCTCTTCCTATTACCATGCCCATATTTGCAGCAATCAAATCAATAAAAACATCCAATATGGCAACATTAATCGAGAAAGCAGCAGAAATCTTGGCAAGATGCGAAACCGTCGTCATCACTTCCATCAACCAAGAGGGATATCCCCGCCCCGTTCCAATGAGCAACATCAAGTCGGAAGGGGCCACAACCGTATGGTTGGCGACCGGCAAAGACAGTCTTAAAACAAAGGAGTTTGCAGCCAATCCGAAAGCAGGTTTGTGCTTTCAGGAAAAAGGAAACAGCGTAGTGCTCACCGGTGAGGTGGAGATTATAGAAGACGAAGCCACCAAGCAGGAAATGTGGCAAGAGTGGTTCAGCGCACACTTCAGCAAAGGCCCGACAGATCCCAATTATGTATTACTGAAATTCAAAGGACACCATGCCACCATTTGGATTGACGGACATTTTGTACGCAGAAATCTTTAAGAAGAGCATTCAGTTCCTCATCTGATGTCTTGCATGGGGGGATGAAAACTATAGCCCCTTCGTTATCACCGGCAATCCGAAACCTCCTTTCTGCAAAGTCAGAACTTTCGGTTTGCCTTTTCGTGCTTTGTTGTATGTGGCTGTGGAAACATGCAAGGTCTCTATCGCTCCATCCTCGAAAGCCACCTTTAAGTAATACTCCTTACGTACTCCGTCCGACACATAACGATGCTTGCCTACTTTACGTCTCTTTTCATGTTCTTTTATCAGCTTCTCAAGTACGGTGACCGTCACCTCCTTTGTCGAAGCAGGAGCCGCCATCTGATAATTCCCTACCAGAAAAAGCGAACAACTGATGACACCCACGCACACCACATGACACAATATATTCACTGCCTTTTGCTCCATCGTTGTCAGCCATATCCATTTTTTATATAGAGGAAGTGTAACGACTGCCACCACAAGTCCTACCCCTACGGGTATCCACACAGCAGCCAACGTATCTTCATAGATGTTATATCCGATGCAGCCCAAAGCTACGACCAGTACAAACATCAGAAAACGGAGTATTTTTATAAACAGTTCTTTCATTGCCGCGCTTATATTTTTGGCAAATATAAAAAGAAATATCGTTCGGTCGACTGTCAAGTCTGTTCAATCTACATGAACTAACTTGCTTGATAGAATGTTATAACTACAATAACTAAAACAGAAAATATCATGGAAAAGAGCTTAATTCATAGTAATGAACTGCATTTTATCAGTAAGAAACGCATTCATCAAGCAGTAGAGAAAATGGTTGAGTCATTGGATTTGGCTGCGGGTTCCACAACCGGCTTCAACATCTATGCAGTAGTGGAGAGCTATTTCACGGATTTGGAAAAACGAAAAGAAATCAATCAGCTGCTCAACCTGGAACAAGATGTCTGCGAAGAAATAGAGGCAGAATTAAGTTATAAATAAACTACGGAGTTACCGACTACTATTAAGTTACGGGCTACAAGTTGTCCTGCATTATCATACTGCAGGACAACTTGTAGCCCGTAACTTATAGTGGCTGATAGCTAATAAATTGAAACTTGTAGCCCACTCAGTCTTTCGCCTGATGCACCGTCAACTGCGGGAATGGGAAGTCGATACCTTCCTCATTGAATACGGAGTAAATCTTCTTGTTCATATCAAAATAAACGCCCCAGTAGTCTCCGCTCTTCACCCAAACACGAATCACCACATTCACACTGCTGGCATCCAAGGCATGAAGAGCTACAAACGGTTCGGGAGTATTCAAGATACGGCTGTCTTCGGAGATGATACGACGCACGGTGCTCTCTACCTTGTCATAATTCTCACCATATTCTACACCGATCACCCAATCTACACGACGCGTATCCTCACGGCTGTAATTAGTCACTGTACCACTGCTCAACGCACCGTTAGGGATATAGATTACCTTATTGTCGGCTGTGGTCAGAATCGTATGGAAGATTTGAATCTCACGTACCGTTCCGGACACTCCCTGGCTTTCAATCCAGTCGCCTACCTTGAAAGGACGGAACAACAGTACAATCAATCCACCCGCAAAATTCTGCAAGTTTCCGGAAAGTGCCATACCGATAGCCACACCGGCAGATGCCAACAAAGCTGCAAAAGAAGTAGTTTCCACTCCCAATTTGCCGATAACGGCAATAATCAGCAGAATGGTCAGCAAGATATTGACTAAACTTTTCACAAAGCTCTGGATACTGGCATCCACATGTCTTTTTGCCAATAACCTCGCCAGCATTTTCCTAAGAAAGGAAATCAAGAACCGTCCTACCACAAAGATGATGACAGCTCCAATAATACGTCCACCGGCACTTACGCCCCAATCTATCAATTGCTGAAGGAATATCTGCAGTTTGCTGAAACCATCGTCAGCAACTTGGGCAGCAAAGGCTGCCATGAATAAAGATGATAACATAACTATACTCTTTTTTTAAAATTAATGCTGCAAAATTAACAAATAACTCTGACTTTCGTTCACTTAACTTGCCACTTTCGACGAAAACTCCTACCTTTGCTCCCGATTTCAACTAAGGGGTGCCCTAATACGACGGGCTGAGATCATACCCATTAACCTGATCCGGGTAATGCCGGCGGAGGGAAAAGAAGAAAAGTTCCCCTTTTCTGTATTCATCTAAACGAAACAATTGCAAATGAAGAGACATGCAATGGCGACCTGCCTCCTTATGGCAGCACTGGGTGTCTGTGCGCAGACACAAGAGCAAGACAGTCTGCGGGTGATAAACCTGCAGGAAGTGGAAGTCATCTCCACACGTGCCACAAACAGCACACCGGTGGCATTCACCAATATAGGCAAAGAACAACTGAAAAAACAGAATTTCGGACAAGACCTGCCGTATCTGTTGAGTATGACACCCTCCGCCATTACTACCAGCGACGCCGGTGCCGGGGTGGGTTACACCACACTGAGAGTCCGCGGAACAGATGGCACACGCATCAACGTCACCGCTAACGGTATTCCCATCAACGATGCGGAAAGCCACACGGTATTCTGGGTCAACCTGCCGGATTTCGCCTCCTCCGTCAAGGATATGCAGGTGCAACGCGGAGCTGGTACCTCAACGAACGGTGCAGGAGCTTTCGGTGCCAGCATCAACATGCAGACGGGTGATTTCTCCATGAAACCCTATGCAGAATTCAACGGTTCCTACGGCTCCTTCCATACGCACAAGGAGACGGTGAAAGTGGGAACGGGACTCATCAACAATCATTGGTCGTTCGACGCGCGGCTCTCCAACATCAGTACAGACGGATATATAGACCGGGCGTCTGTGGGACTGAACTCCTATTACCTGCAAGGAGGGTACTACAATGACAACACCTCTATCAAGCTGATAACCTTTGCCGGCAAAGAGCGCACTTACCACGCATGGAACTATGCCAGCAAGGAAGAGATGGAACGTTACGGACGGCGTTATAATTCCTGCGGATTCATGTACGCCACCGACCGGGACGGCCATGTATACAACAAAGAATATTATAAAGACGACAACGGCGAGAAGCATTACCTCACGGACGAAGGAGGTGCACTGCATTTCTATGACGACCAGACCGACAACTATACGCAAAAGAATTACCAGCTGCTATTCAACCACAATTTCACCCCACAATGGAACCTGAATATCGGCCTGCACTACACCAAAGGCGACGGATACTATCAAGAATATAAAGGTGAACGCTCGTTAGCAGAGTACGGCATGTCTCCTTTCGAATACAATGGCGGCAAGGTAGAAGTAAGCGACCTTATCCGCAAGAAGGCAATGGACAACTGGTTTGGCGGTGGAATCTTCTCCGTAAGCTACAAAGCCGACCGTCTGCATGCCTCGCTAGGCGGTGCACTGAACCGCTATGACGGCGACCACTTCGGAAAAGTGCTTTGGGTAAAGAACTATATCGGCGAACTGAACCCCGACCACGACTACTACCGCAACAACGCCACAAAGAACGACGGAAATATTTATCTGAAAGTCAATTATGAACTGGTAAGCGGCCTCAGCGCCTACCTCGACCTGCAATACCGCCACATCAACTACAAGATAAACGGACTGAACGACAAGTACAACTGGACTGCCGCCACTCCGGGAATGCAAAAATTGGACATTGACGAAGATTTCGACTTCTTCAACCCGAAAGCCGGACTGTCCTGGCAAATCGACCGCAACCACCGCCTATACGGTTCGTTCAGCGTAGCCCATAAAGAACCTACGCGCAACAACTACACCGACGGCTACTTCACCGAACATCCCAAGGCTGAGCGTTTGTTCGACTACGAACTGGGATATACCTTCGCCAACTCATGGATCCATGCGGGTGCCAACTTCTACTATATGGACTATAAAGACCAGCTGGTACTGACGGGAGAGCTGAACGAGATAGGCGAAGCCATGGCCAGCAACGTGCCCGACAGCTACCGTACGGGTATTGAACTGATGGCTGGCATCAAACTGGACTGCGGCTTGCAATGGGACATCAATGCCACACTCAGCAAGAACCGTGTGCAGAACTTTACCGAGACACTTTTTGAAAACGAGGAGGCTGGGTCGGAAGCATGGGTCATCAAACACGGGGATACCCCCATCGCATTCTCTCCCGACTTCATACTGAACAACCGCTTCGGCTATACGTTCAAGGGATTCGAGGCCTCGTTGCAGTCACAATATATCAGCAAGCAATACATGAGTAACGCCAAGCGAGAGGAGTGCACACTGGATGCTTATTTCGTAAGCAACCTGAATCTGTCCTATACCTTCAAGTTGCCTAAAGTAAAGTCGGTAACCGTAGGGTGCACCATCTACAATCTGTTCAATGAAGAATACGAAAACAACGGATACGCAGGCAGCGGATACTATCACGACGACAACGGAGGAAAAGTCCGTTACAACTATGCCGGCTACGCTGCCCAGGCGGGAACGAATGTATTGGGACATATAGCAATCAATTTCTGATGGAACATACTCTTGAGATTATAGGCACTGTGGTCGGGATTCTCTATCTCTGGTTGGAGTACCGGGCAAGCATTTATCTTTGGATAGCGGGCATCATTATGCCTGCCGTCTATATTTTTGTCTACTATGATGCGGGGCTGTATGCAGACTTCGGCATCAACATCTATTATCTGGGTGCTGCCATCTACGGCTGGATGATGTGGAAGTACGGAGCATTTCTGCGCCGGACTATCTTGCGGCGGAAAGGTGCAGGACAGAAAGGAGAGGACACAAGAACAGAAGAACAAAAACTGGAACTTCCTATCACCCATATGCCGGCGCGCTACTTGCTGCCGCTTACCGCCGTATTCATCGCCGCTCTGCTTGGCATTGCCTGGATATTGATAAACTTCACGGACAGCAATGTGCCCTGGCTGGACTCCTTCACCACCGCACTGAGCATAGCCGGCATGTGGATGCTGGCACGGAAATATGTAGAGCAATGGTGGGCATGGATTGCGGTAGATGCCGTTAGCGCCGGACTGTACATCTACAAAGGACTTGATTTTACAGCCGGACTATATGCCCTTTACACAATTATAGCTATCTTTGGCTACTTCAAATGGAGGAAAATGATGAACAAGGATGAAGGATTAGAGATTAGGGATTAAGAAAGACATGAAAGACGAACTATCAACGAGCAACGAGCAATTATTAACTATTGATGCCGTAGTTTTGGCGAATGGGGAATATCCTGCAAGTCCCCTACCTTTAAAGATATTGGCGGAAGCGCCTTACGTGGTTTGTTGCGACGGCGGAGCGGACGAATACATCCGCCGGGGCCATACTCCCGACGTAATCATCGGCGACGGTGACTCCCTCAGTGATGAAAACCGCCGGGAGTTCGGACATATCCTACACCGTATCAGCGACCAGGAGACCAACGACCAGACTAAAGCCGTCAACTTCCTGCTGGCGAAAGGCAAACGCCGTATCGCCATCATCGGTGCCACGGGCAAACGTGAAGACCATACACTGGGAAATATCAGCCTGCTCATCGACTATCTCCGTGCCGGAGCCGATGTACGTACCTATACCGATTACGGCATCTTCATCCCCTGCCGGGGTACCCGCACCTTCCCAAGCCATCCCGGACAGCAAGTATCCATCATCAACTTCACTGCACACGGTCTGCATGGCAAAGGACTGGTCTATCCCCTCAGCGATTTCACCAACTGGTGGCAAGGCACACTCAACGAATGCACCAGTACAGAATTCACCATCGAGGCGGAAGGGGAATACCTGGTATTCGTCACTACTTCTTCGCTTCCGCCACTTCAACAAAGTACACGCTGATACAAATCATGGCAATGGCAGCGGCTTGCGTCCAACTGAAACGGTCTTGCCCCAAGGTGAGGGAAACAACGGTAGTCACCACCAGTATCAGATAGCTGTACATGGCTACAACCGTCGTCTTGAGATACTTCAAGCCCACCGGAACCAGAAAGTAACTGAGGTAAGTAGGGAAAACCAGCACAAACGCCAGCACCGCCCACGGCACCCAGTGCCACTCCCCATGCAAGGCATCCGTAAGCAAGGGTGCATCCCAGCCTATAATGGACGACACAATCAATCCCGTTACTGCCGCACCGCCAAAGATGTACTTCATCATCGTCACTACCCCGACCTCTTCCAGCAGTTTCTTGCTCACAATCAGGTAAACGGCAAAGACCAGCGAGCTCACCATACAGAGCATGTTGCCCGTAAACGCATCGTGCGCCAGGTCATCACTGCCTTGCGTAAGGATACACAACAACGCACCGCCAAAACCCAGCGCTATGCCGATTATCTTCATCAGCGTAGCCTTTTCGTGCAGGAAAAAGACAGATATCAGAAAGACCCAAATGGGCTGCATGGAGTTGAAGATGGCACTGGAAACCGGAGTCGTCTTACTGATGCCCAGCAGATAGCAGAACATGAACCCGTAGAGTCCGAAAGCTCCCAGACAGAACAGCCCTATCCGCTGCCGCCTTGTGACCGGTGCCTCCTTTACAAACCAGCTTGTTATCCAAAATGCCACGGCAGCAAAGACACAACGCACCGTGACACCTGTCAATGCACCCAGCCACAAAGGGAGCAGAAATTTCAATCCATTCATATTCAACCCCGCCATGACGCGCGATGCAACCATACTGAGATTGGCTTCCAGTTTCTTATCTTTCATCAGCTTCGTATTTTTCCCCTCAAACAATTCATTACTTTGAAATGTTTTAAGGAAAAAGGAGATAACGTTATGGCAAAAGTTAAAGAAGAGCAATCGTCCCAGCAAACAAAGCAAGTCCTCGCATTCTCCACCCGGCTACGCCATGACCTTAAGAAAGCCTGCCGGCAACTGGATGAGGGAGAAGGACAAGAGGATGTCACAATCAGTAAGGAGGTGGAAGCATGGCTAAACAAATAATCTGGTCGCCACTTGCCAAAGAAGCTCTGAAGGACCTGCTGATTTCCTCGCAAGAAAGAGATGGCAACAAACGGTGTGGCGGGGCTCTGTACACCTTGTTCCAAAATGCATTGTACCGTGTCACGCTGAATCCGTTTATCGGACAGCCCACCGAAGCAGAGAACATACGGTACACCATCCCGCATCCCGACTATACGCTTCTTTACCGGCACAGTCTCCGGAAGATAGAAGTGCTTGTGTTATGGAACAACCATCATAAGTTGGGCAGCATGATAGACCTCATCCGGGAAGAACCCGATACAGAATAAAGCAGTCAATCTTGTCAAGAGCAGATTTATGGAAGATTAACGGAACAGACGCATGATCGTCCGTTCATATAGCCGGAACAAACCATGTATCCGTCCCGAACATATCATCTGTTTATCCTCGACACACCATCTGTCGGCGCTGAACATATCATCCGAAAGCTCGGAGCTTTTCATCCGAAATATCCGGACTTTTCGTCAAAAACATCCGAGCTTTTCGTCAAAACCGCCGGGATTTTCCAAGCAAATGCCTGCCATTCCGCTTGCTGAAGTGGAGGATTAAATCTGTAAAGCACCGGTTTAGGAGAGTAAACCCTAAGCTTTGGCTAATGAAGTGACGGAAGAACACAACAAAAAAGGAGAAGCGACGCCTCTCCTTTTATGCTAATTTAAAATTGAATCTGAACTAAGATTGCAGTTACAAAGATACAACATCCGAAAGGCAATGTCAAGCAATCCGGTGTTTTTCTTTACTGACGTCCCATTCTTTATACATGCATCAGATATTGCTTGAAGTCTGCAAAGTCCTTCGACATTGGCAGGCTCTTCTTCTCACCGCGCATAAAAGCCTGAAGCTTGGCAGGTATCTCTACCGCTTCACCGATAATCTTCTCCACTGTATCCTTGAACTTCGCCGGATGGGCCGTCTCCAGGAATACACCCGTTTCGCCGGGTTTCAGTCCTTCGGCCAGGGCCCGGAAGCCGCAGGCTCCGTGCGGGTCGAGTAGGTAATGGTCTTTCTTCCACACTTCCCGCATAGTTTCGGCAATCTGCTCGTCGGTATAAGTGGCACCGCTGATTTCGGCAGAGATGGCGGCATGGCTGCCTCCGTAAAGGTCGAGTACGCGGGCAAAGTTGCTCGGGTCGCCCACATCCATCGCGTTAGCAATGGTAGCGATACTGGGACGCGGTGTATAAACACCCGTCTGCAAATATTGGAAGAAGATATCATTGCGGTTGTTGGAAGCGATAAAGCGTTCCACGGGTAGTCCCATACGCTTGCCGAAGAGGCCGGCAGTGATATTGCCGAAGTTACCACTGGGTACACAAATGACGGCATTGTCTCCCTTACCGGCACGCTTCAGTTGAGCATAGGCATAAAAGTAATAGAATGCCTGCGGCAAGAAACGCGCCACGTTGATGGAATTGGCGCTGGTCAGTTGCAGGTGCTCGTTGAGTTCCCCGTCCATAAAAGCGGATTTAACCAGAGCCTGGCAATCGTCGAACGTGCCATCGACCTCAATGGCCGTGATATTCTGCCCTAAGGTAGTAAACTGTTTCTCCTGGATTTCACTGACTTTTCCCTTCGGGTAGAGCACATAGACGTGTATGCCTTCCACACCGAGGAAACCATTGGCAACGGCACTACCCGTATCACCGGAGGTAGCAACAAGCACATTGACTTGCTTCTTGCCCTCTTTCTTGATAAAGTATCCCAGCAAACGCGCCATGAAGCGACCGCCTACATCCTTAAAGGCAAGCGTCGGACCATGGAACAGCTCAAGCGAATAAATATTCTTTGTCACCCGGACCAGAGGGACATCGAAACTGAGTGTGTCATAAACAATCTGTTTCAGCGTATCGGCAGGAACATCCTCGCCAAAGAAAGCATCTGCCACGCGATAGGCTATCTCCTGAAAGCTGAGTGTATCGATGCTATCGTAAAACTCTTGTGGCAGAGTTTTGATTGTAAAGGGCATGAAAAGCCCCTTGTCTGCGGCAAGCCCCTTTACCACGGCCTCTTCAAGAGTGGCTTCGGGGGCTTGTTTGTTGGTGCTATAATATTTCATTGCGGTATTTTTTTATTCACCACAGAGTCTCACAGAATTCTCTATAAATAAAACCCCGTGAAACTCTGTGTTACTCTGTGGTGGAACTCATAAATTCATTAATAAACTCGTCTTCTTTCATCAGTCCGTAACTGCCTTCACAGGCTGCCACTTCATCAAATGTCCGTACTTCGTCAGCCTCGATACCCGGATGCCAAATGAGGAACGGGATAGGTTCGGCCGTATGCGTACGGAGTTCGCAGGGAGTGGGATGGTCGGGCAATACGGAGATAGCAACGGGTTCCTCCCAATCCTTCACAGCCTCGTAGATAGGACCTACGGCACGGCTGTCCAGATTCTCAATCGTCATAATCTTCAAGGGGACATTTCCTTCGTGACCGGCCTCATCACTGGCCTCGATATGCAGGTAGACAAAATCATCCGTCCGCAATGCATCAAGGGCGGCAGCCACCTTATTCTCATAGTTGGTATCATAAAGCCCCGTCGCACCTTCTACGGTGATGCGCCGCAATCCGGCATAGTAGCCGATGCCGTTAATCAAATCCACGGCAGAAATCACAGCACCACGCTTCACCTGCGGGAACTTGTCTGAAAGGCGCTCCATCTGCGGACGATAACCGGGACTCCACGGCCAGATGCTATTGGCAGGGTCCTTACCCTCGGCCTTCCGCTTCATGTTGACCGGATGGTTTTCCAGCAACACTTGCGAACGGAGAATCAAATCATTAATCAAATCGGCAGTCTGCTTCGGAGTAAGCTCTGCACCGCCTTCGGGGACCGAAATATTCTCCGTACCCTCCATCGGCTTCACCATCAACGGACGGAAAGGCCTCAAAGGGACATCGTGGGGCGGCGTACAGTCAATGCGCTTGTCCCCTCCTTTTATTACCAGCAGATGGCGGTATTGCACGCCCGTATGGAAATGCACGCGGTCATCACCCAAATGCTCCTGAAGGTATTTTACCAACACATCCGCTTCCTCTGTAGTAATGTGCCCGGCAGAATGATTCTTGATATTGTCTCCCTCGATGCAGATAATGTTGCAGCGCATCGCCATCTCACCCGGCTGCAAGTCCACACCGATACTCGCCGCCTCCAATGGACCGCGGCCTTCGTACACCTTCGGCAGGTTATAGCCCAGAACGGACATATTCGCCACCTCACTGCCGGGATGAAATCCCTCGGCCACCGTCACCAGCCTTCCCACACGTCCCATGCGTGCCAGCTTGTCCATATAGGGAGTTGCAGCCGCCTGCAGCAAGGTTTTGCCTCCCAGAGCCTTCACGGGCCAGTCGGCCATACCATCACCCAATATAATGATGTGTTTCATCTTTCTATATTACGATTTGGATTAAACGTTTGCAATGCTCATAATATCCGCAAATACCCCCGCAGCCGTTACACCCGCACCGGCTCCGTAGCCTTGTATCATCATCGGATATTCCTTATAACGTGCCGTGGTCAGCAGGATGATGTTATTGCTGCCTTCCAGCCCGTAGAACGGATGGTTGGCGCCGACTTCCTGCAAACCGACAGATGCTTTGCCATTTTCCAGTTTGGCTACGAAACGCCAATGCTTGTTCTCGGCTTCCAACACCTTGCGGCGGGCTTCGAAATCGGCATCGAGGCTCGGCACTTTCTTCCAGAAGTCATCCAGGGAGCCTTCAAAGAAGTCATCGGGCACAAAGAGGTTCTTCTCAACATCGCTCTGTTCCAAACAGTAACCGGCCTCGCGTGCCAGAATCACCAGTTTGCGGATAACATCCTTTCCGCTGAGGTCGATACGCGGATCGGGCTCGGAGTAACGTTCCTCCTGCGCCATCTTAATGGTCTTGCTGAAAGGAATGTCGGCACTGATTTTATTGAAGATATAGTTCAACGTACCGCTCAGCACGGCTTCAATCTTCAATATCTTATCACCGCTATGGATAAGGTCGTTAATGGTATTGATGATGGGGAGTCCGGCGCCTACATTGGTTTCAAACAAGTACTTCACACCGCGTTGGCGGGCAATCTGTTTCAGTTCACGGTAGTTCTCGTATTCGGAAGAAGCAGCAATCTTGTTAGCAGCCACTACCGAAACATTGTGCAGCAGCAAGTCCTTGTAAAGGGAAGCCACGCCTGCACTTGCCGTACAGTCCACAAAGACAGAGTTAAAGATGTTCATACCGATAATCTCATTACGCAGCGTTTCCAGAGAGCTGTCCTTTCCCTTCTCCTGCAGTTCTTCACGAAAACGTCCCAAATCGAAACCTTCGCGGCTGAACATGGCTTTGTTTGCATCGGCAATGCCCACTACATTCAGCTGCAGGCCGTTCTCCTGCATCAGCTTCTGGCGCTGGCTGTGAATTTGCTCTATCAAGCTGCCGCCTACGGTTCCTATGCCGCAGATAAAAAGATTCAGTACCTGATATTCCGACAAGAAGAAAGAATCATGGATGACATTCAGCGATTTGCGCAATGATTTGCTGTCCACTACAAACGAGATGTTGGTTTCCGAAGCACCCTGCGCACAAGCAATCACATTGATACCGTTACGCCCCAACGTACCGAACAGCTTTCCGGCAATACCCGGCGTATGCTTCATGTTCTCGCCTACGATGGCCACGGTAGCCAGGTTCTTTTCTGCCTGAATAGGAGAAATTTCTCCCATCTCTATTTCTTTGGCAAACTCCTCGTTCAGCACCTCGCAAGCCAGATCAGCATCCGCATTGCGCACACCGATAGACGTTGAATTCTCCGAAGAAGCCTGGGACACAAGGAACACACTGATGCCATTCTTTGCCAGCGCCTTGAAGATACGGTAGTTCACACCGATGACACCTACCATACCAAGGCCTTGCACTGTAATTAGGCTCGTATCATTGATGGATGAAATACCCTTGATGGCCTTGCTTTGCGGGTCGGAAACCTCTCGCTTGATGACAGTTCCCACACCCTCCGGATTGAAGGTATTCTTCACCAGAATGGGGATATTCTTGTGGCAAACCGGATAGATTGTAGGCGGATAGACCACTTTCGCACCGAAGTTACAAAGCTCCGTAGCTTCCACATAGCTCAATTCATTGATAGTGTATGCCCTGGAAATCACACGCGGGTCAGCTGTCATGAATCCGTCTACATCCGTCCAGATTTCCAGACTGTCGGCATCCAGTGCAGCAGCAATGATTGCCGCCGTATAGTCAGAGCCACCTCTACCCAGGTTCGTTACCTCTCCCGTCATTTTGTCTGTGGAGATAAAACCCGGAACCAATACGCGTTTGGGCAGGCTACTGAATGTCTCGCGCACCAACGAATTTGTCAGCTCCGTATCCAGCACATGCTTGGAATGCTTCTTTTCCGTCTTGATAAACTTGCGTGAGTCAAACCACTCCGCTCCCGTCAACTGGGCAACGATGATAGATGAAAGACGTTCGCCATAGCTCACAATCGTATCGGACGTCTTCTGCGAAAGGTCCTTTATCAGATAAATGCCCTGAAAGATGTCCTTCAGCTCGTTGAGCAGCTCACCAATCTGGCGTTGCAAGGCAACCTGCGCCTCGCCTGCCGGAATCACTTCCTTAATCATTTCCACATGACGATAGACAATCTCCCGGAACTCATTCTCGTAAGAAGCATCACCGGCTGCCGCCATTCTAGAGGTGTTTATCAACTTGTCCGTGATGCCGCCCAATGCGGACACCACCACGATAACCGGTTCATCGACTGCTTCTACAATTCTCTTGACGCTCAAAATACTGTTCACGGAACCTACGGACGTTCCGCCGAATTTCATTACTTTCATTTCTCTTTATATTGTTGAGATGGTTGATACAATGTGTCGGAAACAAGCTGCTACGGCTTGCATTGACTTTAATTAAATGGAAAAACTGCTTGAAAATGGTGTAACACGTAGAAACACAAAATACTATCCCTAACCCCTAAGGGTCATGGTCCACATGGATGTGACTGTATGTTGATAGTACTTGTTCATAGTCTCTTGTTTCTATCATTTATGATAAGTGTTGCAAAAGTAACAATAAAAACATTCAATCTATCACTTTTTGCGACTTTTTTGCGATAAAAATGCAGAAAGCCTCTAAAAAGGCAAGAAATATGCACAACTTACGGCTTACACTTTCACACTTTCCATACCTTTTTTCTGTATATCCGTTTATTCTTTTCTAACATTTTGCTATCATTCTCAATATATATCATTATATTTGCATGGAAAACATGAAAGAAAAGTGCGCATGAACCCAGAAAACACTTCCGTTTTGCTAATATACACCGGTGGAACTATCGGAATGATAGAGAATGCAGAAACCGGCGCCCTGGAAAGCTTCAACTTCGAGCAGTTGCAGAAACATGTTCCCGAACTTCAGAGATTTGCGTTCCGTATCGACACTTATCAATTCGACCCGCCCATGGATTCCTCGGACATGGACCCCGATGCCTGGCGCAAACTGGTACGCATCATCAGCAACAACTACAACCAATATACAGGCTTCGTCATCCTGCATGGCACAGACACCATGGCCTACACAGCTTCTGCACTCAGCTTCATGCTTGAAGGGCTGAACAAGCCCGTCATCCTAACCGGCTCGCAACTGCCCATTGGCGTGCTCCGCACAGACGGCAAGGAAAACCTGCTGACCAGCATCGAAATAGCCACCGACCGCCACTCCAACGGACAGCCCATCGTACCCGAAGTCTGCATCTTCTTCGAAAACCACCTGATGCGCGGCAACCGTACCACCAAAATGAACGCGGAGAACTTCAATGCTTTCCGTTCCTTCAATTATCCGGTACTCGCTTCCGCCGGTATACATATTAAATATAATAATGTGCAAATTCATACGCACGGCACTCCCCACGAACTGGAGCCTCATTATCTGCTTGATACCAACATCGCCATACTGAAGCTTTTTCCAGGTATTCAGGAAAATGTCGTGGCAGCCATACTTGCCACTAAAGGACTGAAGGCCGTAGTCCTCGAAACCTACGGTTCCGGCAACGCTCCCCGAAAGGAATGGTTTCTACGCCGCCTGCATGATGCCTGCGAACAAGGCATCATCATTGTCAACGTCACCCAATGCAGTGCCGGCACTGTTGAAATGGAGCGCTATGAAACCGGTTACCAACTGATGCAGGCAGGAGTTGTCTGCGGATATGACAGCACAACGGAATCTGCCGTAACCAAGCTGATGTTCCTTCTGGGGCACGATTATCCACCTGCCGAAATACGCGAACTGATGGGACGACCGCTGGCAGGGGAAATTACCGTGTGAAGCACAACTATCACTGCACCGGGGTCAATTCTCCCGTCACAGAATCTATTATGAAACCGCTGACATTGATATCATTCGGTATCAGCGGATGATTGATAATAGCTTCCACCGTACCTTTTACCGATTTCTCCGTATCTTCGAATCTACAGCCAAGACTCGAAATCCACTCCGCAGAAACGAATCATATCAATCGTCTCCTGCTTGATGCCCCGGGCCTTCATATGCTCTATCATCTGGGCGCTGCTCATGTGGCACGCACCGCAATCGGAGTGGGCAATAACCATCACTTCCGTCACGCCCAACTCGTAAATGGCCACCATCAGGCTACGAATGACACTACCGAACGGATGTGAAATGATTCCACCCGCATTCTTTATCATCTTCACATCGCCGTTCTTGATGCCCAAGGCTGCCGGCAGTAAAGCGGTCAAACGGGTATCCATACAAGAGAGGATGGCAATCTTCTTATCCGGGTATTTATTCGTGATGTATTTCTCATACCCCTTCTCGGCTACAAAACGCTTGTTGTATGCAAGAATATCTTCTATCATGGCTTTTATAACATGTTATTGTTTTCTACTCACAAAAATAAAAAAACTCTATGGGAGTCTGCAAGCCCTGCATCGAAAAATTGTACCTTTGGGCAATCATTTTAGAAGAGAATGCACAACTATGGCTAAAGAGAAGACGGTTTATGTATGCAGCAACTGCGGACAAGACTCTCCCAAATGGGTAGGCAAGTGTCCGTCGTGCGGAATGTGGAACACGTATGTGGAAGAGGTGGTACGGAAAGAAGTGGTGAACAAGCGTCCCGTATCGGGCATAGAGACCGCCAAAGCCAAACCCATAACCCTCCATGAAATTGTAGCCGATGACGAACCGCGCATCGACCTCCATGATGCCGAACTGAACCGGGTACTAGGTGGTGGTCTTGTACAAGGATCTCTTGTTTTGATTGGCGGCGAACCGGGCATCGGGAAATCCACCCTGGTGCTACAAACCGTACTCCGCATACCGGAAAAACGCATCCTCTACGTCTCCGGCGAAGAAAGTACCCGCCAATTGAAACTGCGTGCCGACCGCTTGACAAGTGCTTCCAGTGATTGCCTCATCGTATGCGAAACTTCCCTGGAACAGATTTACGTCCATATCAAGAACATCCGCCCGGACATCGTCATCATCGACTCCATACAGACGATTTCTACCGAAACCCTTGAATCGTCGCCGGGAAGCATCGCCCAGGTACGGGAATGTTCCGCCTCCATCCTGCGCTTTGCCAAGGAAACGCATACGGCGGTTATCCTCATCGGGCATATTAATAAGGAAGGAAGCATAGCCGGCCCCAAGGTACTGGAACATATCGTGGATACCGTACTCCAGTTCGAGGGCGACCAGCACTACATGTACCGCATCCTGCGTAGCATCAAGAACCGCTTCGGAAGCACTGCCGAACTGGGTATTTACGAAATGCGGCAAGATGGATTACGGCAGGTGAGCAACCCATCCGAACTACTGCTGAGCCAGGACCATGAAGGTATGAGCGGCATAGCCATCGCCTCCGCGATAGAAGGCATCAGACCGTTCCTCATCGAAACGCAGGCATTGGTCAGCAGTGCCGTATATGGTAACCCACAACGCTCTGCCACAGGGTTCGACATCCGCCGCATGAATATGCTGCTGGCCGTATTGGAAAAACGTGTAGGCTTCAAACTGGCACAGAAAGATGTATTTCTCAATATTGCCGGTGGATTGAAAGTGAACGACCCGGCAATAGACCTTGCCGTCATCAGCGCCATCCTCTCCAGCAACATGGACACGGCCATAGAGCCAGAGGTGTGCATGGCAGGAGAAATAGGTCTGTCGGGAGAGATACGCCCGGTAAACCGCATTGAGCAGCGCATCGGAGAAGCAGAGAAACTTGGCTTCAAGCGTTTTATACTTCCCAAGTATAATATGCAGGGACTCAATACCCAAAAGATAAAAATAGAATTAATACCGGTACGGAAGGTAGAAGAGGCATTCCGTGCCTTATTCGGATAATCGTTATGATACAAGAATACCAACTACGCGTATTGCCCGAAGTAGCGGCAAACGAGCAACGCCTGAAAGAGTACTTAATACACGAAAAAGGACTGAATGCACGGGAGATAACCGCAGCGCGTATCTTGAAGCGTAGCATCGATGCCCGCCAGCGGACCATCTACGTCAACCTCAACGTGCGTGCCTACTTGAACGAAATGCCAAAAGAGGATGAATACCAACATACCTTATATAATAATGTAGAAGGAAAGCCCCAAGTAGTAGTGGTAGGCGCCGGTCCCGGAGGACTCTTCGCCGCCCTGCGACTGATAGAGCTCGGTCTGCGCCCCGTCATTGTGGAGCGTGGAAAGGACGTACGGGAACGCAAGAAAGACTTGGCGCAAATCAGCCGCCAGCAACTCGTCAACCCGGAGTCCAATTACAGCTTCGGAGAGGGAGGTGCCGGAGCTTACTCGGATGGCAAGCTGTACACACGCAGTAAGAAGCGTGGCAATGTAGACAAGATTCTGAACGTCTTCTGCCAACATGGAGCCTCCACTTCCATACTGGTAGATGCACATCCGCACATAGGTACGGACAAACTGCCGCGTGTTATTGAAAACATGCGGAACACTATCATCCAGTGCGGTGGCGAAGTCCACTTTGAAACACGCATGGACGCCCTGCTCATAGAGAAGGATGAAGTCAAAGGCATTGAAACAAATACCGGCAAGACTTTCCTTGGCCCGGTGATACTTGCCACCGGTCACTCTGCCCGGGACGTATACCGCTGGCTTGCCGCCAACAATGTAGAGATTGAAGCTAAAGGCATTGCCGTAGGCGTACGACTAGAACACCCTGCCACCTTGATAGACCAAATACAATATCACAACCGGAACGGACGGGGAAAATATCTGCCTGCCGCCGAATATAGTTTTGTAAACCAAGTGGACGGACGAGGAGTATATAGCTTTTGCATGTGTCCCGGCGGCTTCGTTGTGCCCGCCGCCAGCGGTCCCGAGCAGATTGTAGTCAACGGGATGAGTCCCAGCAACCGCGGTTCCCGTTGGAGCAATTCGGGAATGGTGGTAGAGCTACGCCCGGAAGACATAGAGCAATTTACTATTGACAATCTACAATTTACAATTTCTATGCAGCACGACAGCGCGGCTAATTGTCAATTGCCAACCGTCAATTCCCAATTAAGCATGATGTATTTTCAAGAGTATCTGGAGCGCCTCTGCTGGCAACAAGGCAATATGAAGCAGACAGCACCGGCACAGAGAATGGCAGACTTCACTAAGAAAAAACTGAGTTACGACCTGCCGGAAACTTCGTATGCACCGGGACTGGTTTCCTCACCTCTCCACTTCTGGATGCCCTCTTTCATTGCAGAACGCCTGAGCAAAGGTTTCCAGCTATTCGGGAAATACAGCCGTGGTTTCTTGACGAACGAGGCGACAATGATTGGAGTGGAAACCCGTACTTCGGCGCCGGTACGCATAACAAGAGACAAGGAGACACTGCAACATGTACGCGTAAAAGGATTGTTCCCTTGCGGAGAAGGCGCCGGATATGCCGGAGGCATTGTTTCTGCCGGAATTGACGGCGAACGATGTGCGGAAGCGGCAAAGGCATTCTTTGATTAAGCTATAATATTTACATCCAAATTTTGATTTTTCACTTTTTCTCGTTTAATTTGTAAACTATTATCACATATATGTTGTTATATTGTATTTATTATGAGGTTCATCATAAACATTGTATGCTTTCTATTCCTTTTGCCTCTCATAGCTACGGCGCAAACATATAAATACATAGGGGTGGAAAACGGATTGAGCAACCGCAGAATCTTCGACATTCAAAAGGATTCGGTAGGTTACATGTGGTTCCTCACCAACGAAGGCATAGACCGGTACAATGGAAAAGACATCAAGCATTATAAATTAATAGAAGAAAACAAAGAGTCAAGTTTCCCCATCCATCTCGGTTGGCTATATTTTGAAGAGAAAGGGAAATTATGGGTCATAGGTAAAGCCGGTCGCATTTTTCAATACAACCAAGAACACGATGTGTTCAACAGAGTATATAAACTGCCCAAGACACCGGTCAATATCAGCTACGGCTATATGGACTGCAATCACAGGATTTGGCTCTGCAGCAGATACAGCATCGCTCTCTACGACACACAAACCGGAGAGGTCCATCAAATGTCCAATGAACTGAAAAGCAGCATTACAAGTATCGAACAAGTGGACAATAACCACTTCTTCATGGGTACCGACAAGGGATTGCGATATGTCAAACTCGAAAATGAGACATTGCAGATTGTCCCTCTTGAACCTCTTGACAAAATCCAGGCCCAAATCAGTTCACTCTATTTCCACCAAGAATCACAAAGACTTTTCATCGGTACTTTTGAAAAAGGCGTCTTTGCCTACGACATACGGCAACAACGGATTATACACTCCAATACGGATTTGAGCGATGTAAACATTGCCCGAATCAAGCCTCTGAACCAGACAGAGCTATTGATAGCGACAGAAGGTATGGGTATACACAAAATCAACATGAACTCGTGTATCTCGGAACCGTACATCGTCTCCAGCTACAAAAGCCACAATGAGATGAACAGCAATAACATCAATGACATTTATATTGATGAAGAAAAGCGGATATGGATAGCCAACTACCCGGAAGGAATTACCATTATAGACAACCGGTACAAAAGCTACAACTGGATAAAGCATTCTATCGGAAACAGACAATCGCTGGTCAACGACCAGGTACACTCTGTCATTGAAGACAGTGACGGAGACCTATGGTTCGGAACAAGTAACGGAATCAGCCTTTATCAATCGAAAACCGGGCAGTGGCATTCATTCCTGAGCTCCTTCGACCATCAACTGAAAAACAAGAATCACATCTTCATTACGCTATGCGAGGTATCACCCGGCATTATTTGGGCAGGAGGATATACTTCGGGAGTATACAAAATAAATAAAAGGACACTCTCGGTAGAATATTTCTCCCCTTACCTGCTCAATCCGGACAACATTCGTCCTGACAAGTATATCCGCGACATTGTAAAAGACTCCAAAGGATATATCTGGTCCGGAGGGTTCTATAATCTGAAGTGCTTCGATTTGTCCCTGAATTCCGTCCGTCTGTATCCCGGAATAAATTCCGTCACCGCCATTACAGAAAAGGACGACGGACACATGTGGATTGGGACAAGTGCCGGACTGTATCTGCTGGACAAAGAGTCGGGTAGATTCCAATATGTCGCCTTGCAGGAAGAGACGACCTACATCAACACACTTTACCAAGCGGAAGACCTCTCTCTATATATAGGAACAAACGGCTCCGGAGTGGTTGTCTACAACGCAAAGGACAGTACGTTCAAGCATTATCACAAGGACAATTGTGCCTTGATTTCAAACAACATCTACACCATACTCCCCGAGTCGGACGGGCATATCCTGATGAGTACCGAAAACGGAATCAGCTGTTTCCACCCTACGGAGAAGACATTCCACAACTGGACTAAAGAGCAAGGGCTGATGTCCTCCTGCTTCAGTGCCTCTTCCGGAACGCTACGCAAGAACAAGGGTTTTGTCTTTGGCAGCACAGACGGAGCCATCGAGTTTCCCGAAGGAACCCGTTTGCCCAAGTACATCTACTCTCCTATGATACTCAGCGATTTTCAGATACTCTATCAGACAGTCTTTCCCGGCAGTCCGAATTCCCCCTTGAAGGAAAACATCAACCAGACAGACCGGTTAAAGCTGAAATATAACCAGAACACTTTTTCCCTCAGTATTTCATCCATCAATTATGACGCGCCGGACAATGTCACTTTCTACTGGAAGCTGGAAGGCTTTTACGATGACTGGAACCGCCTGGGTGAAGAAGGGCATCTCCGCTTCACCAACCTTGCCTCGGGCGATTACAAACTTTACATACGGGCGGTATCCAAGGAAGAGCCTTATCTTTATTTTGAAGAGCGAAGCATCGACATCAGCATTGCGCGCCCCGTCTGGTTCAGTTTTTGGGCCATAGCCTGCTATGTCCTGCTGACAGTACTGATGTCCGTTGTCGGTTTCCGTGTCATGGCACTGAGAAAACAGAAAAAGATATCCGATGAGAAAACCCGTTTCTTTGTCAATACCGCGCATGATATCCGCACGCCATTGACACTGATAAAGGCACCTCTGGAAGAAATGCTTGAAAACAAGACACTGAACGAAGCCGAGACCAACAAT
Source organism: Bacteroides sp. AF29-11 (assembly GCF_003602895.1). Taxonomy (NCBI): domain Bacteria; kingdom Pseudomonadati; phylum Bacteroidota; class Bacteroidia; order Bacteroidales; family Bacteroidaceae; genus Bacteroides; species Bacteroides sp. AF29-11. The sequence continues at coordinate 285,677 of NZ_QTLY01000006.1, forward strand.
ATGCACATGGCACTGAGAAATGTCAACTCCCTCCTGCGCATGACTACCAATCTGATAAACTTTGAACGGGCAGAAGTATATTCCCCTCATCTGTACATAGCAGAATATGAATTGAATACTTACATCAAGGAGATATACAACAATTTCCAGACCTATGCCACCATAAAACATATCACTTTCAGATACGAAAGCAATTTCAGCTACATGAATGTATGGTTCGACAAAGAGAAGATGGACTCTATCCTGGAAAATGTCATATCCAATGCTCTGAAGTATACTCCCCAAAATGGCGATATACTCATTTCTGTTTATGACATGAAAAGCTCCTGGAGACTAGAAGTCAAAGATAATGGAATAGGAATTCCCGCCAAAGAACAAAGAAAACTGTTCAAGATGCACTTCCGTGGAACAAATGCCATCAACTCCAAAATAACGGGAAGCGGTATCGGTCTGATGCTGGTGCGGAAGCTGGTAAGCCTGCACAATGGAAAAATATACATTGAGAGCACCGAATGCCAAGGCAGTACTGTCAGAATCATCCTTCCCAAAGAGAAAGAACAGTTCAAGAACTTCACTCTGTCCGTTAAGGATAAGAAGACCTTCTATGAACCGGATGTCCCCACCGTTCCTTTGAAACTTGCCGGAGAACTCCGGACTGAAGACAATGACAAACTGCATCGCATCTTGATTGTAGAAGACAATGACGAGCTGCGCAACTATCTCTTCCAGTCGTTCTCTCCGATTTACAATGTACAAGTATGCAACAACGGCAAGGAAGCGCTGACCATTGTAAAACAATTCTGGCCGGGACTGATTCTTTCCGACATCATGATGCCGGAAATGCGAGGCGACGAATTATGCATCGCCATCAAGAACGATATTGAAACATCCCACATCCCGGTAGTACTGCTGACGGCACTGGGAGATGAAAAGAACATTCTCGAAGGACTCCATATCGGTGCGGACGAATATATTGTAAAACCTTTCAGCATAAACATACTGAAAGCCAGCATTGCCAATCTGCTTGCCAACCGCGCATTGCTGCGCAAGAGATATGCGAATTTGGAAATCAATACAGAAGAAGAGCCCTCCACAACTACCACTTGCTCCAACAGTCTCGACTGGAAATTCATGTCGAATGTAAAGAGACATATCGAGGAGAACATGGATAATCCCGATTTCACAGTGGACGTATTGTGCTCGCTCCTGAATATGAGCCGTACCAGTTTCTACAGTAAACTGAAAGCGCTGACCGGCCAGGCACCGGCAGATTTCGTACGGAATATCCGTTTGAAACATGCTGCCGAGCTGTTGAAAGAAGGGAAATATTCCGTGACTGAAGTAGCAGAAAGAACCGGTTTCTGCGATGGGAAATACTTCCGGGAAGTCTTTAAGAAATATTTCAATGTCAGCCCCAGCCAATATGCGAAAGGAGACACTCCCCGCTCCCCAAAAGGAGAGGGAGAATAGTTCTGCATAGGAGAATTTTTCATTTTGCAGCCCCGCACAGACAAACCCTAAAAAATAATCCGTATTTTTGCAGAAACAAAAAAAACGAGAATGACTCCTGAAATAGCAATCGTCGACTCCAACACCCTCTCCTGTCTGGGACTGCAGAACTTGCTGGAGGAAATCATCCCGACAGCCATCATCCGCTCTTTCCGTTCCTTTGGCGAACTGATGGATGATACGCCTGACATGTATGTACATTATTTCATCTCTTCACAGATTTACTTCGAGCATACCGCTTTCTTTCTGGAGCGCAAGCCCAAAACCATTGTGCTGGTCAATGGTGAAACCGTCCCCCAACTGTCGGGCATGCCGACGCTAAACATCTATCAGGACGAACAAAATCTGGCAAAAAACATTCTGCAGCTGCGCCAATACGGAAACCAATACAGACAAAACCACGGAAAGCCGGCACCCGCCAGACACTCGGATATGGCAATAAATACAGCCGCCGGGCACGACCTTTCCGCCCGCGAAATAGAAGTGCTGGTGCTGATTACCAAAGGTCTCATCAACAAGGAGATTGCCGACAAACTGAACATCAGCCTGACCACCGTCATCTCACACCGCAAGAATATCACCGAGAAGCTGGGTATCAAGTCCGTGTCCGGGCTGACTATCTATGCCGTGATGCACGGATATGTGGAAGCGGACAGAATATAATCCTACAACCGGATACATCAGAAGCGAAGTCTTTTCAGAAAAACTTCGCCCCAATTAGTGTGCTAATGTGCCAACATCTAATCGTTCCTCCGTGGGGTAAAAATCGTTCCACCATGGTGGAACGATTTTTACCCCACGGAGGAACGATATTTTCCGCATGATGGAACGATTTAAGATTAGCACTCCAGGAACGAAATCCTAATAAATGAGGATTGTCCCTTCCGCAAGAATCCCTTTACTTTGCAGGCGCTAAAAAACCAGTTTATGAATAGATATAGAATTTTGACCGGTATCTTCTGCCTCCTGGCAACCGGCAACGTACTTGCCGAAGAGGCAGACACCTTGAAAGTGGTGGATGTAGAGGAAATAACCGTCATTGCCGCCCCCAAAGAAAACCGGAAACTGCGCGAGCAGCCCGCCGCCGTCACCCTGCTTTCGCAGCAGGACATGCAGAACGCACAGGTGAACTCCATCAAGAATCTGACATCCGTAGTGCCCAATATGTTTATCCCCGACTACGGCTCGCGACTGACTTCGGCAGTCTATATCCGCGGCATCGGCTCGCGCATCAACACTCCCTCCGTAGGACTTTATGTAGACAATATACCTTATATAGACAAGTCAGCCTTCGACTTCAGCTATGCCGACGTAGAGCGCATCGACGTGCTACGCGGTCCGCAGGGCACGCTCTACGGGCGCAATGCCATGGGCGGATTGATTAAGGTGCACACCAAATCGCCCTTCTCCTACCAGGGGACGGACTTCCGCATGGGGGCAGGTACGTACAATGCCTATAATACCTCGCTGACCCACTATCACCGCCTTTCGGAACGGTTCGCCTTTTCCACCGGAGGTTTTTACGATTATCAAGGAGGATTCTTCCGCAACACGGTGAGGGACGAGAAAGCGGACAAGGGGCAATCGGCAGGCGGACGCATCCGCGCCATCTACCTCCCCTCGGACAACTGGAAGGTGGACCTAAACATCAACTACGAATACAGCGACCAGGGTGGCTACCCGTATTTCTACCAAGGCAGCCTGGCCCCCGAAGCACAGAGCGAGCCGCTGAAGCCCTACATCGGAAAAATCTCCAATAACGCCCGCAGCAACTACTACCGCAACCTGCTGAACACGGGTCTGAACCTGGAATACCAGACACAGCACTTCACGTTGAGCATGGTCACCGGCTACCAGTTTCTAAAGGACTGCATGGACATAGACCAAGACTTCACCGCCAACGACATCTATACCCTGCAACAGAAACAACGCTCCCACGCACTGAGCGAGGAAATCATCTTGAAGAGTAAAAGCGGCAGCCGCTGGCAATGGACCACCGGCGCCTTCGGCTTCTACCAATGGCTGAATACGGAAGCTCCCGTCACTTTCAGGGAAGCCGGAATGGGGATGCTGAACCAGATGTTGGGCAGTGTCATCCCATCGCAAATACAAGTAGAGATGGGACCGTCCATGAGCATGAATATCCTGCCCTCACTGGGCATCAGCAGCCGGACCATGCCCATCGGGGGCAGTTTCGACACTCCGCTGCTGAATGGGGCACTCTTTCATCAATCCACCTTCAGAGATTTATTCGGGCTGAAAGGAGTGTCGTTCACTGCCGGGTTACGCCTGGATTATGAGCGTATGAAGATGGATTACAACTCCGGCACCAGCCTGGACTACAAGGTGGGCATCAAGGGAGAAATGAAGCGGGGCGACGTCGTCATCCGCGAAATAGAGATGATGCCGGAGACGGCGCTGACCGTAGAGTCGCGCTACCAAGGAAACATTGATAAGGATTATCTTCAGCTGTTGCCCAAGTTTGCTTTGCAGTATGACTTTGCGCGAAACAGAGGAAATGTGTATGCAACGGTCAGCAAAGGTTACCGTTCGGGAGGCTACAACGTGCAGATGTTCTCCGACCTGCTGCAATCCAGTTTGAAGAATGACATGATGCGGCAAAGCAAAGAGGCGATTATGCCCAACGTGCCGGATGCCTACAAAGAGCTGGTGGGCAAATACTTCCCCGATGCGGGAGAGAATCCGGATGCAAAATCCGCCACCGTCTACAAGCCCGAACAGACCTGGAACTACGAAATAGGAACACACTTGAATCTGCTGGACGGACGTCTGCATGCCGACGCCGCCATCTTCTGGCTGGAAACCCGCGACCAGCAGATTTCACGCTTCGCCCCAAGCGGACTGGGACGCGAAACGGCAAATGCCGGCAAAAGCCGCAGCCAGGGGGCAGAGGTTGCCTTGACGGCTGCCGTTGCTACGGACTTCACGCTGAATGCAAGTTATGGTTATACCTATGCCACCTTTAAGGATTACATCACCAACGAGAAAGTGAATGGGGAGCTTCAGGAAATCAGCTACAACGGCAAGCACGTACCCTTTGTTCCCAAGCATACCATGAACGTGGGCGGTCAGTACATCTTCCGCATCCGTCCGGGACACTGGCTGGACCGCATCCAGCTGAACGCTAACTACACCGGTGCCGGGCGCATCTACTGGACCGAGAAGAATACCGTGAGCCAAGCCTTCTACGGCACGCTGAACGGACGTATCAGCTTCCAGAAAGGACATGGACAGATTGATTTCTGGGTGCGCAATGCACTGGACAAAGAGTATGCTTCGTTCTATTTTGAGAGTATGGGGAACGGATTTATGCAGAAAGGACGGCCTGTGCAGGCGGGAATAGAGTTGAGGTGCAGGTTCTGATTGGAGAGCTTTGTCCCTCCGAAAGTAAAGGAAAATAGAAACGGTCGTTCGGGTACTTACACATTGCATACCCGAACGACCGTTTCTATGTTTCTATCTGACAGAGGAGAAGTTATCCTCTATGTACCCAGTTTTCAATTTCAATATTAGGTATTCTTTCCAGATGTTTCTTGTTTTCAGTAACCATTATCATTTGGTTAGCCACCGCTGTACATCCTATAAATAAGTCCAAATCCTCAATGGGAGTTCCTTGACTATATAAGGCAGCCTTACTCCAGGCATAACAACATAAAGCCGAGGACAAAGGTATTACCTTGATATCTTGGCAGAAATCAGTAACAAGCTGCAAGTTTCTCTCCACATTATTACTTCGCTCTGCACCGAACAACAACTCTGCTACCGTAACCTCCGAAATGCAACAATGTTCCCAGCCCACCTTTTCAATATGTTCGTCTACTCCAAATTTCTGACGCATGAAGTGAACACAAATATTAGATCAAGCAAATATCGTTTCATTCGTCAAAGGGGCTAAAGTTTTCTTCTTTTCGAGAAAGGCGTGATGCATATATATCATCATTGATTTCATCAGAATCACGATTGTCCTTCCAACTACCGGCATACTTTGCAAGCATACGCTTAGTCAGCAATTTGCTATCTGCCGCTGTCGGAATGGAATGACTATTCTTATTCAAAACCTCCTTCATATATTTTCTGAGGCTCTCCAATGCAGTACTGCTATTGATATTGACTATCTCACGAATCAACTCCAATTTTCCGGCTTCCAACTCCAAACTACTCATAATCAATTCCTCCTTTTAAAAGTTCAACTACAAAGTTACATTTTCCTACTGAATATGGAAAAGTTACAAAGCTTTTTTATTCATTGATAGCTCCGCAATGTGGGCAGACTCCCTTCTCCCTCAGTTTCTGCCCGCATCTGCCGCAACGATAGCGTGAAGCCAGCAGCGAAATGCGAAGCCTTTTGAGGAATACCCATACAAAAGCGGTCAAAAACAAGTATCCGACGTAGATAGATGTAGTCAGGATAAAGAAAAAATAACAGAAGATGCAGCAGGAGGCCAGCCCCAACAGATAGAATACGGCCGCCGCCGGACTTAACTGGCGAAACAAATCGTCGAGTACCGCCAGCAACACCACTATAAACAGCCAGATACCCATCAGAAAAGCAGAAAGCACAAGCGGTACCTTGAACGGCGACAAGGTAGGATTAAAATAGAAGTGTTGCCACGTCTCCGGCGCAAACACTTGTATAGATTCGTAAATAGTGGCACAGAACGCCATCAGCAGACATAGCAACAACGGATAGAGACTGTCTATATCATTAAAGTACACCATCCTCAACTGCTTGCGCCGAAAAGCCCGGAACAGCCAGACTGCCACAAACAAGGCAAAAATAATGATAAAATAAGAGGCATGGGTATCACTGAACAAGTAGATGGCCTGCGAAATGCTGTCTGTAGGAACAAAGGCATGCATCATTTCGGACTCCCGCAACCAACCCTGCACTTCCTGCGAATGGGCAAGCTTCACCCATACACTATCCACACTGTCGGCAGGATGGATGGCGAACTCGGCAACCACCACGCGGTCTCCCCGATAAAGCATATTATAGCAGTCCTTCACGGGCAGACAAGCCAAATTCACAGAATCTGCCAGCACTTCCAGATTGGTATTCCAAGTATAATGCCGCTCAAAAAGATAGGCCAGCGAATCACGCGTCTCCTTAGACAGATGTTCATCTTCAAGATTAGGACGGGAATAATGGCAGGAAACTAAAGCAATGAAGCATGAAAAATAAAGAATGCAGAATAGGAGGGAACGCAGTGAACGCAAAGGATGTTTATCCCTGCCCGCTTCCCGGTACCGGTCATTTGCCAGCCTTTCATTATGTGCCCGTTCCTCACTCCTCATTTTCAAGTCTTTATTAGTAATTCCTCATTCTTCATCCTTCATTAAAGCGGCTCTTCATGAGCAATGACTTTCATCTGGCAATTCTTGCAATCAAAAGACAAGCGGAAACGCTTGCCGTCCGTCCCAACCAAATAATAAGGTTCCCTATAAGGAGAATGTCCTTTCTGATAGGTGGGACACCATCCCATACTGAAACGCAGGCAATGTTTGCAGAACATGAGTACAGCATCCGGAACCGCTTGTGCCTCGTAAGCAGGTGCTATGGACGACAACCCGTGCTCACGGTAGAAACTCCGGGCAGCACCGTTCATCACATTACCCAGATAGGTCAGCGAAGTAGCCGGGAAAGCATGGCTGGTCGGTTTCCAAACAGCCAGCTCACGACGATAAGTAACACGCCGAGCCGCAATCAGCTTATCTATCACCTGCCGGCGCCAGTCCGCCACCGCAGAAGCAGGAAGGAACCAGTTAGCAGAAAGATTGAGCCTGATGCCCGAAGCATCTTCAGACAAATATCCTGCTATCTCAAAAGGAGTATTCCCCAACTTGCCCAGCTGATTACGCAGATTATCCACCTGCGGTGTACGTGCCAACTCTTTCGGATAAGGGAAAGAGAGCGTCACGCGGTTATCATCCTCGTCCGCAGCCGTCAGGCTAAACCCGAAAGAAGTATCTGACAACTCCCAACAAACACCGATTTTGCGTTCGGAGGATTTACGGGTAAGAATACGTTCAAACTCCTGGTCGAAGTTACGATAAAGTCGGGTACGGGGTTTGATACGAGGCACTTCCCCTGCCGGATAGAGTTTGTTACCATCCACCCGGTTGATGCGGAAACCTTGCAAACGTCCCTGCTCATCAAGAAAACAGACACCGTCTCCGTTGTGGAAAGGCTTTACGCCTGCCACCGTGAGATATCCCCCGCGCTGTTCCTTCAAAGTGCCCATCTCCTCTCCCAAAGATTTGGGCGTATCGAACGAAGTGATCTCCCCTCCCCTTCCTTGCAGGAAATAATGGGTGAAACCGCGGCTGAAACTCTTGTCCAACTGTGGCTGGAAATCGAAACGGCAGGTGCCCGAAGAAGCACGGGCATATTCCTTGCGACGGGCAAAAATGGCATCGAGCTTCCTACGGTAAGCCGCCGTCACATTCTTCACATAGGTCACATCCTTCAAGCGGCCTTCTATCTTCAGCGAAGTGGCTCCGGCATCCAGCAGTTCTTCCAACACCTCGCTTTGGTTGAGGTCCTTCAAAGAAAGCAGATGCTTATTACGCACAATGGTCTTGCCATCGGCATCTACCAGACTGAAGGGTAAACGGCAGAATTGCGCACATTCCCCCCGGTTGGCACTCCGTCCGAAACAAGCCTGGCTGACATAGCACTGCCCGCTATAACTGACGCAAAGAGCCCCGTGTACAAAGACTTCGAGCGGCACGTCGGGACACGCCTCATGGATACCGCGTATCTCCTGCAAAGAAAGTTCGCGTGCCAACACCACCTGACGGAAACCGGCATCGGCAAGGAAACGTACTTTCTCCGGCGTACGGTTATCCATCTGCGTACTGCCATGCAACGGAATGGGCGGCAAATTCAACCGCGTAATCCCCATATCCTGTACAATCAGTGCATCCACACCGATGCGGTACAGCTCCCAAATCATCCTCTCCGTCTCTTTCAGCTCTTCTTCTTTCAGAATGGTATTGACCGTCACATAGATACGGGCATTATACAGATGGGCATGCTCCACCAAAGCGGCAATATCCTCCAAAGAGTTGACAGCAGCCGCACGCGCACCGAACTTGGGTGCACCGATGTATACCGCATCTGCCCCATGATTCACTGCTTCTATGCCACACTCCAAATTCTTGGCAGGAGCCAGCAGCTCTATTTTACGTTGCTTTATCATCGTTTAGTTACGAGTAACTCACCCTATTTCATTAATATTATACGGCGTCTCCTGATATACAAAATAATTCAGCCAATTGGAGAACAACAGATTGGCATGGGCACGCCAACGCACCAGCACTCCTTTGTCCGGGTCATCGTCCACATAGTAGTTACGGGGTATCTCAATGGGCAGGCCCTTATTCAAGTCACGGCGATACTCTGTATCCAATGTCAGCGGGGAGTATTCCGAATGGCCGGTCACGAAGAACTCACGCCCTCCACGGGCCACCGCCATATATACACCAGCATCCTCCGACTCGGAAAGCAGCGTCAATTCCGGAACCTTCTGTATATCTTCCCGGCGCACTTCCGTGTGGCGGCTATGCGGCACATAGAACATATCATCAAATCCACGGAAAATGGGATGCAACGGTTGCAAGGTACGATGTTCAAAGATACCGAACATCTTCTTATCCAGTGCATACTTCGGCACTCCATAATGATGATAGAGCCCTGCCTGCGCCGCCCAGCAGATGTAGAGCGTAGAGGTGACATGCGTACGCGCCCAGTCGAAGATTTCAGTAATCTCATCCCAATAAGTCACCTCCTCAAAATCCATCTGCTCTACCGGAGCACCGGTGATAATCATGCCATCGTACTTTTCACCGCGCATCTTGTCGAAATCCGTATAAAATGTTTTCATGTGTTCTATCGGAGTGTTCTTGGAAGTATGGCTTTTTATCTTCATGAACGAGATTTCCACCTGAAGCGGAGTATTGGAAAGCAGACGCACCAGGTCCGTTTCCGTTGTAATCTTTAGCGGCATCAAGTTCAGAATCACGATACGCAGCGGACGGATATCCTGCTGGGTTGCCCGGGAATTGTCAATGACAAATATATTCTCCTCTTTCAGCAACTCGATAGCGGGTAGTTTATCGGGTAAATTTAAAGGCATGAGTTTATATCTATGGTTTAACTTATTATTGTCTACGATTTTAGCGTGTAAAGTTAGGCAAAAAATCAGAGTGTGATAAATAAATTATAAAAGTTTTATTGATTTATCCCTCTTCATTTAACACGTTTAATTACATTTGTACCCGAAACCTATTAAAAGTTATTAAAAAATAAGATTAAAAAGCACTGCGGCATCAAGCGTGATACTGATAATTAGCATCCAAAAGCGTAAAAGACTTTTCCATACCGGTTATAGCTCTGCTAAATCCATATTTTTAAGACAAGGTTCATTGAGTATAATTGGGAAAGCGGAAAAACCGTTGCCCCACAATAATAATATAATGAAGAAACTTATTCTTGCAAGAGGAGTCTTGGCTGCCTCTTTATTCTGCTGCATGTCCTTAGGGAATACAGCTTGTGTGAACCGGATTGACGAAGAATCAGAAGCGGAAATCGAGGAAGGGACGACACCTATCACGTTCTCTATCAAAATGGAAAAGGCCAGTACCAAGGTCACAAACACCGCCTTTGAAAAAGGAGACAGAATGGGCTTGTTTGCAACCACTTCCTCCGGCTCCATCAAGGGAAAACGGTATATTGACAATCTGGCCCTGGAATATACGGAAGGCTCCACACTGGTTCCCAAAAAGACAGTATTCTATCCGGAAGGAGATGTGTCACTGGACTTTATCAGTTACCACCCTTACCAAACCGAAGGGGTAGCTGCCGGTACACCCGTTCTTCCCGTATCTGTGCAGATAGACCAGAGTAATGAGAAAAACCGCGCACAAAGTGACTTCTTGGTAGCTAAAGCGCAAGGAATCACCAGTAAAACCAAATCTGTAACCCTGGAGTTCCAACACAAGCTGTCCAAACTGGCAATCTCTCTGACACCCGACGCAAGCAACTCTGCCAATGATTTGCTGAAAGCCAATCCGCGTATCATCGCAACCGGGCTCAAGACCTCGGCCGATTATAATCTGGAAGACGGGACTTTCAGTAATCTTACGGGGACACAAGACATCATAGCCTCCGGCGAATGGAGCGTCAAAGACAACAAACTTACCGGCAAGGAATTCATCATCATACCCCAAACGATAAATGATGGCAAGCAATCCTTCATTATGGAGTGGAGCGGACGTATATACAGTTGTGCAATACCCGAAGTGGAAATGAGTAGCAGCACGCAATGTATCATTAACATATCAGCCATGCAGAGCAACAGCAACGTACTGAGCAGTTTTGCCGGAAAAATCAAGGAATGGAGCAGCCTCCCTCCCATCGACACCGACAATATGGAAGATTACACTGCCATACATATCTCCGCTCTCTCCTTTTCTCTTTCAAATGTGTACAGAATTTATCACGAAGGGATACCCATTGCAGAAGTCTGCAAGGAATATCTCAAATCAGCGTCATTGACTTCCAGAGCCGTTATAGCCTATCCCATAGGCGAAAATGAAAAGACCGACCTGAGCAATGGAGTCATCCTACAGCTTGCAGACCGTAAAGACACCATCTGCGGAGGAAGAATAAGCTGGAATACAGACGACTATGGATTTACCTACACTAAAGGGGAATATACCGGCATAGACAAGCTCTATATAGACAATAACCATAAGCTACTTCTGGATAAACCGGAAAACGCCATCAAAGTGAATGTGGCATGCTACACCCTTCGAGACATCAGAAAAGGAGTGTCTACCGAATACCCCATTGTCAAGATTGGAGCCCAATACTGGATGGGTAAAGAGCTCCATGCCACCACCTACCGTGACGGAGCTCCCTTGAAAAAACAGAGTGACTTGGGAACAGACAAAGCCGGATATTACAAGCCGGACAAATATGACATTTATTTTTACAATGGAGAATCCATACTGGCAGGAGAGCTGGCTCCCGAGGGCTGGAAAATTCCATCGGATGCAGACTGGGAACAGCTGAAAAACTACACCGGCAACGATGCCTCCATACTAAAAGCAGGAGAATGGCAGGCAATGGTATCCGGTGAAGTTGCCCCCGTCAACAACCATACCCGGTTCAATGCTTTCCCGGTAGGAATGTGGTACAACAAAGGACACAACAGCCCCAATAAAATGACCGCCTTTTGGAGTTGGGATCATACAAAGCATACCCTTTCGGAAAGCACCATTTATTTTCTCGGCGAAAGCGACGAGTTTGTATCAAGCACTGCCCATGTCACCGGTAAGCCCTACTATAAAGCTCTTTCCATCCGCTGTATAAAAGAATAGCCGGCAATTTCAGCATTTCTCATTTCTTTTTTGTATTTTTGTTCCCAATGTGCAAGATTTTTGCCAATCGGACAAAGATAACGAAAGAGAAATGAGAGTAATCGACCTGATAAACAGTAACGAAAAAACAGCTTTTTCCTTTGAAATATTGCCACCACTGAAAGGTACGGGCATCGAAAAGCTGTATCAAACCATAGATACGTTACGGGAATTCGACCCCAAATACATCAACATCACCACGCACCGCAGCGAGTACGTGTACAAAGACCTCGGCAACGGATTGTTCCAGCGAAACCGCCTGCGCCGCCGCCCCGGCACCGTAGCCGTAGCTGCTGCCATCCAGAACAAGTACAACATCACCATGGTGCCGCACATCCTTTGCAGCGGCTTCACCCGCGAAGAGACGGAGTACGTGCTGCTCGACCTGCAATTCCTCGGCATCACCGACCTGCTGGTGCTTCGTGGCGACAAGGCAAAGCACGAATCCTCTTTTATCCCCGTGGGCAACGGTTACCACCACGCCGTCGAACTACAAGAGCAAATCAACAACTTCAATAAAGGTATTTTTGTGGACGGCTCCGAGATGAAAGTTACCAATACCCCGTTTTCATACGGTGTGGCGTGCTATCCGGAAAAGCATGAAGAAGCCCCCAACATGGATACAGACATCTACTGGCTAAAGAAGAAAATGGAAATGGGTGCAGAGTATGCCGTGACCCAGCTCTTCTACGACAACCGGAAATATTTCGACTTCGTGGAACGTGCCCGTCAAGCCGGTGTCACCATCCCGATTATCCCGGGCATCAAGCCCTTCAAGAAGTTGTCACAACTCAGCATGATACCCAAGACGTTCAAAGTAGATTTGCCCGAGGAACTGACCCAAGAGGTTCTGAAGTGCAACACCGATGCGGAAGCTCAGCAAGTGGGTATCGAATGGTGCGTGCAGCAGTGCAAAGAGCTGATAGCCCATGGCGTCCCAAGCCTCCACTTCTACTCGGTAGGAGCTACAGACAGCATCAAGGAAGTAGCCAAACAAATCTACTAAACAATGGACAATCAACAGTTGACAATTGACAATAGGCAGTGTCACAAGTAATAACTTATAACTAATTAACCCGTGTTCAGTTTCAAGGACATAATAGGCCAAGAGGCAGCCAAGCAAAGGCTGATACAAGAAGTGCAGGAAGGACGTATCCCCCACGCACAACTCTTCTGTGGCCCTGCCGGAGTAGGAAAACTCCCATTGGCACTTGCCTATGCCCGCTACATCTGCTGTCCCAACCGGACGGAAACCGATGCCTGCGGTACTTGTCCCTCCTGCGTAAAATGGAATAAGCTGGTGCACCCGGACGTACACTTCGTATACCCTATCGTCAAGAGCGCCAAAGGGAAAAAGGAAGTCTGCGACGACTATATCGCCAACTGGCGGCACCTGTTGCTGAACAGCCCCTACTTCGGGCTGAACCACTGGCTGAACGAGATGGATGCCGAAAACGGACAAGCTATTATCTATGCCAAAGAAAGCGACGAGATAACCCGCAAGCTGAGTCTGAAATCCAGTGAAGGAGGTTACAAAGTCACCATCGTATGGCTACCCGAAAAGCTGCATGAAGTATGCGCCAACAAGCTGCTGAAACTGCTGGAAGAGCCACCCGAGAAAACGATATTCCTCCTCATCTCCGAAGCTCCGGAAATGATACTGCCCACCATCCTCAGCCGCACGCAGCGCTTCAACATTCCTAAGATTGAAGAAGCCGACATAGCCGAAGCCCTGCAGCAGAAGTACGGAGTGCAGCCCCGCGACAGCGAGACGATAGCCCACCTGGCAAACGGAGACTTCATCAAAGTATTGGAGACCATCCATCTGAACGAAGAGAACGAACTGTTCTTCAACCTCTTTGTCAGCCTGATGCGACTCTCCTACCAGCGCAAGATACGGGAAATGAAACAATGGAGCGAGCAGCTTGCTGCCATGGGACGCGAACGGCAGAAGAACTTCCTGGACTACTGCCAGCGCATGACCCGCGAGAACTTCATCTACAACCTGCACCGCAAGGAGATGAACTACATGACGCTGCCCGAACAGAACTTCGCCACCCGTTTCGCCCCCTTTGTCAACGAACGGAACGTCATGGGTATCATGGACGAACTAAGTGAAGCGCAACGCCACATCGAGCAGAACGTAAACGCCCGCATGGTGTTTTTCGACTTCTCTCTCAAAATGATTGTTTTATTGAAACAATGAAAAGTGGCAAAATAATGAAATGCAAAGTATCAAATCGTAAATAGTCAAATAGTAAATAAATAGATGATGGAATTTAAACTACATAACGGAAGCGGAGGTCTCTGCTGCAAGAGTTGCGGCAGGCAGGACAAGCAACTGAACACCTACGACTGGCTGGCCGACATACCGGGCAATGCCGATGAAAGCGAGCTGGTAGAGGTTCAGTTCAAGAATACCCGCAAGGGATATTTCCGCAACAGCAACAAGATACCCCTGGAGAAAGGCGACATCGTAGCCGTAGAAGCCACCCCCGGACATGACATCGGCGTGGTGACCCTGACCGGACGTCTCGTGCCGCTGCAAATGAAGAAAGCCAATATCAAGTCTGAGGCAGACATCAAACGCATCTACCGCAAGGCGAAGCCCGTAGATATGGAGAAGTACAACGAGGCAAAAGCCCGCGAGCACGCCACCATGATACGCTCGCGCCAGATTGCCCTGGACCTCAACCTCAACATGAAGATTGGTGACGTGGAATACCAGGGAGACGGCAACAAAGCCATCTTCTACTACATCGCCGACGAGCGTGTGGACTTCCGCCAGCTCATCAAGGTCCTTGCCGACGCCTTCCGCGTGCGCATCGAGATGAAACAGATTGGCGCCCGCCAGGAAGCCGGACGCATTGGTGGCATCGGTCCCTGCGGACGCGAACTCTGCTGCGCCACCTGGATGACCTCCTTCGTGTCGGTATCTACCAGCGCTGCACGCTTCCAGGACATATCACTGAATCCGCAGAAACTTGCCGGACAATGCGCCAAGCTGAAGTGCTGCCTCAACTACGAAGTGGACTGCTACGTGGAAGCACAGAAACGCCTGCCCTCACGCGAGATTACCCTGGAAACCAAAGACGGCGAGTTCTTCTTCTTCAAAGCCGACATTCTGAGCAACCAGATAACCTACTCAAGTGACAAGAACATCCCTGCCAACCTGGTGACCATCAGCGGCAGACGCGCCTTCGAGATTATCGGTTTGAACAAACGTGGCATCAAGCCCGACAGCCTGATAGAAGAAACCCATCGCTCCGAGCCCAAAAAGCCGGTGGACTTGCTGGAACAAGAGAGCCTCACCCGCTTTGACCGCAGCCGGAAAGGCAAGAGTGGCGGTGACGGCAACGGTGGCGAGAACAGCAACAACAGCCGTAACAAGAGAAAGAAAAAGAGTGGAAACGGTCGTCCGCAAGGAGGTGAGCAGCAGGGTGCTCCGCAATCCAACAACCAGAGAGAACAATCCAGGCAAGACCGGCAACCGAGACAGAAACAAGACCGGCAAGCACCCAAACAAGGTGAACAGCAACAAGGCGAACGTCAACAACGGAACAATAACAACCGTCGTCCGCCCCGTAACAATAAGCCCAAACCTCAAGGTGAAAGACCTGCCCAAAATGACAAACCGGCTCAAGAATAGGAATCTCTGCCTGAAAGGTATCATACTACTGTTTGTCGCAAGCCTGCTGAGCGCTTGCGACAAACAGACTGTATACCATTCCTTCCAATCCCTTCCCACCGAAGGCTGGCTGCGCGAAGACACGCTCTCTTTCGACGTGAAGGTCACCGACTCACTGACCTACTACAAACTGTCTTTGGAAGTTCGTAACCGAAGCAACTACCCCTATCAGAATCTACCTCTATCCATCTGCTACACCACCGCAGATTCCATTCCGTCACCCACGGACACCATACAGCTAATCCTCGCGGACAAAGAAGGAATCTGGAAAGGTGACGGCTGGGGAGGCCTCTATCAGACTGCCGTCTCCGCAGGAAGCGTTCGAATCGGCAAACCCGGCATCTACCTCTTTAAAGTGGCCTATACGCTACCGGACGAAAGGCTGCAAGGAATCAATGACATCGGCATCAAACTGAAGAGATAGGAACTCCCTATTGTTCTTTATCACCTTCTTCTAACAACCACCTCAGTCTCCCACTCACGTCTCCTTGAAGCGGAAACGGGCGGGGTATCATAACTTGCCCTCTTACCTCATAGCGTTACGTCTTTTACGCCAGGATGTAACGACGACCGTTACACCAGCATGTAAAGGGCGTTACAATATAGCGTAAAAGTCGTTACGATACAGCGTAAAGGACGTTACAATGCGGTGTAACGGACGTTACATTACGATGTAAACAATGTGTAAATGCAATGTAATGATAATCAAGTCCATTCGTATGTTCCACAAGGAAACGGTCACAACTAAATTCGGCGATTACGTCCCGCATCAATCCGCAGAAAGATAAACAGCAGGATTGTGAATCCCCAGAGAGAAGAACCTCCGTAACTGAAGAAAGGCAACGGGATACCGATGACGGGGGTCAGCCCCAGCACCATGCCTATATTGATGAATAGATGGAACAAGAATATACTAAGCACAGAATAACCATACACCCGGCCAAAGGGAGATTGCTGCCGCTCGGCCACGGCAATCAGCCGTAAAATAAGAATAAGGAACAGTAACAGTACAGCCGTGGACCCTACGAATCCTTCCTCCTCACCCACGGTGCAAAAAATGAAGTCCGTATCTTGCTCCGGCACATACTTCAGCTTTGTCTGCGTACCATTCAAGAAACCTTTGCCGGTCAGCCCCCCGGAGCCGATGGCTATCTTCGACTGGTTCACGTTATAGCCGGCACCAGCAAGGTCCTCTTCCATACCGAGCACCACCTTGATACGTATCTGTTGATGGGGCTCCAGCACTTTATTGAAGAAGTAGTCGCTGGAGTAGAGGAAACCTATCGAACCCAAAGCAAACAGCCCAATCAGAAAATAAGATAAATGGCGCTCGCTTAAAGAAAGAAAGACAAGATACCCGACAACAAGTGCACAAAGCCCCCACTGCACCCACACCAAGTTGAAGGGTACCACGTATTCCGAAATCAGATAAGCCACGAGCAGCACTCCCAGCGAACCGCCGATAATATTCCGTGTGGGTTCCCAGCGCTTTTTATAAACCCACACCATACCTCCGGCAAAGAGCAGTACCATCAGCAGTACGGCAAATTCTCCGATAGGCGTCGGTGTATCGGCAATCATCACCGCATCAAAACGGATGCCCACCACAAAGTAGGCCACTGCACATATACCCGAGAACAGTACCACGCCCGGCATTCCCTCCCGATAAAGCATCAGGAAAAATGCAGAATACACCAATGCCGAACCCGTCTCCCGCTGCAGGATAATCAGCAACATGGGGAAAAGAATCAAGAAAGCCAGCATAAGGGAGCTTTTCCAATTCTTCATCGTAAACGAGTAGGCGCTCATATACTTGGCAAGCGCCAGCGCCGTGGCAAACTTGGCAAACTCCGCCGGCTGCAAACTGACCGGCCCCAGAATGAGCCACGACCGCGACCCTTTCGTGTCGGGCGCAATGAATATCGTGACAATCAGCAACAGCATCAGCCCTATATATATAAGGTAGGAGAACATGTCATAGAGGGAATCATCCAGCATCAGCAGCACAAACCCCAGCCCGAAGGAACATATAATCCAGACAAACTGCTTGCCGGCACGCGTAGAGAAGTCCAGAAAGTCACGGTCACCATAATCATAACTCGCCCCACAGACACTGAACCAGCCGAATACAATCAGCAGCAGGTAAACGACAATCGTCACCCAGTCCAATGATTTCCATATGCTATCTCTCCTTGTCACCAATTTATTTACGATTTTACTATTTACTATTTACTATTTACTATTGAAGTCACTCACCGTTCATCCCTAACCCCTAATCCTTAATCCCTAATCATCATCTCTCCTCATCTCCGTAAAGTATCACCCGGTTACTGAATTCTTCCGCCCGTATCTCATTCTCGGGCGACAGCTTTCCATGCAGATACTGGTCCATCATCATGGCACCGATAGGTACGCCATACGTGGCACCGAAACCACCGTTCTCCACATAGACGGCAATGGCTATCTTAGGGTTGTCCATCGGGGCAAAGCCCATAAAGACAGAATGGTCCTTGCCGCGGTTCTGTGCCGTGCCCGTCTTTCCGCAGACCTCCACACCCGGCAGGATGGCTCCCGCCATGCGGCAAGTGGCGCTACCCGTACTTCCGTCTACAGCGGCACGCATGCCTTTCACCACCATTTCATAATATTCGCGGTCGATGGTGGGATAACGGGGATTGCGATAGATGCTGTCCAGTTCATTGTCTTCTATCTCCTTCACGATGTGCGGAGTAATGAAATGCCCCCGGTTGGCAATGGTGGCACCCAGATTGGCTATCTGCAACGGGGTGGCGAGAATCTCTCCCTGCCCGATGGAGATACTAATCACCGTCAGACCGTTCCACGAACCCCGATAGGGCTTGTCGTAGAACTTTGCATTCGGTATCAGTCCACGCTGTTCGCCGGGGAGGTCGGTACCGAGCCGATAGCCGAAGCCCTGCGATACCATGTGGTCTTTCCATACGGTAATGGCATTCTGCGGCGAACCGTATTTTTTATCACCGAACATGCGATACAATCCCCAACAGAAATAGGAATTACAAGAGGTAGCGATGGCAGGAATCAGCGACAGAGGCGAACCATGTCCGTGACATCCCACATGAAGGCCTTTATGATTGAAACCATGCGCACAAGGGAAAGTCGGATAATCTTCGTGGATAATCTCTTCCTGAAGGAAAGTCAGTGCCTGCGCCGTCTTGAAGGTGGAGCCCGGCGGATAAGCTCCCATGATGGCACGGTTCAACAAAGGCTTCCGCTTGTCCATCTGCAGCAGGCGGTGGTTCTTTCCCCGCTGGCGCCCTATCATCAGATGAGGGTCAAAGGTAGGCGAGGAAACCATGCACAGAATCTCACCCGTAGCCGGTTCGATGGCCACAATGGCACCGATTTTGTGTTGGAGCAGTCGTTCTCCCAACATCTGAAGGTCAATGTCGATGCCCAACGTCAGGTTCTTGCCGGGTACGGAGGAACGGTCCAACTGTCCGTCCATGTAGTGTCCCTGGATGCGCCCGTGAGCGTCACGAAGCAGAATCTCCACCCCCTTCTCTCCACGCAGATACTTTTCATAGGATTTCTCGATGCCTTGCTTGCCTATATAGTCTCCGCGAATATAATAGTCATCGTTCTCAATGTCTTTCTTGGACACTTCGCCGATGTCTCCCAGCAAATGGCCGGCAGAGTTATAGGTATATTGACGGATAGTACGCCGCTGAATATAGAAACCTGGAAATTTGAACAGCTTCTCCTGAAACACACCGCACTCTTCGGCAGAAAGCTGCGTCATGAACACCTGATGGGTGTATTTGGAATAACCGGGATTCATCCAGCGGTTCTTGACGTCCTTCATCCGTTTGTCAAACTGCTCACGGGTAATGTTCAAGGCACTGCAAAGGTCGAGTGTATCCAGCTGCGTCACCTCCCGAGGCACAAACGTAATATCATAGGCAGGCTGGTTAAACACGAGCAACTTACCGTTACGGTCGTAGATAGCCCCCCGTGATGGATATTGTATCTTGTTCAGAAAAGCGTTACTGTCCGCGTTCTTCTTGTAGTCATCAGTCATGATTTGCAGGTCGAACAGCCGGAACACGTAAATAAGAACGATGACAATAGCCGCCGCTCCAATTACATATTTCCGCTTTTCCAGTGTATAGTCTTTCATCAATTCCTAATCCTTAATCCCTTTATCCTTTCTTTCTTATTCCCTCAACAGCCATAATGCAGGTCACAGTAAGCAGGGTACTTGCCGCAATTCTCAACAACAGCGTACCAATATGGGCAAAAGAGAAGAATTCGAGGGTAAGCAACAAGCCGTGATGTATCAGCACACTCACAACCAGATATTTCAGGAAAGGAAGAATCCCCATTGTACGGATGGCCGGAACCAGTGTATCCAGCGTGTCACGAGGCACGAACAGCCGCAGGAAAGTGGGGCGCAAGAAAGCCAGCAACACCGTAGCGGCAGCGTTCATCCCCGGTGTGTCGGAAAAGACGTCGACAGCCAGCCCTAAAAAGAATGCCCACAACATCAACGCATTGCGGGGAGTGTCCGACTCAAACTTCAGTATCAAGTAGATATACAGAAATGGAGTGGCATATCCTGCAATATGCACATTGTTCAATATCAGCACCTGCAACAGTACCAAGCCTATGAACCATCCTATTTTATGCAGATAATTAATTAACAACGCTAATGAGTTATAAGTTACGAGTTACAAGTTATTGAGTGTATAAGTTATAAGATATAAAGATGATTAATCCCTAATCCTTAACCCCTAATCCCTAATTTCTTAGTCACTTCTCGTCCGCCCTCGACTCCAATGCCTTTTGTTCATCCTGCCCGTTGCGGGAAATGACGCGCACATTGCTCACCTTTCCAAAGTCCGTAGCCAGCTTTATCTTCAACAGATACGAAAGCCCGTCGTGCGAGTCAGACATGTCATCCACCGTCCCCACCATGACACCTTCTGGAAACACGGTGGAATAGCCGCTGGTCACTACTGTATCTCCCAGATTGAATTCGGCATGCCGGGGCAAATCCTTCAGATAGGCAAAACGGGAATTACCTCCCTCCCACTTCAAATAACCGAAATAATCACTGCCCACAATCTTACAGCTGATGCTCGACTTGCTGTTCAGCAACGGAATAACCAACGAGTAATGGGGAGAGGTCTTATACACAATACCCACCACGCCATTGGCATCTACAACTCCCATCTCAGGACGGATACCTTCTGTTGTTCCACGGTCTAAAGTGATATAATTGTCAGCCTTGTTCAAGCTGTTCTTTATGACATTCGCCTTGAATATCTGATACTCCGTAGGAGCAAGCCGTTCCATGCTGTACAACCTGGCGGAGTCCAATCCTTTCTCCTTCAAGACATTTTCCAGAAACGAAAGCCGCTGCTCCAGCCACATGTTGCGGTCGAGCAGGTCTTCGTTGGCCGTCTTCAAGTGGAAATAGGAAGTGATGCCACCCGATATTTCATAAACCTTCCCCGCCACGCCATTGGCAGAGGTGAAATACACACTCTGCTGGTAATGATTAAAGCGAAATAATAAAATAAAACTGGCAACCTCTAACAGAAGAAAGAGGAACCAGTAATTATATTTAATGAGAAAGTTTAATAAATTTCGCATTACCGCATCAAGAATGAGAAGCGGTCAACGTTCTTCAATGCCACGCCCGTACCTTTGGCAACGGCATGCAAGGGGTCTTCCGCAATGTGGAACGGTATGTTTATTTTATCAGTCAGACGCTTATCCAGTCCACGAAGCAATGCACCGCCACCGGCAAGATAGATACCGTTGTGAACGATGTCGGCATACAATTCGGGAGGCGTATTTTCCAATGCGCTCAAGATGGCTGTCTCAATCTTAGAGATAGACTTCTCCAAGCAATGCGCCACTTCCTGATAGCATACCGGCACTTCCATGGGCAATGCCGTGATGCGGTTCGGACCATGAACGATATAGTCTTCAGGAGCATCCTCACCGAGTTCCGTCAAGGCAGCACCCACATTAATCTTAATACGCTCAGCCATACGCTCGCTGACCTTCACGTTGTGCTGGCGGCTCATGTATTCCTGAATATCGGCAGTCAAGTCGTCACCGGCAATGCGGATGGAGTTGTTACTTACGATACCTCCCAAAGAGATAACGGCAATTTCCGTAGAACCACCACCTATGTCAACAATCATGTTGCCTTCGGGAGCCTCTACATCGATACCGATACCGATGGCAGCAGCCATCGGCTCGAAAATCAAATAAACGTCGCGCCCGCCGGCATGCTCGGCAGAGTCGCGCACGGCACGCAGCTCCACTTCGGTACTGCCCGAAGGAACCCCGATTACCATGCGGAGTGACGGAGAGAAGAGACGGTTACGGTTGTTCACCATCTTGATAAGTCCGCGTATCATCTGCTCGCAGGCATAGAAGTCGGCAATCACACCGTCGCGCAACGGACGGATGGTACGTATGTTTTCGTGGGTCTTTTCGTGCATCATCTTTGCCTTGTCACCCACGGCAATCATCTTATCGGTACGACGGTCCAAAGCCACCACCGAAGGCTCATCCACCACAATCTTGCCATTCGTGGTGATGATGGTATTGGCTGTGCCAAGGTCCATCGCTATTTCTTGTGTAAAGGAGAATAATCCCATTAATATTTACGATTTAACTATTTACGATTTACGATTGATATTCCTCTTCTTTACAATTTGAGATTCAGACTTACGATGTAACTTCAATCGTAAATCGTAAATCGTAAATCGTCAAATCGTAAATCCGAATTAGTGTTTAAAGTGACGGAATCCCGTAGTCACCATGGCAATGCCATGCTCGTTGCAATATTCAAACGAGAGTTCATCCTTGATGCTTCCACCCGGCTGGATGACGGCTGTTACGCCTTCATTGCCGGCAATTTCCACGCAGTCGGGGAAAGGGAAGAATGCGTCACTTGCCATTACAGCGCCATTCAAGTCGAAACCGAAGTTTTTGGCTTTCTCGATAGCCTGCTTCAAAGCATCCACACGGCTGGTCTGACCTACACCACTTGCCAACAACTGCTTTCCTTTTGCCAGCACAATGGCATTCGACTTACTGTTCTTCACAATCTTGTTTGCAAAGAGCATATCCTCAATTTCCTGTGCAGTGGGAGCCTTCGTAGTTACAGTCTTCAATTCTTCTGGAGTTTCCACCTTAAGGTCGCGGTCCTGAACCAATACGCCATTCAGCAAAGAACGGAACTGCTTCTTAGGCAAAGCTGCCGGCTTGCGAACCAGGATAATACGGTTCTTCTTCTGACCGAGGATTTCCAACGCATCCACATCATAATCGGGAGCGATAATTACCTCAAAGAATATCTTATTGATTTCTTCGGCAGCAGCCTTGTCAACCACGGCATTCGTGATGAGCACACCACCGAAAGCAGAAACCGGGTCACCGGCAAGCGCATCGTTCCATGCTTCGAGTACAGTGGGACGTGAGGCCAATCCACAAGCATTGTTATGTTTCAGGATAGCGAAAGTAGTATCCTTAAATTCATCAATCAAGTCAACGGCAGCATTGATGTCGAGCAGGTTGTTATAAGAGATTTCCTTACCGTGAATCTGGTCGAACATAGCATCCAGATTGCCATAGAAATAACCTTTCTGATGCGGATTCTCACCATAGCGTAAAGTCTTCTGGCTGTTGGCAGAGCAACGGAAAGCGGAACCTTCCTCACCATCGAAATAGTTGAAGATGGCAGAATCATAGTGTGAAGACACTCCGAAAGCCTCTTTGGCAAACCAACGGCGTTCTTCGATGGTAGTAGTGGCTCCGTGTTCCATCAGCATGTCGCGGAACGGCTGATATTGTGCTTGCGAAGCGATGATAACCACGTCGTTATAGTTCTTGGCTGCGGCACGAATTAGGGAGATACCGCCTATGTCAATCTTTTCGATGATGGCAGGTTCTTCGGCACCACTGGCAACGGTAGCCTCAAACGGATAGAGGTCAACAATGACGAGGTCTATTTCGGGGATTTCATATTTTTCAATCTGTTGCATGTCTTGCTCCAATCCGCGGCGGCAAAGAATACCTCCAAAAACCTTCGGATGCAAAGTCTTCACGCGTCCGCCCAGGATGGAAGGGTATGTAGTGAGGTCTTCCACTGCCTTGCAGGGATAACCCAGGGATTCTATAAACTGACGTGTTCCACCGGTTGAGAGGAACTCTACACCTTCTTCATGCAGTTTGGTAATGATTTCGTCCAAACCTTCCTTATGGTAAACAGATACCAGAGCTGTTTTGATTCTTTTTGTTTCAGACATGGATTTGCGTATTAAAGTATGCGTATATTAGTATTTGATGCGCAAAGTTACAAATTTTGTTTATTCATACATACATTCATACACAATAAATTAGGTATAATTAAAAAAGGCGGCATCTGTTTCCAGTCTGCCGCCTTTTTTTAAGGGTTATTTTGTTGGTTTACCAAATAGATACACGTTTTTCTACCGGCAAGAACATCGGGTCTTTTTCTGTCACGTTGAATGCCTCATACCAAGCACCGATTTGCGGCAATGCACCGTTTACGCGCCATTCGCCCAATGAGTGCACATCACTTTTTGTGCGGTTCAGCACTTCTTCGGGACGGATATCATTAGCCCATACACCTGCGTATGCCAGGAAGAAACGTTGTTCGGGAGTAAGACCGTCCAGCACCGGCAGCGGATTGGCAGCCGTAGCTTTCTTGAATGCCTGATAAGAAACCTGCAGACCACCGTGGTCGGCAATATTCTCACCCAATGTCATGCGTCCGTTGGCATATACACCCGGAGCAACCTCGATGCTATCAAAGAAGTTTACCATCACCTGGGCACGCTCGTCAAAGTTCTTGGCATCTTCAGCAGTCCACCAGTCTTTCAGGTTACCGTCCTTGTCGTACTGGCGACCCTGGTCGTCGAATCCGTGAGTCATTTCATGACCGATTACCACACCGATGGCACCGTAGTTGAAGGCGTCATCCGCATTCATATCGAAGAAAGGATATTGCAGGATACCGGCGGGGAAACAGATTTCGTTGGTGGTCGGGTTATAGTAAGCGTTGACGGTCTGCGGAGTCATCAGCCATTCGTCCTTATCCACCGGCTTGCCGGCCTTGGCTATCATTTCGGCATGGCTCCACTCGTTGGCACGTTCCATGTTTGCCCAGTAAGAGTCGTTTTTGATTTCCAGTGTGGAGTAGTCTTTCCAAGTGTCGGGATAACCAATCTTCACATGGAAGGTAGCCAGTTTCTCCAGAGCTTTCACCTTAGTGGAATCACCCATCCAGGCAAGATTCTGGATACGTTCGCCCAGGCTTTCCTGCAAGTTCTTCACCAAAGTCACCATACGCTCCTTGGCAGCAGCAGGGAAATATTTCTCCACGTACATCTGACCTACAGCTTCGCCCAGCGCGCTGCTTACAGTGCTTACCGCTCTCTTCCAGCGAGGCTGCATTTCTTGTGTACCGCTCATGGTGCGGCTGTAGAAGTCGAAGTTCTGTTCTGCCATAGCATCGTTCAACAAGCTTGCGGCAGAATCAATCAATTTCCATTGCAGATAAAGGCTCTGCTGTTCAATGGGCAGCGTATCCAGAATATCGGCGGCAGCTTTCAGTGAAGCGGGCTGGCCTACGATGATTTCCTTCACATCCTTCAAGCCCATGGCAGACAAATAAGCATCCCAATCGAAAGTAGGATAATTCTTCTTCAACTCTTCCATGCTCATCTTGTTATAATTGGCATGCGGGTCACGCAACTCCGTACGAGAGCGGAAAGCCTTGGCAAGACGTGTTTCCACATCCATCACCACCTCCATACCTTTCTTGGCAGTAGCCTCGTCGAAACCAGCCAACTTATACATCTTCTGTACATGTGTACGGAAAGCATCACGAATTTTGGCAGTAGCCTCATCATTCTCCAGATAGTATTCACGTTCGCCCATGCTCAGCCCGGTCTGATAGGTCTGTACAGCATTCATGCTACTGTTCATTTCGTCAGCGCCAACATACAGCACGTTGTAGGCGATGATGCCTTTCTTCTGCATATCGCCCAGCAAGGCATAAAGCTCTTTCTTGTCCTTCAAAGCAGCCAGCTGGTCGAGTTCAGCCTTGATGGGAGCTACACCATCTTTGTTCAGCTTCACGCTGTCCATTACGATTTTGTACAAGTCACCGATTTTTTGTGCCACGCTGCCGGCTTCGTGCTGGGTAGCGGCAAGTTCTTCAATCAGTCCTTGAATCTGCTTGCGGTTGTTTTCTGCAAGGATAGTAAAAGAACCGTACTGTGAGTATTCAGCAGGAATCGGATTGTTCTTCATCCAACCGCCACATGCGTATTGGTAAAAGTCAGTTCCGGGTAGAGCCGTTGTGTCAAGATTGGCGAGCTGGATGCCTGCTGTAAGTTCAGCCTGCTGCTTGCCGGTGTTGCAGGATGCCGTCATCAGACAGAATGCTGCAATGGGTAACAAATGATTTGCTTTCATAAATACATAAAATATAATAGTTAGTGATTCTCCAACTCTACAGTAGCCGCGTCCCACTCTTCCATCACACGGTCAAGCTGCTCTTTCAGTTTTTGGTGCTGCTCATAAAGCGACATGTCCGAAGCACCCTCCGGTGTAGCCATCCTAGCCTCAAGAATGGCAATGGCAGCCTCCGTCTGCTCTATCTCCGCTTCACAATCGGCAACGCGGCGTTCCAGCTTCTTAAGTTTCTTGTTAAGCTCCTTCTGCTCCTCATAGGAGAGTTTGGCAGCCGAGGGCTGAGCCGGTTCTGCACCAGCATTTCCTGATGCCGCCTTACCGGCAGTGGGCGAAGCGGAAAGTGAAGGAGATTTCTGTAACTCATTCAGGCTCTCTATCTGCTTCTTTTGCAGGAAATCATAAATTCCTCCCAAATGTTCCTTCACCAGTCCGCCACCAAACTCGTATACTTTAGTCGCAAGTCCGTCCAAAAAATCACGGTCATGACTGACTATTATCACCGTTCCGTCAAAATCGCGGATAGCCTCCTTCAGCACATCTTTGGAACGCATGTCAAGATGATTCGTAGGTTCGTCGAGAATCAGAAAATTCACCGGCTCCAACAGCAGTTTTATCATGGCAAGCCGGGTACGCTCTCCACCGCTGAGCACCTTCACCTTTTTATCCGAAGCCTCACCGCCGAACATGAAAGCACCTAGAATATCACGGATTTTGAGGCTGATATCCCCTACGGCCACGCGGTCAATCGTATCGAATACAGTCAGGCTCTCATCCAAAAGCTGTGCCTGGTTCTGGGCAAAATATCCAATCTGCACATTATGTCCCAGTGTAAGCTTACCGGTATAATCCGTAATCTCACCCATAATACACTTTACAAGCGTAGACTTACCTTCGCCGTTCTTACCGACAAAAGCAACCTTCTCTCCTCGGTTGATAGTCAAATTCACATCGTGGAAAACAACGTGCCCACCGTAGGATTTCTCCATATCCTCGCAGATAACGGGATAATTACCGCTACGGCTACTGCAAACAAACTTCAGGCGCAAAGAGGAGTTGTCTTCCTCATCCACTTCGATGCGCTCTATCTTTTCGAGCTGCTTGATGCGGCTCTGCACTTGCACAGCCTTGGTAGCTTTGTACCGGAAACGTTCGATGAAATCTTCCGTATCTTGTATCTGCTTCTGCTGATTCTCGTAAGCACGTAGTTGCTGCTCCCGGCGCTCCTTGCGAAGCACCACGAACTCATCGTATTTCACTTTATAGTCGTAAATGCGTCCACAAGTTATTTCGATGGTACGCGTAGTGACATTGTTCAAAAAGGCGCGGTCGTGGCTGACAAGCACCACCGCATTGGCACGGGTGGAAAGGAAGTTCTCCAACCACTGGATACTCTCGATGTCAAGGTGGTTGGTAGGCTCGTCGAGCAGCAACACATCCGGACGGCGAAGCAACAGCTTGGCAAGCTCTATACGCATACGCCAACCACCGGAAAACTCGCTTGTAGAGCGGTCAAAGTCCTCGCGGCTGAAGCCCAGCCCTTGGAGCGTGCGCTCTATTTCGGCACGGTAGTTGGTGCCGCCCATCATCAGAAAACGTTCGTTTTCGTGAGTGAAGCGGTCAATCAGTTTCTGGTAATCCTCGCTGTCGTAATCGGTACGTTCGGCAAGTTGCCGATTCATGCGTTCGATGCCCGCCTGCATCTCAAAAATATGCTCGAAGGCAAGTTCAGCCTCCTGCATTACGGTGCGCTTGTCACTGAGTATCATCACTTGGGGCAAATACCCGATAGTACATTCGCGAGGAACGGCAACAATGCCGGCAGTGGGCTGCTGAATGCCAGCCAATATCTTGAGCATGGTGGACTTACCGGCACCATTCTTGCCGACAAGAGCTATACGGTCTTTCTTATTGATAACATAAGAGACGTCTTCGAACAGAGGAGTGGCATTAAATTCTACCTTCAGTCCTTCTACAGATATCATAGTGTCAATGAATTTATCGTTCAAGACTGCAAAGGTAGCGATTTTCAACGTTATACAATATCATACGCTCACATAATTACATCAAATATCCAAGAAAGAGAACACTACTCCCGCATTTCCTGCGGAAGGACAATTGCAAAGCGGCTCCCCTTGCCAAGAGTTGAAGCCACTTCTATTTTTCCATGAAACCTTTCAACGATAGTCCTGCAAATGGCCAATCCCAATCCCGTGCCCTGCACAAAAGCATCTCCCTTATAGAAACGTTCAAAAATGTGCGCCAGAACTTCTTCCGACATGCCAGTTCCCGTATCTTCCACAAAGACTTCCAATGTAGCAAAGTCCTTCAGCCTATACCCTATGGTTATGCGTCCTTCAGCAGTGAACTTCACCGCATTATTGATAAGATTGTTGACAACTTGCCCCAAACGCGTAGGATCTGTATAGATAACTGCCGCCCGGTCCGGAAGGTCTAGCAGTAGCTCCACTCCTTTCCGAAGATTCATCTTCTGCGCACTGTAAATGCTTTCCAATATGCCATTTAAAGAAACCTTCTCAAAATGGAATTCCATCGTGTTCGATTCTATCTTGGACAAATCCAGAATATCTGAAATCAACACCATTAACAACTGGCTGTTCTTTTCAATCAAAGACGTAAATTCCATAATCTCCTGCCGCGACAAGTCGGCATCCCCACAAGCCAGTAGTGTAGAGAAGCCCACAATGGCATTTAGTGGCGTACGTATCTCGTGGCTCATATTAGCAAGAAATACGCTCTTCAACTCATCGCTACGTTGCGCTTTCTGCAAAGCCTCGTTCAATTTATTCTCCGTATCCTTGTATTTCTGCGTACTCATGCAAATACCGATGATACGGAACGGCAAATCCGTCAATTGTCCCACATAGGTAGATTGCGCCTCAAACCACTCCCACTTGCCGTCTCCCCTCCGTAGACGGTATTCCACTGGGCGTTCGTACAAATTACCACGCAACTGTAAAGCCAAAGCATCAAACACTCCCTTCCGGTCGTCCGGATGAATCAGAAATGCGAATTCCTCAGGCGTCAGCGTATAGTCACGCGTAGGAATCCCCAAATATTCAAAATAACGCGGTTCTATAATCATCAGATTATGTTCCATGTCGAAAGACCATTGAAATATCTGGGTGCGGCTCAGCGCAATATTCAGCAAATGCTTCTGTGTCCGTTCTTCCAACACATTCCTAAAATAGAGTACAATCCTCACCAATTGTCCATCTTCATGAATTCCCACCATAGCACCTTGTATCAGAAAACTGATACCACTCTTCAATTCACGTATAAAGCAATTGATATCTAAGGGAATAATCCGCACATCCCTCTCCCGAAGTTGCAGCAAAAGGTCTTCTAACACATTCTTTTTATCACATACCACTTCCAATAAGTCAGTGATACGCCGCCCTATCACATACTCATTCAAATGGAGTTCATTCATCACCTGCTGATTCAGACGCCAGATACAATCTTCCAAATCAATCATAATAATGCTGACGGGCCATGAGTTGAACAACTGCTCGGAGATGGCATTTATTATACGTACTTCTTGAGGAACATTCGGATTCATCAGAATTGTTTTATCATACAAGGAGCAAAGTTCGGGCTAAAATGCTTATGCCACAAACAAACCCTTATAAATCAATATTCCGTTTTAGCATGTATATATTCTATTATTCACAACTTTACCTTATTTAACAGAGACAAATTGAGCGTAATATTGATTTTAACTGTTATCTCTGTCATTTATACATTATTATCCCCCATTTTTGTGTCTTAAAATCTCCAACATGAATATATCCGAATTCAATATAAATGCCGAGTTCATTGCCTGCAATCATATCACAACCAATGAACTGAATCCGCTAGTGGAAAAGCCATACCACACCAAGGCCAGTATCTTCGCTCTATGCACCAAAGGAGTTCTGAAAACTATCATAAACCATACTCAATTCAGGGTTGAAGCTAACGCCCTCCTAGTTATTCCTCCCGAGACCTTCGTACAATTGCTACACACGTCAGACGATGCTGAAATATATGTCGTCATATTTTCCCAACAACTTATCCAGAGTTCAGGGGCCGGCAAGGTCATGATGGATAAGTTTCACATTATAGGCAAACACTATATTTTTCCTCTATCGAAAACGGACTTCCAGCTTTATGCCGAGTTCATGACCTATTTGTCACACCTCTACCAAAGAACAGAAAGCCCCTCAAGTCTAGTTTCATTGCAAACTCTACTGGCATATCTGTTACAAGGTATATCCGAACTCTGTCCGGAACGCCCTAGAATAAAAGAGACTCCGGGCAGCAGGCATTTCAACCAATACCGCATTTTTATCCGATTGGTACACACAGACTATGTCCGGGAGCATCAAGTGTCCTATTATGCATTGAAAATGAATATGAGACCGGCAGCTCTTTGCCGCCTTGTCAAAAAGGAATCAGGATATACAGCCATGGAAATCATCAACAATACTATCATCATGGATGCCAAAGCACAACTTTGTACCGCCAACACTCCGATAAAGGATATAGCCGTGAGTCTAGGTTTTAATAATGCGGCCTTCTTCAACAAATTCTTTAAACGTCATACGGGAATACCTCCTCAGAAGTTCCGTACATCCTCAAAACAATAAAATCCACTCAAAACACAAAATGCGGATATTCTGCCATGAGAATACCCGCATTCCTCAATAAGAGAAGTCTGCCATCAATCTACCTTCTTAGCAATAAAAAACACATAACCGTAGAATTCCTTATATTTGCCGTATAGTTCATCCTCAATCATTTGGAGTGAGCTGAACTCTTCGGCAATTTTATTACCGGCATATTTCTTACGGAAAATCTCCTGAGCCGCAACCTTTGAAGCAAAGTAATGCTCTGTCCAGCAATTCTCCGGCAGAATGAATGTAGCAACGGGGAGATAACCCGCCTTGTACAACTTGGCTACCTGATTGGGAAGTGTATCCATTTCAGAATAGGCGTCCATCCAGAAGTCATTGATTTCCGCAGGACGTTCGTCCGTAAACCATGAACTCTCGGATACGGCAATATACCCTCCCGGTTTCAGATATTTACGCCACTCCTTCAAGCCACGTTCAAAGCCGATGTTATAGATAGCACCTTCACACCAAATCATATCCAGCTCCTCCTCACCGAAAGGGAGGGCATCCATTGAACCGACAATTCCTTTTACTCTGTCCTGCAGGCCCAACTGCCTTGCATTACGGTTGAAGATGTCAATAAAGCCGGGGAAAAGGTCAATTCCGGTAATCCGCCCCGGCACATGCCCGGCTACTACTATTGTCTGACCACCCGTTCCACAACCTATATCGGCAATAAGGGATTTATCAGTAAGGCCGTCTACAAAGCTCAATGCCTTCAACGTCGCTTCGGGACTGCCAGGGCCTTGCCGTTCCATATTGGAGAAAAAGTCACAGATTAAACTAAGTTCGAAATCGTGGATGGTTTTATTTTCGTTACTCATTTTCTTACTATATTTTGCATATACGGAAAGTATCACAATACCTTCAGCATAATACGCGGATTAAACTTTAATTATAACAATAGAGAAACACTCTCGAAAGAAGTTATCCGAGAGTAAACGAAAGGGACAATCTGTGCAAGGAACACAGATTGTTTACAAAACCAAATCCGATTTAAATGTCTTTGTCATACTGCAAAGATAAGCAATATTTTATTTAATCAAAGAATTTACGGTTAATAAAGATTTTCCTTTGCACCGGGTGCATGCTGAAGAACGGCACCTACCACCTGGCAAGTATCCAGTTCCTTACAGTCACCGCAAGTATTGAAACCTTTTTCGTACACACATTTGCGGATAGCACAATAATCGCTGCAATAGGCAAACTTCACCCCGTCTGCACGGCACCCCATACAATGGATGGTTTCTGCCGTAATTTCCGGCGTATTGTTCAGCACACTCCACTCTTTGGCGGTTTTCTCTCTCAGCTCATCGTCATTATTGACAGTGGCTATACGGGCGGCGCAATTTTCGCAATCCAGTCCGCAACATGCAATTAATTGTTTCATCACTTGGTTATAACCATTTATGTGTTTCTCATAGCAAGCATTTGTCTACCTCCTCTTTATCTGAATTTAAGAGGAGGCAGACAGCCATGCTACAAATATACGGTTATTATTGTGTGAATGCCAAATTAATTTTCCATCACTTTGCTTCCACACTTCCACCCACCTCCTGCATCCCCCTGTCCATCGGCATTTGCCCTGCGGTGGAAGCAACCTGAAAAGGTGGAAGCAAAATTTGCTTCCACCTGCCTGAAACGCTTGAGTTTTGCAGTAAGCTGCTATCCCCTACCATAATACAGCATGCAGATTACATGAATCGGCAGGTTCGGTTTTCCTGCATTTTCGGGCTTGTCCTTACTGTGAAGTCAACGGATATGGAGTTGGACTGTAGGGGCATAGTAGGAGTTATCGGGAATCAAAGGCCGACTATGAATAATGCACTCTAATGTCTTTTACACCGTTGTATAATACGTTTGCGCCTTGTGCGCAATAGGTTCGGGCTACGTACTTCATCCGTAATAGCTCTGGAGTTAGTGACGCCTAACGGCCATGAACAACTCTGCTTACGGTCGTCAAGCGATCGCTTTATGGTCGAAAGCAGGGTTGTTCATGGCCGTTAGGCGTCATAAATTCCCTATGCCACAGCAGACAAACAAAGGGAGAAGAGCAAAGGAATACCTATGTTTTAGATAAAAATCCACAAGCTTTCACTCGTGCTCTCCATAGGTTATGAGAGCAGGCTTCGCGCTCTGTGCGATAAATTCCCATTTATCAGCAGGCATACTCACTTACGAAACTTCAATTACTTATATAAATTGTTTCAGCCAAAGGCAGTATGGACATTTGCAAAAATATGGAAAGTCTTATTATGAAAAATTGCTATGGCATCGACTTCCGTTCGTGGCGTAAAGAGCTACGTACACGTGAGAAAACCAAGCAGACACCCTGCAAACTGCCGGACAGAGTAAGCCGGAGTTTGCAGGGTGTTCTGTTTAAAGTATATCAAATCTCTGTTTTAATTTTGCTTAAAAAGATTTTATTCAGCTTCTTTTCGGTCTGTCTTCCTCTCTTTATTCGCCACATAGCCGCTATGCTCCTCAGAAAAACATCCTCAAAGACAATGCAGACAGTTACTAAATATTTGAAGGAGTTATCGGGAGTTAGAAGTGATAACTCTCCTAACTCCTATAAATGAAAGAGACGTGAGCCTTTCCCAAAAAAAATAGAGAAACATAGATACACTTAAACAAAAAACAATTATCTTTGTCACAAATTCGCTATAGCGTAGTGGGTTTATTTACATATTAGTAAGAGCATTATTGAAATTATCTTCTTTATTCAAACTTCGCAACTTTGAAAATTTCCCTGAAGATAACAACAAGGATGCTCACGTCTATGTTTATATGGTTTTCTCCCATCAGGGGGATGGTATATACACAAACGACGTGAGTGACTGTTGTATATCCAGGGAAAGGGCAATGCGAAGGCCTGAATAAAGGATATACAAACATAGTTACTCACGTTTTTTTTTATTGTTTAACCTTTAAATAATTTGTGTATATGAAACAGAACAAACCAGACGGTAGAGAAGCATACATCACTCCGTCTATCGAAGTTATCAAAATGGAGAATGAAGGAGTCATTGCAACAAGCGGCGAACCTTACCATCCCATTACGCGCTCCTATTCGGGCAGCACCTCTACCCATAGCTACAATTCGGCATCCAGCAGCGACTTGGAAGACCTAATCAATGACATCTTAACCGTAGAAAACTAAGGGGGACTTCATTATGATGAAATTAAGAAACCTTATGCAAGTTGCCTGCATGGCAACTGCTGCCTTGACCGCATTCAGTTGCAGCCAAGAGGAATTTGAAAACAGCGGGCGGAAA
The DNA here is from genome assembly GCF_003602895.1 of Bacteroides sp. AF29-11. Lineage (NCBI taxonomy): Bacteria > Pseudomonadati > Bacteroidota > Bacteroidia > Bacteroidales > Bacteroidaceae > Bacteroides > Bacteroides sp. AF29-11. The sequence continues at coordinate 319,783 of NZ_QTLY01000006.1, forward strand.
GGAAACATCACCGTTAACGCAACGTTTGAAGGCGCAGGTACCGACACCCGTACTACCGTAAACGATGAATACAAGATTCTATGGCAAGATACCGATGCCCTAGGGTTGTTCTGTAGTAATGCAGAAAGTAATTATAGCAATACAAAATTAGAATATGCAAGCGGTGCTGGTCAAACTTCCGCCACTTTCAACGGCAGCAAGCCAAGCGGAGAAACGGCTGTATTCTCCATCTATCCTTACCAACAAAACATGAGCGTAAGCGGCAATACATTGACCATGACTCTACCTGCCACGCTTACAAATTATAACGGCAGCAGCAATGGCCCGATGTATGCCAAGGTGACAAATCCCGACAATCTGAGCGCTCTGTCCTTCAAGCACATGGCAGCCATGATAAAACTGACCGTCAACAAGATTCCGGCAGAGGCCACTACTTTCAAGATTATTGCCTCCAATAACATTGCAGGTACTTGTACGGTAGACTTAACCGCAGCAGACCCGATACTGGCAGTAACGAGCGATGAAAGCAAGGAAATCACCGCCTCCTTCACAGCCTCAGCTGATATAAAGTCTCGCAACTTCTACATTCCTTTGCCCACAGGTACTTATAGTTCCATCACTGCCCAACTGACGAATGGAAGCGACAAGGTATATTTTACCAAGACGCTTAATGACAAAATCCTAGGCAGAAGAGACATATTGGTAGTACCTCCTTTGGATTGCGTTGTGGTAGAGGCTACAACCCCCAGTGCGCTTAGTACAGCTTTAGCTGATTCAAAAAATCTCCCACAAGAAGCACCGACAGCAGCAACCGTAACCGACATTGCAGTCAGCGGCAGCTTCAATACCACTTCCGGCAGCAACGACGGCATCGCCATCCCGGTTTTACAGAACTCGGACATCAACCTGGCGTTCAATACAGCCCCAACGACCAGTACTGCCGCTCCGTTGACGCTGACCGACAAGACCAATACCAGCATAGGTGCTCCCGCCGCCACTGCCACCAACAGTGTATCCTTGGCTGTGCCGGAAACCAATGCAGAGCAAGAAGCTCCTTCTGTAGCCATCACCATGCCAAGCACCACCGTTACATTGGCAGCAGTAGGCAATAAAGCCACTTACAATGAAGTGACTGCCACTACCGCCCAGCAGACATTGATTATCAATGCAGGCGTCACCGTAAAGAAGCTGACCGTAAAAGGCGGTAACTTGAAGATATATGGAAAGGTAGAACAATTGGTACACGATGCCGGCGATACCACAATCTATATAATAAAAGGAACCGAAGCATCACTTCCGGCAACAATCGACAGCAAATTTGTAGTTCAATCCGACGTGGCAGTCCTAAAGGCCGCTTTCGCCAACGGCGAAGATTTTAAATTGTCCGCCGATGCCGACATCACAGGGCAAAGCGTCAGTGTACCCGCCGGAAAGTCCGTGGTTCTTGACTTGAACGGATATACACTGACTGCCGACAACAGCGCAACAGGCAAAATCATCGTCTTGGGCAAGATGACACTGAAGGACAGCTCTACCGAGAAGAAAGGCAAGATAGTTGCCAGCCAGGATTATACAGCGGCTTCTTATAATGGCAGTCTGATTGAAATAGCCGGTGAAGATGCCTCCATGACCATGGAAAGCGGCAACATCAGTGCAGTCAGAAAGACTCCGAACAGTAACGGCCAATATGGCGTCGGAGTGACGGACGGTGGAGACTTCACCATGACAGGCGGCAAGATAGAAGCCGGATGGTTTGCAGTGGCAGGCAACGGCAATTACAAGACGCAGAACTCCATCATCAACATCACAGACGGAGAACTCATTTCTACTGCTGACTATGCAGTCTATCTGCCCCAATCCGGCACAACGACCATCAGTGGCGGCAAGGTTTATGGTGCCGCAGGAGGTGTATGCATCCAACGAGGCACTCTGAATGTGGAAGGTACAGCCTTGATTACCAGTAAAGGCACAGGTAGCACCGGCAACTGGGGCGACGGTACCGGAGGACTGGACTGCGCCGCCATCAACGTAAGTGGAGCATATGGCATTGCCACAGTAAACATCAAAGGCGGTACACTGATTGCCGAAGCAAAGTCACTCATCACAGAAGGCACCACTTATACACCGGTCATCAACGTTACCGGCGGTACATTCTCCGACCCAAGCGTACTGAAGTACATGGCAACCAACGCAACTGTGGATATAAAACTTCTCTCAAATATCAACATCGCCAAGACGGAGCTTGCCACAGGCTACATATTGAATGCTGCAAACGCAACGGCAAACTTAAACCTGAATGGCCACGACATCATCAATTCCTCAGAAACAGCTGATGCCACTCCTTTCACACAAATCTTTACTGTACAGAACGGAACACTAAACATTTCAGGCAACGGCAATGTGAAGTGCGATGCATCTGCTACAGCGAAAGACGATGGTTATCGCATGGTAATTGAAGCCCGAGGATACGGGACAGTAAATATTCATGGCGGTTCTTACTATAACACCCAGAAACTGAACACCCAGATAGACCTGATTTATGCAAGAGAGAATGGGAAAATCAATATCTATGGAGGAACATTTGAATCCGGCAAATATGGTACACCCAACAACGACACGGATGGCAGATACTGGGTACTGAACTTAAAGAATACAGACAAGAACACTGCCAGCATCCAGGTGTCCGGTGGAACGTTCATCAATTTCAACCCGGCAAATCCGAATATGGACGACAATGAATCCTATTTGGTAACAGGTTACGAGGTTACCCGTGACGGCAGTGTATATACAGCAGCCCACAAAGTCAACGATGGGAGGAAAGAATATATTGTTGGCCCAACAAGTCAGGAGAACCGATAAGCCAAATTCTAAGAAAGGAAGCAATATATCCTCGCAGACCAAACGAAGAGGTATCGGAATCGCCTTATTACTATCTTTTAGATGCGGCGGACAGCGGATTTTCTTTTATAAATCTGCGTCCTCCGCGTCTAAAAAATGACAACAAGACAGTTGAAAAATCTCTCAAATCTTCCTCATTCACACAAACATTCATTATTTTTCTGAGTAGCCCAAAGTATCATGAATAACAACTAACAATCAAAACATATGAGAATACAGATATTGGATTATCAAGTAGGACCGCACACCTTCCGCATGGTGAAACCTTCCGACTTCAATATATTCAAGGCGTTGCCTTCACTGATTCCGTTCATCACGACAATAGACACGACGCAAAAAGTAATCTTTGAAACAGAGATAGACGATGACGAAACAGCGACAAAACGAACCATAGCGAAAACTCCCGATGATATATGTTTCAACTGGGAAGATGCCGATTGCATCATTCGCCCTTTGCCCCACAGCTCACACCTTGTATCCATCACCCCACGGAAAAGCGGGAAAAACTATTGGATGGAGTGCAACGATAACTTCAGGCAATGCTTCATCCACCTACCGGCCTGCAGGACAGAAACACCGGCTCCGGAAAACGAAACGAACTTCGTACTGAACAACTTCTTGATGATGCTCTATGCCTTCAATGCCGCCCGCCACCATACACTGCTGATGCATGCCTCGGTTGTCGCTACTGAAACAGGCAAAGGCTACCTCTTCTTAGGGAAAAGCGGCACGGGCAAAAGTACGCACACCGGGCTCTGGCTGCAACAGTTCTCGGACTGCCATCTACTGAACGATGACAATCCGATAGTACATGTGGACAGCCTCGGCAAGCAAGCCACTGTTTTCGGTTCTCCGTGGAGCGGAAAGACACCATGCTATCGGAAAGAATCCATGACCGTAGGCGCCTTCGTCCGCTTGGAACAAGCACCGCAGAATGAAATAGAGCAAGAGAGAGCAGCACATGCTTTCGCCACCCTCCTCCCCTCCTGCTCTTGCCTGAAGCAGAACAAGGAAATCTATAACGCCATTGTCACCACTGTGACGGAACTTGCCACGCTGGCACCCGTCTATCATCTGAAATGCCTGCCCGACCGTGAAGCGACGGAGCTTTGCAGAAAGACGGTAGAAGGATAAGTTATGAATGATGAACTGAACAGCCGATGAAGAAAAGCATTCCCAACGAGATATTGCTTCCCGAAGTGGCGCGTCTCATCAAAGAGGGGCATACCGTAACCATCACCGTGCGGGGCAACAGCATGAATCCTTTCTTAGTGGACCGCCGTGACCGGGTGACACTGGGCGATTTCACCACAGAACAGCTGCAACCGGGCGTCGCCGTACTGGCACGCGACCTGACGGAACGCATCGTCTTTCACCGCATCATCCGTCGGAACGGAAATATACTCATCCTGCAAGGCGACGGCAACCTCGCCCAGACCGAAGAAACCGACATCGGACGGGTAATGGGCGTCATGACCGAAGCCATGCGAAAAGACAAACGGTACACCGCCGACGGCAAAGTCTGGAAGCTCTACTCCTACTGGTGGATGAAGCTAAACCCTGCTCGCCGCTGGCTGCTCGCCCTGTTCAGAAGAATATAAAACAAAATAACCATGAAAATCAAACAAGGATTTATCCTGCACCGGATAGGCGATGACTACATCATCATGCAAGACGGCTCGTCGAACGTGGACTTCAGCAAAGTCATCAGCCTGAACCAAACTTCCGCCATGCTTTGGCAAGAGATAGAAAACAAAGAGTTCGATACAGACAGCGTGACAGAAGCCCTGACCAGCCGCTATGATGTAGATAACGAATCGGCCCGTCGCGATGCGCAGAAGTTTATCGACTCCCTTGACCGCGAAGGAATCATAGAATAAGGACGGATATGCAACACGCTTTCTTTTCATTGGTACGCTCCGGCCTGTGGGGCACTCCGGCAGACCGACAACTCTTCCGGTCGGTCTCGCCGGACGACTGGGAAACCGTGTACCGCATGGCAAACTCACAAGCCCTGCTTGCACTGACTTTTGACGGCATAAGCAGTCTACCGGCCGAACTGCGCCCTCCACGCGCCCTCTATCTGAAATGGGCTGCCCGGACTGCACAGATAGAACAAGCCAACAAACGCCTCAACCAGCTTCTGCCCGAACTCAATACCCTTTACCGGGAAGCCGGGCTGCATCCCGTACTGCTGAAAGGGCAAGGCATCGGCACCAACTACCGCACTCCCTTGCACCGGCAATGCGGAGACATCGACATCTATTTAGGAAAACAAGGACAACCCATAGCCAACCGCCTCCTGCTGCAACAAGGCGCCATAGTCGAGGGAGAAGCGTCCGACAAGCATGCCAGCTACAGTTTGAAAGGAGTACACATCGAGAACCACCGCATCATCCTCCGGCTGAACAGTCCGCTTGCCAACCGGTACTTTCAGCAGATTATCAGAAAATGGTACCCGCAGGAAACAGACTATGCCCTATTCTCCGAAACCGGGAAAGAGGACTCGAAGGCCGTCAGTATCGCCATACCTCCGGCCAGCTTCAATGCACTTTATATCTTCCTGCATGCCTTTGTACATTTCCTGAACAGCGGAATCGGCCTGCGCCAGCTATGCGACTGGACTTGTCTGCTTGCCAATCGCCACAAAGAAATAGATGCCACCACCCTGCTTCGCCAGTTGCAGGACCTCGGACTATTGCATGCCGCACAAGCATTCGGCTACATTGCCGTCACCCGACTGGGATTGCCCGCCAACCGGCTTCCTTTCCCCTTGGAAGGCACCAAGCAGATAGGAGAACAATTATTGGAAGACATCCTGTCTACCGGTAACTTCGGGCAACATGATAACCGCATCAAGCCACGCCCCAAAGGATATTGGGCAGGAAAGTGGTACACCTTCTGCCGCGCCACCCGACGCTGCAACGAACTGCGTCAATTTGCACCGTACGAAGCACTCTGGTATCCCGTGACTCTGATAGGGGGAACGATAGCTATACAAATAAACCGATCAAAAGGAGTAAAAGACAAGAAAGCAAGGACAAAGAAATAAAAGAACCCGGAAAATAAAAGGAATGAAAAAGCAACAGAAGGACAAAAAAGTGAAAAAGGACAGACGTGAAAAACTTAGGTATATTCGAGAGGTATCTGCCGAACAACGCGGACGTATCCTGCTAAGTTGCCTCACCGGCATTCTGGGCGTGGCCTTTGCCCTAGCCTTTATCTATGCAACCAAACGGGTGATAGACACCGCTACCGGAATAACAGACGACAACCTGACGCATATCGCCGTTCTCACCGTTGTCCTGCTGACTGCCCAATTACTGTGCGGAGCTGCTGACACTTGGATAAGTACCCGTATGCAGATAGAGACGGGCAACGCCCTTCGCCACCGCCTCTTCTCGCGCTTACTGCAAAGCCGCTGGAACGAATTGGAGCGTTTCCATACCGGAGACGTAGTGAACCGGGTAGAACAAGACACCACCGCCATCGTCACATTGCTCACCTCTTCTGTCCCGGCATTCATCGTCACGAGTATACAACTGCTGGCAGCCTTTCTATTCTTCTACTTTTTAGACCCTTCACTGCCATGGCTGATTGTTGCCATCCTGCCCGTCTTTCTATCAGGCAGCCGTTTCTATATGCGACGAATGAAACGCTATACACATGATATTCGGAACAGTGACGGTCGCATCCAGTCCGTCATACAAGAGAGCCTGCAACATCGCATAGTGATTAAAACATTGGAACAAGGCGAACGGCATCTGGACAAACTCGATGACTTGCAAGACATGCTCCACAGCCAAGTCATGGGACGTACCCGTTTCTCGCTTTCTGCCCACATGTTAGTGGCCCTTGCCTTTTCCGGCGGATACCTCACGGCTTTTCTTTGGGGAGCCGTTCACCTCAGCGCAGGCTGTATCACCTTCGGAACGATGACCGCCTTTTTGCAATTGGTAGGAAAAGTCCAGCGTCCCGTGTTCGACCTCTCACGCCTGATACCTTCCGTAGTCAATGCCCTTACCGCCATAGACCGGCTATTGGAATTGGAAAGACTGCCGGCAGAAGCGGATGGTGACAGCATATTCCTCGCCTCTACCCCGGAACTGGAACTGAAAGACGTGACTTTTCGCTACACTCCCGATGACCGTCCGGTATTCAGCCGCTTCTCCTGCCGTTTCCCCGCCGGTAGCTGCATAGCTATAGTCGGAGAAACAGGAAAAGGAAAGACAACGCTCATCCGGCTATTGTTGGCACTGGCAACGCCACAAGAGGGACAGATACTCTTGATACCCGCCAAACATCCACTTGAAACCAGTCATACCGTCTCTCCGCAAACCCGCAAGAACTTCGTATATGTCCCGCAAGGCAATACCCTTTTCAGCGGAACTATCCGTGACAACCTGCTGATGGGAAACCCACAAGCTTCTCAAGAAGCCATATATCAAGCCCTGCAAACCGCCACCGCCGACTTCGTCTTCCACCTTCCCGACGGCGTAGACTCCCCACTCAGCGAACGAGGTGGTGGACTCAGTGAAGGACAAGCCCAACGCATCGCCATTGCCCGCGCTCTGCTACGCCCCGGAAACATTCTTCTTTTAGATGAAGCCACTTCTGCCCTCGACCCCGACACGGAACGGCTGTTAATAAAAAACCTGCGCAGAGACTGCGCAGGCAAAACATGTATCTTCGTCACCCACCATCCGGCAGTAGCGGAGGCATGCGAATCTATTGTCCGATTATAATCAGAGAATAAGCCCCAACGGGTATCTGCCTTTGGTTAACAAACTCAGAACAGCTTCGCAGGATACTCGCCCGCATCCACCAAAGCCTGAATCTTGTCGACTACACTCTGACGGTCTTCGGGATAAGTCACACCGAACCACTTGCTGGTTGTATCAAGCACTTCGCAGGTAGCAGTGCCATCGTTAATCAACTTATCTACCATCAGCGGGATGAAGAATTCGCTTTTCAGGTTCTCCATATTCTTCGGGTCGCTCAAGAAACTCTTGAAAAACTCTGCACTGTAAGCAAAATAATCGGGAGTGAAACCCCAGAAGTTCATGCTGACCGGAGTCGTCTCGGGAGTGGCAGTCCATTCACCGTTATCGTCGATGTACTTCACCTCACCGTCCATGCGCTGAATCTTGGTACGTTCCACTACGGAAGTCAGCAGGTTGTTCGCATCCGTTCCACATAATCCACGGGATACGGTACCGCTCTCGCTCAACGTATTGCCGATGCGGAAGCCTACCATGGAATATACGTTTTTGGAGCCTTCGGGAAGGGCTGCAAGGAATTTACCCATCACCTGGAAGGAATCACGACCGTAGAAATCGTCGCAGTTGATAACAGCAAACGGTTCCTTTATTACATCGGCACCCATCATTACAGCATGGTTGGTTCCCCAAGGTTTGGTACGGCCTTCGGGGCAGGTGAAGCCTTCAGGAAGGTCATCTATGGACTGGAATACCAGTTCGCAGGGAATATGGCCTTCGTATTTGGAAATAATCTTGTCGCGGAAGTCCTGTTCAAAATCTTTACGGATTACGAAAACGAGCTTGCCAAAACCGGCATTGATGGCATCGTAAATAGAATAATCCATGATAGTTTCGCCATTCGGTCCCAATCCGTCCAATTGTTTCAAGCCACCATAACGGCTGCCCATACCGGCTGCCAATAAGAATAAAGTTGGTTTCATATTAGTTATTATTTAAAAAGGTTAGTGTATCACAGTTGATAACGGTTGCAAATGTACAAAAATTTATGGCTGACAGAAGGGAGTTTTAGTTCATTCTTTACCACTATCCGTTCAAAAACGTACATTTAGAACGGATAACCGATGGCAAAATGCAGTGCCATACTATCCTTGAACTTAGGAATATTGTAATATCCCGACTTTCCGGTATCATACGGGTCGTGAAGCCCGATACCCAAATCCAGACGGAAAACAAGGAAGTCCAGGTCATAGCGTAAGCCGAATCCCGTACCCAAAGCAATCTGTTTCGGGAAATTCTTCAAGGTGAACTCACCGTTCGGGCGATTTTCGTCCTTACGCATCAGCCATACATTGCCGGCATCCAGAAACACCGCTCCATGCAAGTCGGCAATCATACGGAAGCGATACTCGATATTGGCTTCTATGCGAATATCACCCACGTGGTTGATATAGGTATATTTCCTATCCGTCTCGGGAGGATAGCCGCCCGGACCTATACTGCGTGCAGAAAAGGCGCGCACACTGTTGGCACCGCCGATATAGAACTGTTCCGTATAAGGTGCGGTCGTAGCGTTGCCATACGACCATATCACCCCTCCGGCAATACGCGAGGCTATCATCTGGTTCTTGTCTATCCGGTAATGGTACCTGAATTCCGAGTTCAGCTTCAAGAACTGTGCAAAAGGTACCCCGAAAAGCTTCTTTCCTTCCTCACTGAACGGCTTGCCGAAAATACGGTAGACGGCAGAAGTCAGGTTACCGGCCGACGCAACGGTGGTCTGCCACCAGATGGGGTTACGCTTGCCGCGCACGGAAGCGTTGTCATAAGTATAGGTGTACTCCATGGCAGGAATGAACTGGTCGCGCAAACTAACGTAGAGTGCCGGATTCTCGGCACGCAACGTATCGAAAGCGGCAGTAGGATTGCGCAGTACATTGAATGTCAACCGGAAAGGAGTTATACTGTGCCTGGAAGTCGATTTGGGCTGGAAGTCATAAGTGACATTACCGCCAAAAGCCAACAGCTTATAATACTTGGCACGGTTCATCTGGTCGGCATATAAACGGAAAGTCGTTGTAGCCGGGAAGTCATACTCACGGTCGCCCATCCTAGGAAACACCACGCGCGGAAAGATAAGCGAAGTGGAGATACCCAGTTCATAACTGTTCATCAAGGAAGAACTTGCCTTGCCCGTCTGCCATTCGTACGAACCGTTCAACTTCACATTCCAGCTTTCACCGCCACCGAAGACATTGTTCTTCGTCACCGTAAAAGCGGCACCCGGTCCCGTCTGGTTATTGCTCTTCATGGTGACATTAAAATCCAACTCCGCATCGTAGGGTTTATCGAGCGCGGCAATGACCCTCACATCCAATGTATCAGACACAAACGCCGTATCACGCGGTATATACTGCATCTCCGCATAACGGAAAATACCGACGCTTGCCAGACGCTCCTGAATACGGGTCTGACGGTACAAACTATACAAACTCTGCATAGAACGCTGGCGGGCAATACCTGCGCTGTCCTGTATCTGACGTTTCCGCCGATAACCTTGATAGTTCAACCAACGGTAAAGCATGTTGGGACGTACCGGAGGTTTGTTGTAGTAATGTATGGTCAAGCCTTTGTAATCCATGCTGTCATTGGGTTCCTGCCCCTGCTTTCCAAGAAGATAGACGGATTTACGCCCCACACGGAACTGCTTCTCGGCTACCTTTGGCATACCGGGAACGGGAATCAAGCGCATCTGGACATGCCCATTGGGAACTATCATGGTATCGGCCTGATAGGTCAGGTAGTCGGGACGGAAATAATAACAGCCCACATTACGCAGCAGGGTACTGATACGGGTACGCTCCCCATCCAAATCAGCCACATTGAATTGTTCTCCCGAACTGATAAGGGAACGTCGGCGTCCCAGCTCCATAATGCGAGTGGTACGCTCGCTGAAACCACGATAATATACCGTATCTATAAAGTAGGGGTTACGCATGTTCACCGTATATTGCAACTTTGCCTTCAGCGAGTCCTTCGGGTCGATAAATGTCTTGTAGCTGACGCTTCCGTTGAAATAGCCATAATCGCGCAGCAAGTTAACCGCCGCCTTCTGGCGTATATCGGGATTCACCGTAGACATAAGCACCGGAGTGGCGGCAAATTTATTGAATATCCACTTTCCGAATCCCTTCTCATACTTCTGGAAACCATTGTAAATCCACAGTCCGAAAGGAAAGGGATAGCGGATAGTAGAGCTTCCCAGCAACGAATTGTTCGGTGCCGTAGCAAGGGCGGCTTCCACCTCTTCCATAGCAATCTCACCAACAGACGTTTCACTGCGGTTCAATACAATCATCGGCTTTTGGCCGGTATAGAGTATCTCCCCCTCGGGCAAGTGCTTCGTGGTGGAGCAACCTGCCAGAAATATCAATCCTGCAATATATAATATCAGTCGTTTCATATCACATTCCTACTTTTTCATATCGCTGTTTTCAGCCTCCGGTTTTATCTTTTTCTTCCTGAAGATGAAGAGTTCACTCAATCGGTCCATCTTCCGGCGCAGCACAAGGCCGACACCCGTTTCGGTTATCTCACCGTCGAGTATGCTTTCGTAGTTTTTATTATGGAATACACGGACATATCGAGTACCCGACGCATCAAGACGGTATTCCAGCGATATATTGTCAATGAATGATTCCGCATCGTTCGTGGCATTGGCCCCGGTGGACACTTTTCCACCGATGACTATCTGTACACGGTCGTTGAAGAAACGCTGGGAATAACGGAAACTGAAGTCTTTTTGCGTGTCGCCCGTTTCAGCAGAGGTACGGTCTTCCACACCTACACTGATATTGGCACCTTTTATACCTCCCGCCAAGGAGTTTATCTGGCTCTGAAGCACTGAGTTCAAGGCAGCTCCCATTGACAAACCTCCTCCTTTGGCACCACTGTTCAAGTAAATACCCGTGGCAAGCATGGCAATGGCCTGCTTGCTACGCTCTTCTGCACCCATTGCCTGCAGCTCATTCTCTACTGCGGCATCTTCGGGCGCCGAAATATCGAATATCAAATCGGGAGCGTCAAGCCTGTTCTTGATGGAAATGGAAACATCGAAGTTCACCATGCGCGAACCGTCCCCGTCACCATCGGCCACAGAAGCACGCATACGTTCCGTAGCCTTCAGACTCAGCGTAGGATTCATAATATTCCCCCGCCAATCCACATAACTGCCGGGATTGAACTGGAACTCCTTCAACGGGATGATAGGCAGCGAATATTTCATGACGCCACCCGAAAGGGTATAGCGTCCGGTAAGGCTCATATCCCCTTGGGGAGTATACTGCATATTCAAATCACCGCCACCTTCCAGTTCGATGTATTTGCTGCGGTCGGGACTCAAGTCAGCACGAAGACGGACAGCATCGTCAATATGGACGGACATATACATTTCCAATCCTCCCAAAGACATGGCAGGAACCTCATCCGCTTTTACCGACGTCGTATCGGTGAACGAGGTAAAGGTAACCAGCCCGCTGAGACGGTCTTCCACCGTTAAAGGGGAATCGGTCAACACGTAGGTTACGTTGGTATTGCCCAGCAAATTCATGTTTCCACGCATCGTGAGCCCGTCAAGCGGCCCCTTCACCGTGGCATGCAAGTCGACGAACACCTTTCCATACACCAGACTTTCGCGAGTACGCGGTGCATCCAGCAACGTATAGTTCTCTGCCAGCAGATTGAGGTTGGCAGTAGGACGCTCCATATTCCGGAAATCAACCTTACCGTCAATCGTAAACGGATTCTTGCTGGTGGTATAAATGGCAAACTTATCAAATATCAACTGATTGTCCTTTATCTGTACCGGACGGTTGTCGAACCAGTAACGTGCTCCCGCCTGGCGTGCATAGACAGACACACTGTCCAAAACAATATCACCATGCATTTGAGGCTTGTCCAGCGAACCATAAATATAAAGCCCTCCATCAATATCTCCGGTAAAGGCCACCGTTTGGTCAGGGATGAATGCATTGGCCATCTTCAATGGAAAATGCTCGAAACGGGTGGACACTTCCAGGGTATCCTTTCCGTTCTTCTGCGTCAAGATACCGTCGGCGGTCATCACTTCTTCATTATCATATGTAAAATAGGTATTCAGATAGTGCGTATTCTTGTCGCCCGGCAACCAGGTAGCCCCCAGGCCGATGTCTCCAACCGGTTGGCGTTCGTAGGTCAGTTTCTCTACATTGGCTTCGGCGGACACCTGCAGGGAAGTGGCAGTCTGTATATAATTTGCTTCGGCGGAGAACAATCCCGTAAGCCGGGGCATATAAGGAAGTACCTCCGTAAGTTCATCCAAGCGCAATCGGCTCAGTTCTACGTTTATATTCTGCAAGGAAAGGGTATCATTCTTGTCGGATTGCATACGGAAACACAGACCATCGTCGCTGTCCATATCAATATTGGCATAGACGCGCATATTCTTATGCAGATAAATCCAGTTACTATTGTCCGCAAAGTGGAATTTACGGAAAGCGATAATCGGCTCGGCAGGAATAAGGTTCAGCAGCACACCATTACCGCGACCGTGTCCTTCGGTCAACGGACGGGCATTAATACCGAATAGAACACCGGTCTGCCCTTTTCCATTCACATAATCCACAGTCAGTTCCGCATCTTCATTACGGACTTCACCCGTCAGTGTGCTACGGAACACAAACTGCGGGTTCTTGGGACCGTTTATGACACCACCTTGCAACTTCATGCGGGCAGTATCCTGCTTCACTGTAAAAAATATCGTATCGAGCTGCAAGGAGTCCATGCGCAATCCGTGAACAGCTGTACGTCCATTGATGCCGACTTGCGGAGTAAATCCGAAGCTCAGTTTGAAATCATTATAGGAAATACCCTTTGCAGCCAGGAAATAGCTGACGGGATTCTGGTTACCGGCTTCCAGATGCATGCCCGCTGAAGGAAGGACTTGGCGCAAAGCGGCATGGTCCAAACGCCGTTCATCAATCTGCTTTGTCAGGATAGAGACAAATTTATCCGACTGTTCCATCAACTTCTTCAACGTGCTGTGAGCGCGGAAACGCAGATTCAAGTCACCGGCATCAAGCCTCAACTTGAGAGAATCATGACGTGCCTCCGCTCCCATTGTAAAGGCAAACGGGTGTTTCAACGGTCGGGGCACCAAACCCAGCTTATGCAGATTCACCTCTTCCACATTTAAATCCAAAGCGCCATCCAGATAGCTGCGGTCAAGACGCATATCCGCATTTCCCTGCATCTTGAGAAGGACATTATCGCTGGCAAGACGGACGGTAGCAACGGATGACTTGAGTCCGGCATGCACATCTACACCGGAAATGTCCCAATGGCCATACTGTAGTTTTTCCAAGGAGGCATTCAAAGCGGCCACAGTTTTTCGTGATGCCACATCCACCCCTTGCCCCTTAGCGGACATCTTTGCCGTAAGAGTATAGATAGAGTCCTTGGGCAGGAAGTGATGCACCTGCAAGTTGTTGATGGCAAGGTCGGCATGGTAGGCTTCCGTAGCAAGATTATAGGCGGCGTCCAAATTCAAGGCGCCTTCCTTCTCCTTCAGTTTCAGGGCGGCAGTGCACTGCGCCCCCTCCATACCGAGACGTGCCGCAAGGTGCATACTGTCCGGCACAATGATGGAGCCATCGGGAGCAATGTCAGCTAGTCCGGTCAGAAAGTTCAAGTTCTGCGTATGCATTTCGAAGTCCATGCTTCCATTACGTTTCACACTGTCGGTCAAGCTCCAGAATTCTCCTCCCCCACTCAACGAAAAGGCTCCGGGCAGCTCAGCCGTAAAACGGGAAATCTGCATCTGCTTCAGGTTTCCTTCCGTACCGGCATGAATCACCAACGGACGGAACGGATAGGCTTCCTTGAAAGCTTCCGGCAAGCCACCGGCAAAAAGCAGTACATCCTGTTTGCCGATACGGGCATTGAAACGGGCTGTCAGACGGCCGGTGGTAGGTATATTTATCAGTTCCCAGTAAGTCTGTGCCGTAAGGTTCATCTCACTATGAGGTGTCAGCAACTTCAAAGAAGGGATACGGATAACGGTAGAATCGGCAAACAACCGCCCGGTCAGGGAAGTTACACTCAAACCGGAACGCTCATACATGGAAAATTCCCGGATAACGGCATTCATATCTCTGCCGTAGTACATCACAGAATCAATGCCCAGGCGAATGTCGCGAAGAGCAATGTGCGAGGGGTCGAAGCCTATCGCACTCCCCGGGCCACCGGTATCATAATTGACAGAAGTTCCAGTCAGCAGGAATTTTCTCCAGCCATAGAACTGGTGTTTCAGGTCGGCAGCAGCGTCCGCAATCTCAGCATCTCCTATATGGGCTTTCAGCCCCATGGAGTCCAATGGCATCTGTAAATCGACCGAGACGTTCTTCAACTTCAGAGTATGGAGTGTGACTTTCCAGTTTAACGCAGTGTCAGTAGTGTCCTTGGGAGTCTCAGTGGTATCTGCAAGCATCACCTGCACATGGGTATCGCTCAATTCTATATTATTGAGGATGGCATCTTCTTTTGTAAGGTCTATGCCATGGCTTTCGAAAAAGAAATGCCCCAGTACTCCTTTGATGCACATACCTTCCATTAAATTGGAGGAGTTGACAGCAACTTGTTTCAAGGTAATGTCATCCACCTCCACTTTCCCTTTGAGTAAAGGCCATGCCTGTACCCGTACGTTCAAACTTCCAAGATTCAGCAAGGTATCGGGATGCTGCACATCAACAGCACTGTCGGCAGGCTGTACCACCAATACACCGCGGACCAACAAATTCAAAGGAAAGCGAAGGTCAATCCGCTCCACGGATATGTCCATACCCGTAGCACCTGATGCAATTGCCGTAGCCTGCTTCCGTATCAAATTCTGTACGGGAGGCACATAAAGCAATATCATCAATATTATAAACAGTATAATAGGAGTAAGCAACACCCACAGTGCTGTTCTCAACCATTTTCTTCTCATCGGAACGTCAATCTTTCATCGTATTTAAAAGTCCTACAAAGTAAACAATTTCTTTCGACATTTGGTTCCCGACAGAGAAAAATCACGTATTCTTCTCTGTTCCCCCATTACGGAAAAGCTGTTGCCTGAGTAATGACATCCTCTATCAAAACGAGGGCGGCAAGGGCGTGTTCTTTCAACTCTCCGGTAAAAGGCACTCCATGAGAAGTTTCCAACAGTTTCAGCAATGCAACCAGTTCCGCTGCTCCAATTAAAGTAAAGAGGGGAATCATTTTGTGGGAGACAGCAGCCATCTCGTCCACATCCTCATTCTCCACAGCCTTCTGCAAACGCTCCGCATTGAGGCGGGTTTCAGCCACAAAACTTTCCAGAATGGACTTTGCCGCCTCGGGGTCATCGACCGAAAAAGCAGTGAGCGAAGAGAATTTATACCCCGGGCAAGCCGAAGTTTCCGAAACTTCCATAACCTCCATCCCTTTGTCCTCCATATTCAATTCATGTAGCAATTCACTGACGGTAAACGGCTTATGCAGGCATCCGGCAAATCCATGCACCGTAAATTCCTCACGCTGCATGTCACTGCGGGCAGTGACAGCAATCACCGGAACAGACTGTGCCTGCGGTATGTTCGAAGCACGAAGCAGTTTCAGTAAATCAAAACCATTAATAGCAGGCATCTGCACATCAGTAAGCAGAACATCAAAGGTTGCAGTGCGCAAGGCATCCAGCAGTTCATCCAGTTGTAAACAAGAGACAGAATTTATACCACTCTGCTGAAGCATGGCGGCAGTAAGGGTAAGCTGAATACGGTCATCATCGATAAGGAGGACATTCTTCAGTGAAGAATGAGGAACGGGGAATGAAGAATTGCCATTCGGCGTGGCAGCACATCCCGATTCTTCATCCTTCATTCTCCGTCCTTCACTCCTTACGGGATAGATAGGAATATATATGGTGAAAGTGCTTCCCTTGCCTGGCACACTGTCTACATCAATCGTGCCTTCAAGCAACTGTACCAGCATACGGACAATGGAAAGTCCAAGTCCAAACCCCTCTTTACCCTGAGCACCCGGTAAGCGGGTAAACTCCTGGAAGATACGTTCCCGGTCGGCAGGTTCCATACCTTTACCGGTATCAGCAATGGCAACTACCAGTCGACGGTCCTCGTAACGGGCAGTCATGGTAACACTGCCTTGGTCCGTAAACTTCACGGCATTGGACAGCAAATTGTTGATAATCTGGCGCAGACGCAAGGGGTCGCAAATATAGGTACCGCCCAGCTCCGGGGCAATGTCGCAATGAAGCGCCAGTCCTTTGGCAGCCGTAAGTGGTTCAAAACTGACGTGTATCTCTTCAAGCAGGCGGGAAGGATGAAAGGTGACCCGGTTGATTTCGGCCTTGTTCAAATCAAGACGATGGAAGTCGAGCAAATCAACTACCAGCTTCAGCAGATGTTCCGATGAGGTTTTCATATTGTCCAGATAGAACCGCTGACGCTCATCCACCGTCAGACGGGAAAGCAAGTCGGCATAGCCCATAATAGAACCGAGCGGAGCTTTGAAATCATGGGTAATGGCAAGCATCAGTTTTTCACGGACAGCGAGTAAATCCTCGGCACGACGACGGGCCTCTTCCAACTCACGGCGGTAACGGTTGCTT
Organism: Bacteroides sp. AF29-11; assembly: GCF_003602895.1. Classification (NCBI taxonomy): domain Bacteria; kingdom Pseudomonadati; phylum Bacteroidota; class Bacteroidia; order Bacteroidales; family Bacteroidaceae; genus Bacteroides; species Bacteroides sp. AF29-11. The sequence goes on from NZ_QTLY01000006.1 coordinate 337,081, forward strand.
CGGGTTATGTCGCGGCCGATGATAATAAGAAAAAAAGCGGAAAGCAACACCGCACCTACGGCAATGCCACTGATAATTTTGGCCGAACGGCGTCGGACCGCTTGTTGATACTCGGCTTCCGTCCGTGCACGCAGCAGAGTTTCCGTCTCGTAATCTTTCAGCAAACTGTCAATACGAGCGGTCAGCATATGGTCCAAGCGTTGCAGATAGCGTTTACGTCGCTGTATAACAGTGTTTACAGCTTTTTTCTGCTGGGCCACGGCACGCAGTTTCTCATGCAAAGAATCGGCCGGATTATAAGGTTCAATCACCGTATCCGTTGCAAATTCAAGGGAGGTCTTTACCTGGATAGCCGTATCTTTCTTTGGGGGGACAAACACTTCACCCAAACGACGGAAAAACCCCTTCTTCCGAGGGCGTGTCACGACGGTATCCCGATGTGTAATGATACGGTGCTGCACACGCTGCTGGGTCACTACCGAGTCCTGCTGGGCAATTATCTGCTCAATGTCACTGGTGGATACCATGCTGTCATTCGCCTCACTCAGCGTGCGCAGCATTTTTATCGTATTGGTATCCTTCTCGCGTATCAAAGCAAGCACGCTGTCTGTCCATTGTACATCGCGGTCATCAGTAAGAATAAGGTTCTCCATTTCCCGGTGTACGAAAAACAAGGAAAAAAACAATACCGCCAGCAACAAAGTGTAGCCTACGGCAATCTTTACTTTGGAGACATTATTCATACTATCAAATCCTTTCCCTGGTCTGTTTACGGAACCTCAACCACAGCATCACTCCCGCACTGGTCAGTCCGAACGGGAAAGCCATCCAGACTCCCGTCAGCCCCCAACCGAAAACGAAACCGCAAAGGTACCCTACGGGCAAAGATATAATAAAATAGGATATAAATGCAATAATCATCATCGGTTTCACATCCGAGATGCCGCGCAGGGCATTGGCAAAGTTAATCTGCAACCCATCGCCGAACTGGTAAACCAAGAACGGGAAGAAGAGAGCGGCAACCATGCCGGACACTTCCGCATTGTCCGTAAACCATCCCCCTACCTGACCGCGAAGCGCAAAGACGATACCCAGCAACACCACCTCCATACACAGGATGATGTGAAGGCCGGCATACGCCGAGCGGCGCACATTCTGCCCGTCTCCCTGCCCCTTGAAGTTGCTGACACGCACGGCAACCGCAGCGCCCATGCCATAATACATCATGAAGGTGAACTGAGAGATAGTAAGCATTATCTGATGCGATGCTAGGGCAAGTGTCCCCAGCCAGCCCACCATGACGACGCTCAGACTGAAGGAAGCGGTCTCCATACCCATCTGCATACCCACGGGCCAGCCCAGTGCATTGAGCTTCTTGAACATCGGCATCGACCACCCCAGCCGCATGAAGCCGAGCCTGTAACGGATAAACCGGCGGCCGCGAAGCACAATCGCCGCAAAGACCACCACCATCACAATGCGGGAGAACAAGGTGCTGATACCCGCACCAAGCAGTCCCATCTCCGGAAAGCCCAGCTTTCCATTGATAAGTATATAGTTTCCTACGATGTTAAGCGCATTCCCTCCGAGCAGAATCCACATGGCCGTCTTGGTATCGGTGATGCCGTCCGTAAACTGTTTGAAACCGTTGAACAGCATGACAAAGACCAGTGAAGCAAGCAACACCAGATAGTAAGGCTTGATTAGAGGCAACAATTCTCCGGGCTGTCCCAGCCGCTCCACATTGAAATAGAGAACAGCCATGACAAGAGTCAGCAACAAAGCCACCAGCACATTGGCAACCAGGCTACACCGCAACGCCTGCCCTGCCTCGGCAAAGCGGCGGTTACCGTAGAAGCCCCCTACAACCGGTGTCAGCCCGTAGCTGAAGCCCGTACTGAAAATAATGCAAAGAGTAAACAGATTGTTTACGAAAGAAGCGGCACCCAGTTCCTCCGTGCTGTGATGCCCAATCATCAGCGTATCGGCAAAACCAAGCACAATGACTCCCAACTGCCCCACCACAATGGGCAGCCCCAGGAGAAGCAATGCTTTGTAGTGCTGCTTATACGTATCAAATAAATTTTTCATACTAAAGGTTTTCTTTTTGGTAATAAAGCACAATCCCGTTTTCATCGCGGAAGGTCTGTTGGGCGACCCTATGAAGCTGTTCTGCCGTCACAGAGCGGTAATTGTCCACTTCACGGTCTATGTCTTCCGCCTGTCCGGTCAGTTCAAACCAGGCAAGATTCGTGGCAACATTCAGATAATTGATGTTGCCGAATATCTGTGTAGACTCAAACTTGTTCTTTACTTTCTCCAATTCTTGTTCTCCAACAAACCCGGATTTCAACTCTTCCAACTCTTTCCGGACAGCAGCCTCGGCTTGCTCCAAAGATACGCCTGCAGATGGTTTTCCACTGATATGCAGCAGGCCGGCATCCCGTGTACCGGAGATATAGGCATCGAGACTGGAAAAGAGCTTCTGCTCCTGCACCAGCCTGCGGGTCAAGCGACTGGAACGTCCATTGCTCAGAATATCCGACAGAATATCGAAGGCATAATAATCGGCATCCTCACGGCTGCACATGTGATAAGCCATGAACAAAGCATCCAGAGGAACATTCCGTTCCACCGTCTGCCGGCGTTCCGCCGTCTGTACAACTTCTTGCGGTAATTGCCTTACGGGCACATTCCTACGGGGAATGGGAGCAAACCATTTTTCTGTCAGCCTAACCGTTTCTTCCCACGAAATATTTCCGGTAACGGCCAGCACTGCATTATTAGGTGCATAAAAACGAAAAAAGAATTCCTTTACCTCGTCCAGCGTGGCATTGGCAATGTGAGAGAGGTCTTTCCCGATAGTAGGCCAGCGATAAGGATGCGTTTGATAAGCCAAAGGACGAAGCAGATGTCCCACATCACCATACGGCTGGTTCAAGCAACGTTGCTTGAATTCCTCCATCACCACCGCACGCTGCACTTCAAGACTTTGCTCACTGAATGCCAGTTCCAGCATGCGGTCGGACTCCAGCCAGAAGCCGATCTCCACATTCGATTTTGGAACCGTCAGGTAGTAATTGGTAATATCATTATTGGTCCATGCATTATTCTCCCCGCCTGCCAATTGCAAAGGAGCGTCATAATCAGGAATATGCACCGAACCTCCGAACATCAGATGCTCGAACAGATGGGCAAAACCCGTATGCTCGGGATGTTCGTCACGGGCACCCACATCATAAACAATATTCAAGGCAACCATCTGCGTGCTGGTGTCCTCATTGTGCACCAACCGCAGACCGTTGTCAAATATCTTTTTGTTTATCTTCATAAAATGGAATGACAGAATCTATCATCAATCTATCACTGTCACTTTTTTAATAACCACATCCTCTTCGGGCCGGTCGTTACGGTCAGTCTTGACCTTCTGTATTTTATCAACAATATCCATACCTTCCAGCACTTCACCGAACACGGTATATGCACCGTCCAAATGTGGAGTACCGCCCACGGTAGTATAAGCCTTCACCTGCTCGGGGGTAAACTTGAACTCCGGTTCCTTGGCAACCTGAGCCTCTGCCTGCGCAATCAAGGAATCTTGCAAATCCATCAGACCGTCCTGGTCATTATTCTTGCGCATCTTGTAGATTTCCTTCATGTGTTTCTGCGCCAACGCGTTGAAAGCATTGTTCAAGCGCATCTGATTCATCTGCTGTTCCATCCCCAGCAAGGTAGAGTCATTATACACTTTTCCGGTCACAATGTAGAACTGGCAGCCGGATGATGCCTTGTCAGGGTTCACCTCATCACCCTGGCGTGCAGCCGACAAAGCACCTTTTTTGTGAAAATACTTCGGATAAACAAATTCGGCAGGAACGGTATAACCCACGTCGCCTGCCCCCAGCATCTTGCCTTTCGGAGCCTTCTTCGATTCCGGGTCACCTGCTTGTATCATAAAGTCCTTGATGACACGGTGGAACAGCGTACCTTCATACGTGCCGTCTTCCACCAGCTTGATAAAGTTATCACGATGTTTCGGGGTTTCATTATACAGTTTCACGGTGATGTCACCCGCACTTGTTTCAATCTTCAGCTTCGTTTCTTTTTCCATATCTTCCTCTTTCTTTTGTCCCGGCTTGCAAGCAGTCAGACCGCAAACCAGTATAGTTAATAATACAATAAGATTTCTTTTCATTTTGTTTTTTATTTAATTTAAGTTTGCAAATATACTAAAATCAGACAAAAGCACTTACCTTTGCCTACATAAAAGAGATAAAAGGCTAAAGCAATGACATCCATATTAATTGTAGAAGATGATATTACTTACGGCATGATGCTAAAAACATGGCTCGGCAAAAAAGGTTTCCAAGTAACCTCTGCCAGCAACATTGCCCGTGCTCAAAAACATATTGAGTCGGAAACCGTAGATTTGATATTGTCTGACCTGCGCCTGCCCGACAAGGATGGCATTGACTTATTGAAATGGCTGGGCGAACACGGCCTGCAAATACCGCTTATCATCATGACAGGATACGCTGACATACAGTCGGCCGTCCAAACCATGAAACTGGGAGCCTGCGATTACATTGCCAAGCCTGTGAACCCGGACGAATTACTGAAAAAAATAGGCGAAGCCTTGAATGCATCATCCTCCGCTTTGAAACAGATGATGCATTCGTCCCGAACAGATGATGCGTTTACCCCAAACAGACCATCCGTTTCACCCAAACAGACGATGCATTCCGACAAGATGAAAAATCAGCCTCTGAAGGGTGCAGAAGGCTCATTGTCCTCCTCCGACTTCCTTGAGGGAGAGAGCGACGCAGCCAAACAACTCTACAATTATGTGAAACTGGTTTCACCTACCAATATGTCTGTACTCATCAATGGTGCCAGCGGAACGGGCAAAGAATACGTAGCTCACCGCATCCACCAGCTCAGCAAGCGTGCCGACCAGCCGTTTGTAGCCATCGATTGCGGTTCTATTCCCAAAGAATTGGCCGCTTCGGAGTTCTTCGGGCACATAAAGGGCGCCTTTACCGGCGCACTGACCGACAAAACGGGCGCTTTCGTCGAAGCCAACGGCGGTACCATCTTCCTGGATGAGATAGGTAATCTGAGCTATGAAGTGCAAATACAGTTGCTGCGTGCTTTGCAAGAGCGCAAGATACGTCCGGTAGGTTCAAACAAAGAGATAAGCGTGGACATACGTCTGGTATCCGCCACCAACGAAAATCTGGAGCAAGCCATCGAAAAAGGGGCGTTCCGTGAAGATTTATATCACCGTATCAATGAATTCACCCTACGCATGCCGCAACTCAAAGACCGCCGTGAAGACATCCTGCTCTTTGCCAATTTCTTTCTGGACCAGGCCAACCGCGAAATGGACAAGCAACTGACCGGCTTTGATGACAAGGCATCCCGCGCCCTATTGGAATATCCCTGGCCCGGCAATCTACGCCAAATGAAAAATATGGTACGCCGTGCAACCTTGCTGGCACAAGGCAAATTCATTACTATCAACGAACTGAATGAACTGAAAGAACCCGCACCGGCCATCATCGGTATCCCTCTCCGCAATGAGGAGGCAGAGAAGCATCAAATCATCGAAGCCTTGCGGCAGACGGGAAACAACAAGAGCCGCGCTGCACAACTGTTGGGCATTGACCGCAAAACGCTGTACAACAAGTTGAAGCTTTATAACATATCCGACTAAAAGGTGTGGAATTATTCCACACTCCCCTCCACACATTCCACACTTTTCCACACTATGCCACACTTTGCATAGAAACATATATCACTAACTATCAGAACATTATCCAACACACACTCTTTCTGGCACACCATTTGACCTATATTAGACGTAAGCAACAAGCGCTACAACAAGCAAGCACTTAGACTTAACAATAAGATATACCAACCTAAAAGCAAATGAATTATGAAAAAATTAGTATTAGTAGCAGCCCTGTTTATGTTTGTTTGTGGCGGAACGTTCTTGGCTCAAGCTAAGGCTCCGGTAGAACAGCCGAGTAAGACAACAACCTTGTCTAACGACACTGTGGTAACGGATACTTTGCAGAAAGCCGAGAACGTCCAAGACACAGCAAAAGTGGCCCAATAACAGTAAGCACACTACAACAAAAAAGCCGTTTCCTCCTTGTCTATTCTGGGAAACGGCTTTTTAAATTGATAGTTGACAATTATCAACTAAGAAATCACCAATGTCTTTCCGGATAAAGGTCATTCCACCATGCCGGACTATCCTGCAGCCAGCGGGCAAACCAAGCCATAATTGAATTGTGCCACAATTCACGTTTTGCATAATCAAGTACAAAATGGTTTTCACCGTCCACGGTAATAAATTCCACCGGCTTGCCCAATATCTTCAGCGCATTATACAACTGGATACTTTCACCGATAGGCACGTTTGTATCTACCGTGCCATGCAGCAACAACAGAGGGGTATTAATCTTGTCCGCATTGAACAATGCTCCATGCTTCGTAAACAAATCGGGATTATTCCAAGGATAGCTATCGGCTGCCGCAACAGAGTTATAGGAATATCCCCAATAACCCTCGCCCCAATAGCTCGTTACATTGCTGATGCCAGCATGCGAGGCAGCGGCAGCAAACATGTCCGTCTTAGTCTGCAGATACATCGTCATGAATCCTCCATAAGAGGCACCCAGGCATCCGATACGTTTATCGTTGACAAACGGATGGGCTGCACAGAATTTCTTCGTACCTTCAATGATCTCATCGGCCGTACGCTCACCCCATGCATTGACATGGCGTGCAGAGAACTCCTGGCCGTACCCGATGGCACCACTGGGCTGGATAACATAAACCACATAGTCACGTGACGCAAACAACTGTGCACAGTACGGGGAAGTTATACCGCGAGTCGTAGGAGTCGTTCCTCCATAATAGTACACGATAAGCGGATACTTCTTGTTCGGGTCGAAAGACGGCGGAAGGCAAATCATTCCCTTTATCTCCGTACCGTCCGAAGCTGTAAAGTTCCACTCTTCCATCTGTCCCAGCTCAATCTTGTCGAGGACGGGCTTCATGGGGTTGGCAAGCAGGGTAGAAACTTTTTTCTTCGTGTCGTACGTATAGGCTACGCCCGTACTGGTGTTTCCTCCACCCACATAGGCAGCCACAACCGGATTGTCATTGGCCAGCGTGAAGGAAGTAATCACATCTTCTTCAAGCGGAAGCATTTCAAAGCCGCCCGTCTTCGGAACATAACGGTATATATGCCTGCAATCCCCATCAGTCGTATCGAAATAGATACATCCGTTCACACGGTTCCACTGCACGGGAGACACTGTAGGATTGAAATCGCGCGTGATAGCCTGCACTTTCTTTGTAGCCAAATCCATAATGAATGCTTGGGTATCAAAGTCATTGGCTATGGGATGTTCACCGCAATTCTTGCCAATGCCTCCGAAAGCAGACGGACTGCCCGTCACCAGAAGCTGCTTCCCATCCGGAGAGTAAGAAGCACTTCCCAGATAAGCATCCCAGGCGACCAGCGTATCTGCCTGCAAGGTGGCCAAATCAATCTCGAAAAGAGAAGAGAGGGAGAAAGGGCATCGAGTGATGTCCGACTTGGAAGTGCTGCACAACAGTTTCTTGCCATCCGGGGAAATATCATTCAGATAGACGTTGTGACTACCGTAGGTCAGACGCTCGGAAAGGCCCGTCGCCACATCGTATTTCATGAGATAATAGCGGTCACGAGAATTGGGGATACGGTCGTCCGGATGCAAGAGACGTTTCAACGGGCCACTCACCTTTTCGCCCTCGTCCGTGAGCATATAAATAAGATAGTCTTCTGTAGGAGACCAGCTGAAATATCCTTCGGGAACATTCTTCAGCAGCACTTCCTCACGCATCGTGGCAGGATCGAACACAACCAGGTCATTCTGCTCCTCGCCCATAACCGTATAATAGAGCTTGTTGCTGTTGGGCATCCAGTTCATCTTTTCATTGGCATTGGGCAATATCACCCGGCCGGTCTTTACCTCGGTCAGCTCACAACGGGTCCTGGAACGCTTCACGTCGTAATTGTCCGAATAGCGGGTCAGCAGATACTTGCCGTTGGGCGAAAGAGAAACCCTGCTCGCTCGGGAGCCGAAATTGGTGTTGAACAAAGAGAAACGTCTCTTCATGTCCGGTGCCATCCGGCAGGCTACATCGGCAAAGTCCTTTTCCTTTTCAAATTCGCATTTCAGCATCGGCTGCATCTTGTCGTCCGCGCTTGAAAGCAACTTGATGACAATCTCATAATCCGCTTCGGGGTCCATACGCAAACTGACAGCCGTAGGACGGACCTGCGACAAGCTGTCCTCCGCTGTCTCCTTGACTTGCTTGGATTCACCGTTTACAAACACCTCAAAACGGGCAGGAGAATATACATTCAGCTTGCCCTTCATGAAACGCTCCGCACGCAGATTGGTAGCAAACAGATAGAACAGATTGTCCTTGTCCGCCTTTGCCACAGTTACATATCCAGCCGTATCAGCAACCATACGTTCGTACCGACCTCCGTCGAAGTCGAGACTGACCTTCGTCTTCAGAAGATTGCCGGTAGTAAACTTGTCTCCCTTGAAGTTGATACTATCGCCCTGGAGGGGAGTGCGCACCGTAACGGCCGGACGCACGTTATACTCAGCAACTCTTTCCTGAGCTTGGGCAGCCAATCCCGCAAGGAGCAGCAAACCCGACAAAACTGTGATTTTCTTCATTACTGTAAGATTAAATCGTTTCAAAACCATTCCATAAATTTCCGGGAGGAACGGGCGCCTCCACTTCTATCAGTTCTTTGGACACCGGATGCACAAAACGGATATACCGCGCATGCAGACAGATGCTGCCGTCGGGATTGGAGCGGGGCGAACCATACTTCAAATCTCCCTTGATGGGACAGCCCATCTTTGCCAACTGACAACGTATCTGGTGATGGCGTCCGGTTTTCAAATCTATTTCCAACAGATAATAGTTCTGCGACCGCCCGATGAGCCGGTAATGCAAAATCGCTTTCTTGCTGCCCGGCACCTCCTTGTCGTATGCATAACTCTTGTTCTGTTTCTCATTTCGCACCAGATAGTTCACCAATTCCCCCTCTTCCTCGCGGGGCAAGTTCTTCACTACTGCCCAGTAAGTCTTCTTCACCTCGCTATTCTTGAACATCTCGTTCAGACGCGACAGTGCCTTACTGGTCTTGGCAAAAACAACAAGACCGCTCACGGGGCGGTCCAGCCGGTGAGCGACACCGATAAAGACATTTCCAGGCTTGCTGTACTTCTCTTTCAGGTACTGCTTTACAGTTTCCGAAAGCGGTGTATCACCCGTTTTGTCTCCCTGAACTATCTCGGAAGCGGTCTTGTTGACTATAATGATATGATTGTCTTCGTATACGACAGTCATCGGTTGTTAATGTTTAATGATTAGTGATTAATGATTAATGACTAACACCCAACTTCTCATTAAACATTAATCACTAATCATTAATCATTAAATTACATATTCATCCCACCATCTACCTGAATAACCTGACCGGATACATAAGAAGACATATCAGAAGCCAGGAAAGTAGCGATATTTGCCACGTCTTCGGGTGTGCCGCCACGACGCAAAGGAATCTTCTTGCACCATTCAGCCTTCACCTCTTCAGACAAGGCGTCGGTCATGGCTGTCATGATGAAGCCCGGAGCAATGGCATTGGCACGGATTCCACGAGAACCCAGCTCCTGAGCGATAGACTTGGCCAAAGCAATCATACCGGCTTTGGAAGCAGAATAGTTGGCCTGGCCGGCATTGCCGTGAACACCTACCACAGATGCCATATTGATAATGCTACCCGCCTTCTGGCGCATCATGATGGGTGTGCAGGCATGGATAAAGTTAAATGCCGATTTCAGGTTGACATTGATAACCATATCCCATTGCTGTTCGCTCATACGCATCATCAGACCGTCACGTGTAATACCGGCATTGTTTACCAGAATATCAATACGTCCAAAGTCCTTATGGATTTCTGCCACTACATTGGCAGTGTCTTCAAAGTTTGCTGCATTGGAGGCATAAGCTTTTGCCTTTACTCCCAAAGCTTCCAATTCTTTTGCCGTAGCCTCGGCATTTTCATCAATCACCAAGTCAGTGAATGCGATGTTTGCTCCTTCTTGAGCGAACTTCAAAGCGATAGCCTTGCCGATGCCGCGTGCAGCACCTGTCACAATGGCTGTTTTTCCATCTAATAATCCCATATTATTTAAAAATTATTTATAAAATGTATCTTACTTCTTTCCCAATGCACCAAGTACCAGACGGGTCACGTAGGCATCGCGTACCGCGTCGTCCAGATTGGCCCCTATATGACCGCGAATATAAGGTGTTTCAATACCTTTGACACTGTAATGCACAATCTCGGCAGTCATATCCAAGTCATCTATCTGGAAAACACCCTTCTCCATACCTTCACGCAGAACCTCCTTGAAAAGCTGGGTCTCTGTAGCATCGAAACGTTTGCGCACTTTCTCCACTCTCCAAATATCCCGAAAGAAATTGGCACGAAGAGTACCATTCCGAAAGACAACCTCTTTTACCGCATCCAGATGAGTGTAAATCATTTCCATCAGTTTCTCGTCCGGCTGAATATCTTTCTCTACCACGTGCTTCATCATATCCGAAAGAATATCCAGCTCCGACTCGACAACAGCCAAGTAGATATCTTCCTTGCTCTTAAAATAGGTATAGAGCGTTCTCCTACCTTTCTTTGAAGCGAGGGCAATATCATTCATCGTGGTATTTTCAACACCCATCTTTGCAAACAGCTGACGGGCAACGTCCACTAATTTAGCTTTTGTCTTCGATACGGTCATAGATTAATTGCACATTGCTTTATTATTTGAGCAAAAGTAAGACATTTCCGCATATCTTACAAGAAAACATTCATTTTATTAATGAACAGCCCTAAAAAGGAAGAAAAAAAGTAGGCTTATTATCGTTCTATTTATCAACATATTACTCATTAAAATCCACTTAACCTCAAAAATATCATGCATTTTATTTGCATATTAAATAAAAAGCCGTACCTTTGCACCCACAAAACAATAACATCGCGGAGTGGAGCAGTTGGTAGCTCGTTGGGCTCATAACCCAAAGGTCATTCGTTCGAGTCGGATCTCCGCAACTACAATGAGGATAAAAGGTTTAAAGGCCGTTTATCCTCATTTTTTTTAATTCCCATCAAGGACAGAAAAAAATGTTTGCGCAAATAATGTTTGTGCAAATTGCTTCCACACTTCCACCTCCTCTCCACATCCCTTTATTCATCGGCATTACAGATGCGGTGGAAGCAACTCAAAAGTGTGGAAGCAAAATTTGCTTCCACACCGTTTCACAAACAGAAATACTGACACCACAAGAAGATAACATGTAGTAACACAAGTTATTAATTTCTTGCATCACATCTTATTTATATCGTACCTGACGAAATCAATATCCTGCAAACACGGTATTAATTCCATCTCCTCCCCCTTCAAATGCAATCAGAACAAATGCGTACAGCCACACAAAGCCAAGACTTCAATACTGTTTTCCTCTGTGCTTTATTCAGAGAATGAAGGTATTTATTACGTCGGACATAAGGAATCAACAGTATGCAACGGCCATGATGCAATCGCCTAACGGCCATCAACAACCCGCTTAACAGCCGTCAGCAGATCGCCGCACGACCATTAGGCGCTGATAAGGCAATGAGTAAAAGGGAACACTCCCCTATACACAAGTAAACAAAGCCCTATATACAACGGATTGAAAGCAGCGGTTTCCCTTAGAATATCCTGATGAAAAGCAACCCCAGCCCGATGGCAACGCCAGTCGAAACAAGTCCGGGAAGCATGAACGAGTGGTTCAGCACATACTTGCCGATACGGGTAGTTCCGGTACGGTCGAAATTAATGGCTGCTACTACGGTGGGATAGTTGGGAATAAAGAAGTAACCGTTTACGGCCGGGAACAGAGCAACCAGTATCATAGGCGAAATGCCCAAAGCGATGCCCAAAGGCATCAGTGCGCGCACAGTGGCGGCCTGGCTATAAAGCAGAATCGACATGGCAAACAAGGCTATCCCGAACAGCCACGGCATTTGCCTCACCACTCCCTCGATGGACTGGGTCAACTGAAGCATGTTTCCCTGAAGAAAAGTATCTCCCATCCAGGCAATGCCGAATATGGCAATCACCGCCTGCATGCCTGCCGGGAAGACGGAGCCTTGCGTTGCCTTCATGCCGTCGGTGCGAGTCAGCAGCAAGATGAGGGCGGCGGCAGAGAGCATCACGATTTCGATAATGGCGGACATGCCGAGTCTCACCGTCTCGCCGTCTATCACGAAGGCAGGACGCAAACTGTCGAACGAACCAAAGAACACAATAAAAGCAGTGGCAAGGATAAAGATAAGCACGGACAAGACGGCATGCCGTTTATTGTGTATATCCTTTATCTCCACCTTCTTGACATCAAGATAGCCTTCGGTCAACCTCTTTCTGTACTCCGGGTCGTCTGCCAGCTCCTTGCCCACCTTCATGGAGAACAAGGCGCCCACAAGTACCCCGATAATGGTAGCAGGAATCGTTATTTTCAGAATATCAAACAAGGTGACATCAAATCCCGCCAGCAACCCAAGCAGTGCGACGGTGGCAGCCGAAATGGGACTTGCCGTAATAGCCTGCTGCGAAGCAATCACCGCAATGCCCAGTGGCCTCTCGGGACGAATCTTGGTCTCCGTGGCAACCTCGGCAATCACGGGAAGCACCGAATATGCCACATGTCCCGTGCCGGCAACAAAAGTAAACAAATAGGTCACAATAGGGCTCAAGATGGTGACCTGCGAAGGATTCTTCCGCAACAACCGTTCTGCCAGCTTTACCATATAATCCAGTCCGCCAGCCGCCTGCATGCAGGATGCGGCAGAAATGACGGCGGCTATCATCAACATAACGTCAATGGGAGGTGATGTAGGCTGCAATCCGAAACCAAACGTCAGAATTGCCAGACCTATCCCTCCCATTACACCTAGTCCAATGCCGCCCAAGCGGGCGCCTATAATGATAGCTACCAATACGAATGCCAATTGCAAGGCCATATACTCTACACTTTTTGATTCATGTGCAAAGATAAGTCATTTCGTATTATGGCTACTCACCTACTTCTATTTTAACTGCTTGTTTTAACTCCACACTCAAAGAGGCATCATCCTTTAACGGTGTCCAGAACACCCGGCGGCATTCATTCTTCTGCAAAAGACAACGATGATAGCGGCTGCCGGACAGATGCTCCGTATCGATATGGAAGGAACCGGTATTGACATCCCAGTCGGCTATCTCGTCCAGATTCAGATAAAGGTTGCGCACTGTGCCGCTGTTGAGATGCAAGCTCTGCGCCTGCGCCGCAAGTGCAGTGACATGGCAATCTTCCAGCCGGGCAAGGTATCGCGTGCGGAAAGAGAGCGTATCGCAACGGAGTCCGTAGAAATTGGTTTCCATATCCTCCACATCTACCACAACCGCTTGTACCTCCGCAGGCAACCGCAATTCCATCCCTTCTGAACGAACCCTTATCCAAATGTCATTCTGAAGATGCTGTTCCAGCTTATCCTCCGGAAAGTCAAAGGTGACGAGCAGGGTATCGCCAACGGAAGTCATCGACATAAAAGCCTCCATATCCCCTGCATAGGAGAAACTGCCCTGCTGCAAAGAGTCTCCGGCAGTTACCTCCAACGGCACTTCCCCGAACGAGAACATACGCTCTGCCTCCACAATACCTTCTTTTTTCTGTTTCCACACCACCGGAGGCTGTGTCAGCTTCAACACCCTGCACGAGGGCAGCTGCACCGTTTTCCGTTCTCCGCCGATTTCCATAAAATTATCTTTCTGAGTGACATTGCGGTCCACCACATAGAACATGAGTCCGCATACCATTGCCACACCGGTAACCAGCATTCCTATCATTATATAAGTCGTTCGTTTCATAACTGTCTTCTTTTATTTTTGTTTCTTGATAAACTCCTGATACATCCCGGACAACTCCTCGGCAGAGATGCCCAGCGTGAAAATCTGCTTGAAGAAATAATCCACTTCCTCCTTCAGAAAATACTCTTTCCTCAACGAAAGAATCAGCTTACGTGCACCTACCGACACAAAATAGCCGATACCCCGCTTGTTGTAAATCACTCCTTGCGTCTGCAAGTAGTCGTACGAACGCATCACCGTATTGGCGTTGACCTCTACCACAGCCGCATATTCCCGTACCGAAGGAATACGTTCTTCCTCCTGATATTGCCCGAGAAGTACCTCGTCGCAAATGCGGTCTGCTATTTGCAGGTAGATGGCTTTACTTTCCTTAAAGTTCATAGTTACCAACGATTAATGATTTCGGACTCCTTGAAACGGAAATAGGCAAGCACCCAGTTGAAAAGGGCGAAAAACGAAGTTATAAAAATCAGCCAGCCGCCCGATGCCTCTCTGTCAATATAGGGCTCAGTCATGAAGAAGTTATTAGGCAGAATGGCCTTCAGGCACAATACAGCTATCAAGATATATGAAACGAAGATGCAGACACCGGCCGCAAAAGTCTTGATAAGTGCATTTTTGGGCCAGACCGTACTACCCAGCAGGAAGAAAGACTGTAGGAAAAAGTAGCAGCTCAGGAATATCCCCACCACAGCCGGTCCGCTTCCTATCGTCTCATAGAAACAGTTCGTGTTACAGCAGAATTCCCACAACGGAAAGGAGTGAACGACATGCAGCTCCGGGTAGGCCAGAAGATAGAAGACGACTCTTGTCAAGTCCGCCAGCTTGAAAGCTATCAGAAAGACCAAGATAAAGCCGCAGGTAGCCACCAGCCAGCGGGCAAAGAATTTCTCGAACATGGTGGCAGGTGTCATGAGCACAACGGTACGACTCGTCTTGCTTTTCATCCTTTCCATGGCAAACGAGGCGCTAATGCATCCCCAAATGACAAGTCCCCAAAGAAAGAATCTGGACTCAAACTCCCAGATAGGGTCCATGCCCACAGCTCCCGCTTCCAGATTGTGATACTGATAGTATCCATTCCAGACAAAGACTATGGCCAACATTCCGTAGACCATCACCGAGCGGAGTATATAGGTCTTCCAATTCTCCACCATCTCTTTGCGGCATACGTTCACAAAGCGATGCAAACTAAAAAAGGTATCGCGTATCATTATTCATTTGTTTTAGTGTGAAACATTTCCGCTATCTTCCCAGGCTCTGCAAGTACGGCGCCAAACAGCAGTTCAAGATTAATCTCCGATTCCTCACCTTCCGTATTGGGCAGCATCAAGAAATTGCCTTGTACGGAGGGAAGCGTGTACAAGGCAGTCGCAGCCAACTCCCGGTCGTCACTCTCCAAGAAGAACAGCTTACTGCAAACGCTGGCAGTGGATTCGTCCAGCAATACGCGGCTGTTGTCCATAATCAGAACATGGTCCAGCACTTTGTCAATGTCACGCACCTGATGGGTGGAAATGACAATCGTCTTGTCGTCCGACATACCCGAAGCCAGGAATTTACGGAACTGGCTCTTCCCCGGAATATCCAGTCCATTGGTAGGCTCATCCATCAGCAGCAGGGAAGTATTGGTGGCCAGCGCAAAGCTCATGAAGATTTTCTTTTTCTGCCCCATGGACAAGGCTCCCAAATCAGCATCCATATCCATCTCGAAGAAATGCAGGTACTTCACCATGTCTTCCTTACTGAAACGGGGATAGAACTTACTGTTCAGTTCAATATAGCTGACCAAGGAAATAGGAGGCAGCTCGAACTCCTCGGGTACCAGAAACATGTCCTGCAACGTGACGAGCAACCGGCGGCGCATGTCGGTATCATGATACATCACTCTCCCACGTTTGGGAGCCAACAAACCGCTCATCAGATAGAGCAACGTAGACTTGCCGGCTCCGTTCTTACCCAACAGACCGTAAACCCGGCCGGCTTCCAGCGAAAGTGAAAAATCGCTCAGGACTTCTTTCCGCCCCTTGCGATAACTAAATGAAATGTTTTCTACTTGTAACATACGCTTGGATGAATTAAATATCTTATTGTTTATGTGTATTAGTATAATAGTACACCGTAAAAGTAGACATTCTTTTCAATACGACAAGCGTTTCAAGAAAAAAAATGCTCAGAAAAAGGAACAATTCTATTCTTTGGTTCGAAATTAGCCTCACACGCAAGAAGATTAGGACACTTCTGTATCCATTTAGGACTCTATATTTCCTGCCACTTGCTTTACATTTGCAAAGGAGCTAAAGACATGAATATGAAAAACGAAGAAAAGATTTACCAACTTAACACATACAATATAGCAGAATATACAAGTACGGACTATACCGACAACGATATTGCTATACTTGGAGATTTCAAGAACTTGCTTTTCAACAAGTATTTCAAGTTGAATGCAAACATCTATGTGGTCTGTGTAAAAGGAAGACTGCAGATAAACATCAATACCCAAAAATATGCTATCTACCCCGGTGAGATGCTGATTTGTATGCCCAATATGATTCTGAGCAATTGCACAACCAGTTCCGACTTCAAGGGCGCCATGTTCTGTCTGTCGACCCAGATTACACAGAAGTACCTTCATAAAAGTAGTGACATATGGAACAAGGCTTTCTATATCAGCCAGAATCCGGTAGTACGCATTGACAAGGACAGAGTGCAACTGTTCGATTTATACTATAAGGTGATACGTGCCCGAATGAAACAAGCGGAGCAGCCCTACTACAAAGAAGTCATCAGGTCGCTGATACGCACCATGCTGTATGAGCTGCTGGCAGATTTAAACCAGTTGAGCACCCCTCCCGAAAGCCAAATGGTGAAGCGGAGCAACATTCTATTCAAGAGATTCCTCGACCTGCTGGCCTGCACCGAGGTGAAAAAACGTTCTATTTCCTATTATGCGGGTAAGCTGTGTGTTACTCCCAAATATCTTTCCACCGTCTGCAAAAAGGTCAGCGGAAAGACAGCCTTCGAGTGGATAAACGATTATGTGGTCGAAGACATCAAATATTTTCTGAAGTATTCCAATAAGTCTATCAAGGAGATTTCCGAGCATCAGGATTTCCCCAACATCTCCTTTTTCGGGAAGTATGTGAAGACACACTTAGGCACTTCACCCACGGACTACCGCAAGCAATCACTGCCTCCAAGGGGGACCCTGCAACAAAAAAGGAGGAGCTAAGAATCACTCTCCACTCCTCCCGACACGACAAACAACTAAAATTATTGCTATTTGATGCCGTCCAATGCCTTGTTTGCTGTGGCATTGGTGGGGTCGATAGCCAGAATTTTATTCCAGTACTCTTTCGAAGTAGCATAGTCACTCTTCAACAGATAGTAGTAGCCCAGATAACTGTAACACTCTATCAATGCAGAGTTGTACCTCGGTTCGTTTTTGGCAAGCAGTACGTCCACCACCTTCTCGTAATAAGGTTTCGCCAATCCCTCTGTAGTTTCGGGGTCCATGGCAGAGTGTGTGCGGGCGCGCCACATATCTCCCAAATAACTGTCGGGAGCTTGTTCGGCAACAAGTGCGAACACAGAGTCGGCAGCCTGCAATGCCGCCATGCGGTCGGCAGACTGAACGGAGAGAGTGTCCGAGGACGTACCCTCTCCGTAGTACAGACGCCCTAACTGGAATAAGTTTTCGGACGTCTTTTTATCTTGTGCCAGCGAGTCATAGTACTTTTTATAAGCAGCAATGGCTTGGGTATAGTCGTTTTTCAATTCATAAGCATCGGCAATCTCACGCCACAAATCCACCTGACTCTCATCCTTCTCCAATGCCCTACCATATTCCTCAATGGCCTGGTCATATTTCTTCAGAGCACTCAACAGAGCACCGTGATAACGGTAATCCAAGCATGAATAATCGGCATTATCCGAAGCATTGAAGAAAGCATCGGCAGCCTTCTCTGCCTCGTCATAACGCTTGAGGTCGACATTGTTGTACATCACAAGCCGGTTGAATGCGGCATGGCGGGCATTCTTCTGCAAACCTTTCTGCGCCACCGCCAAGGATTTCTCGAAGTCGTGGTTCAGGAATAGTGCAAAAGCATATTTCAGGATGTCATCTTCCGTAGCCACGGGAGTATCGATGAACTTGGCATAGGTGTCGGCAGCCTTGCCAAAACGGTTGGTGGCGTAATACACTTCCGCCAGCTCCTTGTCTGCTTCCAGGCAATCCGGAGCTATGGCCTTCAGCTGGTTCAGCTTCTCTATGGCCTGCGAAGGACTGGCAGACTTGTATGCCTGCGCATATTTCAGATACGCATCCTTATAATTCGAATCAAAATAGATGGCTTGCTCATAAAGCTGGCATGCCTTTCCGATATCTTTCCGGGCAAAAGCGATGTCACCCTCGAGTACAGAAACTGCCGGAGCCTTGTTGTCGGCCTTTCTTGCCATCTCCAGATAGGTTTCCGCCTCTTTCAGCTGTCCTGCATCCAGATAGGCACGGGCCACGGAAGTCACAAGCTCCACATTTTTTTTGTTCTTGCCCTTCAGCAGTTCTCCGGCTGCGTCGGAAGCCTGCTCCGGATTCGCCTTTATCAGACTTTTTACTTTATCCACCCCCGCCTGCCATTCGGGCACCGGCGTTTGTGCGGCGAGCGTACCTGCAAACAGCATCGCTCCCAAACAAAATACAAATCTACGTTTCATGTTAGCATTCATTTTAGTTATTCATCCTTGACGTTCACCACGCGCACCGGTTGGGTGGCGGGGACCAATCCCGACTTCAATATAATCCGCTGTCCCCGGTCGGAAGCGAGGAAAGAGGCAAATCCCCACGGAAGTGCGCTCCGCGGATCATTCAACAAGGCATAGATGCTGCGTGCCAACGGATAATCACCGTAATACAAATACGCCTGATAGGGTTTGTAACTGTTGTCCGGCATGGCCTTGTCAGCAGCACTGACGGACATCAGCCGCACCTCTTTACTGAAAGAGAGCCCCGTACTGTCATTCCGGTCGCTCAGCCAGTTCACGCCGATAATACCGATGGCATCAGGCGTGCGGGCCACGTAGTCAATCACCTCCCTATTGGTTTTCAACGCTTTCAACTGACTGGAAAGCGGTACACCCTTACAGATGGAATCGACAGCAAAACGTACGGTACTGGAGTTCTTGTTGTCAAACACAAGACTGATATCCCCCAGACGGGAAGCCGGATAGATATCTTTCCACTGCTTCGCATCACCCGTCAGGATGCGGCGGATGTCCTTCACACTAATCAATGAATCCGGATTGCCAAGATGGGTTATCAATGCCAGCCCGTCCGTAGCAATCTTTATCTCCTGCGGAAAAAACTTCCGGCTATTGAAGGAATTCATCTCTTCGGGAGTCAGTCTGCGACTGGTTATTGCCAACCGCAGACTGTCCTTGAGCAAGAGGTTGACGGCATCGACTTCCGTCACATAACGGGGCACAATTCCTGCCAAGGGGAACAGTCCTTCGAACACGTCAATTTCTTCCTGCACAATAGGCTGGAAACTTTCGTCCGCAGCAATTGCAATCACACCGGAGGTATACGTATCCGTTTGTCCGTCCTTGGGCTTGCTTTGGCAGGCAGACAGCAGAGTCAGCAGCACCAGCAAGCCTGAAAGCTGAAGTTGTTTCACCGTTTTCATAACACACACACTTATTGTAATCTAAACATCACCGGTATCGTATATTTCACCGATACGGCCTTACCATTCTGCTTGCCGGGAATCCATTTGGGCATGGACATAATCACACGGACAGCTTCTTTATCCAGATAGGGGTCTACACCTCTCAGCACTTTCACATCACGCACCTTGCCGTCGGCACCTACCACAAACTGGCAGGTTACACGCCCTTGCGTACCGTTTTCCTGGGCAATGGTCGGATACTTCATATTCTTGCTGATGAACTGCATCATCTCGGCCTGACCACCGGGGAACTGGGGCATCTGCTCTACCATATCGAAAACCTTTTCAGGTTCCGGTTCGGCCTGCGTCACCACTTGTTTCAAGTCGGCGATGTCCTTGCCGTGTTCCTCGTCATTACCTTTCACGTCGGCAATGGAGATGGCAACTTTCGTTTCCGTCAGTTCTGTCTGGCTTTTTATTTCATCCTCGTCCCTCACTTCCTCATCCTTTTTGATGACGGGAGCGGTAAACTTAATGGAGCTTTTCAATGCAGGCGGCGGTGGGGCCACGGGCTCTATCCGCTTCATCTCTTCCTGCTTCACTTCCGGTTCTTCCAGCTGCGAAAGGGTAGTCACTTCGGTCATCACCTCTTTCTGTTTGGGGGTAGCCATCTTTATCAGCGTAGGGATACTGAAACCTATCAATGCAATTACAATTACCAGTATCACGGCAATGTTGTGCCGTCTGGGAGAGGTCTCACGCATCTTATAGGCTCCATATGCTTTGTTCTTACCACTGAACACGAGGTCACACCATGCTTGGGAGCTTAAATCTACTTTAGCCATATTCTTTCCTTTCTTTGGGTGTTACACATCATTCAGCAATGTTCTGGGACAATTCGCCCTTGCTTTCGTAGTTCTTCATCAAGAACTCGTCGGCTTCGGCAATATCCGTTATCACATACTTACCTATATTACATATCTGCATTTCATCGAGAGCATCAATCAGATTCTTGTACGAAGACTTATCGGTAGCCTTGATGATGACTGTCGGCGTATCCTTTCCGCTTTTTATCCCGGAAAGCTGTTTCCGGTAGTCATCCTCTGATATCTTAAGATCCAGTTTCTGCTGCTTCAGTCTGTTCACCTCGTTCACAGCAACTCTATTACGTTGCAGAAGCATTGCCCGCAGACCATCCGCCTGATAGGTAGTTTCCTTCAGTGAAGTATAGTCCTTGTAGTTAGGTTCCCCTTCGTAATAATACAACTTGTTGTCATCCCCCAGCAACAGCGTGATGGCTTGGGAAGCCTTAACTTTGGTCTGCTGCTCCTCGGTGATGGTCTTGTCATTGCTCGGCATGCTTATCTCCATGGTCTGAGGTTTGCTCAGTGAGGTACAAAGCATAAAGAAGGTAATCAGCAACATGTTCATGTCCACCATAGGTGTAAAGTCCACCCTGACAGTCATTTTCTTCTGCTTGCTTTTTCCACCTTTCTTGTTGCCGCTTTCTTGTATTTCAGCCATAATGTTTCCTTTCTTGTTCTACTTGTAACTCGTAGCTTGTCACTCCTCACTTGTGGTCTTCAGAGAAGTAATCAGGTTGTACCGGTTCTCTCTGAGGTCCTGAAGTGAGTTCATCACATTTTTTATTACGGAATAAGGAGTATTGGCATCTGCCTTGATGGCAATGCGCAAATCACTGTTCACTGCACGGGCGTTGCGTACCCAGGCCTTGAACTGATTGTCAATACTGTCTGTCGGTATCCCCTCATTCTTCAATACAGCATCTTGCTGGTCTTGCGGCAAGTCGAGGTATTTCTTCATACTCTTCATCGGCACACCAAAGGTAGACGCCAGCATGAATTTTTTAGTTTCCTCCGGAGTGAAAGTCACTCCATACTCCTGCCCCATAGCTTCCAGCACTTCGCGCAAGTCGGACTGCTTGTCCAGACTCATAAATACTTTTCCGCTCGGATCGACCAATATCTGGAGTACATTTGTCTCCGGAATCTTAATCTCGGATACAGAGGCGGGAGTCGTTACTTGTACCGGCTCTTTCTTCACGAACGTAGAAGTCAGCATGAAGAAGGTCAGCAGCAGTACAGTTACGTCACTCATCGCCGTCATATCGATGAACGTACTTTTCTTTTTTATTTTCGCTCTGCCCATAATCGTTTCATTGAAAATTAAAATTGAGAATTCATTCGTTGAATAGATAATAGAAGCCTACGTCACAGCGCAGCTCCAACTATCAGCAGTCAACTATTTATGGGTAGCTGCAAAAGTCTGCACGATGGAGAAACCAACCTCATCGAGGCTGTAAGTCAACTTGTCAATCTTGTTTGTATAATAGTTGTAGGAGATAACGGCCAATGCACCGGTCAAGATACCGAAGGCAGTATTAATCAAAGCCTCGGAAATACCTTGCGACAGAGCCATGGAGTCGGCTGAACCTCCGGCTGCAAGGGCGGCAAATGAACGGATCATACCGATAACTGTACCGAGCAATCCCATCAATGTACCTAAAGTCGTGATGGTACCAATAATAGGAAGATTCTGCTCCATCATCGGCAGTTCCAGCGCAGTGGCTTCTTCCAATTCCTTCTGGATGGCAAGCAGTTTCTGGTCTTTGGACAGCTCTGTGTCATTCTCCATCTCGGCATACTTCTTCAAAGTGGCATTTACCACATTGGCTACAGAACCACGTTGTGAATCGCAGATTTGTTGTGCCTTCTTCATATCACCTTCAGCCAAGGCTGCTTTGATGTTAGCTACGAATTTCACCAATGACCCCTTACCAAAGGCAGCGCCAATGGCAATATAACGTTCAATACTCAGTGCGATGACAGTCAGCAAAAGCGTTTGAATTACAGGAACAATGAATCCACCTTTATAGATGGTACCGAGGAAGTTACCCGGCAACGGATGGTTGTTCGGGTCGTTGTTCATAAAGTTGGAGGGATTTCCCAACACAAAGTGAAAAATAAGCACGGCGATGATAAAACAGATTACGATTACCCAACCGGCGGATCTGATGCCTTTAAAAGAGGCTGCTTTTTTTTGAGTAGTTTCCATGATGAAAAGTTTAATTGTTGGTATTTAAATAGAGTTTTGAAAATAAAGCATAGGGATACGACTTCCCGCTTACGAACCGACAGGGCGTAATCATCCTTGCAACCTTAACTAACATATATGTACACTAAAGGTCACCTGCCTTCAGTCTCTTCAAGACAATAAGAAGAAAAAGGGGGAAATCAATAAGAAGAAAAGTTGGCTAAATCAAAATCCGCCGAAGCGTATAAATATAGTAATCACTGCCCGTCAATGCATAGTACGGGTCTTTATCTGAGTAGTATAATTTAGAGCGGCCTTGCACGAGTAGATTCTCGTGGTTGGATAACATCAAAAGAATGTTTCTGAGGAAAAGATTGTCTTCAATCACCCTGCGCAAACGCTGTTGATGAGAAGAGTAAGTTTCGGAAACCGGTTTGTTTCCCAGTTCGACATCCGTAGTCCATGCGAACTTGGTATTCGTGAACAATGAATTCTTCTTGTCAATACTATTGTCGGAAGTAGAAGAACATGAAGATAAAGAAGCGGAAACTTCAGCAGTTCCGGCCATTCTGTCATCCACCTGCACCAGGTCAATGGCTTTACCGCTAATGCTGCAAGTCAACATCAGTAGCATGCATATCCAGAATGTCTTTACAGTTGTTTTCATGTCGTCTAATGATTCTACAATAAATAACAGATGTCTCTCTTATTTGTTTTACAGCTATGTTACTTTCTTTTGTAAAAAGATTAAATTGTTCACTGATTAAAGAATTTACTATACCTTTTAATACACTGTAAAGGTACGAAGAATATATGAAATACGAAAGTGGAAATAGGATATAAAATACTGATTTAAAAGTTTTTAATCATTCATTTAGCACCTTAATTCGGGAATTAATCTGATGAATATATGATGAATAATTATATATAATAAGGTATAGTGATTAGCGGTAGAAACGGAATGTTAGAGGAGAGGTATATAAAACGAACAAAGCCTCCGTATCCTTATCAGACACGG
>NZ_QTLY01000007.1:0-25445 GCF_003602895.1 Bacteroides sp. AF29-11
CACAACATAGTGCTTGAATGCTGGTATCCGCTTGGCGGAAGGTCAAGTCATGGGGAATTACTGATGGATCCTGTCATCTGCGGCATTGCCAAAGCACATGGTAAGACAGCGGCACAAGTCATAATTCGCTGGCATATTCAGGAAGGGTTCTCCATCATTCCGGGCATTGATAATTCCAAATATATCGACGAGAATATCCGCACACTCGACTTTACGCTTAGCGATGAGGAAATGAATGCTATCCGTGCCCTCGACAAAGAGCAGCGCTTCTTCAACATGACATATGAAGAAGCTCAACGAAGATTCGGGAATCATGGTTTGTATGACAATTAAACAACAAGTAAGATGAAACAGATTTTATTTACAATCGCACTGATGGTAAGCTCCATTCTACCAACTATGGCACAGAATGAAAATGCTACATTACAGGAACTTGCGGACCGCATGGCATTGAAAGGCTTGGTGGACACCTTTTCCAATCTTGCTGATACGAGAGATGTGGAAGCACAAGTGCTATTGTTTACGGACAGTGCCGAGGTGATATCATGTCACGGATCACAAGTGAGTTCACATCTCAAAGGAAGAAAGGAGCTTGCTAAGCGTTTCAAGGCTTTTCTTGACAGATTCGATGTCGTATACCATATCAATGGGCAACAGACAGTAAAACTTGACGGAGACAAGGCTTCCGGCATAGCTTATTGTCAAGTGGTATTGGTGCGAATGGAGAACGGACGAAAGGCAATGACTACACAAGGCGTGCGCTACGATGACGAATATGTGCGGCAAAATGGGAAGTGGCTCATCAACAAACGAACTTCACATTTTGAATGGACCAATAAACAAGAAATAGAAGAATGACATGATGGAACAGACTTACATCAGATTGAATGACGGAAATCGGATACCCCAGTTCGGACTTGGGGTGTATCAGATTGAAGGTGATGCGGCAACCCAAACTGCGTGTCTTGAAGCAATCTCGTGCGGTTATCGTCATATAGATACGGCACACGCTTACCAGAACGAATGTGGCGTAGGCGAAGCTGTGCGCGACTGTGACGTGGCTCGTGAAGATTTGTGGATAACCTCGAAATTGTGGCCAAACGAATATGGGACAGGCAAGACAGCTAGAGCCATAGACAAAATGCTCGGACGTTTTGGATTGGAGTATATCGACCTCTTGCTTTTGCACCAGCAGTTCGGAGATTACCTCGGTGCTTGGAGAGACATGGAAAAAGCCGTGGCACAAGGTAAAGTGAGAAGCATTGGCATAAGTAATTTTGAATCGGAAAGATTGGAAGAACTGATGCAGTTTGCACAAATAAAGCCGGCCGTGTTGCAGGTAGAATGCCACCCATACTACGGGCAGGGAGAACTGAAAAATAGAATCACTCCATACAGGACAGCCATTGAGTGTTGGTATCCTATTGGACACGGCGATTCCGGTCTCATCAATGAGGCGATTTTTTGCCGTCTGGCAGAGAAATATGGAAAAAGCAATGTGCAGGTCATTTTACGCTGGCACATACAAAAAGGCCACATCGTCATCCCCCGTTCTGTCAACCCGCAACATATTCGTGAGAATGTCGAGATATTCGATTTTTCACTGACAAAGGAGGAGATGCAGGAAATCGACACACTGGACAAAGGCAGACGTTTTTTCAAGATGAGCCTTGCGCAGCAGGAACGAATACTCGGTGCATGGCAACCTACAATATGACATTCATAAAAACAGAGAACAATGAAACGGATACTTTTAATTATCATCGGAATCATGACATTCATGGGAGAAAATATGATGGCGCAAACAAAAACGGAAAGCAATGTTTTGATTGCCTATTACTCCCGCCGTGGCAACAACTACCGCAACGGTGAAATTGTAAATCTCAAAGTGGGTAACACTGAAGTGGTGGCAGGTAAGATCCAGAAACTGACTAGGGGAGATACATTCTATATTGAGACAGTCAAACCTTATCCTACCGATTATCACGAGACGACCCAAGTGGCGAAGCGTGAACTGAACGAGAACGCACGTCCTGCAATACGGGGAAAAGTGGCAAATATGCAGAACTACGATGTGATTTATTTGGGATACCCGAACTGGTGGGGCACGATGCCGATGGCTGTAATGACTTTCTTGGAATCGTATGACTTTTCAGGAAAGGTCATCATACCATTCTGCACACACGAGGGAAGCGGACTTGGAAAGAGCGTGCAGGACATCAAGAAAGCCTGTCCAAGAGCTGTCGTTAAGCAGGGACTTGCCATACGCGGAGGCAATGTGGACAATGCAGACAAACAAATCAAAGAATGGTTAGAGAATAGGAAAACTGATAAATAAGGGAAATTATGAAGAAACTATTGTTTATGCTATGTTGTCTGCTTGGCACACTTTCCTTGGTGTCATGTAGCAGCAATGAACCGGAAGAAATGAATGTAAGGGCATGGCTGCAAAGAATTGGCATACTTTCCAATAAATAAACGGTTCTGAAAGAATTTCAAATTTTCAAAATTGACAATCATGTTACGAAAAATAAGATTGACCTGTGCCCTCGTGGTGTTCGCACTTATCACGGGGCTGTTCCTCGATTTCACGGGGACGCTACATGCTTGGTTGGGCTGGCTCGCCAAGATACAGTTTCTGCCCGCCTTGCTGGCACTGAACGTGGGAGTGGTGCTACTGCTTGTCGCGCTGACACTGGTGTGCGGACGTATCTATTGCTCCGTCATCTGTCCGTTGGGCGTTTTCCAAGATGTAATTTCATGGCTGAGCGGGCGACGCAAGAAAAAGCGCTACCGCTTCTCCTACTCGCCCGAAGTGAAATGGCTGCGCTATGGGGTATTCACCCTTTTTGTGATCGCATTGATAGCGGGCATCGGCTCTTTGGTGGCATTGCTCGCCCCCTATAGTTCATACGGACGCATCGCACAAAACCTGTTCCAACCGGTATATATCTGGGGCAACAACCTGCTGGCCTACTTGGCCGAACGTGCCGACAGCTATGCCTTCTACGAAAGGGATGTGTGGCTGCGCAGCCTGCCGACGTTCATCATCGCCGCAGCCACCTTCGTCGCGCTAGTCGTCTTGGCTTGGAGAGGTGGACGGACATATTGCAATACCATTTGTCCTGTAGGAACTGTATTGGGATTCATATCCCGGTTCTCGTTGCTCCACCCGGTAGTGAATCCGGGAAAATGCAAGAACTGCAGTCTATGCTCACGCAAGTGCAAGTCAGCTTGCATCGATTACAAAAACCACAAGATTGACTATAGCCGTTGCGTGGCGTGCATGGATTGTATTGATACCTGTAAACACGATGCGATTCATCTGCAATGGAGGTGGAAGAACATGAATCAGCCAAAAGAAAACAAGCCCGTGAAAACTGATGCCGCAAAGCCGATCGATACCGCACGCCGGACATTCCTTATCGGGGCGGCTGTTGCCACGACATCGGCTGCATTGGCACAGGAAAAGAAGAAAGTAGATGGTGGATTAGCTGTCATTGAAGACAAAATCGCTCCGAGACGAACTACGCCAATAACACCTCCCGGTTCGCTTTCTGCAGAGAATATGGCACGGCATTGCACTGCATGTCAGCTTTGCGTGGCGGAGTGTCCCAACAACGTGCTCCGCCCGTCAACTGACTTGATGAAACTGATGCAACCTACCATGTCGTACGAACGGGGCTATTGCCGCCCGGAATGTACAAGATGCAGCGAGGTTTGTCCGGCCGGTGCCATCAGACCGATCACACGTGCGGATAAATCGGCAACGCAAATAGGCCATGCCGTTTGGGTGAAGAAGAATTGCATTCCACTGACCGATGGTGTGGAATGCGGCAATTGTGCCCGCCATTGTCCCGTGAGTGCCATTACGATGGTGCCGTCTGATGCTTCAGATCCCAATTCTCTCAAAATCCCGGCGGTTAACACGGAACGTTGTATTGGCTGTGGAGCGTGTGAAAACCTGTGTCCGGCACGTCCGTTCAGTGCTATCTATGTAGAAGGGCATGAAATGCACCATATTGTCTAATCAAAAATGAACAAACAATGGCTAAAGAGATAAACAGAAGAGACTTCTTAAAAGTGCTGGGAGGAAGCACAGCAACGGCTTCGACATTGCTGGCCGCCTGCAAAAACAGCAACAGCGATGCAGCATCAGGCGGACAAGAACCGCCAAAAGGGAAAATGACCTACCGAACCAATCCGAAAACGGGAGACAAGGTGTCCATACTCGGTTATGGCATGATGCGTCTGCCGGTGGAAGGCGGTGGCACCGAACGTGACCATCCTGATGCAGATATAGACCAAGAGATGGTGAACCGACAGATAGATTATGCATTAGAGCATGGACTGAATTATATAGATACGTCTCCAGCCTATTGCAAGGGGCGTTCGGAACATGCCACTGGGATAGCCTTGCACCGTCACAAGCGTTCGGAATATTTCATCGCCACGAAACTCTCCAATTTCGCACCCGCCACGTGGAGCCGCGAAGCATCCATCGATATGTTCGAGAACTCGCTTCGTGAGTTGCAGGTGGACTATGTGGACTACCTCTTGTTGCATGCCATCGGGATGGGCGAACATGGCATGGAAGATTTCTTCCATCGTTACATCGAAAACGGCATACTTGACTGGCTGGTGGAACAGCGTGAGAAGGGACGCATCCGTAATCTTGGTTTCTCCTATCATGGTGACATAAAGGTGTTCGACCTTGCCCTGCAATGGCACGACGAAGGTCGCTACCACTGGGACTTCGCCCAAATAGAGATGAACTACTTGGACTGGCACTATGCCGACGAGATAAACGAGCGCAATACGGATGCTGTCTATCTGTATGGGGAACTCCACAAACGGAACATTCCTATAACTATCATGGAGCCTTTGCTCGGAGGACGCCTTGCCAATGTCCCGGACAATATCGTTGCCAAGATGAAACAACGCGAGCCGGAGAGCAGCGTGGCAAGTTGGGCCTTTCGGTTTGCAGGAACACCGGAAGGTGTGCTGACGGTGCTTAGTGGGATGACCTACATGGAGAATCTCAGGGAGAATCTCTGTACCTTTTCTCCCTTGCGTCCAATCAATGAAGAGGAGAACGCCTTCCTGATGGAGATTGCAGACGACATCTACAATCTGAAAACCATCCCATGCAACGAATGCAATTACTGTATGCCCTGCCCATACGGAATCAACATCCCGGCAGTATTCTCTCATTACAATAAATGTATAAAGGAAGGGAATATGCCCAATAAAGGTAGCCAAGACCCGGATTATCAACGTGCACGGCATGCATTCCTCATCGGGTACGACCGCGATGTACCTCGATTACGTCAATCGAACCACTGTATCGGTTGTGGTCAATGCATACCACATTGCCCGCAACGCATACAGATTCCGCAGGAGATGCACAAGATAGACCGGTTTGTGGAACAGTTGAAACAAGGGACACTATAAAAGCCAACAATGAAAGATCTGACAGATATTCTGCACGACGGCGGACATTCGCTTGTCGTTGCCAATGGAGATATTCGCACGTTTGACGGCAGAGGAGTCTCTGCCCTTTACCAGTTGTTGGAGAACGATTCTGGATTCCTGAATGGTGCTTCGGTTGCGGACAAGGTGGTAGGTAAGGCTGCTGCGTCAATGATGGTTTTGGCAAAGGTCAAAGAGGTGTATGCGGACGTTGTCTGCCAACCCGCCCTTGCCCTGTTAGAAAGCAACCGAGTCCGGGTAACATACGGAAATATCGTTCCATACATCATCAACCGGACAGGTACGGATTTGTGTCCGCTTGAGACACGTTGTCTGTCATGCATGACATTGCAAGAATGCTTTGTGCAGATCCGTGCTTTTATGGAAGAGATGAAAACAAAATGACAGAAAGAAATGATAAAGAGACAAATCACAACAGCTATTTTATTCTTGGGAATACTTCCGTATATGGGGCAGGCACAAGAAACGGGGAGTGCACAAGATACACTTGCCCCAAAGACATATAGGATTGACGAAGTTGTAGTAACAGGCACACGCAATGCCACAAACGTGCGACACTTGTCGCAAACCGTATCGGTAGTGAATCGTAGCAAGATAGAACAGGCCATGCAACCCTCACTGCTGCCCGTGCTGACGGAGCAAATACCGGGACTGTTCACCACCGCACGTAGCACGATGGGCTACGGTGTGTCGGGCGGTGCGGCAGGCGGCATCTCGCTGCGTGGGCTTTCGGGTGGAAATGCCCGCATGATGGTGCTCATTGACGGGCATCCGCAATACGCTGGCATCTTCGGGCACCCTATTGCTGATGCCTACCAGTCGCTACTGGCCGACAAGGTAGAGGTGCTGCGCGGTCCGGCTTCCGTACTTTACGGCTCGAATGCGATGGGCGGAGTCATCAACATTGTCACCCGGCAGATGCACGAGGACGGAATAAAGACCAACCTGCACACCGGTTACGGTTCGTATAACACGATGGAGACGGAACTGACCAACCGCATCCGCAAAGGACGTTTCTCCAGCATCATCAGCGGCTCATATAACCGCACGGACGGGCACCGCGACAATATGCCCTTCGAGCAATTCGGCGGATACGCTAAATTAGGCTACGATTTGACCCGTAATTGGAATACCTACGCCGATGTGAACGTGACGCACTTCAACGCCACTTATCCAGGTCCGGTATCGGCTCCCTTATTGGAGGGCGACCAGCGCATCACCCGTGGTGTTACCTCTTTCGCCTTGGAAAACCATTACGACAAGACCTCTGGCGCATTGAGTTTCTTCTACAACTGGGGCGACCACTGGATTAACGATGGTTACACGCCGAGCAAGGGCGAAAGTCCGCAAGACGGACGTTTCAATTCACAAGACGATATGATGGGCATGTCGCTCTATCAAAGTGCGCAGTTCTTCCGTGGTAACCGCATCACGCTGGGTTTCGACTGGTTCCGCTACGGTGGTGAAGCTTGGACGGAGTATGTGAAAGGCGACCGTGCTGGTACGCGCAATGACCTCGTGGACAAGCATGAGAACGAGGTGGCAGGCTACGCGGACTTCCGTCAGGATATAGGTGCATGGCTGACTTTCAATGCAGGACTGCGCATAGACCATCATTCGCGTGTAGGTACTGAGTGGGTGCCGCAGGCAGGACTTGCTTTCCATCTGCCTTACGATATGGAACTGAAGGCATCGGCAAGGAAAGGTTTCCGCTATCCCATCTTGCGAGAAATGTATATGTTCCCGCCTCAGAATCCCGACTTAAAACCGGAGTCGATGTGGAACTATGAACTGGCTTTCTCGCAAAGACTGTTGGGTGGTCGTCTGTCATACGGCGTTAACATTTTCTATATTGACGGCAAGAACTTGATTATGACTCTGCCTAACCCTAACGGCAGCGGAATGCTTAACCAAAACTCCGGCAAAATAGACAATTCGGGCGTGGAGTTGCAAGCCGCCTACCGCATCAACCGTCTTTGGTCCGTTGATGCCAATTACAGCTTCCTGCACATGGAGACCCCCGTCGTTGCCGCACCTGAACATAAACTCTATGCTGGTGCTGCATTCTCCAGTGGACGTTGGAGCGTATCGACCGGACTGCAATACATTGCCGGGCTTTACACGGCTGTCAATCCCGACACAACGGAAGACTTCCTGCTTTGGAACGTGCGTGCCTCGTTCTGCGTCGCCAAATGGCTCGATATTTGGGTACGTGGCGAGAACTTGCTGGCACAAAAATATGAGATCAATACCGGATACCCGATGCCACGTGCAACGGTAATGGGCGGATTCAACATTAACTTCTAAATCATATCAATATGCAAACAACGACTGTTAAACTTTACACATGGAACTATGCAGAAGCCAGAACTTACCTGGCATCCCTGCTGTTTGTATTGGGCAATATCGTCTTGCCCCAACTTTTCCATCTTGTTCCACAAGGTGGCATGACTTGGCTGCCTATATACTTCTTCACCTTAGTTGGAGCCTACAAATGCGGATGGCGTGTAGGTTTGCTCACCGCCATACTGTCTCCGTTGGTAAACTCAGCCTTCTTCGGCATGCCTCCTGCGGCAGCCCTACCTGCTATCTTGTTAAAATCAACGCTGATGGCTATCATCGGAGGATACGTCGCATCACGTTTCCACAAGGCTACCATCCTGTTGCTCACTGTTGTAGTATTGTCCTATCAGGTTATTGGTACGCTTGGCGAGTGGGCGATGAAAGGCGATTTTTGGCTTGCCGTACAAGACTTCAGAATAGGCATACCCGGCATGTTGCTGCAAGTGTTCGGCGGATGGATATTTATTAACCGCTTAATACGCAAATAGATATGACACATTTATTATTTATCGGCGGTTTGGGTATGCAGGAAGTGCTACTTATCGCATTGGTCGTGTTGCTGTTTTTCGGAGGCAAAAAGATTCCCGAGTTAATGAAAGGTCTCGGTAAAGGGGTACGCTCGTTCAAGGACGGAATGAACAACATCGAAAGCGACATTGATCAGGCAGACAAGGGAACAGAAACCGGATCAACAAAAGAAAAACAATAACAAATGGCAGATAAAACGAACGCACAATCCTTTTGGGTACACCTCGACGTGCTACGGACGGCAATAATCAAGAGTGTCGCCGTAGCCGTCGTGTGCGGCATAGTAGCTTTCTTTTTCAAGGAACAGCTTTTCGCCATTGTCCTTGCGCCTAAGGATGACAGTTTTATCACATATGCACTGCTTAATCATGTGGCGGAATTTACAGGTGGAGAAAGCGGAAAATTCTCCGTTCAACTCATCAATACGGGACTGGCTCAACAGTTTGTCATCCACATGAAGACGGCCTTGTGTGTCGGAGTGTTGTGTGCGTCACCGTATATCATGTATCAACTATTCTGTTTTGTCTCCCCTGCGCTCTATACAAATGAAAGGAAGTATGTTCGGCGAGTGCTCGGAGGCGGCTACCTGATGTTCACATTAGGGGTGGTGGTCAGCTATCTG
The DNA here is from genome assembly GCF_003602895.1 of Bacteroides sp. AF29-11. Classification (NCBI taxonomy): domain Bacteria; kingdom Pseudomonadati; phylum Bacteroidota; class Bacteroidia; order Bacteroidales; family Bacteroidaceae; genus Bacteroides; species Bacteroides sp. AF29-11. Next base: position 8,987 of record NZ_QTLY01000007.1, read on the forward strand.
TTGATTTTCCCATTGACATTCCGATTCTTAGGCACTTATCAGGTAAGCGGTGAGGTGAGCAATCTTATAACTCTTGATTCCTATATCTCAACACTTGTGACGATGTGCCTCGCGATGGGTATAGTGTTTGAGATACCAGTGCTCTCATGGCTATTCGCCAAATTAGGCTTCATATCCGCCGGATTCATGCGCAAATACCGAAAACACGCCTTCGTGATTATTCTTGTAGTGGCCGCTATTATCACGCCGACTTCAGACATATTCACAATGTCAGTGGTGGCATTGCCAATCTGGTTGTTGTATGAGGCTAGTATTTTGCTTGTAAAGAAATGTAGATAAAGAAATAACCAAATGCGACAATATTCATATCGGTGATAAATCTAAGGATAATGCAGTAACTTTACGAAAAATTAAATATATGGAAACAATTAAATTAAACAATGACGTCGAGATGCCAATTTTGGGTTACGGTGTTTATCAAGTAACACCAGAAGAATGTGAGCGTTGTGTTACTGATGCGATTGCTGTCGGTTATCGTTTGATTGATACGGCACAGGCTTATTTCAACGAAGAACAAGTTGGCAATGCCATTCGTAAAAGTAGAATACCGCGTGAGAAACTATTTGTTACGACCAAAGTTTGGATTACTAATGCCGGGGAATCATTCCTGATAATCTAATTCTCCTTTTTCGCAGTCAATGTTTCTCGATACATTGAAGGCGAAACTCCCAAATGTTTTTTCACATAACGACAAAAGTAAGACAAGGAAGAAAACATCATGAGGTCAGAAATCTGTGAAATGGATAATTCTGAATTATTTAAATAGTCCTTAATGATGGGAACGGTGTAGCTTTCAATAAGGAAGGAGACGCTATTGCCCGTTACTCGCTTGATAGTCTCTGTCAGATATTTGGGACTTACGTTCAGTTGTTCTGCATAGTAAGCCACCTCACGATGTTGCCGTGAACATCCACTATCAAGCATGGCAACAAGTCCCTTTACAACGTGTACCTTACGGTCAGTTGTAGGCTGTGTGGCATTAACCAGCGAATGAAAATAATAGATGTCGTAAATCATAGTCGTAGCAAGGCTACCGATAAGTGCGTTGTAAAATGCATGGCCGGTTTCTGGTAGCCTTGCCACGATGTTTTTCATGTCAGAAAGAAGCCGTTGCGTATGTTCTACCGACAAGGGTATAATCGGATTATCATGCAGACTAATGCGTCCGCTCACACCATAGTTGGCAGATGGCAGCAAGCTGTACAGGAACTTGGATGGAGCTGCTACAATTTCAACTCGCAAATCATAACTCATGGTTTCAATCACAACATTTTCTGGATATGAAATGATGAGTGCGTCATTCTCATGAACTTCAAAATTATGCTTGTTGTATATAAACTTTGCGAAACCGGAAAGACAAACTAAATGTATGCAATATCCTTTGAGCGTGGCATCGGATATTGTCATGAAATCATAAGAGTGTATAATCAACCTTTCTTTTTCCATATTGCAAAGATACATTATTTCCTTTACACGCTTTGCATGTATTTGTGAAAACATCAACGAATTTAGTGAAACCGGTTTCTGTTCATATCGCCATAAATTTGCAGCAGGAAAACAGAATAAAGAAAGAATAATGAGCTATCAGAAAAAAGTGTGCAATCAATATTTATTTATGGTCATTCTAAGTGGACTGATGGGGTGCACCACACTGTCCACCGATATCTATCTGCCAGCTATGCCCGACATGGAAAAAGCCTTGGGCGGAAACATAGAATTGTCGATTACGGGATTTCTTATTGGTTTTGCCATTGCCCAACTTGTATGGGGACCAGTCAGCGATCGGGTAGGAAGGAAAAAACCTCTTTATATCGGTATGGCTGTATTCACTATCGGTTCTGTGGGCTGCGCTTTGTCGAACTCCATCATCGAAATGGTAATATGGAGAATATTCCAAGCGACCGGTGCTTGTGTAGGGCCGATGTTGGCACGATCTATGGTACGCGACCTGTATAACCGCACTGAAGCCGCAAGGATGCTGTCGGCACTCATGACCATACTGGCACTGGCACCAATTGTTGCTCCTCTTGCAGGAGGAGTGTTGTTGGAAATTTGGTCGTGGAGAGCTATATTTTGGTTAATGGCTGCACTGAGTGCCATATTGTTTGTCACAGTTTCCTTTTTACCTGAAACACTCTCAGATGAAAACAAGGTAAAAGGCTCTATCTCCCATGAGATGCGCTGTTATCTGAAATTAGCAGGCAACAAGTCCTATATGGCCTATACTCTTTGTGTAGCTTTCTTCTATGTAGCTATTTATGCGTTTATCACAGGGTCTCCGTTTGTGTATATTTCCTATTTTCATATAGACACACGCTATTATGGACTGTTGTTTGGCGTAAATATGATAGGAGTATCTTCAATAGGAATGTTCAATAGAAGACTGGTTACCCGCTATTCCTTAGATCGCCTACTCTTATTCTCGACCATGGTTGCTTGTTTAGGAGGTATCGGACTTTTCGCCTCTGCCTACACAGGAGTTGGCGGTATCATTGGTATCATAAGCTTTGTATTTGTCATGTTCAGCATGAATGGTATCATTGCCTCCTGCACCAATGCGGCTGCTCTCGATGTAGTGCCAGCCAATATGGTAGGAGCTGCAGCTGCCCTGATGGGAGCGCTGCAGTATGGCAGTGGCATCATCTCGTCATTGCTCCTTGCTACATTCTCATCCGGTTCACCTTCCACCATGGCTTGGATCATGTTACTGTTCGCTTGCTTAAGTGGATTTGCAATCAGAACAAACGTAAAAGATAAGGTAAAAACATTTATCATCCAATAATAACATCAAAAAAAATGAAAAGACTTTTTATTTCAGCATTTGCTCTGCTGCTGATTTTGGCGGGCAATGCACAAGAAAAACAAACTTCCACCCCACTCATCATACAGTCGCAAGGTAGTTTTGCTGTTGGGGGTACGATAATAACACATGCTGGAATATATAACACTCATCACCAAACATCACCTGAAGGACAGACCATACATGGAGATCATGCTTATGTGGCTTACCAAATACCTGTAAATACTAAACCTCTACCGCTTGTATTTCTTCATGGCGCAGGACAATCCGGGAAGACATGGGAAACTACTCCTGACGGAAGGGAGGGGTTTGCAACACTTTTCCTCCGCCGTGGCTATGCCACCTATGTGATTGACCAGCCACGTCGTGGACGTGCAGGATGGTCTACAGTACCGGAACAGATTGCTGCGAAACCAGTAGAACAATACTATTACGAGAACTTTAGAATGGGCTGTTGGCCTCAGTTGCATGAAGACGGACAGTTTCCAAAAGATTCTGCAAGTCTCGATCAATTCTTTCGTCAAATGACACCCAACACAGGTGCATTCGATGGCAAGGTGATAGCTTCGGCCATGTCTGCCCTTTTCCATCGCATGGGCAATGGCATACTCGTAACCCATTCGCAAGGAGGCGGTCCGGGTTGGCTTACAGCAATCTTGAATTCAAAGGTAAAAGCCATCGTAAGCTATGAACCGGGTAGCGATTTTGTGTTCCCCGAGGATGAGATTCCTGCTCCTATGAAGTGTAGTGACTCTTACGGTTTCCTTGATGCAAAAGGCGTTCCTATGTCTGAATTTAAAGCATTGACTCGTATTCCCATCATCATATACTATGGCGACTACATACCAGAAAAGCCAACAATGGATTGGGCGGCAGACCACTGGCGCGTTCGTTTGCAAATGGCGCGTCTTTTTGTCGACTGTATCAACCGTCATGGAGGACATGCAGAAGTGGTACATCTGCCTGATTTAGGTATCAAAGGGAATAGTCATTTCCTATTTGCAGAGAAAAACAATTTGCAGTTGGCAAAGATGCTGGACGAATGGATAAATAAGAACGTACAACAATTTGAATAATAAGTTGTTGGAGCCAACTTACAGAAAAAGAAACGATCATCAAATCCCTGCAAATATGCAACAGGCATCGTGAACAAGCTGCGCGATTGCTGAAAATAAATCCTGCGACACTGTACCGGAAGATGAAAAAATACGAGTTACAGTAAATTGGAAACATGCATAAAGCTCATCTCTTTTTTTAATAGTTGTCCATTTTGGAGAGGCGACCGATTATATTACAGCAGTCATCCTTCCCATTCTTTGTTCCTCTTTTTCCGCTTTCAGGCGTAACGACTTTGGAGTGGAGCCCGTCCCGAGCCTTCAGGCGAGCGGCGAGTTGTTTTGGGACGCCCGAATCATTTCGGGCGCCCCAAAACACAACTTGCCATGTTCGTTTGAACATGAATTTTTCATCCGAAAAATCAAAAGATAGCGTTCCAACCGCTTTCCTCCGAAAAAATCCTTCCGTCGGCATCTTGATTACGTTCTGCATACTAAAAAACGGTACCAGCAGGACACTTGAGCGGTGTAACAGGATGACATATCGTGTCACAGACCGTCAGCATACCGCCATGATAGTGCCAATCCAGAAAAATTATCATTATTTTGCCGCGTGTCAGCATATGTTCGGCACTTCAATCATCCAAGTGTGCGTTCGGTAACGGGTGAATGGAAATATGCTGGAACATAATAAGGCAACCGTTCCCCCATATGTGAATGCGTGACTGTATGATTGGCTTAATGCCAGACTGGACACGTGGGGGATCGGATACATGACCGATTTGCCGGTCGGATACCCCTCTCCGTCAGATAAAGGCGGTGTAACAGAATGACATATCGTGTCATAGACCGTCAGCAGGCCGCCATGATAGTGCCAATCCCGAAAATTTATCGTTATTTTGCCGCATGTCAGCATGTGTCCGGCAGTTCAGTCATCCAGGTGTGCATCAGGTACGGGGGGCATGGTTGACTTAAACAGTCCGGTAACGGGTGAACGGGGATATGCCGGAACATAATAAGGCAACCGTTCCCCCATGTGTGAATGCGTGAATGCGTGATTGGCTTAATGTCAGACTGGACACGTGGGGGATTGGATACATGACCGGCTTGCCGGTCGGGTGCACATACCCGTCAGATAATGCAAGCATGTAATATGGGTGGTATTCTTACATTCACAACGTGATGAAAATGAAAATGCAGAATTGCCGGAAAAGAATTGTTCAACTATCAAAAAAATGGAAGTATGGTAAAGAGAAAGGAAGTAAAAATCGACGAGGAGCAGATACGCAGCATGATGACGGGGGATATTCCTGATGCCGTCCTGAAAAACATCTGGGATGACAACGATACTGGCTCTCAAAAAGAAGACTGCAAGGAACCGGAAACGGAAAGCCGGACCGGGATTCCTGCCGAACCTGACGAGGTGAAGGATACCGGCACATCTGCCGGGGAAGAAGCCCCCTCTCCAGTCTCACAGGAAAAAATACGCCGGAAAAGAAACACCCTTCAGGTGTATCCCGAACATCTGTTTAACAACAGTGTTGTGAAGGAACGCCGGCAGACCTATGTCAGCAGCGAGAACTACGAACGGGTGCGCACTTTGCTTTCCGTGATTGCACCGACTGTCAGCATCTCCTGTTACATCGACAATATCCTCTCTGCCCATCTGGAACAGTACCGTGACGAGCTGAATGCCATCTACAGCAGCCGCATCAATCTGAAACCGTTGTGATTCTGCCTGCGGCTGCATAAGAAAAGGGACACCCGGAGGTCGGTCGTTCTTCCTCCTCCGGATGCCCCTTGCTTTTGCTTTCAGGTGTCGGACTTATTTCGTACCGGTTGTCCTTACACTAACCCCTTTCGGTATCGGGTTGTCGAGTATTATCCGGTAGCACAGCCTGCCGTCCACATTCACCGGTTCTTTCGCCACCATGAATCCGGCACTTTTCTCGACCTTTGCCGCATCGAGTATCATGCCGGCAATGAAGCTGTTCGAGAAGCGGGCGCAACGCGGGTCGTTCCAGATCGTGAAGCCGTTCTCGTCATCCGAGACGAACATGTACCAGTCCTTGGGCCTGTCTTCGTCCCTGGCGATACACAGCCTGTTTCCTGCGTGCAGGCTCAGTTCCCTGCTCAGTATCCGGCTCAAATACATGCTGCCGTCACGGCATACCGTGATGATCCGTTTGCCCTTGTAGGTCAGTGCCGGATGGGAATTGCTCTTGTCATAAACTGTCAGTTTCATAATCATCAATATTTTATTGTTATACCTTGTTGTCCTTTATTCTTGTCATGCCGCCTCTCCGGCCATGATCAGTCTTCTTCTGGCGATGAATTTCCGGTTTGCCCGGACGGATTCCATCATCGTCTGCGCCCTGCGTGTCACCACCGAGGTCTTCTCTCCCATGTGCTTCGCTATGGTGCGGAACGAGCTTCCGGTCTCGTAGAACCGCAGCATGAATATCCTGTAATCCTCGTAGGAGAAATGCCGCCTGAGGAACTTCTGTATGTCCCTTACCAGCCTGTCGCATCCGGTTAGCATCTCTTCCCGTTCTTCTGTCTCTTCCGCGCAATCCGTCTCGCCCAGTTTTGCGAAATACTCATCTCCGGGGCTGTCGTAACGGCTTTCTTCCCTTGCCCCCGACTGGAGGATTCTCCGGTAGCATCCGAAGAAATAGGATTCCAACTCCTCGATTTCGCCACTTGCGAACATGACCTGTTTCCTGACTGCCAGATAGGCGTCATGGAATGCGTCCTCGTCGATTTTTCCATAGATGGAGAGTCTCTCTTTCAGTCTCATGTATGAACGGTCAAACCATCCGTTGAATTCTTTTACGTCTTTTGTTGCCATATCCTTTTTCCATTTACCTGTTAGACATCCGGCCCGTGGTGCGGGCACTCTTGTTTCTTTGAATGCCTTACAGCCGTTCTCCCTCCGGAAAAGCGTCAAGGCTCGGCAGGAAAAAATACCGGAGCGCAGAGCGCGAGGATGATTTTTTCCCCGCCGACCCGCAGGGCCCGGCCTTGCGCTCCGGTGGGGAACGGCTACCTTTGCTTCAAAGAAATGAGTGTGTCCTTTTCCGCTTTTTACCGCCTGCAATTATCCTCTTGCGGTGAAAAGGGATGTCTGACGGTGACACATGCCGTCCGGTTTGCGGACTGTTTCCGTTTTTTTGTTTCCTTCGCACAGGAAACGGTAGGGACAAACAGCCTGATTCCTTCGTTTCATTTTGCATGAAAAATAAATGTCAAACTTAAAATTACAGGAATATGGAAGTAGTGGTCATAGACAAGGCGACTTTCGAGAGGATGCTTTCGGGATTCGAGATTTTCGCGGAAAAGGTGGAACGGCTCTGCCGGGAACAGGAGGACTTGGGAGAAAAGGAATGGCTTGACAGTGATGACGTGTGCAGGCTGCTTTGCATCAGTCCGAGAACCTTGCAGACGATGCGGGAGAACGGAATGCTGGCTTACACTAAAATAAGCCACAAGGTATATTACAGGCCGGAGGACGTGAAGGCCGTCTTTCCCGTGGCTGAAATGAAGCGGTGTATAACAGCAGACAAGGAAAGAAAATGCAATGTAATCAACAAATAAATATCGTGCTTATGAATGACAATGGCAATATCCGGCTGCTGACACCGGAAAACGACATGCGCGTGAGAGCTTTCCTCTCGTCGCTGGAAGAACTATCGGAAAAGGTGGAAAAAATACGTGAAAACAACAAGCCGTCACTGGACGGGGAACGATATTACACCGACAAGGAACTGGCTGTCAGACTGAAGGTCAGCCGCAGGAGCCTTCAGGATTACCGAAACAACGGCATACTGCCCTATATCCAGATAGGCGGCAGGATTCTGTACAGGGCTTCCGACATTGAACGTACGTTGATGGACGGGTACAAGGAGGCGTACCGCTTGAATAGATGAACTTGAATCTACTCTCGTAAAGTTGCTTTTATTCGTAAATTCTATACTCAAAGAGTCGTTTTACGGATTAAAGGCAACTTTCATCAATGTCTACAACAAAAAAGTAGGGAGAAAGTATAGAAAAGTAGGGAGAAAATGGTGATTTAGTGGGGAGAAAAACGTATCTTTGCGTTCAAAGTTGAAAATGTATGCAGACCGAACTCGAAAAACTTGTATCTCTGTACAGAGAATTGGGAATAGACAGGCAGATAGATTATGACAAATTCTATCTCTATTCCCTCATTACCCACTCTACGGCCATTGAAGGCTCCACCATTACCGAACTTGAGAATCAAATCATGTTCGACCAGGGAATCAGTCTGAAAGGAAAGAGCATCGTGGAACAGAACATGAACCTCGACCTGAAAGACGCATACGAGCATGCCATAAGGCTGGTCGGTGCCCATACCGACATAACCGTTGATCTGCTGAAAAGCCTGTCTGCCCTTGTCTTGAAAAACACGGGGCAGGAGTACAAGACCGTATTGGGGGATTTCTCATCGGCACGGGGTGATTTGCGCCTGTTGAATGTCACGGCCGGACCCGGTGGAAAATCGTACATGAACTACAGCAAGGTCCCGGCAAAACTGTCGGAATTTTGTATCCGGCTGAACAGGGAACGTGAAAATCATGCCGCCAAGAGCATGACGCAGTTATATGAAATCAGCTTTGATGCCCACTATGACTTGGTGACAATACACCCTTGGGCAGACGGGAACGGCAGGATGGCCCGTCTGCTGATGAACATGCTGCAATTCGAGTTCGGACTGATACCGACAAAAATCCTCAAGGAGGACAAGGAAGAATATATCAAGGCACTGGTGGAAACCCGCGAGAACGAGGATTTGAATGTTTTCAGGGAATTTATGACAGCTACCATGATGAAAAATCTCACCCGTGACATAGAGGTTTACCGCAAATCCATTGACGATACTTCCATAAGTGGGGAGAAACCACAAAAAAGTAGGGAGAAGAAAGTGAAAAGTAGGGAGAAAATCATGGCTCTACTTTCACAGGACAACACGCAGAGCGCAGCAACTCTCGCAGAACGGATAGGCATAACAGCCAAAGCGGTGGAAAAACAGATTGCCAGAATGAAAGCGGACGGAGTACTCCGACGAATCGGACCGGACAAGGGCGGATATTGGCAGGTGGTCGAAAAAACGGATTGATTTTTTGGAGGGAGCGCAGTTTGCCGCCTGCCTTTTTTCTTCGAGTTCAAAAAAATGCCCTCCTATAGAATATCAGAACAGCATACGGACCGGTAGTTTCCTACTGTCTGTATGCTGTCTCTTTTTTTGTTGTATCGACTTTTCCGTCGGTCGCTTGTTTCCGCTGCCGTCAGCTTTCCTAGTACAGACGTGAAAGGGGAAAGGTTTTCGGGCTGAATACGCTTTGCCTGCAAAGGAAGATTCTGCCCGAAACGGCACGGCCGCCCGACCTTTTCACTTTCAAAGAAGTCTGTACTAACTTCATGGACGGCGAGGAAGCAGGCGGCTGCGAAATGGTTATTGGCTGTCAGAGCCGGAATGTGTGCGGCTTTGGCTTCTCTTTTCCATCAGTCTGTCCATTTCCCTTGAAATTTTTTCTTCCGTTATCCTGGCATACCCTTGTGTGGTGGAAATATTGGAGTGTCCCATCATCTTGGCTATGCTCTCTATGGCTATGCTCTCTGAAATGAGCAGGACCCCGAACCCGTGCCGGGCCTGATGGTACGAAAGGTCATCGTGCCTGCCCAGAATCACGCCGATTTCCCGTATCTCGTGCCAGATGGAATCCCGGCTAGGCAACGGGAACACGGGATTGTGCATGTCGGTGGTATTGTACAGGGACAGTATCTGTTCGGCTATCGGGTGCAGGGGGATGAACGCTTCCACCCCGGTCTTCTTCCGGTTGATGCGGATAAACAGCCGCCCTTCCGCCGTCGTCCCGATATGGCACGGATGGAGCTGCTTGATGTCGGCATAGGCAAGCCCGGTGAAATAGGAGAAGATGAATGCACGCCTGCCCAGTTCCGCACGTCCTTCATTCAGGGGCATGGCCAGTATCCTTTTCATATCTTCACGGGTGACATACTTGTGCCTGGGCGCGGTTTTCTTCTCATATTCGACATTCTCCACCGGATTGGTGCGCAGGATCTCGCTGTCCACGGCAAGATACAAGAGGCGGTTCAGCCAGCAGAGGCAGCGGTTGGTCTGCGTGGTGCTGAAATTCTTGTTCCTGATAAGGAATGCCTTGTAGTTCCTGCCGAAGTCTTCCGTTATTTCTTCAAAGGCGATGTCCTTCTTCCCCAGTGAAGCAAGGTAGTCCGTCAGGTATTTCTGGAAATACTGTGAATGCCGGTAGGTGGAAGTGGAGTTGATCTCCCTGCTCCGTATTCTGAGACGTTCACGCTCTATCTCGCCCATCTGGAGCAGGTGTGTCGGAACGACGAACTGCCTTGTCACCCGGTTCTTGATAATCTCTGCACTGACGACACCCTGCGTTCTCAGAATTTCCTCGTAAGTCTGTTCGATATATTTCCGGTACTCCTGCAGCCTGGCATTTTCCCTTACCGTGCGTATGGTTCCGGTTCGGGCGTTCCAGTCTTCCGGCTTACAGCATATCCCGCTGGTGATGGCGGTGTTCCTGCCGTCTATGGTGATGCGGCACATGACCGCCGTGGTTCCGTCAGCCTTTATCTTGCTGCGGTTGATATAGAATAGTATGGAAAAGGTACTTCTCATGATTCATTGTTTATGGGTTATAGAACAAGTTTGAAATCTCCTGTAGCCTCGATAAGCCTGTCCATGTCCTCGAAGAGCTTTTTCGGGGTGACGCGGGCATAGACCTGGGTGGTCTGTATGTTGCTATGCCCCAGCATGCTGCTGATGGTCTCAATCGGAACGCCCGCTTCAAGGGTAACGAGCGAGGCGAACGAGTGGCGTCCGACATGGTAGCACAGGTTCTCCTTTATCCCTGCCAGTACAGCCAGCGCCTTCATGTGGTTTCTCATGCTCGGATAGTGGATCATCGGGAACAGCGTATCCCTGCTGTCATCATGATATTTCTCTATCAGGGCGACGGCTTCCGGCAGCAGCTTCACGCTTGCACGGAGCTCGTTCTTTTTACGGCGGTATTTCAGCCATAGCTTGCCGTCCTCGCCGGTGTACAGGTTTTCCCGGGTGACGGTCACGGCATCGCTGTAGGCGACCCCGGTATAGCAGGCGAAGAGAAACAGGTTCCTTGCCAGACGGTGGGTCGTGCGGTGCGGGGCTATCTCCACGTCACGGATTTTCTCGAAGCTTTCACGGCTCAGTGCCTTGGGGGTCTTGACGGTCTGTTTCGGGAGGACATAGTGCTGGAACATGAACCGCTCGGAGTGTCCTTCCTGATAAGCCCTTTTGCAAGTTTTCTTGAGAATTGCCAGATAATGCCGTACGGTGTCCACGGCATATCCTTTCTCGTCAAGGATGAAATTCTCATAATCGTGGATGAACTGTTCCGTAAGCTGCCCGAAGGCCAGGTCTTTCGTCTTGAATTTGGTTTCAATGAACTCGCGCATGGTACGGCAGGTAAAGTCGTATGCCGGATAAGTCCCTTTTGCCCGGTCTATCCCGATACGGCTCTTCACCTCATCCCTGAGGGCATCCAGCATTTTCATCAGGGTCATCTGGGTCTTCATGCTGCCCTGGAAGGCATCCTTGACGGAAGCGGCATCAAAATCCCCCTTGCGTTCCAGAAGGGAATCGAAGGCGGCATTGATGTCAAGCAGCAGCTTGTCGATTTTTGCATTTATCTCCACCGCCTCCCTGCTCTTGCCGTTCAGTCGGCTTTCACGGGGATTCCACAGTCCGGGAGTGCAGGAGAGCTTGCAGCTGAACTGCGCCATCGTCCGGTTCACGGTGATGCGTCCCATTATCGGGGCTTTGCCCGACTTGTCCAGTCCGCTCTTTTTGAGGTAGAGCAAAACCTTGAATTTTTCTACTTTCATACGCTTATAACTTTAGTTGCAAAATTACCTGTTTTATAAGCGTTCTTCGGCATGCAAAACAATGACAATCAATGTAATATATCGGCGTTTTTAATTATTCGATTTGCTTCGCGTTACCTCGTTCCATTTCGGTAACTGACCTGCTAACGGTTTGGTAACTGAACATCTTCAATAATCTCCACTTTCCTGCTTTTCCCACAAGTGGAAGAATATAGAAAAATGATTAGTTTCCAATGGATTACGTTATCCTTTCTTCTCGTTTCCGCTGCTCTGTTTGCCTATCTTATTCCACACAGCACGCCATACACATGCAACAATGATGCTGACGTTGGGAGTAGATTTATATACAGTCTCCAAGTTATTGGGACATACCAATATACAGACAACACAAATTTACGCAAAGCTTGTGGATGAAAGTAAAAAGAAGGCCGTCGCTTTGATTCCTAATATAACATAAGAGCTAGTTGAATTCGAAATACAATTTGCCATTTTGTATTTTTAGTCATCACTTCGTGTTCCTAATTCACTTAAAAGATATTAGGAGCCTAATAAATGCTGCTAAAACTCATTATGTAAACTGTAAGTGTCATTGATTTGTTGATCTTTGATTAAAAAATGATAGATATTTTTTATTCATGCAAATAATTGCATTCCTATTTTGAGTTATTGGCGTTAAAATGAAGAATACTGAACATCAGCTGCTTTGGCTCCCTAAAATGGATTTTAAGATGAATGGAGGGCTATTTCAAAGAAGTGGTTTATCATTTTATGAAAAAAACTGTTTTTCTACCGAGAATAAGTTAATATCTTGTTTGCTAAATATTGTATTTTTGTTTGCCGGATATTAACTTGCTACATACAAAAAACAAGTCCTTTAGAGAAAGTATTACATAAATATCTGTATAAATGTAGGGTATTTGTATTTTCATCCTTATTTTTTTGCGGATACTTTTTCTATTTTTTCTTTTTCGCAAGAAAAGTAGATTAGTAGAAATTGCTAAAAAGTGACTATTTGACACAAAATATAACATTCTATATGACAATTGTACATCGTTAATTCAAAAGTTTTAAAATGGTAATAGACTTCATATAAACATTCAGGGGCTTTGTTAGAAGCTTTTGAAGAAAAAACGAGATTATTTCATCTTTTCATATAAAATTCTTTGGTATTATTAAAAATGTGTCTATTTTTGCACCATATTTTGTGTTATACGGACACGAAAAATGGTTGAAAAAATGAGGTATAAAAACTCTAACATAAGAAAGTGCCTAAATACTAAAACAATAGCACAGTGTGCAGCGTTCTTTTTATACTGTTTGCTCCCTTTAAAAGGAATTTGCCAAACGGGGGAAAGTACTGTAGATGCTTTAGTGAAAATGGGATTTGAAAATGTTGGATGGACAGAAGATGGCAATGAACGTGTTTATGTTCTGCAAAACTCTGCATATCGTTTGCAGGGTGTAGGCATAGGTAAGGCGGTAGATATTATTCAAAAGATGGGTTTACCGGAAGAAAAGTCATGTCGGATAATAGTTCTGGACAATAATGTACCCCAAATTTCTCTTTATTATTGTCCCCTAAAGGGGGATTCGGTGCCTCAAGCGGAGCGTAATGACTGGAATGTGAGCTATGAATTGGGCGATGCTTGGGAAAATGCACGGAAAATAAAGTTGAAAAATAGTTCTTTGTTTAAGATTGATGTATTGGTGTATCCCCAATTAGCTTTCAAGAATCTGGTGATTACACAGATTTACCAGGTCTTGTTTGATTTGAGTCCTGCGATAGAAGTTTCGTTATGGAAAGGTATGAAATTAACGGCACAGTTGAAAATACCGGTTTATAATGATGGGTATGGAAGGTTTGAAGATAAAGTTCATCCAGGACATATTACAATTTCACAGCGTTTTAGATTACCGTATAATGTGTTTGGTAAAGTGACTGTGGGATGTTTTAGTGCTAACCAATATGGAGTGGACGCCGAATTTTATCGCCCTTTTAAGGATGAACGCTTTTCCTTAATGGCTCGGATTGGGTATACAGGAATGGGATATTGGAGCGGATTTCGCTATGTATATGATCCTTCGACAGCACTTGTTACTTGGTCTTTGGGCGGTAGCTTTTATTGGCCGCAATTTAATACTCAGTTTAATCTGAAAGCAGAACAGTATTTGTTGAAGGAGAAAGGTGCTAAATTTGAAATGATTCGCCATTTTCGCTATTGTTCGATTGGTTTCTATGCAATGAAAGCAGAACATGCAAAGATGAATGGAGGCTTCCGATTTCAAGTGGCATTACCTCCTTATAAATATAAAAGGAAAGGATATATACCTCGTGTGAATACCTCTGCTAATATGGGCATTGTTTATAATGCAGGTAATGAAAGGTACTATTATAGACAGTATAAAGCGGAAGTTAGTGACAATATAATGGAAGAAAATAGTTTTAACCCATATTTTATTAAGTCAGAATTGTTAAATTTTTAATTAATTAATTGAGATGAAAAAGATTAAATTCTTAAACGGCATAAGTGCAGTATTTGCGTTAGCCGTAGTAGCTTTAGCTACAACTTTAACTTCTTGTGAGAAGGAAGAGTTCAACGTTAATGTAACTCCTACTAATGCACAAGCTGTTATTAGTCCGATTGTGCTTGCTATAGAGGATGGTGTTACTACAGATGTAACTGGCCAAGCCACTATCGCACCTGCAGAGTTGACATTTACTGGTAATCCTACTCTGGCTACTAAGAATGTTGATGTTACAGCTTCTTATAATGGTTTGAGTGCAACTGTTACAGTTAAGGTTCCTGCTTTGCAAGCTGGACAATTTGCTACTCTGACTCCGACTATCATTCTTCAGGAAGAAGATGCTGAGACTAAGATTGTAGCAGAATCTACAAAACTTGAACCAGTAGCGGATCCTAAAGTTAAGACTTGGGATAACTACGAGCTTTATTGGTTTGACATTCCATCGTTCACTTATGTAGTAAAAGAAGGTGCAAAAGTAGGTGCAAAGAAAATCAATACAACTGATCTTATTGAACGCGCAGCTATTGAATCTTTCTTTAACACACTTGAGAATACATATGAAGAAACGATAGTAACAACGCCGGAGAATAAGTATAAAGTTTATGCTAACTCTAGAACAACTGCATCTATTACTTATACAGTTGTAACAACTGAATATAAAGTAGTGAAGAAGGCTGTAACAAAAGCTGAAACAGAGCCTTTAGCTTCTATTGAAGTGGATGATTATACAACTTCTACACTATATGTTCTTGAGAATCAAGATATTCCCGGTCACGGTCATAGCCACGGTCATGGTCATGGTCATGGTGAAGGCAATGCCGGTGGTGGTGTTGGTGAACTTGATTAATAGAAGTTTTAGTTGTAATTTATCTTAAACTAAAGAGAAAATGAAAAGTAAATTAATGATAGCCTCCTTACTATTGGCAGGCGCTTGTGCAGCAAATCTGAATGCACAGGAAAAAACGAACTACTACACTCCGAAATGGAGCGATAATATTTTTGTCAGTGTAGGTGGTGGTATCCACGCCATCAACAATGACGGTTTCAATAAGATTGCTCCGCATTTCAGCGTATCAGTTGGTAAGCTGATTACTCCGACTTGGGGGGTACGTGCTCAGGTAAACGGTATTACTCAGCATCTGTGTTTGGATGATGCATATTGGGAACACAACAAGACTTATGTAGGTGGTAACATTGATGCAATGATCAATCTTTCTACATTGTTTGCCGGTGCTAATCCTAACCGTTTCTTCGAAGTTTACGGTTTCTTGGGACCTCAAATTTCTGTAGCAAAATCTCAAAATGTGGATGTTACAATTAGTGCTGACGGTACTTCGCAGTCTATGGCTCCTGCCGGTGAAGCTGAAATGCGTGCACGTATCGGCGCTTCTGCCGGTTTGGGCTTGAAGTTCAATATCAACACCAAGTGGGCCATTGACGTAGAAGCTCGCGGTGCCATCGCTCCGTCCATTTTCGGTAACATCAGCAGCCATCGCAAGGCTGAAGGTACAGGTATGCTGACCGCAGGCGTTAGCTACATCTTCGGCGGTAAGAAGTTCGTTCCGGTTTCTAAGATTGATGAAGACGCAGTCAATGCAGAAATCAACAGATATAGAAGTGAACTGGCTCAGGCTCAGGCTGACCTGGCTAACTGCAAGAATGCACTGGCCAACGCTAAACCTGAAGTTAAGGAAGTGACCAAGGAAGTTGAAGTTGCCGGTCCGCGTGCCATCTTCTTCAAGATTGGCAGCGCCCGTCTGGACGACTATGGCAAGGTTAACATCGAACTGGCAGCCAAGATTCTGAAGGCTAATCCGGACAAGAAGTACAAGGTTGCAGGCTATGCCGACAAGGCTACCGGTAGCGCTTCTTGGAACCAGAAGCTGTCTGAAAAGCGTGCTCAGGTTGTTTACGATGCCTTGATTGCTCAGGGTGTTGACAAAGACCAGCTCGAACTCGTAGGATTCGGTGGTACTGCCAATATGTTCGGCAAGAACTTCCTGAACCGCGTAGTTATCCTGGAATAATATACTCCAAGTGACAAATAGACTCTAAAAATGAAGGCGTCTGGGACTCA
>NZ_QTLY01000007.1:25455-325364 GCF_003602895.1 Bacteroides sp. AF29-11
ACTCCAAGTGACAAATAGACTCTAAAAATGAAGGCGTCTGGGACTCAGACGCCTTTTTTTGGTACTATGTCCGATGCATGTCATAAAGCAATCCATTTTTTATCAGCGACTGAATTTATATGTGATGATGAAGTTTAAGCTATTCTTTATCGTTCTGTTTTGCAGCCTTTCCCTTTCGGCCTTTTCCCAGTTGACGTATGGTACGACCGGGCTGTTGCATGCACCCTCTGCGGAGATGCAGCGTGACAAGACCTTCATGGTTGGCGGTAACTTCCTGAACAAGGAGCTCACACCACCCACCTGGTACTATCATACCTACAACTACTTCCTGAATGTCACAGTCTTTCCCTTTCTGGAAGTGGCCTACACGTGTACGCTCTTCAAGGCGGAGGCGTTGGGATTGAAGCCATACGGATACAGCGGATTCACGAACCAGGACCGCTACTTTTCCGCCCGTCTGCGTGTGTTGAAGGAGGGGCAGTTCTGGAAATACATGCCGGCTGTCGTGCTGGGGACGTCCGACCCGTTCACTTCCTCCGGCGGCGGCCAGGTCGGCACCACGGAAGGTAACGGCTATTACAGTCGTTTCTATATTGCCGCCTCCAAGCATATACCCGTTGTGGGTAAGGAGGAGATCGGTGTCCATCTTTCCTACCTTTACAACAACCGCAAGGAGTACAAACTGAATGGCTTTGCATTGGGTGTCACCTACAATCCGTCCTTTCATCCGCAGTTAAGGATGATAGCGGAATATGACTCCAAGGACTTTGCCTTGGGAGCCACTTATCTGTTGTTCAAGCATCTGCATGTGCAGGTGGAAATGCAGAGGATGAAATATTTCAGTGGAGGGTTGACATACAAAATTCATTTGAAATAATTAGTGAAAAAATCAGAGGAGGGGATGTTTGATACTATCAGACATCCCTTTTTCTGTATTATATATGTAAGATTAACGGCGGAATTCAAATTTTAATCGTAATTTTGTAGCCCATTATGAGTAGAATAATAGCCATAGACTACGGTCGGAAACGCACGGGAATAGCCGTGAGTGATACATTGCAGATGATTGCGAATGGACTGACAACTGTGCCTACACACCAATTGTTGCAGTTTCTTCTTGATTATGTGGCTAAGGAGCCGGTAGAGCGTATCTTGGTAGGCTTTCCTAAGCAGATGAACAATGAGGCTTCGGAAAATATGAAGAATATCGAACCTTTTGTCCGTTCGCTGAAGAAGAAACTGCCTGACATGCCGGTTGAATATGTAGACGAGCGTTTTACTTCTGTTCTGGCTCATCGGACGATGCTTGAGGCCGGATTGAAAAAGAAAGACCGCCAAAATAAAGCACTGGTGGATGAAATCAGTGCAACTATTATTCTGCAAACTTATTTAGAGAACAAACGTTTCTCTTTTTTATAATGTATAGAAAGTAATTTGTAATTAGTAATTTGTAGTAAAGGAAATGATTTTACCCATTTATGTGTACGGCCAGCCCGTATTGAGAAAGGTAGCAGAGGATATTGCCCCGGACTATCCGAATTTGAAAGAACTTATTGAGAATATGTTTGAAACGATGGACAATGCTGAAGGTGTGGGACTTGCTGCACCGCAAATAGGTTTGCCTATCCGCGTAGTAACCATTAATCTGGATGTCTTGTCTGATGATTTGCCAGAATATAAAGATTTCCGCAAGGCGTATATCAATGCCCATATTCTGGAAGTGTCCGGTGAGGAAGTTTCTATGGACGAGGGTTGCTTGAGCCTTCCAGGAATTCATGAATCAGTGAAGCGTGGCAACAAAATACGCGTGCAATACCTGGACGAGAACTTGGAACCGCACGATGAGATTATCGAAGGTTACCTGGCACGCGTGATGCAGCACGAGTTCGACCATCTGGAAGGAAAGATGTTCATCGACCATTTGTCTCCGTTACGCAAGCAGATGATTAAAGGAAAACTGAATGCCATGTTGAAAGGCAAGGCACACTGCACTTATAAGGTGAAAACCGTAAAGAAATAAGTTTAACCATATAATATGGTATAAAAGGCTCAAAAAATATAAAAAGTGTTCCGCTAATCCCGACAAGTAAACGAAAAACGTTACTTTTGTTTCGTTTACAAGCATTTATAAAACAAGATGATAAAAAAAATACTGACGGCTATTTTGCTGTTACCCACATTGTTGTATGCACAAATCAATACGGAACGGGTGATGACCATTGCTCGGAATGCATTGTATTTTGAGGATTACGTGCTTTCTATCCAATATTTTAATCAAGTAATCAACGCGAAACCTTATTTATATGAGCCTTATTTCTTCCGTGGACTGGCAAAAATCAATTTGGATGACTATCAGGGAGCGGAGAGTGATTGTGATGCTGCGATTCAGCGGAACCCTTTTGTGGTAGGTGCTTACCAAATCAGAGGATTGGCACGTATCCGTCAGAACAAGTTTGACGAGGCGATTGAAGATTATAAAACTGCCATCAAATACGACCCGGAGAATGTGGTGCTTTGGCATAATCTTTCCCTTTGCCATATTCAGAAAGAAGATTATAAGGCGGCTAAGGAAGATTTGGGTACGCTTCTGACAATTGCCCCCAGATATACACGTGCTTATCTGATGCGCGGGGAAGTCTCCCTGAAACAGAACGATACGATACAAGCTTTGCGTGATTTTGACAAAGCCATCGATATGGACCGTTATGACCCGGATGGATGGGGGGCAAGAGCCATTGTACGCCTCCAGCAGGGGAAGTATAAAGAGGCTGAAGCTGATTTGGACCAGTCTATCCATCTGAGTGCAAAGAATGCCGGTAACTATATCAACCGTGCCTTGGCGCGTTTCCATCAGAATAATTTGAGAGGCGCCATGAGTGACTATGATTTGGCTTTGGATATTGATCCGAATAATTTTCTCGGGCACTACAACCGCGGTTTGCTGCGTGCCCAGGTGGGCGATGACAACCGGGCAATAGAGGATTTTGATTTTGTGTTGAAGATGGAACCGGATAACATGATGGCCACCTTCAATCGTGGTTTGTTACGTGCGCAGACGGGGGATTACCGGGGAGCTATCAGTGACTATTCCAAAGTGATTGCAGAATATCCTAACTTTATGGCCGGCTATTATCAGCGTGCCGAAGCCCGTAAAAAGATTGGCGACCATAAGGGAGCCGAGCAGGATGAGTTCAAAATCATGAAGATGCAGATAGACAAGCGTAACGGTGTTTCTTCCGGTGACAAAAAGGAAGGTGACGACAGTAAGGATGTTGCGGATAATTCCTCGGAAAACTCCAATGGAGATGGTGGGAAGACCCGTAAGAAATCCGACAAGAACATGGAAAATTATCGGAAAATTGTAATAGCGGACGATTCGGAAGCTGACCAGCGTTATAAGAGCGATTATCGCGGACGTGTACAAGACCGAAATGTGACCATCAAGCTTGAGCCGATGTATGCTTTGACTTATTATGAGAAACTGAGCGATGTGAAGCGTATCGTACATTATCATAAGTATATTGAGGAACTGAACCATTCGAAACTGTTCCCGAAGCCACTGCGCATCACCAATATGGAAGCTCCGCTGACGGAGGAACAAGTACGCTTCCACTTTGCTTTGATAGACGCTCATACGTCTGATGTGGTGGCTGACGAGAAGAACGCCAAGAAACGTTTCATGAGAGGTCTGGATTTCTATCTGGTTCAGGATTTTGCCAGTTCCATAGATGACTTTACAAAGAGTATCTTGTTGGACGACACTTTCTTCCCGGCATACTTTATGCGTGCTTTGGTGCGTTATAAGCAACTGGAATATAAAAAGGCCGAAGCCACAATGAGTGAAGGTGCCACTTCGGGTACAACGGAAATGAAGAAGCCTGAAGTGACAGCCATCGATTATGAAGTTGTGAAGAATGACCTGGATCACGTTATTCTATTGGCTCCTGATTTTGTCTATGGCTATTATAACCGTGGCAATGTGTCTTCGTTACTGAAGGATTACCGTGCCGCCTTGGCGGATTATGACAAGGCGATTGAGCTGAGTCCCGATTTTGCTGAAGCATACTTTAACCGTGGGTTGACGCACATCTTCCTGGGGAATAACAAACAAGGTATTGCCGATTTGAGTAAAGCCGGAGAGTTGGGCATTGTCTCGGCCTATAATATCATAAAGAGGTTTACAGATACACGGGAATAACATTTTTTTGCTAAAAAATAGAATATCAAAAAGAATTAGCTATTTTTGCGTTCTGAAAAATGAAATATACATATAAACTATGATAAAGATAACATTTCCAGACGGCTCTGTTCGTGAATATAACGAAGGAGTAACGGGACTGCAGATTGCAGAAAGCATCAGTTCGCGATTGGCACAAGACGTGCTGGCTTGTGGCGTGAACGGAGAAATTTATGATTTGGGGCGTCCTATCATGCAAGACGCTGAAGTGGTTCTTTATAAATGGGAGGATGAGCAGGGTAAACATGCCTTTTGGCATACCAGTGCCCACTTGCTGGCCGAAGCTTTGCAGGAACTCTATCCGGGCATCCAGTTCGGTATAGGTCCTGCTATCGAAAACGGTTTCTACTATGATGTGGACCCGGGTGACACGACTATCAAGGAAGCTGACCTGCCAGCCATTGAGAAAAAGATGGCTGAACTGGTGGCTAAGAAAGAAGCGGTTGTCAGACAAGACATTGCCAAGGCGGATGCTTTGAAGATGTTCGGTGACCGTGGAGAAACTTATAAATGCGAGCTGATTTCCGAATTGGAAGACGGCCACATCACAACTTATACGCAGGGTGCATTTACCGACTTGTGCCGTGGCCCTCACTTGATGACCACAGCTCCTATCAAGGCTATCAAGCTGACTTCCGTTGCCGGTGCTTATTGGCGTGGACAGGAGGACCGTAAGATGATGACCCGTATCTATGGTATCACCTTTCCGAAGAAGAAGATGCTGGATGAGCATCTTGTTCTGCTGGAAGAAGCCAAGAAGCGCGATCACCGTAAAATCGGTAAGGAGATGGACTTGTTCATGTTCTCTGACACCGTAGGTAAGGGATTGCCGATGTGGCTTCCCAAAGGTACTGCACTGCGTATCCGCTTGCAGGATTTCTTGCGCCGCATCCAGGCCCGTTACGATTATCAGGAAGTAATGTGTCCACCCATCGGCAACAAATTGCTTTACATCACTTCCGGCCATTATGCAAAATATGGTAAGGACTCCTTCCAGCCCATACATACGCCGGAAGAAGGGGAAGAGTACTTCTTGAAACCGATGAACTGCCCTCACCACTGTATGATTTACAAGAACTCACCCCGTTCTTACAAAGACCTGCCTTTGCGTTTGGCAGAGTTCGGTACGGTTTGCCGTTACGAGCAGAGTGGCGAGTTGCACGGTTTGACACGTGTACGTAGCTTTACGCAGGATGATGCGCATATCTTCTGCCGTCCGGACCAGGTGAAGGATGAGTTCCTCCGTGTTATGGACATTATCTCCATCGTGTTCGAATCTATGGACTTCGAGAACTTTGAGGCACAGATTTCCTTGCGCGACAAAGTGAACCGCGAAAAATACATCGGTAGCGACGAGAACTGGGAAAAAGCAGAACGCGCCATCATCGAAGCTTGTGAAGAAAAGGGGTTGAAGGCAAAAATAGAATATGGAGAAGCCGCTTTCTATGGGCCTAAACTGGACTTCATGGTGAAGGATGCCATCGGTCGCCGTTGGCAGCTGGGTACCATCCAGGTGGACTACAACCTGCCGGAACGTTTCCAGCTGGAATATACCGGTGCTGACAATCAGAAGCACCGTCCCGTAATGGTTCACCGTGCTCCGTTCGGCTCCATGGAACGCTTCGTGGCTGTGCTTATTGAGCATACGGCCGGTAAGTTCCCGTTGTGGCTGACTCCTGACCAGGTTGCCATCCTGCCTATCAGCGAGAAGTTCAACGACTATGCGCATGAAGTGAAACAATATTTGAAGCGATATGACATCCGTGCCATTGTGGATGAACGCAATGAAAAGATTGGTCGTAAGATTCGTGACAATGAGATGAAGCGTATTCCGTACATGCTGGTTGTAGGTGAAAAGGAGGCTGAAAACAAGGAAGTTGCTGTCCGCAAGCAGGGAGAAGGTGATAAAGGAACCATGAAATTTGAAGAATTTGCCAAAAAAATGAACGAAGAAGTTCAGAATATGATAAATAAATGGTAACTTTGCGCCCAATTGTAGAAGCATAGCATATATTAGATGTTCTAAAGTTCGCTTTTACTTAACAAAAACATTAATTTGGGAATAGTAAATAAGAAACAAACTGGAAGTAAACGTTATTTAATGAAGAATGACAGCTTAAAAGGGCAACATCGGATTAACGAACAAATCCGGGCCAAAGAAGTCCGCATAGTGGGCGATGAAGTAGAACCAAAAGTGTATCCGATAGCGCAGGCTTTAAGACTTGCTGAAGAACATGAAGCGGATCTCGTGGAGATTTCTCCAAATGCACAACCCCCTGTTTGTCGTATTATTGATTATTCTAAATTTCTTTATCAGTTAAAGAAGCGTCAGAAAGAGCAAAAGGCAAAGCAGGTAAAAGTGAACGTGAAGGAAATACGTTTTGGACCTCAGACAGATGACCATGACTATAACTTCAAGTTGAAGCATGCTAAAGGCTTTTTGGAAGATGGTGACAAGGTGAAGGCCTACGTATTCTTTAAAGGACGTTCCATCTTGTTCAAAGAGCAAGGTGAAGTGTTGCTGCTCCGTTTTGCCAATGATTTGGAAGACTATGCGAAGGTAGACCAAATGCCGGTTTTGGAAGGAAAGAGAATGACAATCCAGCTCTCTCCGAAGAAAGTGGCGGCACCTAAGAAGAGCGCGGCTCCCAAGCCTGCAGAAGATGCGCCAAAGGCTGCGTCGGCTGAAACCGAAGAAGAATAAAGAAGTGAGTAACGCCATAGGTATAGTGCGTTGCCATATAATTTAATAATTAAAAAGTTTAAAAAAGATGCCAAAGATGAAGACTAACTCCGGTTCTAAAAAGAGATTTACTCTTACCGGAACAGGTAAAATCAAAAGAAAGCACGCTTTTCATAGTCACATCCTGACTAAGAAAACTAAGAAGCAGAAAAGAAACTTGTGCTACTCTACACTTGTTAGTACAACAGATGTAAGCCAGGTGAAAGAGCTCTTAGCAATGAAGTAATTGAAAAGCGTACAAAAGTATTAAAGTTATTAACCGAATGCATTAGCTTTAAGTCCGCTGCGTGAAGTAACGGCGCTAACATTCAAAAACAAGTAAAACTATGCCAAGATCAGTAAATCATGTTGCTTCTAAAGCAAGAAGAAAGAAAATTTTGAAATTGACCAGAGGTTACTTTGGTGCAAGAAAGAACGTTTGGACCGTTGCCAAGAATACTTGGGAAAAAGGTTTGACCTATGCGTTCCGTGACCGTAAGAACAAGAAAAGAAACTTCCGTGCTTTGTGGATTCAGCGTATCAACGCTGCTGCTCGTCTGGAAGGTATGTCTTACTCTAAGCTGATGGGCGCTTTGCATAAAGCTGGTATCGAAATCAACCGCAAAGTGTTGGCTGATTTAGCGATGAACCATCCGGAAGCTTTCAAGGCTATCGTTGCTAAAGCAAAGGCTGCATAAAAACAGTTAGCAGATAAATTACGAGGTGCTGATTACTCTTTTGGTAGTCAGCACTTTTTGTTTTCTGATACTCCGGGGAGGGGTTAAAACTTGAAAAGGACTTGAAACAATTTACTGCTTTTACTTGTTTCTTTCATAGAAACTCATTACCTTTGTTATAGAAAAAATAGCCGCATTGATTGGATCGGGAAACTCATCAATTTTTATGAAATACCGAGACAAGCTTCGCTTCTCAATGGCGGGCCACGCCCTTCGGGGTAACTCTTGAGTCGGTGGATTACAAAGAGGAGGAGCACTCAAATCATGTCATACGGAGTTTCATCACATCATCGGTGCGGCTTTCTATAAAAGAGGAACGGTAATCTGTTTGGATAACCGTTCCTCTTTCGTTTTATGCGGATGTGGGTGATTGTGAAACGATGATACGTGATGCTGAAACAGATGATGTGTCAAGGGAAGATAGATGATGTGTTTATACAAGACAGACCATCTGTATCGGGTGAACAGATGGTCTGTTTTGAAAAGAGTTTTTTTTACAGTTTATTTGTTGTCCCGTAAGTCTTTTACCCTGACGGCTTTTCCTTCGCTCTGCGGCAAGGAACCTTTCTTTACCAACCGTAACTTCGGAGTTACCAGAATCTCGTCTTTCAGCTGGCGGGTAATGGCTTTGCTAATCTTTTGTAGCTCGATGTAATTGTCAGTAGAGAGGTCGCTAAGTTCAACTTCCACAATCATCTCATCCTGGTTATTGACCGTTTCGAGCGTGATGAGGTAATTGCTGCCCAATTCGGGGAATTGTACCAGCACCTTTTCCACCTGCATGGGGAAGATATTGACTCCCTTGATGATGAACATATCGTCGCTACGGCCTTTGATGCGGTCTATACGGATGTGGGTACGTCCGCAAGGGCACTTGCCGGGCAGGATGCGGGTAAGGTCGCGTGTACGGTAGCGGATGAGGGGCATCATCTCTCTGTCCAGCGTTGTCAGTACCAGTTCGCCGATTTCACCTTCCGGTACGGGTTCGCCGGTTTCCGGGTTAATGATTTCGACCAGGTAGCAATCTTCCCAGAAGTGCATGCCGTCTTGTTCGGTGCACTCGAAGGCTACGCCGGGACCGTTCATTTCAGTCATACCAAAGCTGTTATAGGCTTTGACGCCAAGCATGCGTTCAATCTTTCTGCGTTGCTCGTCTGTGTGGGGTTCGGCACCGATAACAAGCGTTTTCAGACTTGTGCCGGCGGGGTCCATCCCTTCTTCCTGGAATACCTCTGCCAAGCGGATGGCATAGCTGGGAATGGCATGCAGGGCAGTGGTCTTGAAGTCGGTGATGAACTTTATCTGACGCTTGCTGTTTCCGGCAGCGGCAGGAACAGTCAGCGCACCCAGGCGTTCGGCTCCATACTGAAAGCCCAGTCCTCCGGTGAACATGCCGTAACCGGAGCTGTTTTGGAAAACATCCGTCTTACGGATACCTACCATATAGAGGCAGCGTGCCACTAAGTTAGCCCAAGAGTCCAAATCGTGTTGGGAGTGTACGATGACCGTCGGCGTGCCCGTAGTGCCACTGGAAGAATGGATACGTACTCCGTCCTCACGCATATCGCCTGCTACTAATCCAAAAGGATAATTGGCGCGCATATCGGCCTTGGTAGTAAACGGTATCTTACGTATGTCTTCTATAGACCGGATGCTGTCGGCAGTGATGCCATGCTCTTGGAATACCTTTTTATAATAAGGAGAGTTGGCGGCAATGCTGACAGTCTTTTTTAACCGTTGCAGTTGCAGTTCGCGCAACTGCTCACGGGGCATCGTTTCAATCTCTTCTTCCCAGTATTTGTTATTCATGGTATGTTGAAATTTAGAGTCAATTATAGTTTACATCAGTTTTTCAGCAATCTCTTTGCCGGCAGCCAATGCTTTGAGGTTCAGCTCTACAATGGCGTCGCCCTTGCGTTGGAAGATTTCGCGGATGCTGTCTTGCACCTTTGCGTAGTCGATGCCGAGGAAGGGGATGGTGGCGCCCAGCAGTACGATGTTCGCTACGCGGGGAGAGCCGACTTCTTTTGCCACTTCGTTTACGTTCAGCATGATTTTATGCGGCAGCTTGTTGATTTCGGCCTTGATGTCTTCTTCTGCCGGATAGTTGGGAATGTTGATGAAGGGGGCTTCATTGGTCACCAGCCAACCTTCGGGGCTGAGGTAGGGGAGGTAGCGCAGTGCTTCCATCGGTTCCAGGGAGATGATGAGGTCGCATTTTCCTGTGGGAATGAGGTCCGAAGCGATGGGTTGGTCGCTGATGCGCAGGTTGGACTGCACGTCGCCGCCTCGCTGGCTCATGCCGTGTACTTCTGCCTGCTTCATGTAGAGTCCGTCCTTGAGGGCTGCTTTGCCGATTACGGTGGCGATGGAGAGGATACCTTGTCCTCCTACGCCGGAAAGTATGATGTCTTTTTTCATGGCTTTACTTGTTTCTTTTTTTGCGTGCTAATGTTTGGATACATTCTCTGCGGGGGATGATGACGGATACGCCGTGGTGCTCGATTTCTTCCCGGATGATTTGCTTCATCTCTTCGTAGTTTTTCTTCAAGGGCACTACGACGCGGATGTGTTCGGGAGCTACACCGATGCCGGCGCAGATGGCTTCCAGACGTCCGGTGCCGGCAGAATCTTGTCCTCCGGTCATGGCGGTGGTTTCGTTGTCGGAGATGACGATGGTGACGTCGGCGTTTTCGTTGACGCAATCCAGCAGTCCCGTCATGCCCGAGTGGGTGAAGGTGGAGTCGCCGATGACGGCTACGGCAGGATGCAGGCCGGCATCTGAAGCACCCTTCGCCATGGTGATGGAGGCGCCCATATCCACACAAGAGTTAATGGCGTTGAATGGGGCATTGGCTCCCAGCGTGTAGCAACCAATGTCGCTGAACACCTTATAAGTGGGATATTCTTCTTTCAATACTTGGGTCAGCACCGTGTACATGTCGCGATGGCCGCAACCCTCGCACAAAGCGGGCGGGCGCATCTCTACCAGAGAAGGAACGCTGAATTCAGCCTTGTTCTCCTTGCCTACGGCACGTGCCACGCTGTCCGGGTTCAGCTCTCCGTCTTGTGAAAGAGTGCCGTCCAAACGGCCTTTTACTTTGATGCCGATGCCCAGATAGCCTTTCAGTTGTTTTTCTACGAACGGTTGTCCGTCTTCCAGTACCAGAATCTCGTCACATGCTTCTACCAGCTGCATCAGCTGTTTCTTGGGCAACGGGTATTGTCCGATTTTCAGTACCGGATATTCGCAACCTTCGGGATAGTTTTCCATTAGGTAGTTGTAGCCGATGCCGCATGCCACGATACCCAGCTTTTTGTTGGGGCCGTCGGTATATTTGTTGTAAGCGGAGTTTTCAGAAGCTTTGATAAATTCGTCCTGGCGTTGCAGCAATGCTTTGTAGCGTTTGCGTGCATTACCCGGCAGGAGGATGAACTGACGCGGGTCTTCGCTGAAGGAAATCTCATTCTGCGGTTGTTGCTCCTTGCGCTCTACGCCGGAACGGGAGTGTGCCAGGCGCGTAACCATGCGCATCAGGATGGGTTCGCCGGTCTGTTCGGAGAAGTTGAATCCGTTGTACACCATGTCGTATGCTTCCTGCTGGTTGCTTGGTTCGTACATCGGGATGAGGGAGAAGTCGCCATAGAAACGGCTGTCCTGCTCGTTCTGAGAGGAATGCATGCTGGGGTCGTCGGCAGCAATGACTATCAGACCACCTTTTATGCCGGTAATGGCAGAGTTGATGAAACAGTCGGCAGCTACGTTCATACCCACGTGCTTCATGCACACCAATGAACGCTTGCCTGCAAAGGACATGCCCAGGGCAGCTTCCATTGCAGTTTTCTCGTTGGAGCACCAGCGGTTATGGATGTTCTTTTCGGCAGTAATCGGTGCCATCTGAATATATTCGGTGATTTCCGTAGAAGGAGTGCCGGGATAGGCATATACACCCGAAAGTCCGGCGTCTAATGCAGCTTGTGCAATGGCTTCATCGCCAAGTAAGAGTTGCTTGCTCATATCTGAATATTTAAGTGTTAGTCATGGATTAATATTTGACGCAAATATAGGATTTTGCTTTTATTTTATCAGCAGATTACTTGAAAATCTTTCTTTCGTTTAATGCATTCCAATATTTTCTTGCATTTTTCATGTGCTCGGCATAATTGGATGCAAAGTTATGGGTGCCCGAGAAGTCCTCTTTGGCACACATATAGAGGTAGTTGTGTTTCGTATAATTCAGCACAGCATCCAGCCCGATGGGTGAGGGGATGCGTATGGGACCGGGAGGTAGTCCGGCATTGATGTAGGTGTTGTAGGGTGACTTTACTGCCAGATGGGCATTCGTAATTCTCCGCAAGCCGAAGTCCTGCAAGGCAAATTTGATGGTAGGGTCGGCTTGCAGGGGCATGCCGGTGTGCAGGCGGTTGATGTAGAGCCCTGCCACCATTGGTTTTTCGGGATTGTTGTTTGTCTCTTCCTCGACGATGGAGGCGAGGGTGCAGACTTCCGTCGGGGTCATTCCGATGGCGGTGGCTTTGTCTAAGCGTTCCTGGTTCCAGAACTTCTGGTGCTCTTTTTGCATTCTTTCGAAGAACTCTTCTGCACTCATGTCCCAATAGACTTGGTAGGTTTCGGGGATGAAGAGGCAGGGCAGGGTCTCTTTGTTGTATCCCAGTTTTTGTTGGAATGCGGAGTCGTTCATCAATCCGGCTATTTCGGTGGAGTCTATCATGAGCTGTTTGCCTACGCTGCGTGCCAGCCGGTCCAGTGTGCGTACGCTGCCGACGGTGAGGTTCGTAGGTTCTTGATATCCGCGGTACAGACGGCTGAATACGTGATATACGTTTTCCCCCGGCCGGATGGCGTAGCGTCCGGTGTGTATATTTTCGGAATATTTCTTGTATTGGGCCATCCAGCGGAAGCCGGTGAAGCTTCGAGGATGGCCTTGTTGTTCCACCTTATTATATATAGAGTCGGCGGTGTCGTCGCGGTCTATATAGATATAGACTGTCTTTTTCGGATGGAATTGCGGGGCAAACAGATAGTAGTATACTGTTCCTGCACAAGCTGCTCCAATAAGAATCAGTGCGACGAATGTTCCGATAATGATTTTCTTCTTTTCCATTTTGTTTTACTGCATCTTTAGTCGGGCAAAGTTAGTAAAAAATGGAGTGAAAACCATCAAGTCATATCAGTTAATTCGATAGCTGACAAAGGCTATGCGTTTGCTGTCCGGTGCCCATGAGTTGACATTGATGGTGCCTTGTCCACCGAAAAGCTTTAACAATGTCTTGGGTTCTCCACCGTTTGCGGGCATTAGGCGCAGCTCTACGTTCTTGTTTGCCAGGTGCTCTCCCGGTTCCAGGTCACCTTTGTAGTAGGTGATGAATACAACGGATTTTCCGTCAGGGGAGATGTGGGGGAACCAGGAGTTACGGGTTTCGTCAAAGGTCATCTGGGTCTGTTCGGAGCCGTCTGCCTTCATGCGCCAGACTTGCATGAGTCCGGTGCGTACGGAATTGAACCAGATGTATTGTCCGCAGGGGGAATATTCCGGTCCGTCATCCAGACCTTCGGCAGTGGTCAGGCGGGTTTCTTCACCTCCTTCCGCCGGGATGGTATAGACGTCATAGTTGCCGTTTCGTTCGGCGCAATAGGCAAGCTCTTTGCCGTCGGGGCTCCAACCGTGGAGGTAGCTGGGAGCCATAGGTGTTATTAAACGGGGAGTGCCGCCCGTGATGGGAAGTGTATAAATGCGCGATTTATAGTCTTCTTTCGTCCCGTGGCTGATGGCTATCTGCTGTCCGTCGGTCGAGAGGACGTGGTCGTTGTTGCAGTTTTGGGCAAATCCGGCGTTTATCAGTTCCGGTTCGGCAGGCGAGGTGGGGGAAAGGCGGTAAAGCTTTCCTTCGCTGTTGTATAGCAGCCATTGCCCGTCGGGCGTCCAATTGGGAGCTTCAATCCGGTAGGGAAATTCTTTTACGACGGTCCGGTTACCGTTGGTTACATCCAGTATTTCGAGGACGCTGGTAATCTCGTTTTTTTGTTGAGCGGTTGCGGTCAGTGCAACAGTTGCAAAGAAGGGGATTAGATAGGGTTTCATGTTCATATCGTATTTAATAAATCTCCGCAAGATACATTTTTTATTGGAAACTACATAGTCGGAGCATGCTTTTTTCAGAGAGAATCTGTAGTGATGGTCGAATGCGTAGTGCTTATCATATGAATAGTTTCCGGTATTGCGCTGAATACCTTTGAGGACTACGATAGATTATGTTTTTCCTTGCAGAGAATTATTCGTCCGACGGTTGTTGCTTATTCGTCCGACATCTGTTGCATTATCGTCCGACAGCTGTCGGACGATAATGCAACAGATGTCGGACGAATAATTCTTAGTAAATGTGGAAATAAAGCACAGTAAGGCTAACTCAAAATCTCTCAAACATCCATTCATCTACCTTCAGCTCCTTGCCTTTAAACACGAAATAAAGGTCGTGAATGCCGTCTTTGTCTGTGTCTATCTTTGTAGAGACAGTCTGCAAAGAGTCTGAATTGAAGGAGGTGGAAGCAGCGGGTGGGCGTTTCCACTGAAGAATTTGGGTGATTCTATCGGACGCGTGTCTTTCTTTCCTGAATCGGAAAGCGCCCACACATCGTTTCCTGCGGATATAGCCGCCAGCAGCAAAGCCGCTGTAAATAATTTGATTCTTTTCATTTGTTTATAGTATGTTATAGAAACCTATGGTAGCCTTTTGATTTTGGCTTGTGTTCTTCAATCACCTCAATCCTTTATTTAAGATTGAAAAATTGGGTTATTGAAAAGTTGCCGCAAATATTGGGGATTACTATGTATAATATAAGGTGTATTATGCTTTTAATAATGTACCTATATGTTTCAAGTTATCATTGTAATCAGATGGTGCTGTTTTAAACTAGCTTTACTTGCTTTGGGATAATTATGCGGCTATGGATTAAACTGTTTGGAAGGGCATTGTGTTTTATGCAAATATATTCGTAGAAGAGCGTTTTTTATTCTAACGATTCTTGAAAAGAAAAAGCACTGATTATTCCAGATAATCAGTGCTTGAATATCGAGCCGCTAGCCAGACTTGAACTGGCGACCTACGCGTTACGAATGCGTTGCTCTACCAACTGAGCTATAGCGGCAATAAGCTTTTGTTTACGGGGTGCAAAGGTACATCTTTATTTGAAAAGGCAAAAAGAATCTCTGTTTTTTTTAGAAATATTTTAGTGGGATAATTTTCTATTTGAATGTCCTGAACTTTATTGCCATAAAAATTGGATAATAAAACGAAAAGAAGCATCTTTGTCGTAGGTCCTATAGCAAATAAGTCTGATACTGATTATGAATTTAAGAATCTATTATAAATATCTTTCTTCACGCATAGCGTCCAAATGGACGGTGCTGTTGGTAGATGTAATTATCGTTGTGATTTCCATGCTTTCTGCATGTTTTTTGCAATATAGGCTTTCGTCCGTATCTTATGAAATTTCTTTGTATGTATGGCTGACCATTTGGGCTGTCTTGTGTAATATCTGTTTCTTTCATATTCTCCGTACTTATGTGGGTGTTATCCGTTTTTCCTCTTTTGTAGATATTTATCGTGTGTTTTGGAGTCTTACGATAAGCTATGTTGTACTGTTTTTAGGGAATTGCTGTTGGTCTGTTTCGGGGCTTGGAGAAACTTTGCCGAACAGCATTCTGTTTATGGCATATATGTTCACCTTCTCTCTGATGGCTTGTATGCGCATTGCTGTGAAGATGCTTTATGAAGCTATTGCTTTTGATGCACGTCATTGCGTGAATGTTTTTATTTATGGATTCCATGGGACTGGAGTCAATGTTGCAAAATCCTTGAGAGTTAGTCGTAATAATCATTATCGCCTGCGTGGCTTTATTTCGGACGAACCTGATATGATAGGTAAACATACGATGGGATGCAGGGTATATCCCAATGATGAGCAGCTGTTTGACCGTCTAAAGAAAAAGAAAGTGGATACAATCATTATCTCTCCAAGCAAGGTGTCGGATTTGGAAAATTCCGGAATGCTGGATAAACTGTTCTCTCATGATATTCATGTAATGACCGTTCCTCCCTTAAGCGATTGTATGGACGATGGACTGATAAAGGACATTCAAATAGAAGATTGGCTCCGTAGAGAACCGGTACAAGTTGACGTGCGTAAAATTACGGCCCATATCGAGGGGCGTAGAGTAATGGTTACGGGAGCGGCGGGAGCTGTAGGAAGGGAAATCGTCCGCCAGTTGGCTACACTGAATCCTTATCAGTTGATTCTGGTAGATCAGGCAGAATCCCCATTGTATGATGTACAGTTGGAATTGTCTGATCATTGGAAGAATCTGGAGGTCCGTGTATTGGTTGCAGATGTTGCTAACCGTACGCGTATGGAGGCTATATTTGAAGAAACACGTCCTCAACTTGTTTTTCATTCTGCTGCTTATAAGCATGTACAACTGATGGATGATTTTGTGTCGGAGGCAATTCAAACGAATATATCGGGGACAGTGAATATTGCAGACCTGGCGGTAAAGTATAGAGTGTCCCGTATGGTTATGATATCTGCTGCTAATGCACGTCATCCGGAAAATGCTATGGAATATAGTAAGCGTGTGGCGGAAATATATGTGCAGTCATCTGATTGCAGGTTGAAACGCGACAAAGGGGAAACTGATATGTTCATAGTACGTTTGGGTGAGGTGTATCCGACGAATACTCATTGTTTGATTACCTTGTCTGAAGCTTGTATGCTCACCCTGGAAGTGGGAGTCATGGGGGATGGGGGAGAAGTGTACATTGTGGGAGGGCCTGGGGATGGACTTTTGGATTCTGTAATCAGTGAAAAGATAAAGCGTGAAAAGGCATCTGTTGATGATTATGAACATGTGCGGGAAGAAGTGCTGGCCTTGGTGCAACATAGTTATACTGAAAAAAAGGCTATTTTGATTGGACTAATGAAAAAAATAGTGCCAATTTTCCCGCTTTCTTCTACCCAATGAAAAGACGTGAAAGTGACAGCTTTTTAATGCTTTTTCTGAAACTTAGAGGTGGAATAAATGTATATTATAAAAATAATATATTACCTTTGTGCCCGATTTATATTTATTACAAGAACTCAAAAGATTAATCAGAATATCTTATGCGTAGATTAATAACACTATTCTTTTTGGTATTTACTTTGTCAGGGGTAGCTTTTGCTCAGCAGATGTCAGATGATCAGGTTGTTCAGTATGTAAAAAGCGCTCAGCAGATGGGCAAAAATCAAAAGCAGATTACTACTGAATTAATGCGGCGGGGAGTGACAAAGGAACAAGTTGAAAGAATTCAGAAAAAGTATGAAAACTCTAAATCTGGAAGTCCGCAGAGCAATACCCAAGATGAGAAGCGTTCTCGTCAACGTGGTGAAATGAGTGGCGTAGTCAAAGGGCTGCGTACAACCTCGGAAACTTATTCTGCCAGACAAACGGATGTTGCAGGAGATTCTTTACAAATGATGGATAATCGTTCCTTGTCTCAAGAGAAGGAAACAGAGGATCCGACTTCGCAAATTTATGGTCATAATATTTTTACTAACGATAATTTGACTTTCGAACCCAATGTGAATGTTGCTACTCCCGAGAATTATCGTCTGGGACCTGGTGACGAGGTGATTATTGATGTGTGGGGAGCTTCTGAAACAACGATTCGACAAACAATCTCTCCGGAAGGAAGTATTCTTGTGAATAATTTAGGACCGGTTTATCTGAGTGGCAAAACAGTAAAGGAAGCCAATAATTATTTGAAACAAGAATTTGCCAGAATATATTCTGGAGTAACCGGAAATGTTCCGTCTACCCAAGTTAAACTGACATTAGGAGAAATACGTTCTATTCAAGTAAACGTTATGGGTGAAGTTGTGGTGCCCGGAACTTATACCCTCTCATCATTTGCTTCCGTATTTCATGCTTTATATCGTGCAGGTGGTGTGAATCCGATTGGTAGTTTGCGCAGTATTAAAGTGATTCGCAATGGAAATACAATAGCGGATTTGGATGTTTACGATTTACTTATGAAAGGAAAAATGAAGGATGACATCCGTCTGCAGGATGGTGATGTAATTCTTGTGGATCCTTACCAGTCACTGGTACAGATATTAGGTAAGGTAAAACGTCCGATGTTTTATGAAATGAAACCCACTGAAACCGTAGGTACATTATTGAAGTATTCAGGTGGTTTTACGGGTGATGCTTATAAGAAAGCATTACGTATAATCCGTAAAAGTGGACGTGAGCATCAAATTTATAATGTGGATGAGATGGATTATTCCGTATTCCGCGTAGATGACGGTGATAAGATAACGGTTGATTCCGTTTTACAGCGTTTTGAGAATCGTGTGGAAATCCGCGGTGCTGTATATCGTGAAGGTTTGTATCAGTTGGACGGTACGATGAATACAGTGAAGCAGCTGATTAAGAAAGCGGAAGGACTTCGCGGAGATGCATTCTTAAACCGTGCTATAATCGATCGTGAACTTGAAGACTTGTCGCATGAGGTTATACAAGTAGATGTGAAAGGTTTGCTGAACGGGACGGCTGCAGATATTCCTTTGCAGAAGAATGACATTTTATATATTCCAAGTATTCATGACTTGAAGGAAGAAGCTACACTTACCATTCATGGTGAAGTTGCCAATCCGGGTACATATCTTTATTCTGATAAAATGACAGTAGAGGATTTGGTGTTGCAGGCTGGTGGCTTGTTGGAGGCGGCGGCTACAACAAAGGTTGAAGTTGCACGGCGCATGAAAGATCCGAAGAGTACATCTTTCAGTACTACAGTAGGCCAGAATTTCTCTTTTGATTTGAAAGATGGCTTATTGGTGGGAGAAGGAAGCCAGGATTTCCATCTTGAGCCTTTTGATGAAATTTATGTTCGTAAGAGTCCGTCCTATT
This sequence comes from Bacteroides sp. AF29-11, assembly GCF_003602895.1. Lineage (NCBI taxonomy): Bacteria > Pseudomonadati > Bacteroidota > Bacteroidia > Bacteroidales > Bacteroidaceae > Bacteroides > Bacteroides sp. AF29-11. The sequence goes on from NZ_QTLY01000007.1 coordinate 44,125, forward strand.
TTAAACAACAGAATGTTATGGTGGGCGGAGAAGTCCTTTTTAGCGGTAATTATGCACTATCGAAAAAGAATGAACGTTTGAGTGACTTGATAGCTAAGGCTGGTGGAGTAACTCCCGATGCTTATATAAAAGGAGCGCGTCTTATACGTAGGATGACCGAAGAAGAATTCCGCCGTAAGGAAGATGCTCTGCGTATGGCGCAAGCGGGAGGCGGAGATTCCATATCTGTAAAAAGATTGGATTTGTCCGATACCTATTCTGTAGGTATAAATCTGGGAGAGGCCTTGAAAAATCCTGGTTCAGATGCTGATATGGTGCTTCGCGAGGGAGATGTATTATTTGTTCCGGAGTACGTAAGTACAGTGAAAATCAACGGTGCTGTAATGTATCCGAATACAGTTTTATATAAAAAGGGTGAAAGCTTGAAATATTACATCAACCAGGCTGGTGGCTTTGGTAATGACGCCAAGAAACGCAAGGTCTATGTAATATACATGAATGGTACAGTTTCTCGTTTAAGAGCAGGAAACAAGAAAGCCATTGAACCAGGTTGTGAAATAATTGTTCCAAGTAAAGAACAGAAAAGGAAGATGACTACTACTGAAATTCTGGGAATGGGAAGTACGACAGCTTCTATTGCAGCGATGATTGCGACTATGGTTAATCTCTTTAAGTAATTTGAATTATGAGCGAAGAAAGAATACAAAACATAACTTCTCCACAACCAGAGGAACAAGAAATAGATTTGATAGAACTGGCCCAGAAAGTATGGGCTAGTCGCAAATTGGTTTTTAAGGCGTGTGGTATCGCTGCCCTTGTTGGACTGGTTGTTGCATTTAGTATTCCTAAGGAGTATTCTACAAGTGTGACGTTGGCTCCGGAGAGTGGTGGTAAATCTGGTGGCGGAAGTATGGGAGCCCTTGCAGCCATGGCGGGTATCAATTTGGGTACTTCTTCTGGTGAAGATGCTTTGTCACCCGAACTTTATCCTGATATTGTAAGTTCTACTCCTTTTCTGATTGAACTGTTCGATGTTAAAGTCAAGGATCAGAAAGCAAAAGTAGACACGACTTTATATGCTTATTTGAAAGAAGAACAGCGTTCTCCTTGGTGGAGTGCAATTTTCTCCGCTCCTTTTAAGGTGTTAGGATGGACATTGTCTTTGTTTAAGGATGAACCGGAAGAGGGGGATGCAAAGCTGGATCCTTTTCGTCTTACTAGAGATGAGTCTGCCATTGCAGATGCTTTAAGTAAACGTATCTCTGTTTCCGTAGACAAAAAGACAGGTGTGACAACCTTGTCTGTTACTATGCAGGATCCTTTGATATCTGCTTCGCTGACGGATACCGTGATGCATTGCCTGCAGAACTACATCACAGATTATCGAACTAATAAAGCTCGTCATGATTTGGCATTTACCGAAAAACTTTATGGAGAAGCAAAGGCCAGTTATGAGTCTGCCCAGAAGAAATACGCAAATTTTGTAGATGCAAACCAGAATATAATATTGCTGAGTTATCGCGCAGAGCAAGAGCGTTTACAGAATGAAATGAATTTAGCCTATCAAGTATATACACAAGTGTCTCAACAATTGCAGATGGCAAGAGCTAAGGTGCAGGAGATTACACCGGTATATACGGTTGTCCAGCCGGCTACGGTACCTTTGAAGCCTGCAAAGCCCAATAAATTGATGATTTTGATCGGCTTCATGTTCTTGGCAGGTGTCGGCAGTGTGGGATGGATATTATTTGTAAAAGATTTATTAAAGGGATGGAAAAAGCAAACAATATGATGACGGATAATGATATGATGTGCTGGCATGCATTGTACACAGCACCCAAGTCTGAACATAAGTTGATGCAGCGTTTGAATGCTGCGGGATATACTACATATTGCCCGATGCAGGCTGTGTTTGTAAAATGGAAAGGGCATACCCGGAAGGTGATTACTCCTCTTTTTTCCGGATGTTTGTTTGTTGCCGGTAATGTGTCGGAAGTTACCTTATTGGCTTCCTTGCAGAAGGCTGCTATATTAGTAAATAATGAAGGAAAAAGTTTGTCTATTGAGGCGTGCAAAGCAGAACTTCCTGCCAAGTTTGCCCAATTGCTGAAGTTATGATGAAGCTGATAACAGAAGAGCTGCTGGATACCGTTACTTCACGAGCTAAGGAGAACTCCCGTTTACGTATGAATTATAATTTTCATGCGTCTATGGATGCTCCTATTCATCGGTTGCTGAATGCTTTGGAACCGGGAACTTATCTTCCTCCTCACCGTCATACAGATAAGGAAGAAACTTATCTGGTTTTGCGTGGAAGTCTGCTGGCATTTTTTTATGATGATGCCGGTAATGTAACAGATAAGGTATGCCTCAATCCTTCGGAAGGTAAATATGGTCTGGAGATTCCTTCTAATACATGGCATAGTATTATTGCCTTGGAGTCAGGTACTGTTATTTTTGAAATTAAAAAAGGCCCATATCAGCCTCTACCCTCAGAGGATTTGGCTTCGTGGGCTCCTCAGGCTTCTGATGTGGAGGGAATAAAGGCTTTTATGAAGCGGATGTTGGAGCTTTAACATTTTCCCCGATAAACCCATAAGAAAGCCTCCCGATATATTTTATTGTATACCGGGAGGCTTCTTTATGTACCATGTTATTAGTCAAACAGGCTCTTGAACTTTTTGAATATTTTCTCTTTAATCGAAGTGTTCGGCTTGAAGTTATCCGATTCTTCCATCTCCTCCAATGCTCTCTTCTCATCCTTGCTCAGCGTTTCGGGTACATATACGCTGACATTTACCAGCAAATCTCCCGTGCCGTACCCGTTCACGTTGGGTAAACCTTTGCCGCGCAGGCGGAGTACTTTTCCCGGTTGCGTACCTGAGTCAATTTTTACTTTCACCTTTCCATCAATCGTGGGAATTTCTACCGCACCACCCAAGGCTGCTGTCGGGAAGCTGAGGAGCAGGTTGTAAATCAAGTCATTTTCATCGCGTATCAGGTTCGGGTCTTGCTCTTCCTCTACAAGAATCAGCAGGTCACCCGGTACACCGTTGTGCTTGCCTGCATTTCCTTTTCCGCCCATAGAGAGTTGCATACCTTCTGCAACACCTTTCGGGATTTTTACGGTTACTACTTCTTCACCGTATACAATGCCTTCACCGGCACACTCCTTACACTTGTTCTTGATGATTTTGCCCTCACCGCCACATGTCGGGCAGGTGGTTCTTGTCTGCATGGTGCCGAGTATGGTTTGCTGGTTACGGATTACCGTGCCGCTGCCGTTACAAGTCGGGCAGGTCTCTGAACCACCGTCACCTTCGGCTCCCGTACCATGACAGTGGGTACAAGGCACGTATTTCTTCAGCTTGAATTTCTTTTCCACACCGGTAGAGATTTCCTTGAGGTTCAGTTTTACCTTGACGCGCAAGTCCGAACCACGGTAACGGCGTTGTTGTGTGCCGCCACCTCCGCCGAAACCTCCAAAACCTCCAAAACCTCCTCCACTGTGTCCGCCAAAGATGTCACCGAACATGGAGAAGATGTCGTCCATGGACATGCCTCCACTGAAGCCGCCGAACGGACCACCATTACCGGCGGCACCACCCAGTCCGGCATGACCAAACTGATCGTAGCGGGCACGCTTGTCCGGATTGCTTAGTACGTCGTATGCCTCTGCCGCTTCCTTGAATTTCTCTTCGGCTGTTTTGTCGCCCGGATTCTTGTCCGGATGATATTGGATGGCTTTCTTGCGATAGGCTTTCTTTATTTCTTCTACCGTTGCTGTCTTTTCGACTTCCAATACTTCGTAGTAATCTCTTTTTTCCATACAGTTTTATGTTATTCTCCGACTACCACTTTGGCATGACGGATCACTTTGTCGTTTAGGATGTAACCGGTTTGTACGCAGTCCAGAATTTTGCCTTTCAGTGCTTCATTGGGTGCCGGAATCACAGCGATGGCTTCGTGATAGTCTGTATCGAGAGGTTGTTCCTTTGTCTCTATCACCTTAACGCCGTTTTGTCCCAATACAGACATGAATTTGTTGTAGATCAGTTCAACGCCTTCTTTTACGGCGGCTACGTCGGTGGCTGTCTCCATGTTTTTGAGGGCGCGTTCAAAGTCATCCACGATGGGGAGAATACTGCTGATACTCTTTTCACCACCGTTCAGGATAAGTTCTGCCTTCTCCTTCATGGTGCGTTTGCGGTAATTGTCAAACTCGGCAGACAAGCGCAGGTATTTGTCCTTCTGCTCTTCAATCTGTTCATTGGCCTTTTCCAGTTCCTGGGCGAGCTTTTCTTCTTCTGTCAGGGGAGCTTCGTTTTCTTGTGAAGTTTCTTGTCCGACAGTTTCTTCGTCACATTCGTTGGGAGTAGCTTGAGTTTTCAGCTCCTCTTCCTGGTTGTTTTCTTTTTCTTTCGGATTCATATTGTTATGCTTATTATTCTTGTAAAATGATTTTGCTTTCATTGCTGTTAAGGGTTTAAGTTAATACGATATCAGTACCCCAGCAAAAACTTTGCCAAAATGGATGTTTTTGCCGAAAACGCTGCAAAGGTAATACTTTTATGTCAGATTGACAGCGCTTCTCTGTGTCTATTCATGGAAAAATAACTATCTTTGCACTCGCAATTCGCAGACTAATAGGTATTAAATAGTAAATTGTAAATAAATAAATCGTAAATATAAAGATGATTACAGTCTCTAATGTCTCAGTACAGTTTGGTAAAAGAGTGTTGTTCAATGACGTAAACTTGAAGTTTACAAGTGGTAACTGTTATGGTATCATCGGTGCCAACGGCGCCGGAAAATCTACTTTCTTGAAAACGATTTCCGGAGAGCTGGACCCTACGACGGGCTCCATCATGCTGGCTCCGGGAGAGCGTCTTTCCGTTTTGAGCCAGGACCACTTCAAGTGGGATGCTTTTACGGTGATGGACACGGTGATGATGGGACACACGGTGTTGTGGGATATCATGAAGCAGCGTGAAGTGCTGTATGCCAAAGAGGATTTCACAGACGAGGATGGACTGAAGGTTTCCGAATTGGAAGAGAAATTTGCCGAGTTGGACGGCTGGAATGCCGAAAGCGATGCTGCCGCCTTGCTGAGTGGTTTGGGTATCAAGGAAGACAAGCATTATCTGTTGATGGGTGAGTTGAACAACAAAGAAAAGGTACGTGTCATGCTGGCGCAAGCTCTCTATGGAAATCCTGATAACTTGCTGCTGGACGAGCCTACCAATGACTTGGATATGGAGACCGTGACTTGGCTGGAAGAGTACCTCTCCAACTTTGAGCATACGGTGCTGGTGGTAAGCCACGACCGTCACTTCCTCGACTCCGTTTGTACGCATACGGTGGACATCGACTACGGAAAGATTAACCTCTTTGCCGGTAACTATAGCTTCTGGTACGAGTCCAGCCAGCTGGCGCTCCGTCAGCAGCAGAACCAGAAGGCAAAGGCCGAGGAGAAGAAGAAAGAGCTGGAAGAGTTTATCCGCCGATTCAGTGCCAATGTGGCAAAGAGCAAGCAGACTACCAGCCGCAAGAAGATGTTGGAGAAACTGAATGTAGAAGAAATCAAGCCGTCATCCCGTAAGTATCCGGGCATCATTTTTACGCCCGAACGCGAACCGGGTAATCAGATTCTGGAAGTTTCCGGTTTGACGAAAACGCTGGAAGATGGTACGGTGCTGTTCCGCGACGTCAACTTCAACGTAGAGAAGGGAGACAAGATTGTATTCCTTTCGCACGACCCGCGTGCCATGACCGCCCTGTTTGAGATTATCAACGAGAATATGAAACCGGATGCGGGTACCTTCAACTGGGGTGTGACTATCACCACCGCTTACCTGCCGCTGGACAATACTGCATTCTTTAATACAGACCTGAATCTGGTGGACTGGTTGAGCCAGTTCGGTGAAGGCAATGAAGTCTATATGAAGAGCTTCCTGGGACGTATGCTGTTCTCCGGCGAGGAGGTGCTGAAGAAAGCAAGCGTATTGTCGGGAGGTGAGAAGATGCGTTGCATGATTGCACGTATGCAGCTGCGCAATGCCAATTGCTTGATTCTGGATACACCTACCAATCACCTCGACTTGGAGTCTATCCAGGCATTCAACAATAACTTGAAGACCTATAAGGGCAATATCCTTTTCTCATCCCACGACCACGAGTTCATTCAGACGGTTGCCAACCGTATCATCGAGTTGACTCCGAACGGTATCATCGACAAGATGATGGAGTATGATGAATACATCACTTCGGACCATATCAAGGAGTTGCGTGCGCGGATGTACGGAGCTTAAAAGATAAATTTTCAGAACAGACTCTTGAATCCTTTCCGAAGGCCTTCGGATGTTTTACTAAAACTCGTATGGAGATTTACTAAATCTCCGGGAAGGATTTAGTAAATCGTCGGACAAGATTTAGTAAAACGTAATCCCCCTCTCAGAACTACTTCTGGGAGGGGGATTGCTTTTTCTTGTTGATACATTGAAAAAGGATTACAATACTACCGCTTCTCCTTGTATATGATTTTACCTTTACTCTCTCCGAAAAGGTTGTCGCCCAGCGTGGTAATCTTATTCCCCGTGGCAAGCACATAGCGCAGGTTGCCGCATCCCATAAATGCTCCGTACTCAATGGCGGTTACACTGGCAGGAAGCACCAGCGTGCCGCACAAACGACCGCAGCCACTGAATGCACGCTGTCCGATGCTTTTAAGCCCCTGCGGGAGCCGTACGTTCAGCAGATACTTCTTTTGGGTGAAAGTATAGTCGGGAATTGCAGTGGCATTACTGTTGGTCATGTCGATGGAAACCAGATTGGGCATATAGTCGCGTATCAATGTGAAGTCGGCTTCGTCCATTTTTCCTTCAACGGTCAGAAAGTTAACGTCTTTGGGCTGAAATCCGGCTCTTAACAGTTCGCTGGCAAGGCTGCCCATTTTGCCAATCTGTACATTTACTGTCAGTGGTTCTCCTTCAATGAATGCAAAGGTCTCCCATTTCTTTTTGGTACGGTAGGAGTCACTGCATCCCAATGGAACAAATATGGCTGTAACGCTATCGGCCAATGCTTCGGACAACAGATTGGGAGCCGTTTTCTTCCGTATCTGGCATATCTTGAGATTTTTGCATCCCTTAAAGGCAGCATCTTCGATGTTCTTGGTCTTGTCGGAAAGGATAATCCTGGTCAGCGTCTCCTTACCTACAAATGTACTGTCGTCCATTTGCTTGCAGAAGGCATATGCCGGAATGCAATTGGCAGGATATACATAAAAACGGTTTGGATAAGTCCCGTTCTTGCCTGCATACATGCTGATGGAGGCATTGGAAATATCCAGCAGTTGCAGGTTTTTGAATTCATCCCGTAGATGCCTGAAATCTACGGCATTCAGCTTGCCCTGCAGGGTCAGTTGGGTGATTTCATTGGCTTCCGCTTCTGTCATCAGTTCCACCAGGGTGCCAGGTTTGGCCACGTAGTATCTTTTGGATTTTTGTGCCGAGGCATTCAGCATTAACGCCAGTCCGGCAACGGCTAAAAGTATTTTTCTTAGTTTCATGTTTGTAGATTCCAGATTGATTTTTCAAATATAAGAAGAAAACGGCAGGAATACATGAAGTTTTTTCTTTTTATTATTATTTTTGTCGGATATTAATCAAAATGAGATACAAATGGAGACGGAAGAAACGGTGAAGGAAGAGTGTGTTGCTATGAGTAAAACAAAACGTATTTGGCTGGCATTCGTTGATATAGTACTGTTTACTGTACTTTTTATGATTTTTCTGTTTTTGTTTGCCATACCTTTTGCGATTGCTTTCCCTGAGTTGAAGACACAAGTTGGTGGGATGAGCGTCTATTTAATGATGTTGAATGAAGTCTTGATGTTGGCCAGTGGGCTTATTGCCGCTTGTATGGTGCTGGGCTTCAGGAAGCTTCCTTTTTCGGGCTTGGGCTTGTCTTTGAAGGGATGGGGCAGAAGCCTGCTGAACGGAGCTTTGTTTGTCGTGTTCTTGTATGCAGTTGGTTTTGGCTTGTCTTTATTGTTGGGGGCTGTGGAAGTGGCAGGAGTCTTGTTTTCTCCCATTTCGTTGTTGGCAAGTCTTTTGCTTTATTTTTTAGTGGCAGTTACGGAAGAAGTTATTGGACGCGGTTTCATTTTAGGGCGTATGCTGGATGGAGGCGTCAATAAGTTTGTGGCATTGCTTATCTCTGCAGTGTTATTTTCGTTGATGCATCTTTTCAATCCCAGCTTTGCCTTTGTCCCGTTTCTGAATATCATGCTGGCGGGTTGTTTCTTGGGAGCTTCCTATATATACACGCGCAACCTCTGTTTCCCCATTGCCTTGCATTGGTTCTGGAACTGGATTCAAGGTTCTGTTTTGGGATATAAAGTCAGTGGAAATGAGTTCGGCAATGAGAATCTGCTGATTCTTCACTTTCCGGAAGAAAATCTGATAAATGGAGGAACTTTCGGGTTCGAAGGTTCCATTCTGTGTTCACTACTTTTAGTGCTTGGTACAGTAATTATCTTAAGACACTATTATAAGGGATTAGGGATTAATGATTAATACGGAAACCATTAACCACTAACCATTAATCCCTAATCCCTAATTCTGTTCCACTCCTTTCATTGTCAGCTGTATGCGTTTCCGGTCCATATCTATGCTGAGTACCTTTACGCGTATATGTTGATGAATGGACACTACTTCATTAGGGTCTGATATGAATCTGTCGGCGAGTTGGGAGAGGTGTACCAGTCCGTTTTCCTTGATGCCTATATCGACAAATGCGCCGAAGTTGGTGATGTTTCCTACGATGCCGGGCAATTCCATGCCTTCGCGCAGGTCGTTGATGGTGCGCACGTTCTTATCAAATTCAAATATTTTTATCGGTCCGCGTGGGTCACGTCCGGGCTTGTCCAGCTCTTGCAGGATGTCTTTCAGTGTCGGCATGCCCACGGTGGGGGAGAGGTAGCGTTCCGGATTAATCTTCAGACGCAGCTCCCGGCTGGCTATCAGCTCGGCTACGCTGCAATCCAAGTCCTTTGCCATCTGTTCTACGATGCAATAGCTTTCCGGGTGCACGGCAGTATTGTCCAGCGGATTCTTTGCCTGCGGAATGCGTAGGAAGCCGGCACATTGCTCAAACGCCTTGGCACCCATGCGCGGCACTTTCATCAGTTCCTTGCGCGAGGTGAAGGCACCGTTTTCGGAACGATAGTTCACAATGTTCTGTGCCAGCTGCGGACCCAATCCCGAGATGTAGGTCAGCAGATGGCTGCTTGCGGTGTTCAGGTTGACACCTACCAGGTTTACACAGTTTTCTACGGTCTGGTCCAGTGATTTTTTCAGCTTGGTTTGGTCCACATCATGCTGGTATTGCCCCACACCAATAGATTTCGGGTCAATCTTTACCAACTCTGCCAGCGGGTCCATCAGTCGTCTGCCTATGGACACAGCACCGCGTACGGTGACGTCGTAGTCGGGAAACTCGTCCCGTGCAATTTTAGAGGCCGAATAGATGGAAGCTCCCTGCTCGCTGACGATGAATATCTGTATGTCGCGGTTGAAGCGCTGATGTTTCAAGAACTCCTCCGTCTCGCGGCTGGCAGTTCCATTACCTATGGCTACGGCATCTATCTTATAAGACTCTATCATCATTTGCAGCTTGGCAAATGCCTCTTTCTGCTTGCTGACCGGAGGGTGGGGGTAGATGTTCTCATTGTGGAGCAGATTTCCTTGTGCATCGAGGCACACAACTTTACAACCCGTACGGAATCCGGGGTCTATACCCATCACACGCTTTTGCCCCAGTGGTGAAGCCAGCAACAACTGACGGAGATTTTCGGCAAATACCTTGATGGCTTCCTCGTCGGCGCGCTCCTTGCTTTGCGTGGCAAATTCCGTCTCTATGGATGGCTTCAATAGGCGTTTGTAGGAATCCTGCACGGCTTCTGCCACTTGCTGTCCGCAGGCGTTGTTGCTTCGCACGAATTGGCGTTCCAGCCGTTCCACGCACTCCTCATCGTCCGGGCTGATGCTGACTTTCAGCAGGCCTTCCGCTTCGGCACGCCGGATGGCGAGCAGGCGGTGGGAGCTGCATCGCTTCAACGATTCGGAGCAGTCGAAGTAGTCACGGTATTTGGTCGCTTCCTCTTCTTTGCCTTTCACCACTTTGGCGGTCAGTATGCCTTGGCGGGCAAATGCGTTTCGCACGCTGTTTCGGGCACGTTCGTCTTCGCTAACATGCTCGGCTATGATGTCACGGGCACCTTTCAGTGCATCTTCCACGTTCTTCACGTCTCCTTTCACATAACCGGCGGCGCGTTCCTCCGGATGGGGCTCACGTTGCAGCATCAGCAGGGTGGCGAGGGGTTCCAGTCCTTTTTGGCGGGCTGCTTCGGCACGTGTTTTCCGTTTGGGTTTGTAGGGAAGGTAGATGTCCTCCAGTAGGGTGTTGTCCCAGGTCTCCTCGATACGCTTCTGAAGTTCGGCGGTCAGTTTGCCTTGTTCCTGTATGGTGTTGAGGATGGTTTCTTTACGTTTGGCTGTTTCGCTCAGCTTTTCGTAGTGGGTCTTTATGGATTCAATCTGCACTTCGTCCAGTCCTCCCGTCACTTCCTTTCGGTAGCGGCTGATGAAAGGAATTGTCGCTCCATCTTCCAGCAGGCCGAGGGTCTGGCTTATTTGTCTTTCTGATATGCCGAGAGCGGCAGATATCATTCGATGAAAATCTTGTATCATTTTGTATCTCATTTTATAATAGGTGCCAAAAGTACAAAAAACAATTGTTGTTTTTTCTTTAGGTTCCAACTTTTATCTATATTTGTCAAAGCTATGGAGCAATTAAACGAATCAATCAATTGAAACACATATATCGTACAATATTACCATGCGTGGTAGCGCTTTTCTGCTGCCTTTTGCCTGCTTTCTCGATTACGGGAGAGCATCCGGTATTGATTATCAGTTCCTATAATCCGGATGCCGGTCGGACTTCCAGCAATATCTCTGACTTTATGGAGGAATTCCAACGTTTAGGAGGGACGAATACCGTTGCATTGGAAAACATGAATTGCAAAAGTTTTTCCGAAGCTCCTTTTTGGGAAAAGAGAATGGCAGGGCTATTATCCAAATACCAGAATGATAAAAGTCCGGCATTGATTGTTCTTATTGGGCAGGAAGCTTGGGCTGCCTACCTTTCTTTGGAAGACTCTGTACGCGGCAATACTCCGGTAGTGAGTGCGCTATCCAGCCGGAACGCCATATTGTTGCCGGGAGATACCATCGATTTGAAGACTTGGATGCCTGAATCCGTAGATTTTTTCACGGATTTTCCGGATTCGCCTATCAAGGCCGGCTTCGTTTATGAGTATGATGTGGAGGCGAATATCAACATGGTAAAGCAGATGTATCCTGACACCGAGAATATCGCTTTTATATCAGACAACAGTTATGGTGGTGTTGCTATGCAAGCTTATGTAGTGAAGGAAATGAAGAAATTTCCCGAATTGGATCTGATACTGCTTGACGGACGTGTCAATACAATATATACTATTTGTGATAGGTTGCATGAACTGCCGGAACATACGGCAGTATTAATGGGGACGTGGCGCGTGGATATGAATGATGGCTATTTTATGCGTAATGCTACTTATGCCATGATGGAAGCTGCTCCAGTCTTGCCCACATTCTCTTTGAGTTCTGCCGGTTTGGGATACTGGGCTGTGGCAGGCATCGTTCCTGCCTACCGTGCTTTGGGCAAGGAGATGGCAAGGCAATCTTATCGTCTGCTGACTGACCCGCAGGATGGGAATACTCATATGGAAGTCATTCCGAATGAGACCATACTGGACGGCAAGCTCGTGAAGGAAAAGAAACTGAATATCGCCGGCCTTCCGCAGCCGGTAAAGATGCTGAACGTAACCCCTTCTTTCTACGAACAGTACAAGTATCATATCTGGTCTGTCGGTGCTGTTCTGTTGGTGCTGTTGGGCGGTTTGTTCGTTTCCCTTTACTTTTATTATCATACAAAGAAGTTGAAGGATGAACTGGAGGTATCCGAGGGGGCCTTGCGTGAAGCAAAGGACCGTGCCGAAGAATCCAGCCGCCTGAAGAGTGCTTTCCTTGCCAATATGAGCCACGAAATCCGTACTCCATTGAATGCGATTGTGGGCTTCTCGGACGTGCTGTCTGCCGGAGGAGCCTCGGAAGAAGAACAGCGTGGCTATTTCGAGATTATCAGGACCAACTCTGATTTGCTGCTTCGGTTGATTAATGACATATTGGATGTGTCCCGTTTGGAGGCCGACCGCGTCATCCTTTCTTTGGAGAGCTGCAATGTAGTGCAGATATGCCAGCAGGTAGTAGCTTCCGTGGCCCAGGCACGTAGGTCGACCAATCAATTCCTATTTGAGTGTGAACGTGAGGTGGTGGAGATGCGGACGGATGTGCAGCGTTTACAGCAGGTTGTGATAAATCTGCTTTCCAATGCGGACAAGTTTACAAAGGAAGGTACGATAACCTTGAAGCTGGAGCCGGATACGGCGGGGAATGTTGCAGTATTCTCGGTGACTGACACCGGTTGCGGCATTCCATTGGACAAACAGAAACGGGTGTTCGAACGTTTCGAGAAGCTGAACGAATATGTGCAGGGAACCGGCTTGGGCTTGTCCATCTGTAAGCTGACCGTTGAGAAGTGGGGCGGCGAGATTTGGATAGATCCTGCCTATACGAATGGAGCGCGGTTTATGTTTACCCATCCTATGAACTTATAAGAACCGACAAGAAATAAGGAAATATAATGAAAAGATTTAGTTGTTTTTTTATCTGGATTTTTGTCCTGACAAGCATACTGCCTGCGCAGGAAAGAGAGGTGAAACTGAAAGTCGTACAGACCAGTGATATACACGGAAACTACTATCCCTACGACTTTATACGCCGCCGGGAGGCAACCGGTAGTCTGGCACGTGTGCATGCTTTGGTGCAAAAGGAACGTGAGGCTTATGGCAAAAATCTGATTCTCTTGGACAATGGTGACATTCTGCAGGGACAGCCCACAGCCTATTATTATAATTACATAGATACCGTTGCCCCTCATCTGGCAGCGGAGATGATGAATTTCATGGGGTATAATGCCGGTAATATGGGTAACCATGACGTAGAGACCGGCCGTGCTGTTTTCGACCGTTGGGCAGGTGACTGCCGTTTTCCGATATTGGGTGCCAATATTGTGGATACTGCTACCGGAGAAACCCATTTCAAACCCTATGAGGTGCTGGAACGTGACGGAGTGAAAATTGTGGTTCTCGGTATGATAACTCCTGCCATCCCCGTGTGGCTTTCAGAGAATCTGTGGAAAGGGCTGCGTTTCGACGATATGGAGGAGACTGCCCGCAAATGGATGAAGATTATCCGTGAACAGGAAAAGCCTGATTTGGTTATCGGTATGTTCCATGCCGGCCAGGATGCCCAGCTGATGGGAGGCAAGTATCGCGAAAACGCTTCGGTGGAAGTGGCGTGCAACGTGCCGGGATTCGATATTGTCCTGATGGGGCACGACCATGCGCGCGAATGCAAGAGGGTGTGCAACATAGCCGGTGACTCGGTACTGGTGATGGACCCTGCCAGCAACGGTGTCGTTGTGAGTAATGTGGATATAACCTTGAAACTGCGTGATGGTAAAGTTATAGACAAGAAGATAGACGGCATACTGTCCGATACGCAAGACTACGGCGTTAGCGAAGAGTTCATGCAACGCTTTGCCCCCGAAAATGAAGCTGTGCAGAATTTTGTTTCCAAGAAAATTGGTTCTTTTACCGAGACTATCTCCACACGTCCTGCCTATTTCGGTTCTTCCGCTTTTATAGACCTTATTCATGAGTTGCAGTTGGCAATCAGCGGAGCGGATATTTCTTTTGCGGCTCCTTTGTCCTATGATACGGAAATCCGTAAAGGAGACATTTTTGTGAACGATATGTTCAATCTGTATAAGTACGAAAATATGCTTTACACCATGCGTTTGACGGGAAAGGAGATACGCGATGCCTTGGAGATGTCATATGATTTGTGGACCAATCGGATGAAGTCTCCGAACGACCATATCCTGCTCTTCCGTGAGAAACGTCGCGAAGGTGCTACGGATAGGGCCTCATTCAAGAATTTCAGCTTCAACTTCGATTCTGCGGCGGGTATTATCTACACGGTGGATGTGACCAAGCCGGATGGCGAGAAAGTAACCATTCTCAGTATGGCAGACGGTACCCCGTTCGATATGGATAAAATGTATAAGGTAGCGGTGAATTCTTATCGCGGAAACGGTGGCGGCGAATTGCTGACAAAGGGTTCCGGCATCTCGCAGGATGAATTGAAGGAGCGCATCATCCACTCTACGGATAAGGACTTACGCTATTATCTGATGCAGTACATCGAGCGAAAGAAGGTGATTGAACCGCGTGCGCTGAATCAGTGGAAGTTCATTCCCGAAGAATGGGTGGCTCCGGCTTCCATGCGTGATTATGAGTTCTTGTTTGGCAAAGTTAAAGAATAATTCACTATCTTTGCGGCTCAAAAATCTATAATGTAAGTTTTTGGACGTGAAGCAGAAGAAAAAAATTATAGGCGCATTGAGCTTGCTGGTACTGTTTATCATGTACCAGGCAAGCATCACCGCGTTCACTCACGTCCATTATGTGAATGGGGTGCTGATGACGCACTCTCACCCTTTTCATGGCACACACTCTCACTCCCAGACTTCCCTGCTGGTCATCGGGCATCTGTCAGCATTCTGCTCTTCCGGGGCGGATGTGTATGAGGTCCAGCATCCGATGCGTCCTTTGCTGGCCGTGCTCAGCGTCAAACCGGCAACGCCTACTGTAAAGGGGGAAGTGATACGTACCCTTTCCCTTCGCGCTCCTCCCGCTCTTTTTTCATAGTCATTAGGTTGAAAAACGCCTGGATTTTTTGTATGTAGATACCAGGCATTTCGAATGTCCGGCATTTCAGTGAACGAAGTGCGGCATCTCGGATGATTATCTTTTTTCAGACTTGAATTATTTTTTTTATTTAGAGCGCTAATTTGATGAAACAATACATTTTGGCGTTGGTACTTGCAGTGGTAAGTGCCAGCGTAGCTTTTGCCGTAAATCCTATAAAAGAAGGCAATATGATTTCCGGCCATGTGATAGTGAAAGGTACGGAGGAAAATATACCGTATGCCACGGTTTTGATTATCGGCAGTGGTCAGGGAACGGTTTCCAATGAAGAAGGACAATTTGAGTTCCGCAAGCTTCCGGCGGGAAAATACAAGCTCCGTGTGTCGGCAGTGGGCTACAAGACCCAAGAGAAGGAAGTGACGGTGAGCAAGGACTTTACTGCCGTCATACATTTCCCGATGGAAGAGGAGAGTTTCATGACCGATGAAGTGGTGGTATCTGCCAACCGCAACGAGGTAAGCCGCAAGGCAGCTCCGGTAGTTGTAAATGTGATGAGTACCAAATTGTTCGAGATGGTCAACTCCACCGACCTTGCCAAGACACTGAACTACCAGTCGGGCCTGCGCGTGGAGAACAACTGCCAGAACTGCGGCTTCCCCCAGGTGCGCATCAATGGCTTGGAAGGTCCGTATTCGCAGATATTGATAAACAGCCGTCCCATCATCAGTGCATTGAGCGGTGTGTACGGATTGGAGCAAATCCCCGTGAACATGATTGAACGGGTAGAAGTGGTGCGTGGCGGAGGCTCTGCCCTGTTTGGCGCCAATGCTGTGGGAGGAACTATCAATATTATAACCAAAGACCCCATCAACAATTCCTTCCAGGTATCGAGCATGTTCTCCAATATGGACGGCAAGTCCTGGGAGCAATATATGGGTGGCAATGTGTCGCTGGTTGCCAAAGATAACTCTTACGGCATTGCCTTTTATGAGAGTTACCGCAACCGTAACCCCTACGACCGCGATGGCGATGGCTTTTCCGAGCTGGGCAAGCTGAACATGAATACCTTCGGTTTCCGCGCCTATTACCGTCCTACGCATTTCAGCCGCATCAATCTGGAATACCATACCACTAACGAACTTCGTCGCGGAGGCAACAAATTCGATTTGCAGCCGCACGAGACGGACATCACCGAGCAGACCAAGCATATCATCAATAGCGGAGGCGTGAGCTATGATTTGTTCTGGAAAGAGTACAAGCATAAGATTTCGGCTTACACCTCCATCCAGCACACCGACCGCAACAGCTACTATGGTGCCCAAAAGAACATGAATGCCTACGGCAAGACGAAAGACCTGACCTGGGTTGCCGGCGGCATGTACGTGGGCAATATGGACAACTGCTTCTTTGCCCCCGCCACCTTCACCGGCGGACTGGAATATCAGAACAACTCCCTGCACGACATCATGACCGGCTATCATCGTGACATGGAGCAGGATGTCCGCATTGCCAGCGCCTTCGTGCAGAATGAGTGGAAGATGAACGTACTGACCATGCTGGTCGGCGCCCGCCTGGACAAGCACAACCTGATAGACAAGCTTATTTTCAGCCCCCGCGTCAACCTGCTCTACAAGCCGACAGATGATTTTCAGGCACGCTTGACTTATTCTACCGGTTTCCGTGCTCCGCAGGCATACGATGAGGACTTGCACGTGACGGCAGTAGGCGGCAAGGGAGTCCAAATCAAACTCGCCGATAACCTGAGTGAAGAACGCTCCAACAGTTACAGCGGTTCGGTGGACTGGACTGCCCATCTGGGTCACTGGCAGGCAAACATCCTGGTGGAAGGTTTCTATACAGACCTGCGCCACGTCTTTGTGCTCGAAGATATCGGCAAGAACGAAGTAGGGGATGTCATCAAGGAGCGCCGCAACGGAAACGGTGCACGCGTATATGGTGCCAATCTGGATGTAAAGATTGCCCATGGCAAGGAGGCGCAGTTCCAGCTCGGATTTACGGCACAGCGCAGCCGCTATACCCATGAGGAAGCCTGGACGAAGGTGGACGGAGAAGACCTTACCACCAAGCGCATGCCCCGTACACCTGATTATTACGGGTACTTCACTTTCTCCTCCGCACCGGTAAAGAATTTTGATTTCTCTCTTTCCGGTACCTATACGGGAAAGATGATTGTTCCGCACTACGCACCGGAAGATGCTCCCGAGGGTGCCTTCTGTAATATCACTTCAGACCGCATGGAGCATACTCCCCAATTCCTGGACCTGAATGTGAAGCTGAACTACACCTTTGTGCTTCACGACCATATCAAACTCCAGTTGAACACGGGTGTACAGAACATCTTCAACAGTTTCCAGAAAGACCTGGATAAAGGGGAATTCCGCGATGCGGGTTATTTCTACGGACCGACGCAGCCGAGAACCTTCTTTATCGGTTTCAAGATAATGAACTAAAAGTTTCCATTTAAGAATTTTTAGAGCTAAATTCCGCAAAATAGTCCTACATTTGTCGCCAAAGCACAAAAACCATGGATACTAAGAGAATACGGAATGTAGACATTTCCCAGATACATCATTTGCCGATGATTGATTTCATCGGCAATGATTTTGCTATTTTTAATGACATCAAGGACATGCCTTTGAGCTCTTATCCCACCCGTTTGAATGCTGCTTGCCTGACTGTCTGCTTGAAAGGGTGGTGCAAACTGGAACTCAACCTGCAGCAATGTGAAATGCGGGAAGGTATGTTGGGTATTATTCTTCCCGACCAGATTGTTCTGCAACGCGAGCGTTCCGATGATTTTTCCGGTCTTTTCATTGCCGTCTCAAGGGATTTTATGGATATGGTGATACCTACCATGCAACAGCTTTTCCCTATGTTTTTCATGATTAAGGAGCGGCCCTTCGTTCACATCACTCCGGAGGAATCCCAATCGTTTCAGGAGTATCACTCTTTTCTTTGGAGCAAGGTGAAGCTGAAAGACAATCCTTTCCGTAAGGAAATCACTCAGGGGTTGCTGTTGGCCCTTTTTTATGAGATATATAATATCTATCAAGGACATGTCATCCAGGAACGCATTCCCAAAAGCAGGAAGGAAGACTTGTTCGAGCGCTTTATCCGTGCTATTTCCGAGTCCTATAAGGAAGAGCGCAGTGTGTCCTACTATGCTGATAAGATGTTCCTCACTGCCAAGCACCTTTCCACCGTAGTGAAGGAAATCAGCGGAAAGACGGCGGGCGAATGGATTGACAGTCTCGTCGTTTTGGAAGCCAAAGCCTTGTTGAAGTCTTCCGAGCTGAGCATTCAGGAAATTGCAGACGAGCTGCACTTTGCCAACCAGTCGTTCTTTGGCAAGTATTTCAAGCATCACACCGGTATGTCACCTAAAGAATATCGCCGGCAATAGGTTCAATGTGACGGAATAATGTTTATTTTTGCGGTAAAGATTTACCCCCAAAATAAACTATCATGGAAAAAAGAGAAATTGACCTTACTGTTTCCTGCTATGGAAAGGTGAAAGGAGTGAAGTATGACGTTGTCATCCTACCTTGGGGAGCTACGGAGCCCCATAATCTGCATCTGCCTTATCTCACTGATTGTATTCTGCCGCATGATATTGCCGTAGATGCGGCTGCACTGGCTTTGCAGAATTCCGGTGTACGCTGTATGGTGATGCCTCCCGTACCTTTCGGTGCACACAATCCGGGGCAGCGCGAACTTCCGTTCTGCATCCATACCCGCTATTCCACCCAGCAGGCCATTCTGGAAGACATAGTTGCCTCCCTCTATGCACAAGGCATGCGTAAGCTGATTATTCTCAGCGGTCATGGCGGCAACAACTTCAAGGGAATGATTCGTGACCTGGCGTTTGTGTATCCCGATTTTCTGATTATCGCTGCCGACTGGTTCAGCATCGTCCCTCCCAAAGACTACTTTGAGGCTGTTGTCGACGACCATGCCGGCGAGTCTGAGACTTCCGTTATGATGCATTACCATCCCGAGCTGGTGAATTTGGCTGAGGCCGGTGACGGGGAATCCAAACCGTTTGCCATTCCTTCCTTGAATGAAAAGGTTGGCTGGGCTCCTCGCCATTGGGATAAGGCTACAGTCGACAGCGGGGTAGGGAACCCCAAAAAAGCTTCTGCCGAGAAAGGAGAACGTTATATGAAACCGGTGGTGGAGAAGTTGTCGAAGCTCTTTACGGAAGTCGGTCAAGGAAGTCTGTATTGATGTACTTGGCTTCCGGCTATATATAAAAATAGGCAATAACCATTGTGGATATTGCCTATTTTTTTAGTGCACCCTAAAAACTAATCTCTTTACTCTTATAAAAACTAATCTTTCTCTATTTCGAGTACAAAATTAGAAGGTTTTTGCGGGTTATGAATTGACATAAGTCAAAAATCTCATTCGGATATTATTTTTTCAAACGTGCCCAAAAGCCCTTCTTTTTCTGCCGGACCGGTTCACTGTTTTCGCGAAACAGTTCTTCGTAGGTCAGCCCGTCATGCACCATGCGGTAGATGCTTCCCCAGTCGGGCAGTCCGCCCAGGTTGCGGTCATCGATAAAGAGATCGGCTTTTACTTTGCGTGAAAAACCGGTGTGTGCGATGTCTTCTTCCGGATAGTCCCGGTTGACGGCATAGAATTCCACACCCCGTTTCCTACACCATTCCACAGCTTCCTCCAGGAGCTTCCCTTCACGTACCGACCATAAAATCAGCCGGTGACGCTCGTTTATCAGCATCTTCAGCGTAGCGGTGGCAAAGGGAATTTCTTCTCCTATCTGGGGATAGCGGTGTTCTACAATGGTACCGTCAAAATCAACGGCTATGGTCATAAATGAATAGCTTTTATTGGTTTCAGACTGTGGAGAAAATTATCCTTGACCGCCTGTGGTGCCGCCTGAGTGCTGGCTGACCGGATTGTTTGAATATTCTTCCTGATGTCCCGTGTAGCTTTTCAACTCTACTTTTACGTCTTTGCTCTGGTTGCCTACCACTACTTTAAAGGTATATGTTTTCACGCGTACCATACGCTTGCTGCCATACAGCAGTACATGGTTGCCACTGACACTTGCAGTCAGCTTTTGTTCAATTTCATAAGAACCGTTCGTACCTCCCTCTTCAGTTTCAATGTAGTTGTTGATGTATGTGGCCAGTGCATCGGATGCTCCTGCAGCTTTCAGCGCTTCAGCCGGAGAAACGGTATAGTCCCATCCGTTCTTGATTTTAAGGGTCAGGGTGATGTTTTCCAGCGCATCGTAATCTCTGTTCTCAATCTTGATTACCTCGGCTTTTCCATTCACTTCGTTGTAGCCGTCTGCTACACTGGCGGCAGCTTGTTTGGTAAATTTCACTCTAGGTGAATATTTGCCGGCTATCTTCTCGCCTTGCGGAATGGTAATGATGTAATTGTTATTGTTGAATCCTACGGTTTTAGCAGCGGCTCTGGTTGCAGGCGCCTCGCTGGATTCCACTTCCATGTTTTCCGGATCAAAATAGCCCAGGTTGGCATCAGTCGACGGATTGGGAATGGCAATGATGATATCTTCCTTGGCAACAGCGTCAGCCGGCTCTGTCTTGATGGCTACGTTATTTACAGAAGCCTTTGATGCTTCCGGTTGTGTGGAAGTTGCCGGATTGGCCTCACGTGCCTCTTCAAACACGACGGCTGCAATCTTGGTGTTTTCTTCCGTACCTCCGGTGGGTATGTTGATGGTGGCGGCATTCTCCTTTTCCGGATTTTCTATTTTCGGAGCCTCAATGGTGCTTCCGTCAGCCTCCTGCATCTCGCCGAATTCTATGGTTGTTGACATTTTTACATTTACCACCATCAGGCTGTGGTTGGCTGTTCCGTCTGTAAATTCTGCTGTGGCCTCGTAGTCATCATGTCCTTCAGCTGTTACAGTGAGCGTGTAGATGCCGGTTTTGTTCACAGTCAGTGAGTATACGCCTTTTGCATCGGTTGTGGCAGAGTATTCGCCGCTTTTTACGGTGGCTCCTGCCAATGGACCGTTGGCATCGGTAATGGTACCTGCAATGTAGTAGGCTGTTTGACTTCTTAGCGGGTCTTCCACTTCTTCATACTTCTTGTCGTCATCGTGGCAAGATGTAAGGACTGTTGTGCTGAAGGTCATTGCAAACATCAATGCACCTCCTAAAAATAAACTTTTCTTTTTCATAATTTTCGTCATTTGATAAAACTAATCTGTTTAAATTATACTTATTTCGATTTTTCTTTTTGTAGTTCCTTTATAAGGAAATAGCGTATATAGTCCGGCTGGTAGAAGTTGCTGCTTCGGTTTTCGTTAGGGCGTGTACTGTAACTTTTTCCCAGTTGTTTTTCTATGTACTCTCCATCTGCCACCATGCCGTATGCCCATGCAAAGTAGTCAGCCGGTTTTACTCTGAAGAATCCTTTTCTACTCCATTTTTTTCCCGGCAGGGGGATGGCAAAATGAAATCCTCCGTTTATCTCTCCGTCTGTACAAAGGGCATACAAGCCGATGGCATACTCTCCGAAGTGCCGCGTACAGTCTCCTCTCACTCCATAATCACCGTAAATATATCTTCCTGCTTTCAAGTCGAACTGCAAGTTGAGGCGTGGTTCGTAGTACGAAGCATTCAGTGAGGCATTGATACGCTGTTTTCTGCCTATATACCAGCCGTCTTCCCGGGTGATGGCGGAGAAACCGGTGGAGCCTGCCGTTCCGCCCAGTTCCCAACGTCCGTTGTTGGTGCGGTATTTTATTTCCAGTTGTGCACCATATCTGTTGTTGGTGAAGTTACCCACCGTCATTTTCCCGAAGATGTTGTGCCTGAAGCGTACATCCTGCGATAGAGCTATGATTCCCGGTCTTATCCGTTTCATCTCTCCACTCAGATTGGTGGCTACGGGCAGTATCACTTGTGCAGTCATTTTTCCGCCTTTCCACAAAGCCATTTCTACTGCCGGATTCAGGTTGATGGCATACGTATACAGTTCGTCAAACGTATTGTTCTCTAAAAACAAATCGGGGTATATCACCAAATCCATCTTCCAGGCAGACGGCGCTTCTTCCTGACCGGCATTTTTCAATGCTTTCATGGCCGCATCCGTATCTACCGTAATTCCCATTTGCTGATATACTTGTGTCAGGCTGATTTCTCCGTTTCTGTATGCTGCCGTCAGTGTATCCGGCAGATTGATGCAAAGCCTGGGAATCCGGTTTTCCAGTACCACCAATTGCAAATCGCCCTTCGTCTTGCTTCCCAAGCAGGCATCTATGGCTTTGCCCACTCCGGTGTAGGTACTTCTATATACGTTGTTCTCAAAACTTACAGTGGTTACCCCTGGGGTCTGTGCACATCGTATATTTTCCATTCCGATGGCTTTCAGGCTCTCTGTCACTTGAGCATCTGCCATTGCAGAAATGCCACAGAACCATACTGCCAGTATCCACTTCAAACCGTTTTTTCTCTTGTTTTTCATCCTATTCTCCAATCCCTTATCTCTCTCTTAGTGCAACAACCTGCATTCATACCGTATTCCTCCCGATATGCTGTTGAATTCTCTGGTAAACACATGGATGGAGAGATGCCTCCATAATCTGGCGGCGGCTCCCACATTGAAACCTTCCGAATCATATTCGGCCATGACAGTCATTTCCCGGCAGAAAGCAGGGGAGTAGCTGATGCCTCCGAAAGGACCGTCTTGTATACTGTGTTTGTTCAGTGGCAGGTAATATCCGGCAGTCAGTGCTAGTCGGTCTCCTTTTGCGATGGAGAAGCCTTTGGTCAGTACGCCATATATGGTTGCAAAGTAGTTGGTTCCAGTGTCTTTGAAAGGGTCATTGGTACCTATGACTATTGCCGGATGATATTTTCCTTCCTTTATCGGACGTATACGTGCAGATAAAGAACGGTCTTGCTGGAAATATCCTTTCTTACCGTCATACCGGGTGGTTTTCAATAGCGTACACCGATAACTCAACTCCAGAAAAGATAAGAATGTGATGTTAACGAAATAATTTCCAGTGTTGAAGTTAAACGGTGTCATGCCGTTCGGAAGATAATTGCCGCCTCCCATAAAAGTACCGGCCTCCTGCATATCTGCTGTCGGGATGTTCAGCAGTCCGGTGTTGCCCATGGAATATTGGGCCTGTACTCCCATGCTGCAACCAAGCAGCAGTAGGAGCAGGCACCATTTTCTCATTTTCGTTTTCAGCATGTTGGGGAAGTGTTTTTACCATCCATTTGTGCCCTCATATAGAGCTTCTTCACAAATGCCATGTCATGTGTCACCATGATTTTCACCAGTTCTTCAAAAGAAGTCTTGCGTGGATTCCAACCCAGCAGTGTCTTGGCTTTGGTCGGGTCACCCAGCAGTTGTTCCACTTCGGCAGGACGGAAGTATTTGGGATCCACTTCCACCAGCACTTTACCGGTTTTGGTATCAATGCCCTTTTCATTCACGCCTTCTCCTTCCCAACGTAGTTCCACACCGGTTTCCTTGAAGGCAAGTGTAGTGAAATCACGTACGGTATGATATTCTCCGGTAGCTATGACAAAATCCTCCGGAGTGTCGTGCTGCAGAATCAGCCACATGCACTCCACGTAATCTTTGGCATATCCCCAGTCGCGCAGCGAATTCAAGTTACCCAGATATAACTTGTCCTGATATCCTTGGGCTATACGTGCTGCCGCCAGTGTAATTTTGCGTGTCACGAAGGTTTCTCCGCGCCGTTCGCTTTCGTGGTTGAAGAGAATGCCGTTTACAGCGAACATGCCGTAGCTTTCCCGGTAATTCTTCGTAATCCAGAAGCCGTATTGCTTGGCCACACCATATGGACTGCGTGGGTAGAACGGGGTTGTCTCCTTCTGTGGTACCTCCTGCACCAGACCGAACAGTTCGGAAGTCGAAGCCTGATAGATTTTCGTTTTTTTCTCCAGTCCCAGGATACGTACTGCTTCCAGCATACGCAGGGTGCCTACGGCATCTGCTTCCGCAGTATACTCCGGCACATCGAATGATACTTTCACATGGCTTTGTGCCGCCAGATTATAGATTTCGTCCGGCTGCACCTGCTGTATGATGCGGATAAGCGAGCTGCTGTCCGTCATGTCCCCGTAGTGGAGGTTTACGAGACGGTTCTTCTTCATGTCACGCACCCATTCATCCAGATAAAGATGCTCTATGCGTCCGGTGTTGAACGATGACGAACGGCGCAGAATGCCGTGTACTTCATATCCTTTTTCAATTAGGAACTCGGCCAGGAATGAACCGTCCTGACCGGTGATGCCTGAAATCAATGCAATTTTCTTATCCATGATTCGGGTTTTAAAATCAGTTTTTATTTATGTTATGATGTAAATTTCTCTTTTGTGATATTCCATAAGAATAAGCAGTTCCCGATGATATATCTTCTCCACATTCTTCTGGGTTCCTTTACCAGCCGGTACAGCCATTCCAACCCGTGTTCCTGCCACCATACGGGAGCACGTTGCACGTTTTCAGCAAAGAAGTCGAACACAGCGCCAATAGTACCGATGGGACCGTTTACCTCCAGTTCTTTCAGGTGTGCATAAGTCCATTTCTCTTGTTTGGGAGCGGTCATGCCCACCCAGAGCAAATCCGGCTGTGCCTGGTTTACGGCGGCTATCATGGCTTGATTGTCTTCTTGGGTGAATTCCGGCTTGTAGGGTGGGGAATAAGTCTCTATCCGGATATTGGGATATAACCGGACGGCTTTTACCTTTATTTTCCTCAGGGTGTCTTCGCTACTTCCCAGAAAGAAGCAGGTTCCTCCTTTCCGGTTCAGCTTATCCATTTCGTACAGAAACAAGTCCCATCCCGCTGTGCGCTCTATCTTCTCATGTCTTAGGAGTTTGAATGCCAGTACAATGCTTGCTCCGTCTGGAATCAATGCGTCTCCCCTCAGCAAAGCTTCTGCAAAGGCAGGATCTTTCAATGCTGTGTTATACGAGTGCGCATTGATGGTGTTAATCAGCAGTTTGCCTTCGGGCAATGCGTCAAGCTCACTTCTGTGTTCCAGAAGCGAAATCGTCTTTAACTTCAACATGTAAAAAGGAGTATAATTTTCCGCAGAGTACGCTACGCTGTCGCCCGTCACATGGAAAGGTATTTTTGAACGGAACGATGCAATATGTCCGAGAACTGCGGCAAATGTAAAGATTATGTGTGTAATATACAAGAGGAATGTGAAAAATGTAATTTAGTTGGTCTGATGATTGATGCAGATACCTTTCAGATACCATTCGTACAAACGGTGTATTCCTTCGTCTATTTCTATTTTATGATGCCATCCCAGGTTATGCAGTTTGGTCACATCCGTCAGTTTGCGCAGTGTGCCGTCCGGTTTCGAGGCATCCCATTGCAGCTCACCTTTGAATCCTATTTCGGCTATAATCTTTTCAGCCACTTCCTTTATGCTGAGTTCCTTTCCGGTGCCCACATTGATGTGGCAGTTGCGTATTTCTTTACTGTCCGGAGCATATGTGTCTTTAAAGTCCACATTCAGCAGTACATGTACACTGGCATCTGCCATTTCTTCGCTCCATAGGAATTCACGCAACGGTTTGCCGGTTCCCCACAAGGTGACCGCTTCCGGGGTTATTCCGAAGTTGGCAAGCTCTGCCAGAATCTCCTCGTTGCCATAGCTGCCGTTTACCCCTTTCACCGGACGCAGGTCGATATCTTTGCGTACAGCATCCCAATCCCCTTCGTTGAGGCATTTGGCAAGGTAGACTTTGCGAATCATGGCAGGCAGTACATGGCTGTTTTCCAGGTGGAAGTTGTCGTTCGGTCCATATAGGTTGGTAGGCATCACGGCTATGTAATTGGTTCCGTATTGCAGGTTGAAGCTTTCACACATCTTCAGCCCGGCTATTTTGGCTATGGCATACGGCTCGTTGGTGTATTCCAGCGGAGAGGTCAGCAGCACTTCTTCCTTCATGGGCTGCGGAGCTTCACGCGGGTAGATGCAGGTGCTTCCCAAGAAGAGCAGCTTCTTTACTCCGTGACGGAAACTCTCGCCGATTACGTTCTGCTGGATTTGCAGATTCTGATAGATAAAGTCCGCCCGGTATTGCAGGTTTGCCATGATGCCACCCACGTGGGCAGCAGCCAGTACCACCGCTTCCGGTCGTTCTTCATCGAAGAATTTCTTTACGGCGGTTCCGTCCAGCAAATCCAGTTCTTTGTGTGAGCGTCCTACTAAGTTTGTATAACCTCTTTGTTGCAGGTTGTTCCAGATGGCGGAACCTACTAAACCACGATGCCCCGTTACAAAAATCTTTGCATTTTTTTCTAACATGACTAATACCCTAGTTATAAAATTAATTTTTTCTATTTACTTCTTGTATGAAGCTATACATTCTTTTAAAATATCTTTCATCCGGTTTTCAAACTTTTCCAAAGTGAATTCCCTTTGAAATTTTTCTTTACCGGCTTTACCCATTTCAGCACATATCATGGGATGGTCTATTAAATATTCTATCTTTTCTGCCAGCTGTTGCGGACTATGTTTTTCCACGATAAATCCGGTTTTGCCTTCCTCTATGATACCAGGTATTCCTCCCTCGTTTGTGCTGATGCAGGGGAGGCTTTGTTCCATGGCTTCCAATAGCACCAATGGGAAACATTCATTATCGTAATAGGTAGGAAAAACAAATATATCGGCTTTTTGCAGAAATGCGTCTTTTTCATTATCATATTTTGCTCCATGGGCAAATACACATTCTTTAAGGTTCTGTTTGTTTATTACGTCTTTAAACCTATCTTCTGTAATATTACTCCATTTTCCTACAAAATGGCATTTTATAGGCTTTCCTTTTTTTTGTAATATCGCACACGCTTCTACTAAATCCCATACACCTTTTTCTTTTATCATATTTGACAAAAATAGAATGTTAAATTCTTTTTGAGGAGCTGTAGGTAGATTTTCATGGGTAGGTATTCCATTGGGGCAGATATAAACGTCTTTGTAATTTACGTATTTCTTTATGTCTTGATATAAATTTTCTATCAATAGAATAACTTTCAGATTTTTGAAAAAAGTGCTATATAATAGATTATCAAAATATCTATTTTGTCTGGTAGCTATGCCTTTGTTGTGATAATGTACAACGATGTTTTGTCTCATCATTTTTAAAAGCATAACTACAAAAAAATCTTTGTAGAAAGCACCACCTTTTGCGTTAGGAGTTACATAACAAAGTTGTGGCACTATTAATTTTGTTTGTTTCCTAATTTGTTTTAGTTGCTTATAGAACTCTTTCAGTTTTCTTATTCCTCCTTTACCAATATCATCCAGATCTTTTGCTAATGCAAGATTTAGATAATGACATTCAAAGGCATTATTTATAATTTTACTGTCATGTATGTATTTTCCTACCATGGATGCACCATGTACTGGTGGGGGCATGTGGAGGATAAATAGGACTTTGCTATATTTTGTAGATTTGTTCATATTCAAATTGCATTTTTTCTATAGAAAAATTTGTTTTCGCATACCCGTATGCTATGCTTGCGTATTCCTCATAATACGTTGTGTCTTCTAAGGATAAAATTAGTCTGATAAAATCATCCACTTTGTTGTCATTTACTTTTAAAGGCCATGTTTCAGGCAATGTGTCTTTTAAACCGGGGCAGCTATTGATAATGGTCGGCGTGTGTGCCAAACTTGCCTCGATAGGCATTAAGGCAAGGCCTTCGTGATTTGAGGGCATAAATAAATAATCAAAATCTCCTATGTATTGGTTCAGTCCGAAAATCTTGTCATAAAGAGATGCATTAGATAGTGGCTCTAAAGCCTTGTGTACTTTCTCTTTCATTGAGCCATTTCCCACAACGTGAAAGTAAAACTTAGGATTGTCTTTTAATGCTTTTACGACTTCTATCAGCTGATCTACTCCTTTTTGATATTCCAATCTGCCGGCAAATAAGATATTTATTTTGTCCGCTATGATGTGGTTGAATTTTTTCTGTTCTACAGATTGCAATCCATTGAATATGATTTGTGGTGTCTCTCCATAAATATGCTGATAACATTGTTGTGTTGACTCGCTGATGGCTATATTGGCATGCTTTTTAGAATAAAAATATTCAACTTTTTTGCCTATTTGGGCCCATTGATTCCATAGCTCTGTGTTGTGGATTGTTCGTACATATTTTATGGATGGAAACATCCAACCGAATATTTTGTTCCATAAGTATATGCTGAGGTCTGGAATTTCTGTATGTGTATGGATTACTTGTGGTTTCCATTTTAGTGACAGATATACAAACCATAGAGGAAACAATAAAATAGCGATTTTATTGTTTGTAATATGCGAACGGTGGAAACAAATACCGCAATCATGCAGTTCTTTAATGAAAGCCTGGCTGAATTCTCCGTTTCCACGTACTACTTCCACAAGATGATATTCCATCCCTGTAGTTTGTGACTTGGCAATGTTGACAGCTACTCTTTCTGCCCCTCCTATATCAAAATGAGTGATAATGTGGAATATACGCATATATTAGTAGTTTTAGTGTTGTATATAATCCAAAAACTTTTTAGCGGTTGATTCCCATGTAAAATATTCTATGATTCGTTTTCGTGCATTTTGAACTTTTTTACCGGAGAGTATTGTTTGGGCTATTTCTTCCACTGAGTTGCATAGGAACCCACTTCTCCCGTTTTCTATGATACAGTCTGGGCCGGGTGCATGTCGCGCTACTATTGTTACATTATGGTACATTGCTTCAAGAATTGCCATTCCGAAAATTTCATTGGGGTTGAAGTTTATCACATAATCAGCAACTTCATAATATGCATGGATTTTTTCATTTGGAAGTTTCCCTATGAATAATATATTGCTATATTTCTCACTTGACTTTAATTTGGCCATATATTCCTCTGTTTGCATCCAAAGAGCTCCTGCATGCACTAATAAGTATTTGTCTCCTAATCTTTCTGCTAAGGGAAAAATATCCATCGGATGCTTGTCCGGTCTTAATGCACACACCAAGAATACGATACTTTTATCTTTAGGTAATTTCAGTTCTGCCCTTTGTCGCTCTTTAGAGCTTGTCGCCAATGGAATAATGTCTGTGTCTAAGCCTACAGGAGCCCATTCTGCACTTGTCACCCCTTTTTGTTTTAATTCATTTACTACAGTTGGAGTTTTACAAAAGACTTTTGTCTTTTTGAATGCGGAAAAATTTCTGCTGCTTAACTTGTCCATTATCCAGCGTGAAATAGCTTTAGGCGAAGAGCTATGCACTGTACCTACGTAGCAATAATATTTCAGATTATGTTTCAGGCAGAAACTCACGGCTTCCGGTACACAAAGCAAGTTGTCGCTTTGCAAGTGATACACATCGATGCCAAGTGTTAGTAGTAATGAAAAATCAGGCCATACGTGATGTACAAACTTTCTTTTATAGGGCAAATACACTTTCTTAATATTGGAGGTCGTGTTTACTTCCGTTCCGCAGCGCCTGTCTTTGGGAGACATCCAGTACACAATCGTTGTTTGGTGTCCCATTTGTTCCAAGGCTTTTGCCAATCCGATTTCTTGGATGTTATAACTTCCGGTAGTCCATTCCCCATAGTCTAAATGAATATATCCAATGTTCATTTGTTTCAAAGTTTATAACGCTTTAGTAGATGTTTAAAATGCATCATAATGTTGCAATACAGAACTATGCCTCTTGAGTATTTCTTTTTAAGAAGCCACAATTCTATTCTGTGCAGTATGCCTTGAGGAATAAAATGCATCATAGCTGTATAGTAAGGTTGGGAATAGACAGCAGCTTCAATGTCTTTACTTTTTAAGTTTTGGCTTTTATAATTAGAAATTAAATCAATAATCCAGCGTGTCCATCTGCGTTGAAAAATATTCGTTGTTTCTTTGGGAAAGTTTTGTAAATTAAAAACATTACTTATATTCGTAAATACTATTTGGTAGTCCAATCCATGCTGTAGAGCCCGTTTTCCTGTAGCGCTGTTTAAGTTTTGTCTATAATAATATACAGGTGTATTTATAGCCATAAAATTGTGTATGTATTGATAATAAGCAAGCGAAAACATAAAATCCTCACACGTTTTCATGCTTTCATTAAAACGGATGTGATGTGTTTCTATAATATTTCTATTAAAAACTGCACAGCATACTGATAATGATACTATTTCTAAATTTACAGCCTCTTGATATAAGCTATGGATGCTATGGTACATTCTGTTTGACAATCTAAATCTGCCTTTTTCTTGTTTGGCATTATTTATCCAACGAATATAATTATATATAGCGAAATCCGGATGGCTATCTATTATGTCTTTGATGATTTTTAAATAGTTGCTGGCTACAAAATCATCGCTATCGATAAATGAGACATATTGTCCTTTAGCTTTGCTAAGTCCGTAGTTTCTAGCCTTGCTTACACCTCCGTTTAGAATATGAAAGCATTTTACTCTTGTGTCTTTTTGTGAATATTCATTGCAAATTTTTCCAGAATCATCCGTTGAGCCGTCGTCTATTAGCAGTAATTCAAAAAGAATATCATTTTGGCATAAGATGCTCTCAATACATTCTTTTAAATATTGAGAGGTATTATATACGGGAATGATGATGCTATGGAGTAACATGGCCTTTATAATATATGTTGGTAGAACGTAGAATAAATGTCAATAGTTGTGTAAGGCTTTTCTATTTAGATTCGTTGTGATGCACTTTTTTAGTTTTTGCAATCCTATATGTACCCATATCCATTTACTTAATTTCCAATACCATTTTTTTCGGTGGTCAAGCTTTTGTTTGGCTTCATCAGGAAGCCACGATCCCATATATAAATGTACAGTAGTGGTATTGGAAGTTTTATCCCAGTTTCCAAAAAAGTCCATTGCATTAAAGTATGTACGTGGATATATATGTACATCTCCTATCAATTGTTCGCTATTATCTGTTTTTAATCTATATTTCTCTGCTAAATAATTGGTGACTATTACTACATTGGAGGTGTTTTGTGTGATAATATCCATAGAAAATGGTTGGTTATAGTACTCTAAAAGTTCAGCTATTATGTGATGCTTAGGAGGAAATCCCATTACCCCCATTGATAGAACTTTTCCGTCTTCAAATCCCATGAAGGCTGCATCTTTTTCTACGAATGGGTTTAGGCTTTTTTCCATTTTTTCATCTGTATCCAAGTAAATTCCACCATTTTTATAAAGTGCTATTAGGCGTACATAGTCTGCAACAAAAGCATATTTCTTGTTTTCATAAGCTCCTTTGCACCATTCGCTACTATTTATGTCAAAAGTTTCTTCATTCCAAAGTTTAAACTCATAATCGGGAAGATGCTCTTTCCATGATTTAATACATTTTTGTACCAATGGAGGCATCTCCTTTCCTCCAAACCAACAGTAGTGGATTATTTTAGGAATCATAATTTTAACTATAATATTTTGTGTGTTCTAATCCTCTCTTTGAAATCACTTTTCCCGGATTGCCTACTACTACCGAGTTATCAGGAATATCTGTTACCACAATAGCTCCGCTACCAATCATCACATTATTCCCAATAGTAATATTCCCAATTACTTTAGCTCCAGAGGCTATCACGACATTATTTCCAATATGAGGTGCACCACCTTTAGGACCGCGTACACTACCTACTGTTACACCATGGTAGATGGTACAGTTGTCCCCAATTATAGCTGAACCGTTGATGACAATGCATGAATAATGTGGAAACATTAGTGCTTTACCTATTTTTGTACCAAATCCAATTTGAATACCTGTGAGATATTGATTGTGCTTATGAATAAGCTGGACGCACCTTAAACAGAATTTAGCCATAAAGTGGTGTTTAGTTATTAGATAGGAACCAATTCTAAACCAAAAGGTGATTCGAAATGACGCATTAAATAGAAGCGATTTTACCCCCCCCATTTATTAATTTTTGTTAACCTTTCCAAGTCGGATACAATAAGACTTTTGCATTCTTTCCAGATCATAATTTGTAATAGTTTTTGTTTTATACTTTGAATAAATCCTTTTGTGCAGTTACAAAAGGCAGAAATCTTTTCATTAGAGGTATAATGATTGAATATGAAGCTAAAGTAATGCATACTGTACACCAATAAGCTCTGTCGTGGTTACTGATAATCTTGTTGATAATAAGCGATACAACGGCTAATAGCAGAAGATGGGTAACCAATAACATAATTGAATATCTTCCTATATAGCTTATAAATGGTATTTTTACTATAGCTTTTGATATAAACAGTACACACAAAGTTCCTGTTATTCCGGAAACATAAAAAGCTATAGGATGTACATCGAACTTATTTTCTATATACATAAGGTTTCCTCCGGAAAGTAGGTAAGTAATACCACCAGACATAAGTACAAATAATATCCAATACTTATCCCATTTATTAGGTTCGAGTATGTGGGTATATTTCCTGAAAATGTACCCAATGGCAAAGAACGGGAGCACTGTCATACTAGTGTCAATAAATATCTGGATATTGACATTATTCCTTCCCATAAAGAATCCTATTATACCAATTATAAATAAGATACATATAAGTGTGGCTATTTTGAAGCACTTTGTATATTTTTTTATAAAAATCAAACAAAAATAAAAAATGATATTGGTTTCAAACAAACTTAACAAGAACCATAAAGGGATATTTGTGAATTTCTCATTATAAAAATCAATGAAACTATGCCATCCTATGACAGACTTGATTCCCATATCTACATTTAATTCTTGTAGAATGAATGGTACAATCACTCCTGTACAAAAATAGAAAAAGAAAAAGGGTATCAATAATTTGTTCGCTTTTCTGATAGCAAAATTAAAAAATCCATTATATGGTTTGAAGAATAGTCCTGATAAGAAGTAGTATAATGGCATGCGGAAAGTGTTACCAACCATTGTGTTGAATTCATATCCAATGTGATAGAAATATATGTCACAGTGGAACAATACAACAAGGATAATACAAAAACCTTTAGCTAAATCAATATATTCTATTCTCCCCCCCCCCCTGGTGTATCTTATTTTTACTATTTATCATAATCTTTGTCTGTTTATTACATTAAAGTGTAGCTTATTTATGTTTGCTTTACCTGCTTTTATCCAAAGATTTGGCCAAATACAACGGAGATGAATTGTGAAATAATGCTTCAGTGCAATACAGAATCCATAATGTCTGTTCTCTAAATGAAATATTTCCATTGGAGGCATTCCATTGGGGCGGTACATAAGTTTCCAACGCTTCTTTAGCGGTATTTCTGGGTCGCACCAGGCATCAATGTGTTCATGCGCATCACATTCGCCAAGTGGATGTCCTACCTGCCATAATTCTATTCCAGCTTTACGGGCGCGCAGCCCGTAATCAAAATCACCGCGCGCATGTGTATAGTAGGGGTCAAGTGTCCCCAATTTCTTGTACACGCTGTGAGGAACCAATACTATATTTCCATTCATCATAATTACTGGCACAGGGCTGTCATCAGAAGATGGGCGTGCCACTTTTCCAGTTTTATCTCTGCCTCCATACGTTAGTTTGCTACGTGTCTGAGTATCCACTGTAGACCCAAGTACGATGGTTCTGTTTTTTTTCAATAGGCTTACACGGAGCAAAGATGCGATACAGTCTTTGTATATGAAGGTGTCATCGTTTAGCCAAAGGTAATAATCATAGTTACATCCATTTCGTTTTTTTTCCTCGGCCATTTTCCATGCTTCTATCATACCGCGATTCCAGAATACTCCATCTACGGTTTTGATGTTAACATGGGGAAACTGTGTTTTTACGCTTTCTACAGTTCCGTCAGTAGAACCTCCGTCCACTATATAAATGTCAAACTTAGTGTCAGCTGGAAGTGATTGTGCTGTTATGTTGCGCAGGCACTTTATGGTTTTCTCCTTACGGTTAAATACAGTCAAAAGTATGGCTATATGGTTCATATTGCAATTGATAAAGGGGAATATATTATGGCTTAATTTTATGATAAATATATCGTATAAACCATTGTAAGTTCAATCGAGGTGATTTGTGTAGGAAAATTATAGGTTTATACTTATCATTTGGGTGTATTGGAATTTTATAGGCATAGAATGGTGATTTATAGGTTTCGGGGTGCTTTCCACGTTGGCTGATGTCTCGATGGGGGGATATTCCATGTTTTTTGCATAGTAATGAAAAAATGCTTTGATCTTCACGATGGGCAACGAATGCTTCTCCAAAATCGGTTGTAGGAACATCGAATTTTCCTAATCCTGCTGGTGATAATAGTTCAAAATCACAACATAGTGACAGCCATTCTTTCATAAATTTACGTGTGGCAGGAGTTACAAGAAAGCAGAAATAAGTTGCGATGATTTGATTACTTGTTTTATACTTTTCTTCCGTAAGCCCCATCTTTTCAAAGCATACTGGTTTCGTAAAACAAGATTCGAGTAATGGTATATCGCAAACGAATAGAGGCTGTTTTTCTGAAAGATTTGCGATTATCCCCCTCCCTATAAAGAAAGATCCTGAATCACAGTAGAATATGATGTCTCCATCAGAACAATCAGACAGAGCCTTATTTACAAAATAAGGTTTCCAAAGCCACAAGCCGTTTCCTCTTTTTTGTGATAGGATGTCGTGATGTAGTTTGGCAAATGATTGATCTATGTCATTAGGAGTATATTCATATACTTTATCAAATCTAGCAATATACCTACCAGTTAATGTATTCCATTTACGGGCAGGCTCATATTGCTTGTCTGCGTAGTTTATAAGAATTTTCATTTATATAGTCCTTTTTCTTTCATTTCTAGGATAGAGGCATCATACATATCGGCTTGTATCTCCTGTGTATTTACCCATTTACAGAATTCGCCTATACCATCGGAAAAGCTCCATTTGGGTTCATAGCCTAATATAGTACGTGCTAATGTTATATCGGCATAATTATGTCTGATATCTCCTAAACGATAATTTCCTGATATTGAGATGGGAACCTTAATATTATATTTTTCACACAATGTATTTGCTACTGTAAGAACATCAGTGCTAACTCCTGTGCCGATATTGAAAGCGTGACCGGCAGCCTCTTTGGTTTCAAGGCCTAAAATAGTTGCATCTACTACATCTTCGATGAATACAAAATCTCTTGTCTCTTTTCCGTCTTCAAAAATATTGATTTCATTGCCATTTTTTATTCTGGTTGAGAATATGGAAAGAATTCCTGTATATGGATTGGAGAGTGATTGACCTGGACCGTATACATTTTGGTACCTGTATGAAACAGCATCAATGCCGATGGAAGGGCATACCAAATGTGCCAATTGGCCTTGTACTTGTTTGGTTATGCCGTATACAGAAGAGGGATGTATCTTCGAGTCTTCAGTGGTAGCCACTAATTGCAGCTTTCCAGCATTAGGATAAGTACATTCAAATTCTCCTTTGCACATATTCTCGTCTAAACGTTCTTTCGGATAAACATCTTTTTCCAATAGTGGGCTATAGTATTTGCCTTCTCCATAGATGGCACGGCTTTCAGCTACAATAACGCGCTTTACGTTGTGCTTGGCATTGGTCAAAATATCAAGCATTAACGCTGTTCCACCGATATTAGTATTTACATATTTTTCTATTTCATACATAGACTGCCCTGTACCGGTCTCTGCTGCCAAGTGAATAATGGCTTCTTGACCATCAATGGCTTTTAGCCAATCTTCCCGTGATGTGACACTTCCTTTGATGAACTTGACTTTATCTTTTATAGATAGATAAAGAGGGGATGTCTCTTCCGGTTTTTGTCCGTGTATTTGCTCAGACAAAGAGTCTAATACAGTCACGTTAACTCCTTTGTCAACTAACTTTGATGCAATGTTAGAGCCGATGAAACCAGCTCCGCCTGTAATCAAGACATTCTTAAATGTAAGTTTCATATTTGTTGTATTTTAAAAGTCTCCTAGTAGAATTTTTTAGTATAATGGTTATACCTAAGTAAGGATGCAATTGATAGAGATAGTATAACTATTAGTGTTGATATTAATATTGAAAATAATATAAGAGGATAGTCATTGTTCCACAAATGTTTATTGAAAAAATCTTTTATGAGTTTTATAAAAATGAAATGTATGGTATATATGCAAAGTGTATATTTCCCATAATGAATAAGTTTTTTTATAAGGATGTTGTTTTTAAAATACTTTGTGATTAATATGCAACCATATATTATTGATAAACTTCCAGTTACAGCAATTGCAAATCGAAATATGGCTATGTGTGATATCGGTATTATAGAACTGAATTTGTGAAAGCGAATAGGAGTAATATAAACAGAATCCTCAAAAGTCCAATGTTGATATAGGATTATGTAAATCATTAATATAGGTAATACTAATTGCCAAGTTAGATATTTATTATGTTTATTCAACCAATATCCTATAGCTAAGAAAGGCATTAAAAAATTAATCTTTACAAAGTAACAGTATGGTGTGAAATAGGTTATTATACATGCCACCGTAAATACAATAAGGTTATTGGTAGTGATTTTTGTAATAATGGCTAATATGCAGAAGCAGAAAAATAGGCAGCTTAAAAACCAATATGATTCTAATGATGCTTTTACTTCAGGTATTTCTCTAAATAGGCAACATTGGATTATATACCAAGAAAAAGCGGGTATCATTAGATGTTTAAATTTCGAAAAACAAGATATTGTAATTTTATCAGTTCTCATTCTTTCAGGGTTGATAAAATAGCCGCTTAATATCATAAATAGGGGCATATGAAAAGATATAGAGCCTATGAAGAAACCGTTTTTCAAGGCTTCATCGGGAGCAATGCTTTGAATTGTATGATCATAGCATACAATTATCATTGTAATGATTTTGCATAAATCAATCCATTCTATTCTTTTTTTCATTTATGCTGTCTTACTAATTCTGTACTTTGCTGTCCATTCATACTAATCACCTTTGCAGGGATTCCAGCTACTATACTGTTTGATGGCATATCATGAGTAACTACAGCATTGGCTCCCACAAAAACATTATCTCCAAGAGTTACAGAACCTAAAATTTTACTTCCTGGTCCCAACACACAATTATTTCCAATAGAGGGTACGCCAGCATTGCTTCCTCCCATTTTTAGAGCTGTTGTTACGCCATGAAATATGGTACAATTATGTCCTATTTGGGTTGCTCCATTAATAATGATACATGAAAAATGATTAAAGCTTAATCCTCCTTTTACGGGGGTACCTAATGGCATCTGAATTCCAAATTTAAACATATAATGCCGATGCATCATCCATGAAAGGATATAATGAAAGGATATAGATAGGTAGTACTTTTTTCTTTCCTTTTGACCAACTGCCCAATCTGAACCAAAAACAAAATTTGAATGAGTTATTGGAAATTAAATATCTTAGGATATATAAGTATTCAGATATTTTTCTATGTGGCTGTTGTGTCAGTACCTTACGAAAATCTTCGTGTATTAATTGGCGGCATATTTTGAAGTTCATACTTACATTATTGGATGATTCGGATAAAGTCATTTATTATATAGGAAGCAGTGGTTTGTGCATTATATTCTCCTTCTGTCAACTTTTTAGCATGTTTACTCATTGTTTCTATGACTTCAGGATGTTGCTTTAGGTAAATGATTTTTTCTTTCCATGTTTCGACATCGTAAGGTTCTATTAAATAGCCGATGTTTTCTTTTTCTAAATCTATGTGTATATCGGGGTTATGTGTCATTAGGATTGGAATGTAGTAAGGCAATGCTTCTACTATATTGGTGTAACCTACTCCATATTCTCTTCTCTCACAAGGAATAGCCAATATAGATGCTTGGCCTTGTTGTTGCATAATGTACTCATATTCATTGTTTATATGTAGGTCTTCCATAAATGTGAATTTTATGTATTGACTGTTTTTGAACTTTTCCGCTACTTTTATATTGCTTTCGTGGCGGCGAGTAATGATATGGCAATTTGTCTGAGTTTGTTCGCAGGCTTCACAGAGCGTTTGGTAATCTCTGCTATCCTTTCCTGTTGCCATTACCAGAAAATTGTCTTTTTGGGGAATAAGATATTTTTGATACCATTCGGCTTCTGTTCCTCTGCTCAGTGTTGTTATTTGGCAATCTTTCACAATGTTATGGACTATTGCATGATGTGTGTGGTTGTCAAACATCATATAGATTCGGTCTATTCCTGTCCAATAAAAAAACTTGGTAAGCCAATTTTTAATAGGGTTAGAGTATTCTTTGCAGTAAGTGTATTTCCACGCAACTATTTTACACTTTAAAATTCCGACTCGTTTTAGAGTTATCAGTTCGTTGAGTCCTTGCAGATTATCTAAATATAGAATGTCAGGGCTAACTTCTTTAATAGCTTTCACTAGGCTAATAAAAGATAGAATGCTATTTGCTTTTTTAAAAGATAATGGATTTAACAGATGCACATCAATAAAGTTTGTATTCATCATGCTTTTAATGTAATAAGCAAAATTATCAGGTCTCTTTAAAATTTCTTTTTGGTTATATTTTGTGATATATATTACCTTAATGTTTGATGTCATTTTATAAAATAGAGTATACTGTAACTAGATAAATTTACCAATAACAACCACCTTCTACGTTATTAGCATTAAATGGCTTTTCTGTCTCTAATGGAGAAACCCAAAAATCGTTCATTAGATTTTTATAGTAATTTTCCCTTATAAAAGGGAGTGATTTTATACCGTAGGTAGGATTACTCCAACGTTTTCCTTTGATGCCGAACAACAGTTGTAAGGCTCCTCCTAGGTGAATAGCTTTCTTTCCGCTTCGCTTGATATGAGCTGCTAGAGGAAATCCATATGCTCCACATCCAATTAATGCGATATCATAATCCCGTTTATCAATTTCGTTTTTCATGTATTGTAATGCATCAAACCATGTGTAAAAAGAACTTTGGCCACCGATACTTTGAACTGCCTTAAGTGTTTCTAATTGGAACTCTGGTAAAACTTCTGGATTTTTGAATAATAGTGTTCTCTTGTTTGCATATTGTTGTTGTATTGTTTCAGCGAAAGGATGTATGACAAGTACTTTTTTCCCTTTAAGAATTCTTGACCAAGGGTGTATTGCATGGTATGGTTCTAATAGTAGAAGTTGCACAGCTTTCACATTTTCTATATCAATGAGTCTACGTTCCTCTAAGCGCCATGACCCTAATATATCCACTAACTTCGAGTCTTCAATCATTAGTTCTGCAAATCGTTCTAAATTTTGTTCTGTAAGTGGAAAAAAACCTGCATTGTTTTGCATGCTCTGTATCCCAGTCTTATTCCACCAAAATTGAGGGGATTTATCTGTAATATAATTCCAGATATTGTGTTTGAACTTATTTATTCCTAGGTAGTTGTTGATGCATAAAATTTCTACACTGCCATAGCGAGCAATCATACACGGAATATCTGATTTTAATTGTTGATATATAATGTTGGATGCTTCATTTGGATCTGTTATTCGATCAAGAGGTTTTAGGTATGAACCATAATGGTTAACATAGAGTCGATGTGTTCCGCGTAGAATCTTGTCAGTTAAATAGTTCATTGTTTTATAATGTTTTGCCTATATATGTTTCTTGCTGTTTCTTTATAGTGTCTAGTGATAAGCGTTCTGTTTCTGGATAAAGTCCAAACTCATGTTCCAATATTTCTTTGGGTGTAAATATAAACTTAATGACCTTTGCAGGATTTCCAATAACGATAGAGTATGGTGGTGTACTTTTTCGTACAACTGTTCCTGCTCCTATGATACACCCTCTACCTATTGTGACTCCACTTAATAATGTGACATTGGCACATATTAATGCATCTTCTTCTACAATAATGTCTTTTTCTATATCTGAAAGTCTGTTTCTTATGGAATCATTCAATAAATGTCCTTTGACGTAATGATGGTTGCCAGTAACAACTGTTAGCCCTTGTGCTGCAGTTGAATTCTTTTTCATTATAAATTTTCCGGTTGTATTCAATACTGTAGTAAAGGCTTTAATAGATGTATTATCCTCAAGAAATATATTAGAGGGATTGTGAAACACAAGAGGATACTCTATATAAACATTCTTTCCATATTTTCCTAATTTTTGCGGACGACTATCATAAAAAAGTCGCTTTATAGTTCCTAATGTTGTTCTCAATTGTTTAATATTCATACAATAATGATTATAGATTTATTAATTGAATATTTTTTGTTTGGTCATTTTCTAATAGTGCATTTTTAAGCCATCTGATAGAATAGTTCCTTGTTTCTATTATTAGTCTTGAACATTTTTGATAATCAATATTTTTATCATTTATGAGTAGTTCTTTTAGTTCTTGTGCACTTGAAACGATTCGTTTTCTTTGTCCTATAATGTCTAATAATGATTCAATTCGTTCCATTCGTGTGCCATGTTGCATTACAATAAAATTCTTCTGAAAATTGACTGAGAAAGCAACACCGTGAAAGGAACTAGTTATTATGTAAAAGGCATGTTTAAATAAATTTATAAATTCTTTGGGGCCAGCTGCTTGAATAAATTTATCAAATTTATAAGGAGTTGTTGTGCTGACAGATATTGCGACAATCGGTAACTGTAGAGACAAACGTAAACTTTTTATTATTTGATAACAATTTTCACTTTTATCAAATCCATAATAAAGGATATATTTGCCTTTAATAATAGGGGATGTGGAACTAAATTTAGACCATTGCTCATCGGTGAGTAAAAGTGTTGGATCTAATACCAATGTAGCATCTAATCCTGTTGCTCGTTTAATCAGTTTTACTCCTCCTTTTTCTCGAACACTTAATTTATTAAATTTGGAAAGTAATTGTTGTAATAGTGGATAAACAGAATTAGAAACATTAGAATTTCCAAAACTTGAGGCATAGGAGATGCATATTTCGTTTCTTGGTAGGAAATCAAGAAAATAATAGTATTGTTTGTCTATTTTTCGTTCTATATTCCAAACTTGGTCACTACCCACTAAATGGATATCATATTTTGGTGGATTCTTATATATATCGTTGATGCTTTTATACTTTTTAGATAATGGCATGGATTTGTGAAAATCTCTAAATCTTTTGCTCTTTATCCATATCAGTGGATTTATAAGCGCATATAGATTTTTTATAACTGATTTTAAAGAAATATTATTAGTTAGATATGCATTTAATTTTTCATTAGGATGGTCATTTACGATTTCTACATCAATACCAAAACTCTTAATTATATATTGAGTTGCAAATGCTTGCAGCATTGCTCCGAAATTATGTGCTGCGTGTATAGTATAAATTCCAACTTTCATTTTCGTATTTCAATTTCTAGTTTTAATTGATTACCTGCTAATTTTTGCATATAATTTAAGTATTCCATAAAATCATCTTCTTTGGTGTTTTTTTGCCAACAAAACCTATTCAAATTATCGCAATGTTTCGCTAAAGATGGTTTGCCTAAAAATAAAAAATCAAGAAATGTGTTAATTCTTGTATTATGGAAAAAGAATTTAATAGGTTGGTTGATTACCTTCTTTGTGAAAATTGCTATTTTATGCCGTCTACCTATCTCTTTGAGACTACTTGATACGAAAATACTTCCCAGACTCTTTCGTTTGCCATCTACCTGTGTTTTACGAAAAGCATTATAGATTTTGATTCTATTTAAAATATTGTCTACGTTATCTTTATTTGTTGTATTTAATTCGACATATAGTACAATGCCTTTTCCTAAATTTCTTTTTAAGATGCTATTTCGATTAGTGTATTTCAATTCTTTGTTGGTAAGATCGGTGACATTTCCTTGTGGAGTTAGAATTTTTACTTTTTTTACTATATTAGAGATGGAGGTGTTAAATGCTCCGCTATTGTTGATAGCAGCTGCCCCGATAGTGCCGGGAATTCCAATGAAACCTTCATATCCAGTTATGCCTTCTGATGATAATTCCCATGCTATTTTAGTGAGACTATAACCGCACTCAACCCATATTGTTTCATTCGTTTTTTCTATTCCTTTGAGTTTTGTTGTGACTATTATTATATCTCTTT
Source organism: Bacteroides sp. AF29-11 (assembly GCF_003602895.1). Classification (NCBI taxonomy): domain Bacteria; kingdom Pseudomonadati; phylum Bacteroidota; class Bacteroidia; order Bacteroidales; family Bacteroidaceae; genus Bacteroides; species Bacteroides sp. AF29-11. Next base: position 86,172 of record NZ_QTLY01000007.1, read on the forward strand.
GATAATTGTTGGATAAATAGGTGTTGGTTATTCCTCCCAAAATATCAAAAGAAAGTTTGTCGGTGATAGCTTTAAGATATATACTCTTCAATTGTTCTATGGTTTCAGGATATACAATTAGTGGTAATATTCCTATTTGATTCATGCCTGTAAAATTAGATAATGGAATATATTCCTTGTATGGAATATGATTCTTCGTCAAGAATGTAATCATGTTTTTTTAATTTTATTTATTAATGATTGTATTAGTGACTTTTCTTTTTGGTTTAAGCCTAGGGTGTAAAATGATACTCCGAAAGAAATGACGCAAATACCACTCACCAAAATGAAACGAAAAAAGGATTCTTTAAATCCCCAAAGAGGTAGTAGACCAGTAGAAAGTGTAATAAAAGAAACACTAAAACATGGGAAAAGTACATTTTTCACAAATAGTCTTATCCTTAATTTACAAAGTTTTTTCATGAAGTAAACAGAAGAGGTGAATAGTAAAATGACCATAAAAATGAGCACTATATAGATAGTGTAAATTGGAGTACCCCAATAATATAGTAGACAAGTAAGTGGTAACATTAAAATCATGATTATGGACGTTATAAAATTACTGTTTTTAATTTTTCCGGTGGCTCCTATTGCGGTGTTGAAAGTAATTGTTAATTGTGTAATAGATAATCGTACCAGAATTAATCTGCAAAATAGCACAGCATATTCTGGAGGTTCTTTTAACCAGATTTTGAGGATAAATGGCATTTCGATACAGAATGGGATAGCAAAAAAAATCATTATAAGATAAGAAAATTTATTTCCAGCTAAAGTAGCCTCTATCATTTTCTCTCTATTATTTGCCCCTTCATTTTTTACGATTATGGGATTTAAGGCTGTGAGCATAGTTCTAGAAAATACCATTATCTGGCCGGAAAGCTGATTAGCCACTCCTTGTGCTGCATTTGCTAATACCCCCCAAAATGAATTTAGTATGATTGATACTCCTTGCATGGTCAGAATACTTGCTACACTGCTTGTTAGATTCCATCCGGCAAATGAGGTCATTTCTTTCATTAGTTTTTTATCCCAGTTAGTGTATGGAGAGATGATACATTCTTCATAATGCTTGTGACAGTATATTCGCATGGTGGAAAGCATAATCAAGGGAATGCAAGCCATGAGTATTCCATATATGATTAATCTATCGTTAGTAGTGTACATACAAATAATGGCAACTAGCAATTTGAGGGGTACCTCGATCAATCCCATGGCTGCATAGTATTTCATATTTTCATGGGCATTTATTACTGCGTTATATGGAACAGTCATTACCGTGAATACGGTACTGATAATCAAACTGCCATAAACGACCTTTGCTGCAAACTCTCTCTCAATTGGTATGTTGAGTATACCATTGAAGAAAAAAAAACCTGCTATCAGCAATACAATTCCCACAATTACTGCAAGAATAAAGTGAAGAATAAAACTAACATTGAAAATACTTTTTTTTTTATTTTTGTTTCCTTCGCCTTCAGCATAAGACATGAAACGCTGGGTGGCATCTGCCATTGCTGCATTTAGAAAACCAAGCATTCCAATTGCTCCACCTACAATGTTGAAAATTCCAAAATCAGAAGCTCCGAGAGAATTTAGTATCAATCGGGTAGTATAAAGTGAGATGAACATTGTAATGCCCATTCTGGCATAGAGATAACAAGTGTTTCTTAATACTCTGTTAGCAATCTCTGACATAGTATGTATTTGTTTTTTTAAAGCTGTTAGCTATGAAGTAAGGGTATAACATCATAGTAAAGAGAGCAAAGTTCATAATATGGGGCTGACCTAACCCCATATTTAAAACTAATAAAATTCGTACTATTATGTCCCAGATACCTTTATTATACTTAAATACCTGATAGAAACAAAAGCCAAATAATATGGAAAATGGCATTATTCCTATGGCGAGAAGTAGGAATAGAAAACCTGCACATCCTCCCACCCCCATATTGCGTAATTCGTCGTAGCCAACTCCAACCAAAGTAATAGGGTGATGGTATATGGTAGATAATACGCTACTTATACTTATGGTACGTGCACCACCGGAACTAAGAGAGAAATCCAATTGACCGTTTGCGTAAATTTTGTGGAATATAACTGTGTTCATGAATTCACTACCAACTTTTGTCGTCGACATGAAAAACACAGTACCAATAATCATAGCTATATATATTTTTTTCATTCGTTTATCTGTAGTTCTTGAGGAATGCAGCAAAAAGCAAAAAATTAATATAGATAAACTTATATAACCGCTTGTGGAAAGGGTCGTAATCAAAGCGAAGAAGAATACAATCATATATAGCATTCGTTCTTTTTCTTTGAAAAGAAGGGGGCGAAATAGAGTGAAATATAAGGCGACAGCAAGTACGCATTGGTATTGGCCCGGCTCGCCAAATGGACCACAATTTCTATCACTATGTAGGGTGACAAAACGGTATAAAAATCCTCCATAACTATAGACTTGCCCTTCTCTATAGAAGGAGGTATATAAATGTGGAAATATCCCGGAAAACGAGTTGAATCCAAACAAGCGTATGATTGTAAAGAGGATAATGCTGATTAAAGCGATATAGAAAAAAAGTTTGACAAATCTTTGGAGATAGTTACGTGGATCTATTTTGTAAGTAGTATATATGATTAATGGTATTGAAGTAACACTGAGTGCTGTACCTAAACTTAATGTAGAGCCTATTATGACTAGAAGCATTGAAAAAAACAAGCATCCGATGAAAAGTAAATATTGCTTTTGAAGATGAAATAATGTCTTTTTCTTCAATACATAGTATATTCCCATTAATAGTGTCAATATGATGAAATTATCATTCCCTATATAGGCGGGTAAGGCCATTCCTGCGGAGGATATCATTATGTATATATAGAGGTATTGAATGATACAGGTTGTATATTTATGAATATAATTCATCGGATTTTATAAGGAGTGTTTATCACTTTTTCAAAAAATAGTTTCTTAATCTCTTCTAAAAATATCCCTCGTATAAACTTTCTCTTTCACCTCTTCCAGGCAGACGTCATACCTATTGGCAATAATCGCATCACTCTGTAGTTTGAATTCATCCAGATTATTCATTACTCTGCTGCCGAAGAACGTGCTTCCATCTTCCAGTGTCGGTTCGTAGATGATAATCTCTGCCCCTTTTGCCTTTATCCGTTTCATTACACCTTGAATGGATGATTGTCGGAAATTATCCGAATTGGACTTCATCGTCAAGCGATATACGCCAATTACAACTTGCTTTTCTTTTGCAACATCATAATTACCTTCTGCATAACTATAGTAACCGGCTTTCTGCAATACACGGTCAGCAATGAAATCCTTGCGTGTGCGATTGCTTTCCACAATGGCGGTCATCATGTTTTGGGGGACGCGGTCGTAATTGGCAAGGAGTTGCTTTGTATCTTTAGGTAAACAATAGCCGCCGTAACCGAAAGAGGGGTTGTTGTAGTGTGTGCCGATACGTGGGTCGAGACATACTCCGTTGATGATGGCTGCGGTATCAAGCCCTTTCATTTCGGCATACGTGTCGAGTTCGTTGAAATAGCTGACACGCAGGGCAAGGTAGGTATTGGCGAAAAGTTTTACGGCTTCGGCTTCTTTCATACCCATAAATAGGGTATCTATGTTCTCTTTAACAGCACCTTGTTGGAGCAATGCTGCGAAAATTTTGGCATATTCTTCCGCATTGGGATTGCTGATGGCATTTATAGCTGTATTTTCTTCTGTAAATTCTGTTCCTTCAATAATTTTAGGATAACCTACTATGATGCGAGAAGGATAAAGGTTATCGTAAAGTGCTTTACTCTCACGCAAAAATTCCGGAGAAAAGAGCAGGTTGAATTTCTTGCCTTCCAGTTCCGGATTGTGAAGGAATTGTTGTGCATATTTTATATAGAGTGAACGGGTATACCCCACGGGGATGGTTGATTTGATGATCATTACCGCATCCGGATTTACGCTGATGACGAGGTCTATCACATCTTCGATATGATGGGTGTCGAAGAAGTTCTTCACCGGGTCGTAGTTGGTAGGAGCGGCAATAACGACGTAGTCCGCATCTTTGTAGGCTGCCTTGCCGTCCAGAGTAGCAGTTAGGTCAAGCTCCTTTTCTGCCAAATACTTCTCTATATATTCATCCTGAATGGGTGATTTCTTGTTGTTGATAAGTTCTACTTTATTAGGGATTATATCGACAGCAGTGACATGGTTGTGCTGTGCAAGCAAAGTTGCAATACTCAGACCTACATAGCCGGTACCTGCAACGGCAATATTATATTGTTTCATAATCATGATTATATTTTATATGGAATAGCTGCTTACTTTCTCTAATATCTATACCATAAAATTCACAGATTCTTGTAGGTAATTTTTCTTTTCAATTTCTGTCAATTTATGTAATCAGTGGTAAGCCGAAATGACACCTGTGTCACCCCTTAAACATAAATACCCGTTACGCGCGCGAGACAAATTATCAATATGCACAGACCTGTATCGTTTGTGTGTGATAAATATTAGCCTAATAGGGAGTATTGGAAAAAGGGTGCCACAAGTGTCAAGGTTGCAAGTGAAGTTAAGGTTTCAAGACTCCCGTGTGGATTCTATAATTCCTCAAATCCCTCTCCAGGCAATCTGCCACCTCTTTCTCAAAACTCTCCCTTTCTTGGTCTGTTTTCGGGAACGACCTCCAGAAATGCGTTATGGCATGTATCTGGTTGATGTTGTTGCTCAGCCCTTTTTTAAAAGGTTGTAGGTTCTGGTACTCATCATCGTTGCTTGGGCGATGGTCTCGTTGGTCAGATGTCTGCCGTTAACGAGCTGTTCTTTCTGGCATTTGCTCAGAAAGGCTCCGAATGCCGGTGTCACCGGCTCTTTCTTTGTCATGTTGACTCTTTTAATTGTTAAACAATAATAAAAACAAGCGAAATCATTTCCATGTAGTGGAAACGACCGGACTTGTGTATCTGGGCACTTATGCGTTCCTTCGCGTCGTAATTTTAAACATAAACAAAAATCAGTAAATTATGGAACACCGCAATATCAGCCTTTTCAGAGGCTATTCGGACACAGAATCAGTAGAAACTTCTCTTGAAGAAATAGTCAACATCATTAAATGCGACGCTGCCCTGCGAGACCGCACCGAGAAACATCGCTACTATTTGCAGCAAGACCTGCGTAGGGATGCCGACCGCGAGAAGTCCGGCTGTCCCTGCTTCGCTGTTGCCGTCTGCTTTGAAGGTGGGAAGACCCGCGAACATATCTGTGCCTGGACCGGCTATACCTTGGTCGACCTGGACCATATCGCTCCCGAGCGGATGGCTGCCACACTGACATTGATTTGTGCCGACAAGTATACATTGATGGCCTACACCACTATCAGCGGTCATGGCATCCGTATCATCTGCCGCATCGATGACCTGAACGGAGCGGAAAAGGGAAAAGCTTTCCGGCAATACGCCAAGTATTTCAATCAAGTCAACGACTACTATTCCTGCCTGGTGGGCTTCGAAAGCGACGGGCAGTGCAAGAATGCTACCCGTATCAGTGGACTGGCTTCCGACCCTCATGTATATTACAATCCCAGTGCCGCTTCTTTTGTTTTGCAAGATAGTCCGATTGCTCCCCAACCGCAGGATAGCGCTTCCGAAGCTGTGCCGACAAAGCGCAACAAACGTTTGGAGAAGGTGGTGAAAGCTGCCGAACGCCTGCTGGAAGAGGAGGGAGTGAGTTATTGTGAACATCATCATAACGAATATGTGATGCGCATGGGGTATCTGCTCAACCAGTACGGAGTGGCCCGGAAGACAGCCGCCGCTTGGGCAGCGGAGCACTTTCCTGACTATGACGGGGATGTGGCAACTGTCATCGGCTCCTGCTACGCGAATACCGGGGAGCATGGCACCCGCTCCCTTGTCCGCAGGGGAGAGGGCGATGAAAAGTTTGCCACGGTGGCAGATATCGAGCAGTTCCTTTCCGAACAGGCGAAGTTCCGCAAAAATACGGTGAGTGGCAAGTTCGAAGTCCTGATGACCGACTGCGGAGAGGAGTATGCGGAGCTGACCGACCGCTACGTCAACACGTTGTGGAGCCGCATGAACAAGGCAGGGATGCTTGCCCGCATTGCGGACATACGTTCCGTGCTCGATTCGGAGTACACACCGCTTTTCAATCCCTTTGTAGCCTATCTGGAGGGGCTGCCTGCTTGGGACGGTACTACTGACCCTATTGCTCGTCTGGCTGCCGGCGTACATGTGAAGGACGACCAGAAGCTTTTCGGCATCTACTTCAAGAAGTGGCTGGTGGCCACCATTGCTTCGCTGCTCGATACTAAGGTGGTGAATCATGAGATTCTGGTCTTCATCGGTAAGCAGGGCATCTACAAGACTACCTGGATGCAGCGTCTGCTTCCTGTCGAACTTCAGCGTTATTTTTATGTGAAAAGCAACAGCCGGCGCGTCAGCAAGGACGACCTTTTTACGCTGACCGAGTTTGCACTGGTATGCCTTGAAGAGCTGGAGGAGATGACCTCTGCCCAGGTCAGCCAGTTGAAGGCCATCACCGGCATGACAGACGTGAACGAGCGTGCCGCCTACGGACACTTCAAGGAGAGCCGTCCGCATATTGCCAGCTTCTGTGGCACGAGCAACAACGTCACCTTCCTCAACGACCTCAGTGGCAACCGCCGTTGGCTTCCCTTCGAGGTGGATTCCATAGACAGTCCTTTCGATTATCCCATAGACTATGCCGGAGTGTATGCGCAAGGCTATGCCCTCTGGAAGAGCGGCTTTCACTACTGGTTTGAGCAGGAGGAGATTGATGCCGTGAATCTTCATAACCGTTATTTTGAGGTGCCCTGCCTGGAGCGTGAGCTCGTTCAGGTGTACTATCGCCGCCCCATGCCGGGCGAGGAGTGTATGTTCTTGACCAATGCCCAGATACTGGGACATATCAACATAGGTATCCGGCAACCCTTGAGTCCCACGCGCCTCGGTCTGGTGATGAAGCAGGAGGGCTATGAGGCTGTCCGTTCCGGTGGCCGTCGTGGTTATCGGGTGGTCGAGCTGAAAGGGGATGAAATCTACCGCAACCAATGCGCCATGGCGCGCTATGTGGGGGATTGATTCTTTCACGGTTTTCCTAAATACCTGAATATAAGTTCCACCTGCAGGGAGGTGAATATTTTCTGGGAGCCTTTGTAGCCGGTATGCCGCAGGGCTTCGTCCAGTTCCAAATTCAGCTTCATCCATTTGGACAAGCGGTTGAGTGCGGATGCCGGTGAAATGGTGGGGGCGTATGCCTCTGCCAGTTCACGTTTGTAATAGGGGCGGACGGGCCACTCTTTGCCGGGGATATTTTCGTAGTCTTCAACGTACTTCATAAACAATGCTTTAACTGGTTATTACACTGTAAATGTACGGAATTTTTTCTGTATACCCATTGCCGGAACCCGGTATAATCTTACCTAATCTCACATTTTCCCACATCCCTTCATATCACTTCACCGCATCTCTTATTCTGCCCGGAGGTACGTCGTATCTTTGTTCTGTCAGACGATGAAGGGTGAAGATTAGTAATCGTGACGCGCGAAGATTAGTAATCGTAAGCCCCTGGGATTAGTATCGTCTCCCTATCTTTTAATTTTTAACTTATAATTTTTAATTTATGATTAACTACAGTATCGTGATGCGTGGCAATCCTACCGATAAGACGGTTGCCAAAAAAGCGTACGCAAGTGCGCAGTATTCGGAAGTGATGGACATCAACCGCTTTGCCGAGCATATAGCCAGTCATGGCTGCGTGTACAAGCGTTCGGATATCGTTGCCATCCTCACCATGTCCGTGGATTGCATGCGGGAGCAGTTGCTGGCCGGACAAAAAATCCAGTTGGGCGACCTGGGGAGTTTCTACATCAGCATCAACAGTATCGGCGCGGCTTCTGCCAAGGAGTTCAATCCTGCCATCCATATCCGTAGGCTGAATGTGAACTGGACCTGTGGCCAGCGTTTTGGAGAGCTGCTGGAGGAGGCGGAATTCAATCTGGTGGCAACCCGAAGTGCAGCCCGTGCCGTGGTGAAAGCCCTGAAGGCCGGAAAGACTACCGTGGACCTGACCGGAGCCACTGGCGGGGGTGAAGATGCCGGTGGAGGCAGCAACCCGGGAGGCGGTTCGGACGGAGACCAGGGGGAAAATCCGTTAGGATGAAACGAAAAGACAAAAGAGAGAAAATAAATATGTTCTTCTGTCTAAAAAATGCAGCTAACCATAGTGTTTAATTCCTTAATTGCAAATTGTTATGAGTGAGAAAACAAAATCAAAATCTGTATGGGGCATTGTCCTTAAAGTGATTATTACCGTGGCCACTACATTGGCCGGAGTGTTTGGCTTGACTTCCTGCATCAACCGTTAGCCGGATGAAAGCAGGCAGTTTCTATCAGAACTATCGGGAGGTAACCCTCCTGGTAGTTCATTGCAGCGCTACGCGCTGTGACCGTCACTTCTCGGTGGAGGCGCTTCGCCGCAGTCATCTGGCACGGGGCTTTGCCGATATCGGTTATCATTTCTACATCACCCGTGACGGCGAGGTGCATATTTGTCGCCCGGTTCATCAGATTGGAGCCCATGCCACCGGCTGGAACGACAAGAGTATCGGCATCTGCTATGAGGGTGGGCTCGACGAGAATGGTGTCCCTGCCGATACACGTACCTATGCGCAGAAATGCTCTTTGCTTGACTTGCTTCGGCAGCTGAAGACCGACTATCCCAATGCCCGTATTTCAGGGCATCGGCAACTCAGTTCCTCTATCCATAAGGCTTGTCCTTGTTTTGACGCCAAAAGCGAATACGAGACAATTAAAAATTAATTCTCTCCACGTATCCTATCGGCATGTCCACATGTGCGCAGCCCAGCATATCCAGCCGGACTGCCACTTTGCTTTTTCCTCCTATCATGACCAGTTCTCCCTCCAATCCGGCAAGGGGGCCTTTTATTACTTTCACGGCATCACCTGCTGCCAGAGGTGTACTGCAAATCTCTACAGCCTCCGGGCTATAATCCAGCATAAAGCGGAAACGTTCCATCTGTTCCTCGGGAATGACGGCGGGACGGCTTTCACCGCGCAATACCATGTACCGACTGATAGCTTGTAAGGTAAGCGGCAGGGGGCGTTCCTGCGGAGTGACATGCACGAAAATCATCATCGGGATGACCAGGCGGTCCACTTTCTTGCGCCGGTCGCTCCATTGGCGTATTTCGCTTTGTATGGGTAAGTAATATTCCACTCCCATAGCTTTCAGCCGTTCGGCAGTCTTCTTTTCCAGACAAGACTGCACGTATGCCACCAGCCATTGGCGACGAGGAATAATATGAGGGGTGATATCAGTATGGTTCATGTAAAATCCTTTAAAGGTGTATTTCTATGGTTCATAAATAGTTGAGGTTCGGGCGCGCTACGCGGTCGCCTGTCACATTGGAGGGGCGGGGTTAATTAAAAATTAGAAATTAGAAATTAAAAATTAGACACTCGATTATTTACTCTCAACTCTTAATAGCTAGTCGCTAACTCAACTGTATCCGTATTTCTTACCGTAGCCGTAATACTTTCCGTATTTACCATAGCCGTAGTAATAACCGTATTTTTTCTTCTTCATATCGATTCCGTTGACTACTGTGCATAAGTTGGGGAGACGATGATGCTCCTGAAGCTCGTTGATGAGCTGGTAATCGGTCTTATGCGTATAATCTGCACGACAGACGTAGATGCTGGCGTCCGCTACGCGCGAAAGGATGAGCGTGTCGGTCACCATGCCGATAGGGGCTGTATCCAGTACGATATAGTCATATTCTTTGCGTAATGTACTGATGGTGTCTTCCAGTGACTGGCGTGCCAGTAGTTCCGTAGGATTGGGTGGGATGGGACCGCCCAATAGCAGGTCGAGGTTGGAAGTTATGCCGGAAGGCTGTATCAGCGCATGAAGGTCTGTGGATTTGGGGGCGGCAAGGTATTGGGTGATTCCTTTTTCTTTGTGTGAAAGATGGAACAACTTGTTCAATCCCGGTTTGCGTATATCCAATCCTACCAGAATGACCTTTTTGCCGAGCAGCGCCAGACTGAGGGCGAGGTTGGAAGCTATGAAAGTCTTGCCTTCACCGCTTATGGTGGAGGTAACCAGGACGACTTTCTTATCCGGATCGCCCATCATGAAGAGCAGGTTGGTGCGCAGGCTGCGGAAGGTTTCCGTCATGATGTCGTTGTCGTTTTCGCGTACGGCAATGGCAGACTCTTCATGCTTGTTTGAACCGGTAAGGGGGATGTCACCGATAATGGGAACCTTTGTGAGCTTTTCCACATCGGTATGCCCTTCAATGCGGAAACGGAGCAGGTTCAATAGGAAAATGATGCCCAAGGGAATGCCGATGCCGATGACAAAGGCAATCATATAGATTTTTTTGCCTTGGGGAGAAACGATGCCGGCAGGCATGGGCTCTTCGATAATGCGTCCATTGTTGGCGGTTGCAGCCAGTGTGATGGCGTTTTCCTCGCGTTTCTGCAGCAGCATGATGTAGAGGGTGGCCTTGATTTCCTGCTGGCGTGCGATACTCATGAACTCCTGCTCCTGCTTGGGGGCGTTGCTGATGCGGCTTTCGTACTTGCGCGACTGTCGGTCGATGTTGCTCCGGGTGATTTGCAGGCCTTTCAAAACACTGTTTACGGTGGTTTTCACATTGTGGCGCATGGCCTCGATCCCCGTGTTCAGATTGATGATGGCGGGATTGCTTTCGGAGGAGGTACGTAGCAGGCGCTTACGCTCCACGATGAGATTGTTGTACTTGTCTATGGCGGAGGTCAGGTTCATGTCGCTCAGTCCTACGTTGGCAGGGATGATCTCGTCGTTGTTTGCAGGATTGTTGATGTAGTCGCGCAGATAGTTCACGAGGTTGATTTGGGTGGCGTTCTCTGCATATTGCTGTTCGTACTTGGAACTTTCCTGAAGGGCAAGCTGCGCGTCGCTGCTGATGTCGGTCAGTCCGGCGCGTTGCTTGAATTCCGCCAGTTCGGTTTCTGTGGTGCCCAGTTCGTGGTTGATGATGCTGATACGTTCCTCGATGAAGTCGGCGCTTTTCTGGGCCACTTCATTCTTTTCGGTGTTGGTGTCCTGATTATAGAGTATTATCAGTTCTTGGGTGAAATCGGAGGCTCGTTGTATATGGGTGTTTTGTACACTGATGGTGGCAATGGTACTGGTATTGGATATGGGGGCTACGGTCAGACCTGCCCTATAGCCTGCTGCTGCGGCAGTGGGGGTACTGATGATAGCCTTCAGATTGACGGGCTCTTGCGGAGCAGGCAATGAATCATTGTGCGAAATGGTGATGACACCTACCGGGAGTGGTAGAATGGCAGGTAGTTCGTCGAAAGATTTGGTCGTTTCTTGCTTGTCTCCGTTTTGTATATAAAAGGCTGTGACAGTCAGTTGGCCGGTAGGGGAGTATATCAGTTCCAGCCGAATGTTCCCTTCCAGTTTGTCAGCTTCCTCGGCGGTCATGAACACATCAAGAGGGGAGTTTTTGTAAAGTGGAACATCGTAGCCGAAAGATTGTTCGATGGCGATGTTGGTATAAAGGTTCAGACGTGACACGACTTTCTTGATGAGTGTCCTTGATTTCAGAATTTCCAGCTCATTGTCAAAGTTGCTGGTCATGGAAAGCATACCAAAATCCTGCATGGCAGACAGTGCATTGTTGGTACTTTTCTTGTCGTCTTCTTTAATTAGGATAGAAGATGACACTTCGTAGACGGGTATTTGGTAACGGAGATAAGCAAAGGCCAAGCCAGTGCATATCAATACGCTTGCCACAAACCAGGGCCAATGAATGATGTATTTGAAAAAGAGGGCTTGGAAATCTGTTTTTTCCTCTTTTTCGTTTAAAAGGTCATCGTATAAATCTTCTTTCATTTTTTGAGGATTAAAATTATCTTACAATGTTGACAATCAGACTTGCGAGTGAAACAAGGGAAGTAATCACAGAAACCCAGATAGTGGTACTGTTGCTGACGCTTGCACTCTTTGCCTTGGTTTTATTTGGAGCTATATAAAGGATATCATTCTGCTGCATGTAGTAGTAGGGAGAATGAAGAATATTCTGCTCGTTCAAGTTTAGGCTGATGACATTTCGCTGGCCGTTACAGTCTTCGCGGATGAGCTTGACGTTGTTTCGTATACCGTAAATGGTCATGTCGCCTGCCATGGCAAGCGCCTCGAAAATATTCACTTTCTCATTATTGATAGTGAAAGTTCCGGGACTGTTCACTTCACCGAGGACAGAAATTTTGTAGTTGGACATACGTACAGTGACAATAGGTATTTCTTTGAGATAAGGACGAAGCTGTTCACGGATAAGGTTCTCGGCTGCATTTTTAGTTAAGCCCCCTACTTTCAGTCTGCCTATCACGGGGAAGTCTATCTCACCTGCATTGTCTACGAGATATTGTTGCAGAGCTGGTTGCGATGTAGTGCTGGCATTGGATTGTGCTATATTATTATAGGTCTGCATGGTCAGGTTGAACGGTGCGGCAGCTTGCGGATCAGTGGTGTTTATGGTGATATTCAGCAAGTCTTTAGGTTGGATATGCGCATCGTAGAGGGTATCCTGCTGGTTGACTTCATTGATGACGATTTCCTTATAACTCTTATCTGTAAGTGATTTGTAACTTTGTAGATAAGGTACTTTTTTGTAAGATTGGCAGCTTGCCAATGTAATTGCCGCCATCAAGATGGCTATACTTTTCTTGTTTTTCATTACTGCTCCTTTTAATTTTTGATTTTCAATTTTAATTCTCAATACGCTTCTTTCTCGCCTTGAATGGCGTTTCTGATTGTCTTGTATATAATGTATAAATCCAATAGAAAAGTCCAGTGTTCCAGATACCATACATCGCGCTGTACACGTCCTTCCATTTGCCAGAGTTCTTTGGTCTCACCACGGTAGCCGGTGACTTGGGCCCAACCGGTGATGCCGGGCTTTACCAGATGTCTGACCATATATTTGTCGATAAGGCGTGAATATTCTTCAGTGTGTTTCAGCATATGGGGGCGTGGCCCTACAACGGACATTTGCCCCAGTAACACATTGAAAAATTGGGGAAGTTCGTCAATGCTGGCTTTACGGATGAAATCTCCGATTTTTGTTTTGCGCGGGTCATTGGCGGTGGCTTGTAGTTCGTCACTGTCTATGTTGACACGCATCGAACGGAATTTGTAACACCAGAATTCATTTCCATTCTCTCCGCTTCGTTTTTGTTTGAAGAAGATAGGACCGGGGGAGGATAGCTTGATAGCGGTACCTATGATGATGTAGACGAAGGGGAATACTGTACACAGAAAAACGAGGGAGAAAAAGAGGTCGAAGGCTCTTTTCAGTAGGCGATTTTCCATTTGTGCCAAAGGTTCCTCGCGGATAGTGAGTACGGGGATATTGCCAAACATCTCGAAGTGCATGCGACGATGCAGGTAATTGCGAATATTAGGTACACTATAGAAACGAATCAAGTGATTTTCGCAATAATTGATGATTGGAAGTATTTCATGGCTACGTGCAGAAGGCAAGCAGCAATAGACTTGTTCTATATGGTGTTGCTGTAAATAAGTGACAACTTCTTTAGGCTGCCCTAAATAGGGGACATCTTCGGGAAAATCATCAGAAGGTACATCACAGAAATAGCCGGTAATGCGGAAGCCCGTGGTGGGATCTCCGGTCATTTCTTGATAGAGTTCTGTCATGTTTTTGTTACTGCCGATTAAAATGACGGTACGTGAGTTACCTCCATGTTCTCGATATTTTTTCAGTAAATACCGGAAAAGAAGGCGATATATAGCGAGGCAGATAAAGAAAATACTATAAAAGCATGTAAAAAAACGGAGTGAACTGGTACCTATATCTGCTAAAGTAGCCAAGCTGATGAACAGCGTGGCGTGAAAAGTTGTATTACGGAGAGCCCGACGTACAATGCGTTCCGGACGTACAATACGTTCATGCAGTACGACGCCATTGGAGTAATTGCAAAGTAGATAGACTAGATTCAATAATACCAATAGCTGGGACAATGAATGTGTAAATTCATTGCCCAGTGTTTGGTAGTCAAAAATGTGATATAGCGAGATGAAAATGATGTTCAGTAAGCATAAGTCACCAAAGATAATGACGAACTTAATCACTTTATTGAAATGGAGAACTTGTTTCATAATTCACACTAATTCAATAGCTTTTTTCTTTCTCAATGGTATTGAAAGAGAAAAAACTGTTCATTCTTGTTTGTTTAATAATTCTCTTACTTACAAGGTAAGAGGTGGTATTTTATTTGGAGAATAATCTTATAAACCAGCCATTAAAAGGTATTTTACATTAAAAGACTATATATGTAATTAAAATGTAAAACGATATTTTATCTCATAATTAAATTTAATTTTTGAATTCAAAATGGGGACTTTTATGTAAATATATAAGACTGAAATACAAGTGGCTGCAATGTGTCTTATATCTATATATGAGATAAATATGAATTAAAAAATAAATCTATTTTTTTGCGATTGTAGTAATCTTTTTCATATCTTTGCAGCCACAAAACATATTCTCTTACCTTGTAAGTAAGAGAGTATTGGTATCCATTACCTTGTAAGTAAGAGAATAAAATTGGATAATAAAAGTACTCCTATACAAATAGGAATACTTTTACAAATTCTAGTTTTTAGGGTTTTTTCTTTTTGTTTGGATGGATTGTTGCAATCACTTTTTTATTTGCTTTACTCATCGCATTGTTGTCAAAAGAAGCAAGGTAAACGTGAGTTACCTTTTCAGAAGTATGTCCTAAGCTTTCACTAATCACAGAAATGGCCACTCCTTCGTCTTTGGCAGTGGTGGCCCAGCTATGGCGGGCTACATAAGATGTTAATGGAATGCTTAACCGTAACATCTTCGAAAGTGTGTGTAAATGTTGGTTGTAGAGCCGTAAAGCACTTTTGTATTGTCTGTAACCATCTTCCCCGGTTAGTGATAATATCGGTAGCAAATAGGGGGAAGAGGCGGCTTCGTTTTTATACCTATTTATAATCTGTGCGGCATACGACTCTATATGTACGGACAATTGCTGACGGGTCTTATGGCGGTAATAATAAATGGTATTGTGCTTGACATCCGTTTTGCGGAGATGTACAAGGTCTACGAACGGAATGCCTCGTAAGTAAAAACTTAACAGAAACATGTCGCGGCTGAAACGCAAGGCAGGCTTCTTCTCCAAATCGAGATTTACCAAGCGCCGGATTAGTAAAGGGGAGATGGCCCGTTTGGCGGTAGGCTCATAGCCGGTGAATACATAGGCGAACAAATCGTCTATACTGTGTGTGAATGGAATGCCTTGTTCGGCAGCCTGGTGAGAGATGGAACGGAGCATACGCATATAGGTGGATATGGTATTATGGCGCCGCCCTTCACCGAGCAGCCGGTCTTCGTATTGCTTGATGAGGCTGGGGGTGAGATCTGCAAAAGTGATGGAACGGTGGCCGATGAAGCGGAAAAAGCTGTTCACTGTACTGGTATATATACCGGATGTACTGTATCGTCCGGCTTGTTTTGTCCGCTGTATCAGGGAAGCGGAAAAATTATGTATAGTATTCATAATCTGAATTTTAATATTTTAAATACATATAAAACAACCTTGAGCATGAAATGATTGTATGGCAATCAATGCACGCTTAGGGGAGAAATGGTAAAATTTCTATATAAATTCAGATATGTATTCTCCGGGCAGACAGGAGGAGGGTTACAGTATGCCCGAACGTACCCGACTCAGTGTTTCGGGGGTCATCAGCAGATAGGACGCAATGTGCGACAAGGGAGCCCGCTTGATGACTTCGGGCTGATGTTCCATGAGCTGGTTATAGCGCTCGCGTGCAGTCTCAAACCGCCAGGAGTCAGCCTTTATCTGTGAAACAATCAGGGAATATTCCAGAATCTTCCGATAGAACATGTTTATTTCCCATGAGATTTCGGTAAGTGTCAGCAGCTTGTTGTATGGCAGCAGGTATACGACACTCGGTTCGAGTGCCTCAATCATGAGGTGGGTGGGTTCCTGCTTCAAGGTACTTTCTATGCAGATGATGATGCAGCCTTCATAGGAAAAGTGTTCGGTGACGTCTTTACCGTTTTTATAATAGAATTGGCGCAACATGCCTTTTCCTACAAATACGATATTATGGCTTATCTGCCCTTCATTGAGTAATAATGCGCCCTTTTCTACTTCCTTGCGAATGAGGATTTCCTCTATCAACCTTCTTCCCTCGGGAGCCATGCCTGGATAGCGGGAGTTGATAGCGGCATCTACGGTTTCTTTCAATAGTGCATCCATAAAGCCATAATTTGTTTGTTCGAGGGGCAAAGATAAGGTTTTTACGAGAAAAAATCAGCTCCGTATGAAACTTTTGTTTACCCATTTCATGCCATACCAGCGGCGGACGAAAATGAAGCCGCGGATATTCTCGTCCAACAGGAAGGCTACCCACATGCCGCAGATACCCCAGCCGAAGGGGAAGCCGAAAAGGTATCCCACACCTACAGCTACACTCCACTGCACCACCAACCCTACGTAGAAGGGGTAGTTGACATCTCCTGCCGCACGAAGGGCGTTGGTGGCGAAGATGTTGATGGGGCGGCCTATTTCGAGGAGTACATCTATGATAAGGATGGTGGCACCCATACGTATGATGTCGGGGTTGGACGTGAGCCAGCCAAAGATGGCATGCCCCGAAAGGGCGAGGATGCAGGACAGCATGACGGTAATCATGACGGATTTCTTCATGACGTATTTTCCCATAAGGAAGGCTGCGTGAGGTTTCTTCTCGCCTATCAGATGCCCGATACAGATGGCGCCGCCTTGTGCCATGGAGATGCTGAACAGATAAGCGAACATGATGATGTTGACACAATAGGTACGGGTGGCGAGCGCTTCCACTCCCAGCATGTTGATGAAGTAGGTGATGACGACTTGCGACGAGCTGTACGACAATTGTTCGCCGGCAGAGGGCAGGCCTACCTTCATCAGGTTCTTTAGTTCTATCCACGGAAAAGGGCGGAAGTATGCCGGCGGGAAACGGTGGATGTGCTTGCGGAACAGTATGACGAACAGTATAATCATGGAGACACCCCGGCTGAAGGCTGTGGAGATGGCGGCGCCTTCCACGCCCAGTTCCGGAAAGCCGAAGCGGCCGAAGATGAGGGAGTAGTTGCCGATGATATTGAGGATATTGACTACGACGGTGACCATCATCGGGTAGATGGCCTTGTTGGCACTGCGCAGGGAGGCGGAGAGGGTGAGGGATAGTGCCTGGAAGAAGGCGAAAGCGCCTACGATACGCATATAGTCCATGCCGTCCTGCATCAGTTCAGCGGTGAGCCCCATCAGCCGGAGGATGGGATGGGCGCAGGAGAACAGTACCAGGCTGACCGTGATACCTACCGCCAGGTTGACGAGGATGGATACGCCGACTACTTGCACTACTTTCTTGTGTAGTTTCGCACCGAGATACTGGGAACACAGAACGGACGTTCCGAGGTTGATGACTTCGAAAACGAGGAAAGTGAGCATGATAATTTGGTTGACTACCCCTACGGCGGCAACACTGTTGTCCGAGTGGCGGCTCAGCATGATGGTGTCCACCGCACCGAGCATCATGATGAGAAGTGTCTCTATAAAAATGGGGGCGGCCAGCTTGGCAAGCCGCTTTTTTAGGCTTTCTTGTTGTATCATTGTCCGTGTATGTGCACTATACTTTAAAAATCGCGCAAAGATAAGGAAAGGTTGAAAAGGACGGTTTGATATGTATCAAATTTTTTTTCTTGTTTTAGGGTTTGAGTGTTAACGTGTTATCTCAAATTGCATGAAAACTGTGAAAAAAATATGTAGGAAAGATTTGCACAGTCCAAAAGTTTGCCCTACATTTGCACCGCATTTGAAAAGAATGCTGGTTATAAAAAGGAAGTTTGGGTGAGTGGCTGAAACCACCAGTTTGCTAAACTGACGTACGGGTAACCGTACCGGGGGTTCGAATCCCCCAGCTTCCGCCAGATGCACTCTTAGCTCAGTTGGTAGAGCAACTGACTCTTAATCAGTGGGTCCAGGGTTCGAATCCCTGAGGGTGTACAAGACAAATGCGAGGGTGGGTTCATCTAACGGTTAGGATACATGCCTCTCACGCATGGTATACGAGTTCGATTCTCGTACCCACTACAAAAACAAGAAAGCGGTTGACTGATGAAACGGTTGACCGCTTTTTGTTTTTTATTTTTCTGTTGTAATCCGAAAATAGTTTCTATATTTGCACCCGCTATGGCGAAATGTATATTCTATATCTTGTTAGGGTTGTTCCTCATATCGAAGTTCACTTCCGTTTCTGATGATATGGAGGGATGTAAGACACTTCCTACTGCGGATGTGCATTATTTCTCCGGAGCCCAGCACAGCTTGTCGGGGGCAGATGGCAGACAATGCCAGGAAAAAGGGGAGGACGCGAATTATAATTGCCTGGCAGATGCCGGTTGCATAGGAAATACCTTCTCATTACGGCATGCCTCTTGCTCGAAATTGTTGAGGCTTAATCCGGACTTCATTGCCGCCAAGGTTGCGAGAACCCTGAAAACTCTGCTCCCGGAAGAAAAGACAACTTCTTTCCCCTTTACTTTCCATCCCCATAAGATTTCATATAGATATTATGTATATACGCTGAGGCGTATTCTTATTTAGTACTTTCCCTTCCTCTCTTTCGGGAGCCAGAGAGATTGCCCGTCTCCCCATGCCGAGTTTTTCTCTATTTTTTAAGTACTGATAATCAATATATAATGGATTTTCTATTAGATTTTATTCTCCATATCGATCAGTATATGATTGATATAGTGCAGGAATATCATATGTGGGCGTATGCCATATTGTTTCTGATTATTTTCTGCGAAACGGGGCTGGTGGTCACACCTTTCCTGCCGGGCGATTCCCTGCTTTTTGTGGCGGGAGCTATTGCCGCACTGCCCGACATGCCTCTCGAGGTCAATGTGCTGGCTTTGATATTGTTTGTTGCCGCGGTATTGGGCGACTCTTGCAACTACATGATAGGGCATTTCTTCGGGCAAAGGCTCTTCAATAATCCCGATTCCAGAATATTCAAGCAAAGCCATCTCGACAAGACCCATGAGTTCTATAAGAAGTATGGAGGCAAGACAATTATCATAGCCCGTTTTGTGCCTATCGTCCGTACGTTTGCGCCATTCGTGGCGGGGATGGGTAAGATGTATTACTATTACTTCATGCTGTACAACCTGATTGGGGGCACCTGCTGGATTGCCATCTTCTGTTATGCGGGTTATTTCTTCGGTGACCTTCCGTTTGTACAAGAGAACCTCAAACTGCTGATTGTGGCCATTATTGTGGTTTCCATACTGCCGGCCGTGGTAGAAGTGCTGCGTGCAAGACTGAAACAACGAAAACAAAAATAAATTAATATACTTAGTACATTTATCCATTATGAAGAATTCTTTTTTTAGCCGGTTCACACCGAAAGAACCGAAATTCTTTCCTTTGCTGAAGCAATTGTCTGAGATTTTATTGTCCTCGTCGGCTCTGTTGATAGAAATATTGGGCCATGACTCGCCTGAGAAGAGGGCGGAAGATTATAAACGAATCAAAGATTTGGAGCGCGAGGGCGATAAGCTGACCAATCTGATTCTGGATGAACTGGGCACTACTTTCATTACTCCTTTTGACCGGGAGGATATCCATGACCTGGCTTCGGGCATGGATGATGTGATTGATGGAATAAACAGCTGTGCCAAGCGTATCACTATCTATAATCCGCATCCTATTTCGGACAAGGGGAAAGAGCTGGGACATATGGTTCAACAAGAAGCGGCCCTCATCGGCCAGGCCATGGATGAACTGGAGGCATTCCGCAAGAGTCCGGATAAGCTGCGCGCATATTGCAACCAGCTGCATGACATAGAAAACCGGGCAGATGATATTTATGAATTTTTCATCACCAGGCTTTTTGAAGAAGAGAAGGACTGCATTGAACTCATCAAAATCAAGGAGATTATGTATGAGTTGGAAAAAACGACGGACGCAGCCGAACACGTGGGCAAGATTTTGAGGAGCCTGATTGTGAAATACGCATAAACGAACGGACGCATGGAACTATTAGTGATTATCATTGTACTGGCTCTGATATTCGATTATATCAACGGTTTTCATGATGCGGCCAATTCTATTGCCACCATTGTGTCTACCAAAGTGCTTACACCGTTTCAGGCGGTGATATGGGCGGCTTTCTTCAATTTTGTGGCCTTTTTCATCGCCAAGTGTGTCATCGGCGGTTTCGGCATTGCCAACACCGTATCGAAAACGGTGATGGAGCCTTACATTACTTTGCCTATCATTCTGGCCGGCGTGATTGCGGCTATTGCCTGGAATCTGTTCACTTGGTGGAAGGGAATCCCTTCCTCTTCTTCGCACACGCTTATCGGAGGTTTTGCCGGAGCTGCCATCATGGCACACGGTTTTGAGGCCATCCAGTTGAGTATCATTCTGAAGATTGCGGCATTCATTTTTCTGGCTCCCTTGATTGGTATGGTGGTGGCATTCGGTTTTACGTTGTTGGTCTTGTACATTTGTCGCAGGGCGCATCCCCATACGGCCGAGGTGTGGTTCAAGAAACTGCAGCTGGTGTCTTCGGCTTTGTTCAGCATCGGGCACGGTCTGAATGATTCACAGAAGGTAATGGGTATCATTGCTGCGGCTATGATAGCCGGACATTCGGAAGGACTGGGAATGGGGATAAACAGTATTGATGACCTGCCGGACTGGGTGGCATTCTCTTGTTTTACGGCCATTTCACTCGGTACCATGTCCGGCGGGTGGAAGATTGTGAAGACCATGGGGACTAAGATTACGAAGGTGACGCCACTGGAAGGGGTGATTGCGGAAACTGCCGGTGCGTTTACGCTTTATCTGACGGAGTATCTGAAGATTCCGGTAAGTACGACACACACCATTACGGGAGCTATTATCGGAGTAGGGGCCACGAAGCGGCTTTCGGCTGTGCGTTGGGGAGTTACGAAGAGTCTGATGACCGCTTGGGTGCTGACTATCCCCGTCAGTGCTTTGCTGGCAGCAGGGATTTATTGTATCGTATCCCTTTTTTAGAAGTGCTGCCGCATAAAAAATAGACGGGTTCGTTTTATTTTGCATGAGGTTTGCACTATCTTTGCAGCCTGAAACTGTAAAATAGAATGCACATTGGACTGGCTATATAGTTTATTCGTCGAGCACTCCGCCTTGCAGGCGGTTGTGGTACTCTCACTGATTTCCGCTATCGGATTGGGATTGGGGAAGATACATGTTTGCGGCATTTCATTGGGAGTGACGTTTGTATTCTTTGCCGGCATCATTGCCGGGCATTTCGGGTTGTCCATAGACCCGCAGATGCTGAATTATGCGGAAAGCTTCGGGCTGGTGATATTTGTGTATGCTTTGGGTTTGCAGGTGGGACCGGGCTTTTTCAGCTCTTTCCGTAAAGGAGGGGTACAACTGAATATGCTCGCCACGGGTGTAGTGCTTATCGGCACCCTGCTGACTGTACTGGGCAGCTATGGGTTGGGAGTATCCCTGCCGGATATGGTGGGCATACTTTGCGGTGCCACGACAAACACACCGGCACTCGGTGCGGCACAGCAGACATTGAAACAGATGGGATTGGAGTCCAGTACCCCTGCTTTGGGGTGTGCGGTGGCATATCCGCTGGGGGTGGTAGGGGTCATTCTGGCCGTACTGTTCATCCGTAAGACGCTGGCGCATAAGGAAGACCTGGAATTGAAAGAGAAGGATGACGTGAACAAGCCTTACATTGTTGCGTTCCAGGTGCACAATCCTGCCATCTTCAACAAGAGTATCAAGGAAATAGGCGGGCTGAACAGCTATCCGAAGTTCGTGATTTCCCGCTTGTGGCGGGATGGGAATGTGAGTATTCCTACCTCGGAAAAGATTATAAAGGAAGGTGACCGCCTGCTGGTGATTACCTCGGAGAAAAATACGCCGGCTCTGACTGTGCTTTTCGGCGAGCAGGAGCATACTGACTGGAACAAGGAAGATATAGACTGGAATGCCATAGACAGCCAGCTGATTTCGCAACGTATCGTGGTGACGCGCCCGGAGTTGAACGGCAAGAAGCTGGGTTCTCTCCATCTGCGTAATCATTACGGTATCAATATCAGCCGGGTTTATCGTAGCGGCGTGCAGCTGCTGGCCACAGCGGAACTGACCTTGCAATTGGGTGACCGCCTGACCGTAGTGGGCGAAGCCGCTGCCATACAAAATGTGGAGAAGGTGCTGGGCAATGCTGTGAAAAGCCTGAAGGAACCGAACTTGGTGGCGGTATTTATCGGCATTGTCATCGGTCTGGCTTTGGGAGCAATTCCTATTTCCATTCCCGGCATCAGCGCTCCCGTGCGGCTCGGATTGGCAGGAGGCCCTATCATCGTAGGTATTCTTATCGGGACATTCGGTCCGAGGATGCACATGGTGACTTATACTACGCGCAGTGCGAACCTGATGCTCCGTGCATTGGGATTGTCTCTTTACCTGGCTTGCCTGGGACTGGATGCAGGTGCCCATTTCTTCGATACGGTATTCCGGCCGGAAGGGCTGTTATGGATTGCTACGGGTTTTGCGTTGACTGTGGTTCCGGTATTGATTATGGGTATCGTTACCTTCAAGTGGCTGAAGATAGATTTCGGAACAATGGCGGGTATGCTGTGCGGAAGCATGGCAAACCCCATGGCGCTGAACTACGCCAACGACACCATTCCGGGAGACAATCCGTCTGTAGCTTATGCTACGGTTTATCCGCTGTGCATGTTTCTACGGGTAATTATAGCCCAAGTGCTGCTCATGTTCTTCATTAATGGATAATGAAGAATGAGGGATATTATCAACTGTCAATTATCAACTATCAATTAAATAACTATGGGAAATATAACTCCGGAAAGTATTGTCAATGACTTGCGTTATTTGCAATTATTATCACGCAGTTTTCCTACCATTGCTGATGCCAGTACAGAAATCATCAATCTGGAGGCTATTCTGAATCTGCCGAAAGGTACAGAGCATTTTCTGACGGATATTCATGGCGAGTATGAGGCTTTTCAGCATGTGCTGAAGAATGCATCGGGGGCAGTGAAACGTAAGGTGAACGAAATATTCGGGCATACACTGCGCGAAAGTGAGAAGAAGGAAATCTGTACGTTAATTTATTATCCGGAAGAGAAGCTGCAACTTATCAAGGAGCAGGAAACGGACCTGGAAGACTGGTATTTGATAACACTGAACCAGTTGGTAAAAGTATGCCAGAACGTTTCGTCCAAATATACCCGTTCGAAAGTACGCAAGGCACTTCCAACAGAGTTCTCGTATATCATTCAAGAGCTGTTGCACGAATCGAGCATCGAACCTAACAAACATGCCTATATCAATGTCATAATCAGTACCATTATCTCTACGAAGCGTGCGGATGATTTTATTGTGGCGATGTGCAACCTTATCCAGCGCTTGACCATCGACTCGCTGCATATCGTGGGCGATATATACGACCGCGGACCGGGTGCGCATATTATCATGGATACTCTCTGTGATTATCATAATTTCGACATCCAATGGGGTAACCACGATATTCTGTGGATGGGTGCCGCATCGGGTAATGATGCTTGTATAGCCAACGTAATCCGTATGTCGATGCGCTATGCCAATTTAGCAACGCTGGAGGATGGTTATGGCATCAATCTGTTGCCGCTTGCAACGTTTGCCATGGATACCTATGCGGATGACCCTTGCACCATCTTTGCGCCGAAAATGAACTTTGCCGATGCGGAATACAATGAGAAGACCTTGCGGCTGATTACACAGATGCACAAGGCGATTACGGTTATCCAGTTGAAACTGGAGGCGGAAATCATCAGCCGCCGTCCTGAGTTCGGTATGGAGAACCGGAAACTGCTGCATCTGGTGGATTTCGAGCGTGGTGTGTTTGTATACGAAGGCAAGGAATATCCGTTGCGCGATGTGAATTTCCCCACCGTAGACCCGGCGGACCCGTATCGTCTGTCGGACGAAGAGCGCGAACTGATGCACCGGATTCATTCTTCTTTCATGAACAGCGAGAAGATGAAGAAGCACATGCGCTGCTTGTTTACGTATGGCGGCATGTATCTGGTGTGCAACAGTAACCTGCTTTATCATGCTTCCGTGCCTCTGAATGCGGACGGCAGTTTTAAACATGTCCGCATCGGCCAAAAGGAATACTGGGGACGTAAGTTGCTGAAAAAGACCGACCAGCTGATACGTACCGCTTACTTTGACGAGGACGGTTCGGACGAGAAACAGTTTGCACTGGATTATGTCTGGTACATGTGGTGCGGACCGGATGCCCCTTCCTTCGATAAAGACAAGATGGCTACCTTTGAACGCTATTTTGTGGCCGACAAAACATTGCATAAGGAGACGAAAGGGCATTACTATGCTTTGCGCAACGAGGCTGAGGTGTGTGACCGCATTCTTGATGAGTTCGGCGTGAAGCCGGGGCCACATTCGCATATCATCAACGGACATGTACCGGTAAAGACCATTAAAGGTGAGAAACCCATCAAAGCGGATGGTAAGCTGCTGGTGATTGACGGTGGTTTTTCAAAAGCCTATCAGCCGGAAACGGGAATTGCGGGATATACGCTGGTATATCATTCCCACGGCTTGCAGTTGGTGCAGCATGAGCCGTTCCAGAGCCGTCAGAAAGCCATTGAAGAAGGACAAGACATCAAGTCTACAACCCTGGTTGTCGAATTCAATTCGCAGCGTATGATGGTGAAGGATACGGATAAAGGAAGTGAACTCGTTACGCAGATTCAGGATTTGATGAAACTGCTGGTGGCGTATAGGACGGGGCTGATTAAGGAGAAACAATAATTTATAATTTCAGTATCGTTACCCCGCCCTCTACAATGATGCCTTTGTCATAGGTTTTCCCTTGGGTGTAGTAGCGGCTGCCGCCATAACCGCCGGTGAGGAATATGCCAAAGCGCTCGGTCAGGTGGTATTCCAGATTGACACGTGCCTGGAGGGCATAGAGACGTGCCGGAATGCCGTAGTCCTTGTTCTTGAAGGTTTCTATATGTTGGTATCCCAGATCTCCGCTGATGAACAGCTGTTTGTAGAGCGGTAATTCAAGACCGGCACGGTAGAAGAGGGCAGCGGAAAACTTATCGCCAAAATCCAGATAATGGGTACCGCCACCGAGGATGGTATAGAAGAGCCGGTTCTTGAAACGGGCACCTACATTCAGCTTGGTGGCATTACCACCGAAAAACATCAGTTGAACTTTTGTTTGGGGATTGGCATTGACTAATCCCAACTGGAAACCATCTAATTTTTCTTTGTAGTAGTTGAATAGACCTATTTGAAGCCCTTTGGCACGTATGGCCATATTGGCAGCGCCTATTTGTAATCCTCGGGCTGTACCACCCACCACATTGCCCAGGCCGGAAACCTGAACACCGGTCATATCTCCGGCGGTGATGTTGGTAAGGGCGGACATCTGCATGCCATTCAAGTCTTCACCGATTACACTTAGCAGGCCGGCCCCTGAAAATCCTTTGAAATTTCCACCGGAAATATTGGCGAGTCCGGCAAAGTGTATGCCGGAAGCACCTTCTCCGCTGATATTCAACAGGCCGCCTATGGAGGCGCCACGATTATAGTCCCCACTGATGTTTGCCAGACCGGAAATGATGACGCCTTGCGCATGGTTTCCGGTGATACCTACTAGTCCCGAAACGGATACTCCGATAAGGTTGTTGCCATTGATGTTGGTAATTCCTGCTATCTGCATGCCTCGCATGCTTCCCCCCACCATATTTGACAGACCTGCCATCTGTACACCGTTCACATCCCTGCCGGTTACACTGCCAAGAATATTCATGCCGAGGCCATTCAGACGGTTCATGGAGGAGAACACACCCAGATTGAAGCAGGTGCTTCCTATGGTATCAGTCCGCTGTGTGGAGATGTTTTTCCATAAGGAGATATTGATACCTACTGGGCCATGGTCTGTTCGTGGAGAGCGTTGTTTCCGGAAAGATTTCTCGGAGGATTTCTGAATCGTATCCGGCTGTACGCTGCCCGGATTATGTTCTTGGGCAAGAGCTGTCCCTGCAAAAAGCAGGGACACAAGGAGGAGGGAAAGGTTTCGTTTCATACTTTTTTCTATATTTCGTCCGGCCAGGGAGCTGGTTGGCGGGTGGCACGCAACAGAGGGCGCTGCGCATCCACAGACCGGAGGTAATTACTTAATTTCCGTGACAACTCTTTGACAACTTCAGGCTTCTCTCGGGCCATATCATGTTTTTCACTGATGTCGGCGGGGATGTTGAAAAGTTCCCGTCTACCGTCACCGAAATAATACACCAGCTTCCACTCGCCCGAACGGATGGAGCAAGTGGCTCCGATGCCCGGGCCGGAAGGACCCCAGCTATTGGGATAATGCCAGTAGATATCACGGTCTTTCATTTTACCTTTTCCGGTGAGCAATGGCATGAAACTGATGCCGTCGCGTTGCTGTACGGTTGTATAGTTGTCTACGCCTGCCATCTCAAGGATGGTGGGGAAGAAGTCCTCTATCATCAGGTAATGGTCGCATTGGGTTTGGGGCGCTACGATGCCCGGCCAGCGGACAATCATCGGTTCACGTATGCCTCCTTCGTAGGCGGAACCTTTACCACTGTTGAGCGGATAGTTCTGGACATGCAGTTGTCCGGCGCGGGTATGGGCCGCCAAACCGCCATTGTCGGACATGAAGATGAGGATAGTGTTTTCCGTCAGGTTGTTCTTGTCCAGATAATCCATAATGTCTCCCAGACTTTTGTCCATACCCTCAATGAGAGTAGCATAGGCGGCTTCTACCGGAGGAAGGCCTTTGTCCAGGTACTTCTGGTAGAAACGCATGTCAGGTTGTATAGGGGTATGGATGGCATAGTGTGCCATGTACAGAAAGAATGGCTTGTCAGTCTGCTGTGCATCGTCCAGGGCCTTCATGGCCTCTATGGTAAGGGCTTCACTTAGGAAAGTGTCGGTTCCATGATATTTCTCCAGACCGGGTACGGCAGCCAGCGGGCTTTTACCGTCTGTTTTGTTGCCGAAATTCTCCTTGCCATAGTAGCTGGCAGGTGAACCGGCAGCATGTCCGGCTATGTTCACTTCAAACCCCATTTTCAACGGGTCGGCTCCGGGAGTGCCTTCAGCACCGAAGTGGGCTTTTCCGCAATGAATGGTGTGATAGCCATGGTCTTTGAGCACTTCGGCCAGGGAGGTGACTTGTGTGGTCCGTTCCACGCCAGGCTCTTGACAAATGCCGTTAACGTTCCATTCCGGATAAATCATGACCGAGTCGGGTTGTTCATGGGTAGTGTTCTTGCGGAGGGTCCAACTGGTGACTCGATGCCTGGCAGCATTCATTCCCGTAAAAAGGCTGACACGCGTAGGTGAACTGATGCTGCATGCATAGGCCTGCGTAAACATTTTGCCTTGTGTAGCCATCCGTTCCATGTTGGGAGTATGGTACGTATCGTTGTACTTGGTACGCTGTGTCCAAAAGGGGAGGGACGTGTCTTGCCATCCCATGTCATCCACTAGGAACAGAATGATGTTTGGCTGCTCTTTTGGAGCAGGTACGGCATCCCCAGGCGGCATGCCATACGCTTCTCCCGCCATTCCGCATATCGGAAGCATGGCGGATAATAATAATTCGTTTCTCATTTAGATAATAATTTAGAAAGGGTTAGATAGGTTGTAGTTTAATTGTTTTTTTACATTATCCTTTGGCCTCCTGATACAAGAAGCGTTTGATAGATTTCTTCGGCGTTTTTTCAAATTCTTCAGGATAGATTTTCATTTTGAATATCTGGCTGTATGCGGGCAGTTCTGCATTCAGTGCCACACGGTTTTCCTCCATGACGCGTTCGATGTCGTCATTGTTCAGCCCATGGGCAAAGGCATCATCGAAGTCGGGGTAAACCAGACCTACCAGTTTCTCATTCTGCTGCACGATGATGCTTTCGGCTACATACGGCATATTGTTCAGTTTGTCTTCTATCTCTTCCGGGTAGATATTCTGACCGCTCGGACCAAGGAGCATGTTCTTGCTGCGTCCCTTGATGCTTACGTTGCCTTCGGCATCCATCAGGGCAAGGTCTCCGGTGTGCAGCCAGCCGTCTTTGTCGAGTACCTGTACGGTGGCCTCGTCGTTCTTGTAGTAACCCAGCATGACATTGGGACCACGGCAGACAATCTCTCCCGGAATGTTTTCGGGATCGGATGATAGGATTTTCACCTCCATACGCGGTGCGGCCTTTCCGCAAGAACCGGGTTTGAAGCGGGTCCAATCCTCGTAACAGATGATGGGACCGCATTCCGTCATTCCATAGCCTACCGTATAGGGGAAATCTATCATCTTTAAGAACTGCTCCACTTCCTGGTTGAAGGCAGCTCCTCCTACAATGATTTCTGCAAAGTTTCCGCCAAAGGCTTGAATCATTTGTTCGCGTACGGTCGCCTTTATCTTGTCATTGATGATGGGTACTTTCAGCAACAACTTCATGGCGGGAGTTTCCAGCTTGGGCAGTACGCTCTTCTTTATAATCTTTTCGATAATGAGCGGAACAGCCACAATCAGGTTAGGCTTCACTTCGGTGAAAGCCTGGAAAATGATTTTGGGGCTGGGCATACGAGTGAGGAAGAATATGTGGCAACCTACGGCGAATTCATACAGAAACTCGAATGCAAGTCCGTACATATGTGCCATTGGCAGCATGGAGACAATCTTGTCACCGGCTTTCAGCGGCAATACTTCGAAAGCAAAAGTGGTGT
This sequence comes from Bacteroides sp. AF29-11, assembly GCF_003602895.1. Lineage (NCBI taxonomy): Bacteria > Pseudomonadati > Bacteroidota > Bacteroidia > Bacteroidales > Bacteroidaceae > Bacteroides > Bacteroides sp. AF29-11. The sequence continues at coordinate 115,221 of NZ_QTLY01000007.1, forward strand.
TTGACCAAAGGCTGCGGTAGGGCAGCATCACTCCTTTGGAGTAACTGGTGGTGCCGGATGTATAGTTGATGACCGCCAGTTCGTCGGGCTGGTCCTTGTGATAACTGACATGCTCCTTGCGGAAGTTCTTGGGGTATTTCTTACCGAACATTTCGTTGAGATGTTCGCGGGCATAGTCCAACTTTTCGCTGCGGGAGACAAGAATGTAGAAGTCTGCCATCATCATGATGCCCTCCAGCAGCGGCATGGCACTTTCGTTGAGGTTTTCCCAAACCTGGTCGCCTACGAAAAGCAGTTTGGCTTCGGAATGGTTCACGATGTTGTGTACATTGTCTGCCTTGAACTCGTGAAGGATGGGGACGATTACCGCACCGTAGGTCAATGTTGCGAGGAACGTTACGCCCCAGTGGGAACTGTTGCGGCCACAGACGGCAATCTTATCGCCTTTCTTGATGCCGCTTGCCTCGAAAATGATATGCAGCTTTTCTATTTTGCGGGCTACGTCCTTATATTGTAGGGTTGCTCCCTTATAGTCGGTCAGAGCGTCTAAATCCCAATTTTCCTTTATGCTATTCTCTATATAGGCGATAAAACTTTGTTCCATGATATTAATTGCACATTTGGTTGAAAATTGTGCAAATATAAGGGTTTATATATAGAAAGCAAACTTTTATAGGGAAAATAGTTTTTATGGCGGCTATTTGCTAAAACTCGACAGTTATACCTAAAGTAGGCAGGATAGTGCCGCTTTCCTGCTTGAGGTATTTCATTTTATAGCGCTGTTCGGCAACAGGAGCAGACGGATTTTCGATGATGCCCGTACTCATTATCACATCCGGTTGCTTCAGTTTGTTGCCGGTGATATTCTGTATGTCCAGATAGATTCCTATCATGCAGTGATGGAAGTAGAAGGACTTGTCCACACGCAAGTCTAACTGGGCAAAGTTGGGAAGTCGCCCGGTATTATAGTACGCATAGTCGTAGTAGGGCTGTCCTTTGGCATCCCATGCTTCTACGAGTGATGATTTGTCTTCATCATAGGGAGTGTAGGGGCTGCCGCCTATATAGCTTAGCTTGCCTCCTATGCTCCAGCGCCGGGGCAGGTTGTATGTACCGCTCATGTTGAGTATGAAACGGTTGTCCCAGGTGGATGGAATGAAGTCTCCATCTGGACGGTTGCAGTATTCGCTGCGGTATAAGGTGAAGGAGGATACGAGATTGAACTTGCCGGATGCCTGCCAGCGGAACATGGTTTCCAGTCCGTAGGCCCTGCCGCTGGCTGTAGGGGCGAGTGCTTCGTTGCCGGTGACACCGTAATCGTTTCCTTTGCATGCCAACGGAATGTTGTCTTGAAGGGAAAGTGGCATACGGCTGTAACGCTTGAAGAAACCTTCTGCAGAAACCATGAACCGGTCTTGCAGGTGCCAGTCCACACCGAGGCTGCTTTCAAAGACCTGCATGTACTTCAGGTTTTTGTTGAGATATTGCCCTTCATTGTCTTTATATCCCAAAGCGGTGTAGGGAGGCAATTGGTGGTAGAGGCCGGTACTTCCGCTCAGGGTCCATTGTTCCGAGAGTTTGTAGGATGCAGAGAGGCGTGGGGAGAACTGTTTCCATAGCTGCCGCATCTTTCGGTTGTAAGTGTTGCCATCCATACGGATACCGGCAGAAAGGGCCAGACGCTTGTCGGCGGTGGTATAGTTGGAAGAGAAGAAAGCCCCCCAGCCGAAGATGTTGAGTGAGGTTTCGTAGATGGAAAGCGTACCCGAATGACTGCCGTATAGTCTTTGCCTGCTGTGGTTTGTATAGATGGAGTTGTTCAGTTCTGCTCCTTCTTTTAGGGTCCATGCTCCCAAGCGCGTTTGGTTTTCGAAACGCAGGGTGGTCTTTTGTTCTGTGGAGCGTAGGCGCAGGGTCAGGTTGTCTTCGGAAGAGTCATCGTTGTTGCGGTATTTCAGATTGCGGTTGTTCAGGTAGTTATGGCTCAGTATAAGGGATTGTACGTGCCTTCCATTGTAGTGTCTGTAAGAGGCTCCGAGAGTGAATGTTTCCTGATGGATAGTGGGGAGATAGCTGAGCAGATATTCGGCATCTTCTCCTTTTTCATCGGTATTCAGTTTCATCTTGTCAATGCCTGCAAGACCAAGCAGGGTCAGCTCGCTGTGCTCGTTGAAACGGGTTTTTGTTTTGAATTGTCCGTCAATGAAATTGGGCAGGAAGGGCAGTCCCAAAGCCTTGAACAAAAGTTGCAGGTAGGACTGGCGTGCGGAGAACAGATAAGTGGTGCGCTGCCCCAGATGGCCTGCTCCGCTGAGCGAGACTTCCGATGCGCCGATGGTGGCTTTGAACGCCTGCTTGTCCGGATTTCCGTCCTTGAGGCGGAAGTCGAGGACGGAACTCAAGGCTCCGGAGCGGTTGGCGGGGAAGGCGCCCGTATAAAATGTAATCTCGCGTATCAGGTCGGCATTGACAATACTTACCGGTCCTCCGGATGCACCCTGAGTGGCAAAGTGGTTGATGTTGGGGATTTCGATGCCATCCATATAAAAGCGGTTTTCGGAAGGAGAACCGCCCCGAACAATCAAGTCGTTGCGATAGCCGATGGGAGAGAAAGAGACGCCGGGATAGGAGCGTACGATGCGCGAAACATCCCGGTTGGCTCCGGGACTTTTCTCTATTTCCTGCAAGCCGATGATACGCATGCTGACCGGGCTTTCGATACTTCGCCGGAAGGGGGAAGGCACCACCACTACTGTGTTCAGCAGATTGGCATCCTCTTCCATCTCTATCTCGATGAACGGGGTTGAGGCTGAAACGATATATTCGGGGGTGGAAACAGTCTGGTATCCTATGCAGGATGCCTCAAGGCTATAGATGCCCGGAGGTACCTGCTCTATCTTGAATGTGCCGAGTGAATCGGTGGATGCCCCTTTCCCGGGGATGCCGGCAACGAAAACGTTGGCGTAGGCCACGGGTTGTCTGGACTGTCTGTCGATGACTTTGCCGCGAACGGAATAGGTCACGGGAGCTATCATGGCATTCATGGTTGGGCTGATACCTGATAAAAGTATCAGCAATATAAACAATACAGTTCCCACCTTGTACCGTATGGCATTCATGGCTAATCAGACGTCACTAATTACTTTCCCAAGTACCATCGGTACATGCGTTGCACACCTTCCTCGATATCAATCTTATGATGCCATCCCAATGTATGTAACTTACCGGGATCGGTCAGTTTGCGCATGGTGCCGTCGGGTTTGGAAGTGTCGAAGGTCAACCGGCCCTGATAGCCTACGGTGTTGACAATCAGCTCTGCCAACTGGCGGATAGTGATTTCCTTGCCCGTACCGATATTGATGTGACAGTTGCGGATTTCCTTGTCGTCCGGCTCGAAGGTATCTTTGAAGTCGACGTGTTCCATGACGAAGACGCTGGCATCTGCCATCTCCTCGCTCCAGAGGAATTCGCGCAAGGGGGTGCCGGAACCCCATAATCTCACTTCTTCTTCGCTGATGCCGTATTTCCGGAGGATATTCAGAATGTCCTCTTTGCTGCTGTCGCCGTTGATGCCTTCCACCGGACGCAGGTTCATGTCGTGGCGTACGGCATCCCAGTCGCCTTGTTTCAGGCAGTGGGCGAGGTGTATCTTGCGTATCATGGCAGGGAGCACGTGGCTGCGTTCCAGGTCGAAGTTGTCGTTGGGACCGTAAAGGTTGGTGGGCATCACGGCAATGTAGTTCGTACCGTATTGAAGATTGAAGCTTTCGCACATTTTCAGTCCGGCTATTTTGGCGATGGCATAGGGCTCGTTCGTGTATTCCAGCGGAGAAGTGAGGAGTGCGTCTTCTTTCATCGGCTGTTCGGCATCACGGGGATAGATGCAGGTGCTGCCCAGAAAGAGAAGTTTTTTCACTCCGTGGCGGAAGCTTTCGCCGATGACGTTCTGCTGTATCTGCAAGTTCTTGTAGATGAAGTCGGCACGGTAGATACTGTTGGCCATGATGCCACCCACAAAGGCGGCGGCAAGGAATACATATTCGGGCTGTTCCTCGTCGAAGAAGCGGCGTACGGCAACTCCGTCGAGCAGATCGAGTTCTGTGTGGGTCTTGCCGATGAGATTGGTGTATCCTTTCTCCTCAAGATTTTTCCAGATGGCAGAACCTACCAGTCCCCGGTGGCCTGCTACATATATTTTGGCATTTTTGTCTAACATTGTTGTCTGAAAGTTTAATAGTTCATTCAAAGCTCTTTGCTTCTTAAATACAGTTTCTTCACAAATTTCATGTCGTGCTCTGCCATGATGCGTACCAACTCTTCAAAACTGGTCTGCCTCGGATTCCATCCCAGCAGTGTTTTTGCTTTGGTGGGGTCGCCCAGCAATTGTTCCACTTCGGCAGGCCGGAAATATTTGGGGTCGACTTCCACGAGGACTTTTCCGGTCTGTGTGTCGATACCCTTCTCATCCACTCCCTGGCCTTCCCAGCACAGAGTGATGCCTACCTCTCGGAATGCCAGTGTCGCAAATTCGCGTACGGTATGCATTTCTCCGGTGGCAATGACGAAGTCTTCGGGGGTGTCGTGCTGCAGGATGAGCCACATGCACTCGATGTAGTCTTTGGCATATCCCCAGTCGCGCCGGGCATCCAGATTGCCCAGATACAGCTTGTCCTGGAAGCCTTGGGCGATGCGGGCAGCCGCCAGTGTGATTTTTCTTGTCACGAAGGTTTCACCTCGGCGTTCGCTCTCGTGGTTAAAGAGTATGCCGTTTACAGCAAACATGCCATAGCTTTCGCGGTAGTTCTTTGTAATCCAAAAGCCATACTGTTTGGCTACGCCATAGGGGCTGCGGGGATAGAACGGGGTCGTTTCGCTTTGCGGCACTTCCTGCACTTTTCCGAAGAGCTCGGAAGTGGAGGCCTGGTAGATGCGTGTCTTCTTTTCCATACCGAGAATGCGTACGGCTTCGAGCATGCGCAGGGTGCCTACAGCATCGGTTTCGGCGGTATATTCGGGCACGTCGAAGGATACTTTGACATGGCTTTGGGCGGCAAGGTTATATATTTCGTCCGGCTGCACACTCTGGATGATACGGATGAGAGAGCTGGAGTCTGTCATGTCTCCATAGTGCAGGTTAATGGTACGTTTCTGTTTCATGTCGCGTACCCACTCATCGAAGTAGAGGTGTTCGATGCGGCCGGTGTTGAAAGAGGAAGAGCGACGCAGGATACCGTGCACTTCATATCCTTTCTGCAGGAGGAATTCGGCAAGGAACGAGCCGTCCTGCCCGGTAATGCCGGAGATAAGGGCTTTCTTCATAATGTATGCTTCTTGTTATTATGTCTTTTCGGACTGCAATATTCGTTATTTTCCACGAGATGGCAAAATATAAACTATTTCTTTCCCATCACTTTGTCGATAATCAGTGCGATTGCCCCGTCGCCCGTCACATTGCAGGCAGTACCGAAGCTGTCCATCGCTATGTATAGTGCAATCATCAGCGCTTGTGCCGACTCGTCGAAGCCCAGCATGGATTGCAGGATGCCCAGTGATGCCATGATGGCGCCTCCCGGTACCCCGGGAGCGGCTACCATAGTGATGCCCAGCATGAAGATAAATCCTGCAAATAGAGGGAAATCATGGGGCATGCCTTGCATTATCATCAGTGCCAGGGCGCATGCCACAATCTTCAATGTGCTGCCCGACAGATGGATGGTGGCGCAAAGTGGGATGACGAATCCGGCAATATCGGCAGAGACGCCGTTCTTCCGACTTTGCTCCAATGTTACGGGGATAGTGGCGGCACTGGATTGAGTGCCTAGAGCCGTGAAGTAGGCAGGCATCATCCGTCCCAGTAGTTTGAGAGGGTTCTTGCGGACAAACAGTGCCGCAATGCTGTATTGGAATACCAGGAGAAAGATGTGAAGCAGGAAGATTACACCGATAATCTTAATAAAGACCATCAGGATGCCGAATACTTGTCCACTGTGCGTCATGTTGAGGAAAATGCCGAAAATATAGATGGGAAGCAGCGGCAATATCACTGCACTGATCATGCGGATGACAATCTCTTGAAAATCGCGTGCCGCATTTTTCAGTACCTCACTTTTCAGATGAGCCAGGCCCAGCCCCAGTGTGAAGGCAAGTACGAGTGCGGTCATAACATTCATCAAGGGCGGGATACCCACGGAAAAATAGGGAAGAATGCCTTGAGACTCACTGACTTCTTCTAACGGCACCCCGGTTTCTATGAGGGAAGGAAATACCGCCATACCGGTGAAATAGGAGAGAAAGCCGGAGAATAAGGTAGCTCCGTAAGCAATGAGCGCCGTGACGACCAGCATCCGTCCGGCTCCTTTGCCGATGTCGGCAATGGCAATCGTGACCAGTCCCACAATGATGAGGGGGATGGAGAAGTTCAGGAATTCACTGAAAATGGCATTGAATGTTACGAACAGCCGTACCAGCGAAGCCGGTAGGAAATTTCCGAAAAGTATACCTAAGATAATGGCAATGATGATGCGTGGCAATAGTCCGATGTGGAAGTTCTTCATGAGCATTGGTTTTCTGTCTGGTTGAAAAATAGGCTTTCGCTGACAAAAGTACTATTTTATTTTCGTAATTCATACGAACAAATGCTGTTAGCATTTTGTTTCCATATAAAGACAAAATTTACATGAATATGAAGAATTTAAATAAAACAGACATTGGACTTATCGGTCTGGCAGTTATGGGCGAGAATTTGGCCCTCAATATGGCAGATAAGGGATGGAATGTTTCGGTATATAATCGTACGGTTCCGGGAGTGGAAGAAGGGGTGGTGGAACGTTTTGTGAACGGCCGCGCCAAAGGGAAAAAAATTGAAGGCTATACAGATATAGCCGAATTTGTAACTTCCATTGCCATACCCCGCAAAATAATGATGATGGTTCGTGCCGGCAGTGCGGTGGATGAACTGATGGAACAGCTGTTTCCCCATTTGTCCGAAGGGGATATCCTGATTGACGGTGGTAATTCCAATTATGAGGACACCAACCGGCGTGTGGCATTGGCCGAAAAGAAAGGCTTCCGTTTTGTGGGAGCTGGAGTTTCCGGTGGAGAGGAAGGAGCGCTGAACGGCGCGTCTATCATGCCCGGAGGATCTGAAAGTGCCTGGCCTGAGGTGAAGCCTATCCTGCAGAGTATTGCGGCAAAAGCATCTGACGGTACCCCGTGCTGCCAGTGGATTGGTCCTGCCGGTTCCGGTCATTTCGTCAAGATGATACATAACGGTATCGAATATGGAGATATGCAGCTTATTGCCGAAGCTTATTGGGTGATGAAGAATCTGCTTGGTCTGGACAATGGACAGATGGCGGAAATCTTTGCTGATTGGAATGAGGGTAAGTTGCGTAGCTATCTCATTGAAATTACCGCCAACATACTGCGTCATAAGGACAAATCAGGAGGTTACCTGATAGATAAGATATTGGATACCGCCGGACAGAAAGGTACGGGCAAGTGGTCCGTTATCAATGCGATGGAGCTGGGCATGCCGTTGGGGCTGATTGCTACGGCTGTGTTCGAACGTAGTTTGTCGGCACAGAAGGGCTTGCGTGAAACGGCTTCCAAGCAATTTGTATGCCGACGCTCGCAGGCGGTGTACAACAAGTCGGAGATGGTGAAGGATATCTATTCCGCACTCTATGCTTCCAAATTAGTGTCATATGCTCAGGGATTCGCCGTGTTGCAGCGTGCATCCGACGCTTTTGCCTGGAACCTCGATTTGGCATCCATCGCACGCATGTGGCGGGGCGGCTGCATCATCCGTAGTATTTTCCTGAACGACATAGCTACGGCTTTCGAGGCAAAAGACAAGCCCAAACATCTGCTGTTGGCTCCTTATTTCAAAAATGAAATGCAGCTGTTGCTTTCCGGCTGGAAACATCTGGTGGCACAATCCATGAAAGAGGAACTTCCGGTGCCTGCATTCTCGTCCGCCTTGAATTATTTCTATTCGCTGGTGTCTGCCAAGTTGCCTGCCAATATGATTCAGGCGCAACGTGACTATTTTGGTGCGCATACCTTTGAAAGGACAGACGAGTTGCGTGGACAGTTTTTCCATGAAAATTGGACGGGACACGGAGGAGATACGAAATCGGGTACGTACAATGTGTGAGAAAGGGGGAGAAGATGATGAATAAATTAGTGATTGTTATATTCGGCGCTTCGGGTGACTTGACGAAGCGCAAACTGATGCCGGCGCTCTATACTTTATATAGTGGCGGGCGGTTGCCGGAAGGATTCTCCATTCTGGGGATAGGACGCACCGAGTATACGGATGCCCGTTACCAAGAATATATAATGAGTGAATTGAGTAAGTTCGTAGCTTCCAAAGAGCAGGTGGAAGATAAAATGAGGGATTTTTGCAGCCATCTGCATTACCAGACATTGGATCCCGCCGAGGTTGAAGGCTATCATCTGCTGGACGGACGTTTACAAGAGTTTACCGGTGAGCAGAAACCGGACAACCTGCTGTTCTATCTGGCTACTCCACCTTCCTTGTACGGTGTCATTCCCTTGCACTTGAAGGCGGCCGGTCTGAACCGTCCTGATACGCGTATCATCGTTGAAAAGCCGTTCGGTTACGATTTGGAGTCAGCCAGAAAGCTGAATAGCATTTATGCTTCCGTTTTCAAGGAGCATCAGATTTACCGCATCGACCATTTTTTGGGTAAGGAAACGGCGCAGAACATTCTCGCCTTCCGTTTTGCCAACGGAATCTTCGAACCGCTATGGAACCGTAATTATATAGACTATGTGGAGATTACAGCCGTAGAGAATCTGGGTATCGAAGGACGTGGCGGATTCTATGAAGGTGCCGGAGCCCTGCGCGATATGGTACAAAACCACCTCATACAGCTTGTGGCGCTCACAGCATTGGAACCGCCTGCCGTTTTCAATGCCGATAATTTCCGCAACGAGGTGGTGAAGGTCTATGAGTCATTGGCCCCCTTGACAGAGGAGGATTTGGAGGAACACATTGTCCGCGGACAATATACGGCTTCGGGCTCGAAAGCCGGGTATAGGGAAGAGAAGAACGTGGCACCTGATTCGCGTACCGAAACGTATATTGCCATGAAAATCGGTATTAACAACTGGCGGTGGAAGGGTGTTCCTTTCTATATCCGTACCGGCAAACAAATGCCGACAAAGGTGACTGAGATTGTTGTACATTTCCGTGAGACGCCCCATCAGATGTTTCGTTGCGAGGGTGGACATTGTCCCCGCGCGAATAAGCTGATTCTCCGTCTGCAACCCAATGAAGGCATTGTGCTGAAATTCGGCATGAAGACTCCCGGACCGGGATTTGACGTGAAGCAGGTGATGATGGACTTCAGTTATGACCAGTTGGGCGGGTTGCCTACCGGCGATGCCTATGCCCGTCTGATAGAGGACTGCATACAAGGTGACCCTACACTCTTTACCCGCAGCGACGCGGTAGAGGCTTCATGGCGCTTTTTCGATCCCGTGTTGCGCTATTGGAAAGAGCATACGGATGCTCCTTTATATGGGTATCCCGTAGGTACGTGGGGACCTTTGGAAAGTGAAGCGATGATGCACGAACATGGTGCTGAGTGGACCAATCCGTGTAAGAATTTGACTAATACAGATGAATATTGCGAGTTATGAAAAGTTATGTTTACCATTCGGCTACAGCTACGGCACATGCGTTGATTGAACATTTGATTGCGATGATGGAGCGTGAGCCGGAAAAGACCTTTTATTTTGCATTCAGTGGGGGAAGTACTCCTTCGCTGATGTTTGACATTTGGGCCAACGAGTACAAGGAGGTGACTCCTTGGATGCGGATGCGGATTTATTGGGTGGATGAACGGTGTGTGCCGGCAGAGGATTATGAGAGCAATTATGGTACCATGCGCCGTTTGCTGTTGGATGAAGTAGGCATGCCCGATGAATACGTTTATCCTATTTATGGAGTGAACCGCCCGGAGATTGAAGCAAAGAACTATTCGACGCTGGTTTGCCGCACGGTTCCGCTTTGGGGTGGCTTCCCGGCCTTCGATGTCGTTTTGCTCGGTGCTGGAGACGACGGGCATACCTCCTCTATCTTTCCGGGGCAGGAATATCTGCTTTCTTCCTTTCATCCTTATGAGGTGAGTGTCAATCCCTATAATGGGCAGAAACGCATAGCCATGACCGGCTGCCTTTTGTTTGCTGCGAAGAATCTTATTTTCTTTATTACCGGCAAGAATAAGGCGGATGTGGTCCGCGATATTCTTGATTCCGGGGATACCGGTCCGGCAGCTTATGTGGCCCACCATGCCGAGCGTGTGGAATTGTTCCTCGATGCTCAGGCCAATGGCGGGAAAATGTCTACTTAGATGTACCGCTCTCCAGAATGCTTACGATGGAGAATAATGTAAAGCAGATGCCTCCCAAACCTGCCAGTACGCGTGCAGGGACAAAATAGGCATTGTGCAGGCTTGCCATCTCAAACAGAAAGGCGGAGAGAAACAGACAAGCCAGGGCCGTGAAGACCGGAATCAGCGGGATGCGGTTGGCCAGCTTGAAAGTGTTCCGCCAGATGGCGGCAAGTAGTATGACTTTGCTGGAAATGCTGTAGCATACCAGTCCCAGGCCTATCATAATATATCCTGTGGAGGAGAGTGCCGGATTGCTGTTGGCCAAGACCAGAAGTCCCCAGAGAATGCTGATGCTGCCCATTATCAAAACAAGGGCCGGCCATTGTTTCCGTTCAGCCTTTGTATAGTTGTTGCGTATCTGGCGGACGATGGTTGCAACCAGCGCCACCAAGCTGGAACAGATACAAGCAAGTCCTGCCATGACATGGCCTGCTACATAATATGCATTGTGCTCGCTGCTTTTTGACAATAGCCAGAAGGCCCATATCCATGCCATTACTGCCATAAGGGTGGCAACTGCTATCAGGATATATCCCTGGGAGGAATTGAATGCATCGGCAGGTTGTAGCTGGTCGGTACGTTCCGAGTTGGCGGGAATGAGGGTGAAGCGGGTGGAGGCTGTGGCTGTGGTAGCTACACAAGCTGTGATGAAACCGACTCCGCAAATCACGTGTCCTGCCACGAAATTGCTTGCCGTGGCAGCTTCGTGCATATAATTCCAACCATAGATTACTGTGAGTACGGCTGCCAGGTAACCAATAACCGGAAGTGCGTATCTGGCTATCGGATTGTAGGTATGAATAATTTGTCTAATGATTGTTGCCGCTGTGGCGAACAAGGCAATGCAAATCATCCCTAAGGAAAATACTACCGGACCGGCCACAAATTTTGCCGAATCCAGTCCTTCGTGGAGCACAAAGGCTCCGTAGCCGAAACAGAAAAGGGCCATCAACAAGGGTATAGCCCTGAAAAGAATACTGATACCGTAATTCATAACTGTTGTTTTTAGAGTTTCCCCTTCAAACAGCGTTTCTGTGGCTTTGTTCCTCCTTTTAAGATTTATTTGTGATGAGAAGTGTTTCCCTGTCCGTATTTAGGGAGCCAGCCTCTCCTTTTTCCAGCTGCCATCCGCTTGTTGGGAATAGAGGAAACGGTCGTGTAGCCTGCTTTCCCGTCCTTGCCAGAATTCAACACGGAAAGGGGTGACGGCAAAACCTCCCCAGTTGTCGGGACGTTTGATACTTTGCCCTATCCATGTTGCCGCTTCGCGGACGAACGCGCGCATTATCTCCATACGGCTGCCGATGACGTGACTTTGGGGTGAAATCCTCGCCCCGATTTTACTTTTGTAAGGCCTGCTTGCAAAATAGGCGTCAGAATCGGCAGGAGCGCATCTTTCAGCTTTTCCTTCAATGTGTATTTGCCTTTCCAGTTTGTGCCATACGAAAGATAAGGATATATACGGATTTGCAGTCAGTTGCCGGCCTTTTCTGCTTTCGTAGTTGGTGAAGAAGATGAAACGGCCATTTTCCACCCCTTTCAGCAACACTGTGCGTGTAGAAGGATGCCCGTCTGTCGAGACTGTAGCTACCGTCATGGCGGTGGGCTCGTACTCATCACTATGGATAGCATCGTTCAGCCAATGGTCGAATTGCTCAAAGGGATTGTCGTTGAGGTTACCCGGTGTCAGCCTGCCTTTCTTATATTCTCTTCTGATGTCAAAGAGTTGTGATTTCATTATCGTGTGGTTTTATCAGGAGTGATATATTGTTTTTCTATGTAACAGTCTGAGAGGGCTGAATGTTTTTGTTTTTCTGCGGAAAGAAAAATATGGAAGAAGGAAATGGCTGTGTTGATACTTAAAAAAATGGGGGTGTGTCAAAATTCACCACAGATTACACGGATTAACACAGAATGAGCTTAATCTACTGATAATCAAAGATGCTTATCTGTGCAAATCTGTGTAATCTGTGGTGAATACCAGTTTCGACACACCCTCGGATATTGGAGATTACCTTATGAAGACAAGTGGAAAGTGGACACTGGCATGTCTGCTATTGTAATTTAAACATTACGGGAACTGTGAATTTACAACGGACCGGTTTGCCTCGTTGCTCACCGGGTTTCCATTTGGGCATGGTGGAAATCACACGGATAGCTTCTTTGTCCAGATAGGGATCTACGCCTCTTACTACTTTTACATCTACGATGCTGCCGTCTTTGTTGACAACGAATTGTACTATTACGCGCCCCTGGGTTCCGGTCTCTTGTGCAATAGTCGGGTATTTTATACTCTTACCCAGATATTGCATCAGACTCATGCCATTATAAGAAAACTCGGGATTCTTCTCTACAACTTCAAAAATCTCATCCTCTACCGGAATCTCTTCATCTACGGTTGGAGATATGGGTTTGATGATTACAGCTTCACCGATTTCTTCGGAAGAGGCAATGGCTGTTTCTTTCACATTGTCATTATCATCCACAATTGTCAATACCTCGGCAATTGCAGGAGCTTGAGGGGGTGGTGGAGCTACTAATTCGGGTTGCTCCGTGATAGGAATTTCAATTTCCTGCTCAAATACGTTCTCGGTAATAGCACCGCTCATGTCAATCCTAACATCACGCTTCGACCATTCAAATGCAACGAACATGAAGACCAGCACAATTACATAACCTACAAGTAGCCAACTTGACTTCTTGTTTTCCAGGCTTGCTTTGGATGTTTTCTTGATTTCCATAATTTACAAGATTATTACCGTATAATGGTTGTCGCGAAACTAACATTATACAGATGTGATTAGTAAAATCATAAAACATGCGTGCCCACTTGTTTCTGTATTAAAGATAAGAAAATGAATGTTATGTTGGTGTTTGATATGTAGTTATATATAGTTTTTTAAATTTGCTTTGATAATTTTTCTGCTTGTGGATTAAATAGTGTTGATATGTAAAAAGCACTTCCAACGTTCGCTTACGGAGGAAGTGCTTCACACAAAAACTAAACTAGACTTAACTAAACTATTCTATTGGGGGAGTTTCACAACTCCTATCTGTTCGGTGCAAAGATAAAAAAACATATTTTAATATGCAAAAGGATTCTATAATAAATCGACGTTTTTTCCGATTTTATCGACGGATTAGTCGATTTTTTTAGCTTCTTTGGTCTAAAAATTCTTGAAAAGCTTGTTTATAGCTGTCACTTATCGGGATGTAATTCTTTCCGAACACGATGCGGCCACGGTCTATAATACGTATTTTATTCTTCTGAACAATGTAGGAACGGTGGACGCGCATGAAACGCGAGGCAGGCAGAAGTTCCTCCATTGCCTTCATGCTCATGAGAGACAAGATAGGCTTGGGAGAATCCTCCTCGTAGATTTTGAGATAGTCTTTCAGCCCCTCTATGTACAGAATTTTACTCAATTCGATTTGCACCAGCTTATACTCGCTCTTTACGAAGATGCTCTGAATCTCTTCCTTGGGCTGTTGCAGCAATTCAAACCATTGCACAGCCTTGTTGGCAGCCTGCAGAAAGTCGACGTAGGAGATGGGTTTCAGCAGGTAGTCCAGCGCATTGACTTTGTAGCCGTCTATGGCATACTGGTCGAAGGCGGTGGTAAAGACAATGCGGGTGCCGGAATCGACCATCTTCGAAAATTCCAGTCCGTTCAGTTCGGGCATCTGGATGTCGAGGAAAAGCAGGTCGATGTGCTTCTCGGGCAACTCCTTGATGGCTTGTACGGCACTGGAGTATTTACCGACCAACTCTAGAAACGGGGTCTTGTTGACGTAGCTTTCCAGCAACCCCAGGGCGAGGGGCTCGTCGTCTACAATGGCGCACTTCAGATTCATATCTTTATAATTAAAATAGATTTATACTCTTTCATGTCCTCACTCACTCCTTGCTGCCAGTCGTAATGACCGGGATAGGTCAGCTCCAGACGCTTGCGCACTTGTTCCAACCCGATGCCGCTTCCACTCTTGTCTGCCACGCTTTTGGGATGATAGCTGTTGGTTATTTCGCAATGTATCTCTCCGGGGCTTTCACTGAAGTGGATACGGATAAAGCTGGGTTCGGTGGGGGAGATGCCATGCTTGAAGGCATTCTCTATGAGGGAAATAAAGATGAGCGGAGCTATTTCAGTACGGCTGTCCGGTCGGACGTCTATCTTTGTTTCCACACGGACGTTGGCGGAGAGACGGATGCGCATCAGTTCGATGTAGTTGCGGATGAAGTCCATCTCCTTGTCCAGGGTGACGAAGTTCTGCTGATTGTCATACAGCACATGGCGCAGCAGTCGGCTCAGTTCCTGCACGGCAGTCTGTGCCTTGTCGGCATCGAAGGCGATGAGGGCGTAGATGTTATTCAGCGTATTGAGCAGGAAGTGCGGGTTGAGCTGGTTGCGCAGGTTCTTCAACTCGGCTTCCGTGCGGCTTTTCTCGGCTTCGCGGCGGGCGGCGTCCATCTGCGCCCAGCGGCGGCTCAGCTTGATGGCAGCGCTGAGGCCGGCGGTGAGAATCATGGTCGAGACATCGCGCAAGATGAATATCCATTTGGGAGGCCCCATGTGCTGACCGTCATCATCGCCGCGCATATGGTTTTGGAATGTGTATTCTTGCCAAAGGTGGGCGCCGGTGGTAATGCAGATGATGAGCAGTGTGTTCAGCAGGAGATACTGCCGGATGCGTCCCTCGAACAAGTAGCGGGGAATGAGGAGGCAGTAGTTGATGTAGAATACAAGGAAGAATGAGAGGGTACTGCTGCTACCGTGGCGCAGATAGTCCGCGAGGCTGATATTGAAGCCGCTGCGTGTCATCATCAGAAAGGGGAAACCGATGACGATACCCCAGACAATGATGTGTATCAGGGTTTCGATGCCGCGGTGGCGTGGGTTAGGGAGCTGTTGTTTCATCATGATACAAAGATACGGATTTTAGGTGGATATTGGAAATATCCGCTGCCTGCGAAGCAAATCTCTGTTCGCAGGTTGCGGATAAGCGTTTCCAGGTTGCGGATATGTATCCCAAGCTTGCGGATGTCTATCCCAAGGCTTGGGATAGAGATTATCCTTGGTTTCACATAACTTTTTTCCCTATTGCCGGAAACTTTTTTCCTAATACTTAAGAACTATTTGGTTAACTTCCGGCAAGGGAGGAAAGGTTATTCGTAGCGTATGGCCTCTATCGGGTCGAGGTCCGCAGCTTTCTTGGCGGGATACCAACCGAAGAACACTCCGGTGACGGTACATACGGCGAAGGAGAGGAATACACTCCACGGCTGGATGAAGATGGGCCAGTGGGCAACGCTCTTCACTATCCAGCTGGCTCCGCATCCGATGATGACACCGATGATGCCTCCGGTGATGCTGATGAGGATGGCTTCGATGAGGAACTGGCTCAAGATGTCGACACCGCGGGCGCCTACACTCATGCGCAGGCCGATTTCGCGCGTGCGTTCCGTCACCGATACGTACATGATGTTCATAATGCCGATGCCGCCCACTACGAGCGAAATGCCGGCTATGCAGGCAAGCAGCGTGGTCATCAGGTCGGTGGTGGAGTTCAGCATGGTGCTGAGTTCCTGCTGGCTGCGAATGGTGAAGTCGTCGTCGTCACTCTCCTTCAGCTTGTGGTTGCGGCGCAGTATCTCGGTGATTTCGTCGGTGGCATTGTCCGTCATGTCCTCGGTAAGGGCGGAGGCGAAGATGCCGCTAAGGTAGGTCTGTGCCAGCAGGCGTTTCATCACGGTGCTGTAAGGGGCAAGCACTACGTCGTCCTGGTCCATGCCCATGGAGTTGTAGCCTTTGGACTTCAGCACGCCCACCACGCGGAAGGGCACTTGGTTGAAACGGATGATACGTCCCACGGGGTCCTCTCCGCCGGGGAAGAGGTTGTCTTGGATGGTTTTTCCGATGACGCACACCTTGGCAGAGGTCTGTATGTCGGCTTCGGTAAACATCTCGCCGTTCTCCACGCTGAGCTGCCGGATTTCGAGATAATCCGTGCCCACGCCGCTCACGGAGGAGGGGTAGTTGTTGTTGCCCGCGATGAGCTGCCCGCTGGAGGAGACATTGGGGCTGACGGCAGCCAGAAAGTTGGTTTCGTTGCGCAGGGCTTCGTAGTCGGTCAGCTTCAAGGTCTGCATGGCGCTGGGGTCTTGGCGGACACCGCCGCGCATGTCGGCACCGGGGTGAATCATAATCATGTTGGAGCCCATCTCGGAGATTTGCGCCTGGATGCTTTTCTTCGAACCTTGTCCGATGGCAAGCATCGTGATGACGGACGCCACGCCGATGATGATGCCCAGCATGGTGAGGAATGCGCGCAGCTTGTTGTTGTTCAAGGCTCGCAAGGCTATTTTGAAAAGGTTTGTTCCGTTCATATCGTTTTAATGGAAAGTTTAAAATTAATCCCTAATCCTTAATCCCTTATCCCTCATTCCTCCTCCTGCTTAGGCAATGCTGCCAGGGCTTCGGCTGCATTCTGGATTTGGGTGTTGATGGTATCGTCCTTGATTTGTCCGTCGCGCAGCACGATGTTGCGGCTGCTGTACTGGGCTATTTCGGGGTTGTGGGTGACGAAGATGATGGTGCGTCCTTCGGCATGCAGCTTTTGGAACAGTACCAGAATCTCGAAAGAAGTACGGGTGTCCAGGTTACCCGTAGCTTCGTCTGCCAGGATAACGGCGGGATTGTTCACCAAGGCACGGGCGATGGCTACGCGTTGCATCTGGCCACCGGACATTTGATTGGATTTATGTTCCAGTCGGTCGCCCAGCCCCACGGCTTGCAGGGCTTCGATGGCACGTCTCCGCCTTTCGGAAGCCGAGACGGAGGAGTTATACATCAGCGGTAGCTCCACATTTTCCACGGCAGTGGTTTTGGGCAGCAGGTTGTAACTCTGGAATACGAAGCCGATTTTACGGTTGCGTAGTACGGCGCGTTGAGGCTTGCTCATGGTGCGTACGGAGATACCGTCCAGCAGGTATTCGCCGCTGGTGGGCGTGTCCAGGCAGCCGAGGGTATTCAGCAAAGTCGACTTTCCGGAGCCCGATGTACCCATGATGGTGACAAACTCGCCTTCACGGATGGTGAACGAGACGCCGCGCAGGGCATGCACGGTTTCGTCCCCCACCTGGAAGTTGCGTTTGATATTTTGAAGTTCAATGACTGCTTTATTCATAATTCTTTTTTTGTATTATTTTCCGCTCTTCTTCTTACTTCCCGGAGGGCCAGGCATGAACGGACTCTTCTCGCCGCCGGGAGCTTCCTGGCTCATGGCCGGAGCGCCGCTACCGGGCATGCTGCCGATGGTGGCTTCGGTTACCACTACGGTACCTTCGTTAATGCCGCTGATGATTTCCGTGTTGACTCCGTTGGAGATACCTATCTTCACCGGATGGGCGGTAAAGGTGTTGCCTTCGCGGGTCCAGAGTTTATGTTCCCCTTCGCAATCCTTCACGATATCATTGTCGCCGATAAGCGGTTTTTCGGGGTTGAAGCGCAGGGCACGGGCAGGAGCGCACAGTACGTCTTTGCGGTCGAGGGTGAAGATGGTGACGTTGGCTGTCAGGCGTGGTTTCAGTTTCAGGTCCGGGTTGTGGGCGGAGATGACTACTTCGTAGGTCACAACCGTGCTGGTGCTGGTGCTCGACGTGCTGCTTGAGCTGGCATCTCCCAGACGAATTTGTGTGACCACTCCTTCGAACACGTCATTCGGGTAGGCGTCTACGGTAAACGTGGCGCGCTGTCCCTCTTCCACACCGCCTATGTCCGCTTCGTCCACGTCGGCCACAACCTGCATCTGCGTCAGGTCGGCAGCGATGGTGAACAGTGTCGGTGTCTCGAAGCCGGAAGCCACGGTCTGTCCTGCTTCCACGTCGCGGCTGATGACTACACCGTCGATGGGAGAGGTGATGGTGGCGTAGGAGAGGTTGCGTTCAGCCTTTGCCAGTGATGCCTGGCTGCTTTCGTAGTTGCTCTTGGCCTTCTCGTAGTTATAGACGGACTGCTCATAGTCCGTGGCGGCGATGAGCTGCTTTTCGTTCAGCGTCTTGTTGCGCTCGTAGAGTTTTTTCTGGTACTCGTATTCGGCCTTTGCACCGTTGTAGGCGGCGCGTTGCGAAGCGAGTTCGCTTTGCAGTGTCACGCGATCCATCTCGGCAATGAGTTGGCCTTTGGTTACTACGGAATTGTAGTCTACATGAATCTTGTCGATGATACCGCTCACCTGGGTACCCACTTCCACTTCCGTCACCGGTTCGATGGTCCCCGTGGCGGTTACGGATTCGGAAATCTCGCCTTTATGGATGGTTGCTGTGGCGTAGGTCACCTTGTGCTTGGCCTTGGCACCACCGAAGAGCCATACGCCGCCGCCCACTATGATTACGGCAGCTACGGCAATGAGGATGATTCTTTTTTTGTTCATATATATAAGGTATTATAATTCGATTTTTTCTCCTTGATAAAACTTCAGTAGCTGCATATTCAGTATGGCCATGTATTTGGCTTGCAGTGTCTCCTGCTGTGCGCTGAGCAGATTGCTTTTCTCAGTCAGCAGTTCTACGGTATTCTTCATGCCCAGGTTGAACTGCTCTTGAATCAGTTCATAGCTGGTCTGCGTACTTTTCAGTTTCTCTGTGGCGGCGGCGTAGCGCTGCTGGGCGCTGTTGGCATCGAGCCAGAGGGTTTCGATGGTCTTGTACAGCGTTTTTTGGTCGTCCAGCAGGTCCAGTTCGCTGGTCTGCTTCTGAATCTTGGCTTTCTCTACGGCACTCTTGGTCTGCCGGTTGCTGAAGATAGGCACGCTTACGGTGAAGCCCAGCGAGTTGTTCCAGTTCTGTTTGACTTGCTCGCTGAAGGTGAAGTCATTGCCGTTGGCATGGCTGGTTCCGATGCCGGCGCTGAGGCTCAGCGTAGGCAGATAGCCAGCGCGGGCAATTTTGATGTCGAGGTCGGATGTCTGTATATTCAGTTTGCCGGCTTCTATTTCCGGACGGAGCACGAGGGCAGAACGGTAAACGTCCGTTTTGGTGGGCAGGGGTGCCAGTACGTTTTCCGTGCCGAGTGTGGGGATGTAGAGGTTCATCTCGGATTCGCCGTCCAGTTCCAGGAGTTGTTTCAGTTGTAGTTTGTAGTCTTGCAGGGTGGCTTGTGCTGTCACCAGCTGGTACTTGTCGGTACTCACTTGCGCTTCCAGTTGTGCCAGGTCGCTTTTGGCTATGCTTCCTGCTTCGAGAAGTTGGCGGGCGCGTTCGCATTCGGCCTGGCT
The DNA here is from genome assembly GCF_003602895.1 of Bacteroides sp. AF29-11. Classification (NCBI taxonomy): domain Bacteria; kingdom Pseudomonadati; phylum Bacteroidota; class Bacteroidia; order Bacteroidales; family Bacteroidaceae; genus Bacteroides; species Bacteroides sp. AF29-11. The sequence continues at coordinate 134,921 of NZ_QTLY01000007.1, forward strand.
CACTTCCAGGGTCGATTCGTTCACTTTCACGGCTTCGGCGGCGTAGAGTATCTGTACGTAGGTTTGTGCGATACTTTCTTCGATGCTGTTCTCGCTCTGTGCTACGCTAAGTTCGGCAATGCGGTTGTTCAGTTGCTGTTGTTTGATGGTGTTGAGGCGTTTCCCGCCGTTGTAGAGGGTCCAGTTGGCATCGATGCCGTAGCTGCCGTTATAGGAAGTCTTGCTCTGGCTGCTGGTGATGTTGTCGCCGTCGATGATGGTGTTTGTCTCGCTCTTCGGGCGATTCACGACACGCTGGCTCACACTGGCCGAAAGGCTGGGGAAGAGAGCGGCTCGGGCGGTCTTTACATCTACCTGGGCACTTTCCGCACTGAGGCGGTTCTTGCGGATGGTGATGTTTTGCTGCAAGGCATAGTCGATGCACGCTTGCAAGTCCCATTGGGCGGGCAGGCTGTCGGCTGGCTGCTCGGAACTGCCGGGTATCTGCGTGGAAGTGCCGTTTTGGGCGGCCACTCCCATGCAGCTTGCCATACATAGCGCTATCACTGTCAATCTTTTTACGTTCGTCATATCTTCGTTATTCTATGGTTTTACATTTGCAAATGTAGTAGGGTGGAGAAAGGATTGCAAAAGTGATAGACGTAGAGTGAATTTTCCTCGCCTAAAATCTTTTTTGTACCGATGAATGGGAGAAGTCTTTTTTCTGTTCAACTTTTCACCTTTTTATTTGTTCTTTATATAAAAGTATTTTATATTTGTAATCATTATAATTTTATCGGCATGAAACAGACTGCGGTAAACATTTGGCGTTTTTATTTGGAAGGTTTTCGAAGTATGACGTTAGGGCGTACTTTGTGGCTTATCATTCTTGTGAAGTTATTCATCATGTTCTTCATTCTCCGCCTTTTCTTCTTCCCACGGTTTCTGAATACCCCCGTGGTGGGCGATGACAAGGAAGGCTATGTCAGTAATGAGCTTATCCATCGGAGTCTGGGCGACTAAACACGGAGACACAGAGTTTATTTCCTTGCCCTTATAAATTCTCCGTGTCTCTCTGTTCTTACCCGATAACTTAAAAACTTAATAACTCATAACTTATAACTCATAACTTGATTCTTATGCTTGGACACATTGACACTTCCCTGATTGACTGGTCGAGAGCCCAATTTGCCTTGACCGCCATCTATCACTGGATTTTTGTGCCGCTGACACTTGGACTGGCGGTAATTATGGGCATCATGGAGACAGCGTACTACCGTACGGGTGACGAATTTTGGAAACGTACTGCCAAATTCTGGATGAAGATTTTCGGTATCAACTTTGCTATTGGTGTAGCAACCGGTATTATTCTGGAATTTGAATTCGGTACGAATTGGAGTAATTACAGTTGGTTTGTGGGCGACATCTTCGGTGCGCCGCTTGCCATCGAGGGTATTTTGGCTTTCTTTATGGAAGCAACGTTTATCGCCGTCATGTTCTTCGGCTGGGATAAGGTGAGCAAGCGTTTCCACCTGGCATCTACCTGGCTCACGGGGCTGGGCGCCACGATTTCCGCCTGGTGGATTCTGGTTGCCAATGCGTGGATGCAGAATCCCGTAGGTATGGAGTTCAATCCCGATACGGCACGCAACGAGATGGTGGACTTCTGGGCTGTGGCAACTTCGCCGATGGCTGTCAATAAGTTCTTCCATAGCGTGCTGTCCGGCTGGGTGCTGGCTGCCGTGTTTGTAGTAGGCGTAAGCTGCTGGTATCTGTGGAAGAAGCGCGAGAAGAAATTTGCGCTGGCAAGTGTAAAGATTGCCGCATGGGTAGGTCTGTGTGCCGCTGTGCTCTCTGCCTGGACGGGTGATGGCTCGGGCTATCAGGTGGCGCAAAAGCAGCCGATGAAGCTGGCTGCTATGGAAGGCTATTATGAAGGGCGGCAAGGTGCCGGATTGGTAGCGTTCGGGCTGCTGAATCCTGCCAAGCAGACACCGCAGGACGGAGTAGACCCATTCCTTTTCCGTGTGGAAATCCCTAAGATGCTGTCGCTGCTTGCCGAGCGCAAGATGGATGCTTTTGTTCCCGGCATCAATGACCTGCTGAAAGGCGGATATCCGTTGAGGGACGGTACCGTAGCGCTTTCGGCAGAAGAGAAAATAGAAAAAGGAAAAACGGCCATCGGTGCGTTTGCCGCCTATCGTGCAGCCAAGGCTGCGGGCAATGAGGCGGATGCAGAGGTGGCTGCCAAAGTGTTGAAAGATAATGTAGCCTATTTCGGTTACGGTTATATCAAGGACGTGAACGAGCTGGTGCCCAATGTGTCCCTTACGTTCTACATGTTCCGTGTGATGGTGATGTTGGGTGGATACTTCATCCTCTTCTTTATTGTGGTGCTGTTCCTGGCCTATAAGAAAGACTTGTCGCGGATGCCATGGATGCATTGGGTGGCTATGCTCACCATTCCGCTGGGCTATCTGGCTGGACAAGCCGGATGGGTGGTTGCCGAGTGTGGTCGCCAGCCGTGGGCCATCCAAGATATGCTGCCCACGAGTGCCGCCATCTCTAAGCTGGATGTAGGCTCCGTGCAGACCACGTTCTTTATCTTCCTGGTACTTTTCACTGTCATGCTGATTGCTGAGGTGGGAATTATGCTGAAGGCCATTCGCAAAGGTCCGGAAACCGAAACGCACACACCGTCACATAACTCATAACTTATAACTCATAACTCACAATGAATGCTTATATATTTCTTCAACACTATTGGTGGTTTGTAGTCTCCTTGCTGGGAGCACTGCTGGTATTCCTGCTGTTCGTGCAGGGAGGTAATTCGCTTCTGTTCTGTCTGGGGAAGACGGAGGAGCAGAAGAAGATGATGATTAATTCTACGGGACGGAAGTGGGAGTTCACGTTTACAACGCTCGTCACGTTTGGAGGCGCGTTCTTTGCTTCGTTTCCGTTGTTCTATAGTACGAGTTTCGGAGGAGCCTATTGGCTGTGGATGATTATTCTGTTCAGCTTTGTGTTGCAGGCTGTCAGCTACGAGTTTCAGTCCAAGGCGGGAAATCTGCTGGGCAAGACAACGTATCGCACATTCCTGGTGATAAACGGAGTAGTAGGTCCGGTATTGCTGGGTGGGGCGGTTGCTACGTTCTTCACGGGGTCTAACTTCTATATCAATAAAGGGAATATCGCAGATGCGGCAATGCCGGTTATCAGCCAATGGGCTAACGGCTGGCATGGGTTGGATGCGCTGCTTAATCCGTGGAATGTGGTGCTGGGGCTGGCTGTGTTCTTTCTGGCACGTATCTTGGGAGCGCTTTATTTTATTAATAATATCAATGAGGATGATTTGGTGAAACGCTGCCGCCGGGCACTCTGGGGAAATACGGCGTTGTTCCTGGTATTCTTCCTGGCCTTCGTCATCCGCACGCTGCTTGCCGACGGCTATGCTGTACGCCCGGAAACGGGAGAGGTGTTCATGGAGCCCTACAAGTATCTGACGAACTTCCTGCAGATGCCGGTAGTGCTGCTTGTATTCCTGGTTGGTGTGGTGGCTGTGCTCTGGGGCATTATCCGCACGCTGTGGAAGCCGGCATTCGACAAGGGTATCTGGTTTGCCGGTGCAGGGACGGTGCTTACGGTATTGGCACTGCTGCTTGTGGCAGGCTATAACAATACGGCCTATTATCCTTCTACCCACGACCTGCAAAGCTCACTCACGTTGGCAAACAGTTGCTCGAGCCAGTTCACACTGAAGGTTATGGCTTATGTCTCTATCCTTGTTCCTTTCGTTCTTGCCTACATCTTCTACGCTTGGCGCAGCATCGACAATCGCAAGATTGATGCGAAGGAGATGGAAGAGGGAGGACACGCGTATTAATTAAAAATTAAGAATTAAAAATTAAAGGAGGATGTGTCATCTGTGTGCTATTAACTGTTTTGATACATCCTCTTCTTATTCTTTTGTTCGCATCTCATTTAGCTGGAATTTGGGTACCAGTTTCATCAATCGTAGAATCTGTCCTTGCCTTTTCTTTATGTAAGGGGAGGGGTGTGCTGAGTCGAAGCGTATGGGATTGGGCAATGTTGCCGCTATTAGTGCGCACTGTCCGGCAGAGAGCTTGGCGGCGGTGGTCTTGAATTTGTATTGGGCGGCGGCTTGTGCACCATAGATGCCTTTCCCCATTTCGATGGAGTTAAGATAGACCTCCATGATACGTTCTTTGGACCAGAAGAATTCTATCAGTACGGTGAAGTAGACTTCCAGTCCTTTGCGTACCCAGGAAGACTGGGGCCATAGGAATACATTCTTTGCCGTCTGCTGGCTGATGGTGCTTGCGCCCCGTTTCCGTTTTCTTGTTTCATTCTCCTTTATCGCTTTTTGTATCTCGATGAAATCGAATCCGTTGTGTGTGGCAAACCGGTTGTCTTCCGAGGCAATGACGGCCATAGGCAGGTGAGGGGATATCTTGTCGGAAGATACCCAAGTGTGGTGCCAGCGCGGATTTTCACCTTTGAAGACCTGCTGCACGCTGCGAATAACCATCAGTGGCGTGATGTAGACAGGTACAAAACGATAAGCCACTACCGCCAGGATAGTGGAAATAAAGAAGAATAATATGATGTTGCGGAGGAACCGCAAAGGCTTCGGGAGTTTCATGGAGAGAGTGCCAGTGTGATTAATGTGCTAATATGCCAATGTGATCAATGTGCCAATGTGCTAATTGGCACATTGATCACATTGGCATATTAATTATTCGCCTCCGCATTCTTAATCATCTGTTCGCTGGCATACATATATACCTCTACGCGTCGGTTCTGTTCGGCAGACAGACTTTCGTCGTATTCGTTGTATCCCACGCCTTCCACTTTCTTGAACTGGGCAGGAGATACACCGCAATCCTGCAAATAGTTCTCTACGGCATAGGCGCGGTTCTTGGAAACTTTCATGTTGGCTTCGTAAGTACCCACTTTGTCGGTATGGCCGATGATGGCGATATCCGTTGTCGGGTCTTCCTTCAGAATCTGTGCGAGTTCGCGCAGGGAAGCCTTTGCCTCGTTGCTCAGTGCTGCGGAGTTGAAGCCGAAAAGAATACCTGCCGCAAAGGATACTTTGACAGCCGGCAAGCCGTTGGCATCCGTCACCTGCTCCACTTGGGCGCCTTCAATCTTGGCAGCTTCGGCAGCCTTCTTGTCCATCTTGTGTCCGATGGCAACGCCGGCACCCGTACCTACTGCAGCACCTACCGCAGCTCCAATGGCTGCCCCCTTGCCTTTACCTATCAGTCCGCCGATAATGGCACCTGCTGCTGCACCGGAGCCACCGCCGATTATTCCACCTTTGGCCTTGTTGTTCATTGTGCCGCAACTGCCCAGCAGCAATGCGCCGCACAAAAGCAATACTGTAAATTTCATCTTCTTCATAACTCTTTTTCTTTAAAAGTTGACTTTATCTTTAATGTTGCAAATTTATGTATATAATAACCATATTCTTCTTTCTAAAGTTCGCCAGTTCTGTCCTTTTTTAGAGAATTTTCCTTTTGATGAGGACGAACCAGGCTGTCAGTATAAGACCTTTGGCAATGGTCGTTCCACTTACTGCCCACCAGATGGCATCCACTCCCATACCCATGTGCACCAGCAGTAACGCCACCGGAATACGCATGTAATTGCATCCGATGCTGACAATGGCAGGCGGCACTGTCCGTCCCAGTCCGTAGAACACGCCCTGCATGGTAATTTCCATCATCATGAACATTTGCGAATAGCCGTCGATGCGGAGGAAATCTCCGCCCACACGGTAGGCTTCGGCCTCGGGTACGAAGATAGAGAACACCTCGCTGCCGAAGAAGATGAACAGTAGTGAGCAGAGGCTTCCGAATACGCCCGTCATCCACATGGTGGTGCGCCATGCTTGCTTCACGCGCGACTTCTGCCCCGCGGCATAGTTCTGGGCGATGAACGTACTCAGCCCCGTGGAGAATCCTTGCGAAGTATTCCAGGTAATGGCCTCGATTTGTCCACCGGTGGTGAATGCCATCAGTCCGATGTGTCCTCCCTGCTCCGAGGCGGTGCGCGAGAGGAACATGTTGACGAAGGCAAATAGCGTGTTCAGCGTAGCCACGGGCAGCCCGAGCTTGAAGATGCGCCGGGTGTACTTCTTTTTCAACGGAACGATAAAGGAGAAACCTCCGAGCACGGCGCTTTTCCCCCGGAGCTTGTAGACGAAGATGCCGAATACTGTAGCTTCGGAAAGCCATGTGGCAAGTGCTGCGCCCACTGTTCCCCAACCGAAGCCGAAGATGAACAGAGGGTCGAGGAGGATATTCATAATCAGTCCCGTTCCGCTGATGTAGAACGGAATCTTGCTTTGTCCTGCCGCGTTGTAGATGCCCGTGAAGGCAGCGGAGAGAAAGACAAACGGCAGTCCCGTCGACACGATGCGCAGATAAGTCACGGCGGCGTCCGTGATATGCTGTTTCAGCTCGAAGATGTTCAGAATGGGGCGGGCGAAAAGGAAGAGCAGACCTCCCCAGCAGACGGAGATGAGCAGGGCAATCGTAATGTTGTGCGAAGCAAAGCTGCGTGCATCCTCTTCGCTGCGTGCACCGATGGACTGGCCTACGCTGACTTCGGCGCCCACTTTATTGAGCAAGGCGATGGAGCCGGACATCCACGTCAGTATGCCTACCGCACCTACTGCAGCCACGGACTCACTGCCCAGACGCCCTACCCATGCCATGTCCGTCAGGCTGTAGGCCATCTGGATGAACGAGGTGGCCATGATGGGCATTGCCAGCGTGAAAAGCTGGCGGTTGATGGGGCCTTGTGTCAGATTCTTTGTTCCTTGCACGTTGACGGGTTTTTAGGTAAACAATGTGTTGTTCATCCCCTTTTCCGCTTTCTGCGGAGACGGTGGCGGCGTTTCTGCTTGTACTTTCGTATCTTGGCATATACCAACCAGATGAAGAGCAGACCGAAAACGGCGAAGATGAGCAGCACGATGCCTGTGTTGAGATTGTCACCTTTCACGCGGCTCCACATCTCGAGCACCTGTTCCGTGCGGTCGCCGAAGTCGCGTATCATGGCGCAACGTTCCACTACACAGCGGTCAGGGTACTGGACCGGGTCTATCTGCAGGCTGTCGGCTCCGGGCAGGGGGCCGAAGAAGTAGCTGAGGTCGGAGTGCACGTCGAGCGTGGTATCGGTCTTGGCCTCCATGATTTCCGGTGTGGCTACGGCGCTGACGTAGCCGATAGCATCCATGTTGCGCAGTGCCACGGAAGGCTGGCAGAGGTAGTTGATGAAATAGCTTGCCGCCTTCACGTTGCGGGCGTAGCGGGGGATTACCCAGCCGTCGTACCAGATGTTGCTGCCTTCGCGGGGGACGGTGTAGTCCAGTTCCACACCCACGGCATCGGCCTCCTCGATGGCCCAGACGGCATCGCCGCTCCAGGTGAAGTTAATCCACGCCTTGTTCTTGGTCATCATTTCCTTGCCGAAGTCGGCTTCCCAGCCGGCGATGTTGGGTTTCATCTCCTTGAGGCGTTGCTCGGCCAGGGCGATGGCCTGCGGGGAGTTGTCGTTCATCAGTTGCTCTACGGTGACGGTGCTGTCGGCCAGCTCCCGGGCGTGGGCGTAGATGATGGCGGTACCGTAGGCATCGCGGTAGCTGTCCTTCATCAGTATTTTGCCGCGGTTTTTGGAGTCCCAGAGGATGTCCCATGTGCCGGCCTCTTCGGCGGTAATAAACTTTTTGTTGAAGAGGATACCAGCGGTGCCCCACATGTAGGGCACGGCATAGTCCTCGGTCTGGCGTTCCGGTTGCGAGGTCTTGTTCAGCTCGTGGCGAATGTAGGGCGACACGTTGGGGATGTAGTCCGGCGTGTGGCCGAAGTTGCGGTCGATGGGTAGCAGGAGGTCTTTGCGAAGCATGCGTTCGATGATGTACTCCGAGGGGCATACGACGTCGAAGTCCTCGTGCCCGCGCTCAATTTTGGTGAGCATGATTTCGTTGATATCGAACACCTGGTAGATGATACGGAGGTCTTCGCCCGTCTGCTGCTTGTACCAGTCGGGAAATTCGGCAAGCACATCTTCATCGATGTAGTCCGCCCAGTTGTATATCTTCAGTACACGGCTGCGCTCTTCTGTGGAGTTTCCACAAGAAGAGAGGGATGCGATACAGCACAGTAGAATCAGTATGTTTATTATCCTTTTCATCATCTTGTTCTTGACAATTGATAACTTATAACTCATCACTCACATCAATCGTTTTTCGTCCGTTCGGCCCGCTTGTTGATTACAATCAGCAGCACCAGCACCGTCACGAAGATGATGGTGGAGAGTGGCCGCAGTTCCGGCGTCAGTCCACCTTTGCGCGCATCGGCGTAGATGTAGGTGGAGAGCGTTTCCAGCCCTTGGTTGCCGATGGTGAAGATGGTCACGGCAAAGTCGTCGATGGAGAGCGTGAAAGCAAGGATGAATCCGCTTATCATACCCGGAAATATCTCCGGAAGAATAACCTTGCGCAGTGCTTGGAACGGTGTGGCGCCCAGGTCGAGTGCCGCCTCGTAGACATTCTGGTTCATCTTTTTGAGCCGGGGCATTACGCTGAGCACCACGTAGGGCGTGCAGAAAGTGATGTGTGCCAGTACCACTGTGGTGAATCCTTGCGATATGCCGAAGCTGACGAACAGCAGGAACAGCGACACACCGGTGATAATGTCTGCATTCATCATCGGGATGGCATTGGCGAAGTTCATTACCTGCCGTGTGCGCGAGCGCAGATTGAAGATGCCGATGGCTGCAATGCTGCCCAGCGCCGTACTGGCGGTGGCGGCAAGCAGGGCAATGGCGAATGTGTTCCAGATGGCATTCATCAGCGAGTGGTGCATCCCGCCCGTAAACAAGGAGCTGTACAGCTTGGTGGAGAATCCCGTCCAGTTGCCCAGCACCTTTGCCTCCGTGAAGGAGAATATCATAATAATTAAGATGGGCGAGTAGAGCAACGCCAGCAGCAGCCACAAGTAGCCGCGGGTTAAGATTCGTGTCATCATATCACACCTCCGCTTTCATTCGATGCCCCGTCCTCCTCGTTGGTAAAGAGGATGGTGATGCCTATCAGCAGCAGCATGATGAGCGAGAGGGCGGCACCGTAGTTCCACATTCCGTTGTAAATATTCTCTTGCACCGTGGTGCCGAACAGTTTGATGTTGTTCATTGTCAGCAACTCGGCAATGGCAAAGGTAGAAACCGTAGGCATAAACACCATCACTATGCCGCTCATCACTCCCGGCATGGAGAGCGGCAGAATCACCTTGCCGAATACGCGGGTAGGAGAGGCTCCCAAGTCCTGCGCAGCCTCAATCAGATTGTGGTCCATCTTCTGAAGAGTGTTGTAAATGGGGTATATCATGAACGGCAGGAAGTTGTAGACCATACCGAACACAAGGGCACCTTCGCCCAGCGGCAGGTTCAGGAAGTCGAACAGCGCCACTGTGGCAAGCGTACGTATCAAGATATTCACCCACATGGGGAGGATGAACAGCACCACCATGGTGCGTGAGGTGTTGAATTGCTTCTGGCTCAGGATATACGCTGCCGGATAGCCCAGCAGCAGGCAGACCAGCGTGGTGATAACGGCTATTCCGATGGAGTAGACAAACGTGTTCATCGCTTCGGGGTGCATCATGAACTTGCGGAAGTTGGCCAACGTAAACGCCCCTCCGTCGTCCGTAAAGGCATAGAGCACGATGAGCAGCAGCGGTACTATGACAAATACAAGCAGAAACAGCGCGTAGGGTACCGTCCAGTTGCGCCGGCGCATGAAGAAATGGGATAACTTATTGAGCACTTCCTTCCTTATTAAGAGATTGAACAATCCGTATATTTTGAGGGGCGATGGTGATACCTACGCGGTCGCCGTCGTCCCACACGTCGTTGGTGTCGACAAAGATGTCTTCGTCCCAGTCCGTAAACACGGTCAGGTGGTAATGGTTCCCTTTGTAGAGGATGAATTTCACTTCACCCGTCAGACGGCCGTCCTCTTCGTTGTCTTCGAGGATGACGTGCTGGAAGTCTACTTCCACTTGCACGGCGCTGCCCGGCTCGATGCCCTGCACGGGGAGGCACTCGAAGTTACAGCCCAGGAAGTCTACGTGCGTCTCGTCCACCAGCTTTCCCTCGAAGGTGTTGCAGGTGCGTTCCTTCTTCATCACGTGGATGTCGAAGGGTTTCACCAGCAGGCCGACTTCGCGTCCTGCCTCGAAGGCATGGTAGTCCTGCACCATCAGCTCGTAGCCTTCGCGCGTCTGCACCAGCATTTCGTAGTGTACGCCTTTAAAGATGCAGCTGGTTACGGTCCCCGTCAGCTGTGCGGCGTCGGATACATCGAAGATGTAGATGTCTTCGGGGCGAATCACTACGTCTACCTGCATCTGCTCGCCAAATCCCGTGTCCACGCATTCAAATTCGTGTCCGCAGAAGGTGACGGCTTTATCCTTTATCATAACTCCGTTCAAGATGTTGCTTTCACCAATGAAGTCTGCTACGAAGGAGTTGATGGGTTCGTTGTAGATGTCCGTCGGCACGCCTATTTGCTGGATGCGTCCTTCGCTCATCACGACGATGGTATCGCTCAAGGTCAGTGCCTCTTCCTGGTCGTGGGTCACATATACGAAGGTGATGCCCAGCTTCTGGTGCATCTCCTTTAGCTCCATCTGCATGTCCTTGCGCATTTTTAGGTCCAGGGCGGCAAGGGGTTCGTCCAGTAGCAGCACTTCGGGTTCGTTGACGATGGCTCGGGCAATGGCTACGCGCTGTTGCTGCCCGCCGGAGAGGGAGTCTACGTCGCGGTCCTCATAGTCCGTCATGCCCACCATGCGCAGGGCTTGCTTTACCTTCTTCTCGATGGTGGCACCGGGCAGCTTCTTCAGCTTCAACCCGAAAGCAATGTTGTTGAACACGTTGAGGTGGGGGAAGAGGGCGTACTTCTGGAACACGGTGTTCACCGGACGCTTGTGCGGCGGTGTCTGCGTGATGTCCTTTCCGGCAATGGTTATCACTCCTTCCGAGGCTGTCTGAAAGCCTGCAATGAGGCGTAACAGTGTTGTCTTTCCGCAGCCGGACGGTCCCAGTATTGTTACAAACTCGCCCTTACGGACAGACAAATTCACATCATTCAGCACGGCCTTGTCTCCGAAGAATTTCGATACGTGCTCCACACCGATGATGCAATCGGACTTTTGCATAAGCGTCTTTTACTTTATCCAAACGAATTAAACAAATCTCAGAAGAAAGCTGAAATAAAATCAAAACAGTTTCTCGGGCTTTCAAAAAGCGGGTGCAAAGTTACATAATTTATCGGGATTTTTCGCCTTACTCTAAAATTCATTATTCCTATGAAGTTAAAATAATAAGTAATACCTTTGTTGGCAGTATTGATATTAAAACTTAATAACATGATGGAAAAGAAGATTGTACTCATCACCGGAGCCTCCTCGGGAATAGGGGAAGGCTGCGCGCGTAAATTTGCCATGAACGGTTACCGGCTTATACTCAATGGCCGTAATGTGGAGAAACTGAATGCTGTAAAGAAAGAATTGTTGGAGAAATATGGAGCCGATGTGTATCTGCTTCCTTTCGATGTCCGCGACCGGCAGGCTGCCCGTGCCGCCCTCGAATCCCTTCCGGAGGAATGGAAGGCGGTAGACATACTGGTGAACAATGCCGGACTCGTCATTGGGGTGGACAAGGAACATGAAGGCAATCTGGATGAATGGGACATTGTCATCGACACTAACGTGAAAGCCTTGCTTGCCATGACCCGCCTCGTGGTTCCCGGTATGGTGGAGCGTGGCCGTGGTCATGTTATCAATATGGGGTCCATTGCCGGAGATTACGCTTATCCGGGAGGCAGTGTGTACTGTGCTTGCAAGGCTGCCGTCAAGGCCCTTTCCGACGGACTCCGCATCGACCTGGTGGATACCCCGATACGCGTAACGAATATCAAGCCGGGGTTGGTGGAAACCAATTTCTCCGTCGTCCGTTTCCGTGGTAACCGGGAGGCGGCCGATAATGTATATAAAGGTATACGCCCGCTGACCGGCGACGATATAGCCGAAGTGGTCTATTTCGCCGCTGCCGTCCCCGAGCATATCCAGATTGCGGAAGTGCTGGTGATGCCTGCCAACCAAGCCACGGGGACAATTGTCAGCCGGAAATAGAATTTGTATAAGGATATGATAAAATGATACTATTTTATCTTCGGGGAAACGCCTACATTTGCGCACAGCTAAATGAATATAGAATCTAAACAAGAAAAGCATGAATTTCAAGAAACGAACAAATTTCCTCTTTGGAGTACTGCTGCTGACCGGCAGTTTGTTGGCTCAAAACGTATGTGTATCCACTCCGAAAACCTCTTTGGTGCTTTCGGCTCCTGAAGGCGGTACACTGAGACACTTGTATTATGGTAACAGACTTTCTGAAGCCGACTTGCAGAATATCTCTGCGGCAGAAGCGAACCATGCAGCCTATCCCGAATATGGATTGAATGCTCCCGTGGAGACGGCCCTCGCTGTGAAGCATGCCGACGGTAACATGACCCTCCAGCTCGAAGTATTGAACGTGACTACCGAAAAGGAAGGGAATGCCGTGACGACTGTCGTGGCACTGAAGGATAAGGTGTATCCCTTCTTCGTCAATGTCTGTTACCGTGCCTGGCAGGATGCCGACGTGATAGAATCCTGGACTGAAATCTCCCATCAGGAGAAGAAGCCGGTGGTACTCAATCAGTTTGCTTCCGGCTATCTGCCCATCCGCCGTGGCGATGTATGGCTGTCCCATCTCTCCGGTTCCTGGGCCAATGAAGGGGTTTTGACGCAGGAACCTCTCACTCCGGGCATGAAGGTTATCAAGAATAAGGACGGTGTGCGCAATTCCCATACTGACCATGCCGAAGTGATGTTCTCCCTTGACGGCCGTCCGCAGGAGAACACGGGCAACGTGATTGGTGCAGCCCTCTGTTACAGCGGCAACTACAAACTCCGCATTGAGACACACGATGATGAATACCACCATTTCTTTGCCGGAATCAACGAAGAGAACTCTACTTATTCCTTGAAGAAGGACGAGCTTTTCCGCACTCCCGAACTTGCCCTGACTTATAGTAATGAAGGCTTGAGTGGCGGCAGCCGTAACTTCCATCGCTGGGCACGCCTGCACAAACTGGCGCACGGCACTACCCCCCGCAAGATTCTTTTGAATAGTTGGGAAGGCGTGTACTTTGACATCAACCAGCAAGGTATGGACCAAATGATGGCGGACATTGCCTCCATGGGTGGCGAGTTGTTCGTGATGGACGATGGCTGGTTTGGCGACAAGTATCCCCGTAAGAACGACAGCTCATCACTCGGCGACTGGGTGGTGGACAAGAACAAGCTTCCGAACGGTATTGAAGGCTTGCTGAGTGATGCCAAGAAACATGGCGTCAAGTTTGGCATCTGGATTGAGCCGGAGATGGCGAACACTACCAGCGAACTCTACGAGAAGCATCCCGACTGGGTACTTAAAGCTTCCGAACGTGACGTTGTGTTGGGACGCGGCGGCACGCAGGTAGTGCTTGACCTTGCCAATCCTGCCGTGCAGGACTTCGTTTTCGGTGTGGTAGACAACCTGATGACCTCTTATCCTGAAATAGATTACATCAAGTGGGACGCCAATATGTCTGTCCAGAACCACGGTTCGCAATATCTGACGAAGGATAATCAGAGCCACATGTACATCGAATTCCACCGCGGCTTCGAGAAAATCTGCCAGCGCATCCGTGCCAAATATCCCGACCTTACCATCCAGGCATGTGCCAGTGGCGGCGGTCGTGCCAACTACGGAGTGCTGCCTTACTTCGACGAGTTCTGGGTAAGCGACAATACCGATGCCCTGCAACGTGTCTATATGCAGTGGGGAACTTCCTATTTCTTCCCCGCCATCGCTATGGCATCGCATATCAGTGCTGCCCCCAATCATCAGACGTTCCGCACCATCCCTCTGAAATATCGGATAGACGTTGCCATGAGTGGTCGTTTGGGTATGGAAATCCAGCCCAAAAATATGACGGAAGAAGAAAAGGCTCTTTGCAAGAATGCCATTGCCGAGTACAAGACCATTCGTCCCGTAGTACAGTTGGGAGACATTTACCGCCTGCTCTCTCCTTATGACAAGCAAGGTGTGGCTTCTCTGATGTACGTGGCTCCGGAGAAGGACAAGGCAGTCTTCTATTGGTGGAAGACGGAACATTTCTGTAACCAGCACCTGCCGCGTGTGAAGATGGCAGGGCTCTGTGCCGACAAGCAATACCGGGTGCATGAACTGAACCGTATAGATAATGTTCCCTTGAACTATGAAGGAAAGACTTTCAGCGGTGCCTATCTGATGGCAAACGGGTTGGAGATTCCTTACACACATAAGGTGGACTACCACAAACAGAACGACTATTCAAGCCGTGTGCTTTATCTAGAAGAGGTGAAATGACGTGAATAAAGGTGAGGTTTAGCCGCGTAAAGGTGAACTTGAGCGGCGTAAAGGTGAGGTTGATGGGTACAGTTGGTACAGTAGGACCGCTGTGCCCACTGTACCCATGTTTGATTTACTTGAAATACACAATATTAAAATTCCAAGTTGCCTCTATCATCACGGAAAGCCATTTATATAATAAGTGTAAATGTTTGGCGAAAAATATCTTGAAATGTTATATATATAAACCATTTTGGCTAATTTTGTACTGTGATAATTTAGAATAATGGCAGATATAAAGTTTAATAGACTGAAAGTCGTTCTGGCTGAACGTGAATTGCCCATGCTATCAACATCAGTCCAAGGGAACTTATTAACGAACCTCAAACCGTAGAATGGCCGGCAAGGTACAACTAAACAGGTTTATGAAATTAAGAAAATAGACAGCGATTTCTTCGCGGAAGAATAATAACAATGAACAGCAACCAATTTATCAAATTATTCAACAAAGGCAAAAAGAGCAATGCAATCATGGAATCCGCTGACGTTTCAAAATATTGGTGGACAAATTGACGAACATTCCTGCATATCTGATTCTGCTCTCCTTCCGCAAGTTCTGAATATAAGTCAGATAGTATTCACCCACCGTTTTATAGGTTGTGTGGTTTGTGGTGGATTCAATGAGAGTTGTAGCCGTAAAGTCCTTGCCTGCTATCCTCTTATCCAAAGCGGCTTTCTGTATCTCATTAATTCTGTCGTTTATGAGAATGGTTATTCTCTCACGATTCGGGCATTTAGTCTTTGGCTGGTTTGTCTTGAAGTCCCATAATTCAGCTTTTATGGATATGCCAAGACTTTGAAACTTCCTTTTACGGTCTTTACAGACACATAACATAAGAGGGTGTTCTCCATTACTAAGAGTTTTAGACCTGTAATACAGTACTTTAATAGTTTCGCTCATTCGGTTTCTTGGTTTACACAGATACCGTAGAACGTAGTGTTTATAATGAACAAAGCAGCTATCTGATTTAGATAACTGCTTGATTCTCAAGTGAACCGCTTGGGGCTCGAACCCAAGACCCCAACATTAAAAGTGTTGTGCTCTACCTGCTGAGCTAGCGATTCAGACCTTATTGCTGTTAAGCGGGTGCAAAGATAGATACTTTTTTGAAAATTGCAAAATAATATCATCTTTTTTCTTATCTTTGTCCCCATTAATCCTTGATATTAATCATTATCACTGAACATTAATCATTAAATACATGGCAACAGTAGACGATAAAAAGATTATCTTTTCTATGGTTGGGCTGAATAAAACCATTCAGCAGAACAACAAGCAGGTACTGAAGAACATTTACCTTTCGTTCTTCTACGGGGCAAAAATCGGTATCATCGGTCTGAACGGTTCGGGTAAATCGACCCTGCTGAAGATTATCGCCGGATTGGATAAGTCCTATCAGGGCGAAGTGGTGTTCTCGCCGGGATATTCTGTGGGGTATCTGGCCCAGGAACCGTACCTCGACCCCACCAAGACCGTAAAGGAAATTGTAATGGAAGGCGTGCAGCCCATTGTGGACGCGCTGGCAGAATACGAGGAAATCAATCAGAAGTTTGGCTTGCCCGAATATTATGAGGACCAGGACAAGATGGACAAGCTCTTCTCCCGCCAGGCCGAGTTGCAGGACATCATTGACGCGACCGATGCCTGGAACCTTGACAGCAAGCTGGAACGCGCCATGGACGCCCTCCGTTGTCCGCCCGAAGACCAGTCCGTAGAACATCTTTCCGGTGGTGAGCGCCGCCGTGTGGCCCTTTGCCGCCTATTGTTGCAGAAGCCCGACGTGCTTCTTCTTGACGAGCCCACCAACCACCTTGATGCCGAATCCATCGACTGGCTGGAACAACACTTGCAGCAGTACGAGGGTACGGTGATTGCCGTAACGCACGACCGTTACTTCCTCGACCACGTTGCCGGCTGGATTCTTGAGCTGGACCGTGGCGAAGGTATTCCCTGGAAAGGTAACTACTCCAGTTGGCTGGAACAGAAGACCAAGCGCATGGAGCAAGAGGAAAAGACCGCCAGCAAGCGCCGCAAGACGCTGGAACGCGAGCTGGAGTGGGTGCGCATGGCTCCCAAGGCCCGTCAGGCAAAGGGAAAGGCGCGTCTGAACTCCTACGACAAATTGCTGAACGAGGATGTGAAGGAGAAGGAAGAGAAGCTGGAAATCTTTATCCCGAACGGTCCCCGTCTGGGTAATAAGGTGATTGAAGCCAAGCATGTGGCAAAGGCGTTCGGTGACAAACTGTTGTTCGATGACCTCAACTTCATGCTTCCACCCAACGGTATCGTGGGTATCATCGGCCCTAACGGTGCCGGTAAGACTACGCTTTTCCGTCTTATCATGGGACTGGAAAAGGCAGACAAAGGCGAATTCGAGGTGGGGGAGACCGTAAAGGTTGCCTACGTGGACCAGCAGCACAAGGATATCGACCCCAACAAGAGCGTATATCAGGTCATTTCCGGCGGAAACGATCTGATTCGCATGGGAGGGCGCGACATTAATGCACGCGCCTATCTGTCCCGTTTTAACTTCTCCGGTGCCGACCAGGAAAAGCTCTGTGGGGTGCTTTCCGGTGGTGAACGCAACCGCTTGCATCTGGCGCTCTGCTTGAAGGAGGAAGGTAATGTGCTGTTGCTGGACGAGCCCACCAATGACATCGACGTGAATACGCTCCGTGCCCTCGAAGAAGGTTTGGAGGACTTTGCCGGATGTGCTGTGGTCATCAGTCACGACCGTTGGTTCCTTGACCGTATCTGTACGCATATCCTCGCTTTCGAAGGAGACTCCAATGTGTTCTTCTTTGAAGGTTCTTATTCAGAATATGAGGAAAATAAACAGAAACGTCTTGGGAAAGAAGAACCCACCCGTGTACGTTATAGAAAGCTCATGAATGACTGATTTGAGTATTTCAAAGAACAAATAGGAGAGAGGGAGGTCAGCCATAAGGCAAACCTCCCTCTCTCTTCTTATTATCTACTCGTCACTTAGGGAGTGTGTAATATACCATTATTCATGTCCGGATTCACGAATATTCATTCGTAGCACATGATACTACCAGGCCCAATCGGTGACATTATAGCTACTCTCCACTTCATCCTCAATATAATCGGGAAGATTGCAGAAGAAGTCTATGCCTGTCTTGCTTTCAAGTTCATCAATGCTGATGGCATTTGCTTTGGTGTCATCCCTATTCAGCGGATGTTCAAAAGTATAGCCGTAGTCATCACGATGTTCCACCCAAAAACCTATGGCCTGATAGGATGTAGCTATGTCAACAAGCTGATTGGCACGATGAGCCAATACGGCAATGAAGTAATATTGTGGAACAGGCAATCCTTTTGATGTGAAACCCTTTGAGTCAGTAGCGGGCATCACTCCATCTCCTCCTGCCTTGGTTCCCTTATAATCTATCAATAGCTTGTCGAGCGTTCCACCTTTTGCCACATAGATTTTATCGTACACACTTCCAAAGGCATTGCCCTTGCGCACCCATGAGTTGAGTAACTGCTCGAAGGTAACCCAGTAACCGCCATTGAATGAGTTGAATTGTGGGCTCATGTTGCTGAAGTAGAAAGTCTGCTTATTGGCTTCTGTAGAAAAAGAACGATCATCGGAAGCACAGAGGTGTCCTCGGTCGAATCCATCATTGGTATGCCAGCTATTGTCAACCCTCATACTCTCCGGCAGCAATGGGTCTACTGCCCAGGCGTCATCACTTCTGGTTACATTTTTCACCCCTGTAATGGCATCGTAGCTATAGGCCACCCAGCGAGAATGTTTCATGTGGTCGTTCCATTCCATTGCATAGTTAAGCACTTTGTTGCCACTGGCCGTAACTTCATGCTCCACGTAGGTATTACCCTCCATCAGATGTGGCATTTCGTATTCTGTTACGTAATTTTGTCCTTGGGCGGATACATTCGCATTTTTGTTTTCTATCACAACTCTTTGGGCGGCATTATGCTCCACTCCTACATTTATCCCATCAACGTATGCGATGCGAAGTTTGAACATGGCAACTTGTGAAGGAAGCTGATAGCGTACCCAATAAGAAGTTTTTGCTTTGGCCACAGCCTTGTCACTCCATTGCTTTACGGTGGAGTAATCGGGAAGTGACGATAGATTATCAGTATCAAATTCTTCTGAAAAGGTGAATCCGTCACCGGAAATAGTCTTATTGGCTGCAATACTGATTTGCGAACGGATTGATTCATCCAATGTCAAGCCTTTGCTACCATCAATAGCATATAGTACTTCACGCTTGGAACCTTGTTCAGTGAATTGAATGTCATTGATAGTGGGATGTTCATTCATTTCTGAAGAATCATCTGAGCTACATCCACAGAACAATGGCAGCAACAGGCAAATCGCTAAAATCAAATTGTAATATCTTTTATTCATATCATATATAAAATTGAAAAAGAAATCCGCAATGTCATCTACATATACTGTGATGGCAGTGCGGATTTTACTTTATTATAAAAAATTCTTTATTCAGTCACTTTAGAAATGAAGAATGCGCTTCCCACTTGATCGGAATCTTTGTAGCTGGTACGAACACCGCATATAGTAATCTTATCACCTTCAACAATACCCAGTGATTCGAACTGTTTGCTTGCGCCTTTCCAGCCTGTAAGAAGACCATAAACATATACCTTGCCGCTTTCATCTGTAATATCAAAATTACCATAAAGGGTACTTGCGATATTTGATACAGTACCGGTCAACTGGTAATATTGTGAAGGGCTTTCTTCTGCTGCAAGGAAATCAGCAACAGTAACTGTTTTTACACTCTTCACGTCCTCTGCAACGGCATTGGTCATCTGCGGAGTACCTTTGTATTCGGCACGTGGACCAACGAGAGTTACAATATCACCTTCCTTGATATTAGAATCAGCAAAATCTTTGATGCCATAGATATATACATCACCCGAGAAATCCTTGATGTAGATATTGCCATATTGGGTATTAGCAATCTTGGTCACTACACCACTAATGCGGTATTGTGTAGCACCAACCTCGGCGGCAATGAATTCAGCAACAGTAGCTTCAACGATGGCGCCCTGCTGTGAGAGTTCAGTCTTGCTTGTGTAATCTTTTTTACCGTCAGTAGTGCGGAATGTAATGCTGGTTGAACGGTCACCACCTTCGTTTCGGGCAGCCTGGAACTTCACGCAAGCGTCTGTTCCTTTCTGGTCGATAGAGACAATAGACAACCATTCTTTGGCATCCTCAGGAATTTCTACAGAAACACCGTTGCCTTTGGTTATGATGTATGCCTCAAAGATACCACCCTCAACCGGAAGTACATCATTGTAAACAGAGTCGACCTTGATGAGCGATTTGTTGATCTTAAGCACAGTAACATCAACAAGCTCAACTGTAGTACCGTAGGTGGTTTTGGGACCTTGTATTGTTACCTCATCACCTTCTTCCAGACCCAGGCTGGCAAAATTCTTCGTATTGCCTTTGGCGTCCAAAGTTCCATAGACGTAAACCTTACCGGTGGCATCCACAATGTCCCAGTTGCCGTAAACGGTGTTGGAAATATTTGAAACAACACCGGTCACTTTATAAGTCTTCTTGTCGGGACCGGCTATTACCTCGGCACAAGTAGCTTCCGAAATGACTGGCAAGCCTTGCATGATAGTCAAGTTCTGAGTTTCATTGGCACTGCTCAGCTTCAGTTCCACTGAACGGCCATCCACAGCTTCATCAGCAGAAAATGTGATTTTGCTTTCGCCTTGAGGACCTTGAGTTGTAGAGATGGTAAGCCAATCGGCCTTGTCGTTACCTGTGATAATCCATTCGGACTTCGATTCAATTGTAATGTCAGTGCTACCTCCTTCAACTGGCAGCGCAACGTACGACTGTGAAACCTTCAATCCTGACAAGCCTATTGCTGCATCATCTTCAGCACAGCTTGAGAAAAGGGAAATCACAGCAGCAAGTACTATAAATAGATATTTTTTCATATTCTTCGATTATATTTAAATTGATAATCAGTTAAAGCAATACTTAATACCGATAGAAGCATACCAGCACTGACCAATAGCATGGTTGAGAGTCCAAGTCTTGGTGTTGCCATTTATAGACTCCGGAGTTGAGAATGTAGCAAAACCTTCAGCGTCTACACCTTCATACTTCAAGATACGGGCTTCGTTACCGATAGCAGGATTCAAATGCTTACTTACTCCCCAGCTTGAATTGAAGAAATTAAGCACGTTCTTCATGTCAAAGCTCAGCTGCAATTTGTGCTTGGCACCACATACATTCAAGTTGAAATCGTGCTTATAAGAGAAATCTACACGGTGTACCCAAGGAGAATAAAGACTGTTGGGCTCAGCATATTTACCCTGATTATTCTTAAGGTATGAGTCGTTGTGTACATAATCCATGAAGCGTGTCTTGTCATCCTCGCTAACGAAACGGAATGAACCGTCGGCAACTTGCTTGTCTGTAGGGATATAAATGGCATCGTAGTTGTAACCGTCACCGTTTATGTCGTTGGCAAGCATGTAAGAGTAATTGTAACCGCCACGCCAAGTCTCGTAAATCAAACTAAAGTGGTTGCCGCTCTTGTCGTTGATAGTGGCACTTGCAATGAAACGGTCGGGAGTAACGTTAAGGCCATTGTGCAAACGGAAGTTGTTGACACCTTCGTATGTAGAAAGGTAGTTGAGTACTGAAGAAGCATTGGAACCCGGAAGTGAAGTCACCTCCTTAGATACTGTATGCGTATAAGCAGCCATCAAATTGATCCATTTGGCAGGCGCTGCGTTCACGGTAACGCTGGTCGACCATCCGTAACCGCGGCTTGTATTCTCAAGCATGTAAGCACTGGGCAGACTCTTGCCGGCCTCGTCCGTATAAGTAGCGTCAGACGGGAATACAGGACGGTTATCAGCACCATTGAAGCGTGTAAAGCCGTTTATATCTTTCTGGCTCCAGTCTTTCAACATGGCGGCATTAAGTGTCTTGTTATAGATTCCTTCTACCGTCACGTTCAATGGGAATGATACGGGTACTGTATAATCCACGGCAATTGAAGACTTCCAGACCTGTGGCATTTTAAAGTCGGGATCGACGCCGCAAATACTTGAAGGAACTGTACCGTCTTCCGGTTTGATTGTCTGAGGATAACCCAAATCATAAAGCTTTTGTTTCAGAGCTTCTGTAGAAAGGATTCCACCTTTGAATTCATCCATAGTGAAACCTTTGTCTTTTGCATTCTTGGCATTGACTTGCGCCTGATATTGAATCATACCGCCATTGGTAGGCATATTGGTAAAGAATACCAAAGGCAGACGTCCGGAGAACAAACCGCTACCACCACGCAGCTTCAAAGTATTGTTGCCAAGTATATCCCAACTGAAACCTATACGAGGAGATACTGTCAATGAGTTTCCGGGCCATTTGCCGGTATCGATATGACGACCGTTGTAGTCAAGGTCAAGAATAGCATTGTTGGTCATCAAGTCACCATTATCAAAGAAGAGTCCGTCGAAGCGCAGACCGGCTGTAACCTTGAAATCGGAACGTACGTTCCATTCGTCTTGCAAGTAGAAGCCCAATTTATTGTACTGAACACGTGATGCAGGTTCGTTTTCACCGTTATAGCCATAAGTCAAACATACAATTTCCGGAGCAGCTCCTTGAACAAAGTCATCCAGGCTGGTATAGCGATAATATCCTGTACCGTTACGGAGATACTGGTTGTCGGCCATTTGATGCTCATAGTTCAAGCCAACCATGATTTTATGATTGCCGGTATAGTAAGTTACGTCATCTTTTATATTCCACACTGTGTTGTGGACTGCGTTATTGTAAGTGAAAAGTTCTTCACCAAAAGAGATGTAGTTTTGATTGTCTTTCAAAATATCGACAAATGGGAAAATACTGGAATTAGTACCACGTACGTCATCCAACTTGGAGAATGTTGCCAAAAACTGGTTGGACAAGGTAGCAGAGAAGCGGCTGTTAAGGTCGAAAGACAATGAATGTACCAAGTTATCCAAGGAATACATGGAGTTGGCATACGACATGGCATACTGTGAAGTACGACTACCCGACATACGAGTACCACCGTCCATAGAGGAAGCGTTAGGGGCATTCCATACGGTATTCTTGGTATAGTTATAACGCAAGGCCAAGCGATGGTTGTTGTTGATGTTCCAGTCTATACGTGCCAATAATTTAGTGTTCTTATTGTCAGACGGGAAGCTGCTGAATGAACCGGTGTCATAGCCATATCTTTCTTTCGCTATATCGGACACATTCTGAAGATCGGCAACGGTTGCACGTGAGATGTATGCGTCTGCATTGGCCACACCGTCTTCGGAAGCACGCCAGCGATTGGCAATTGCAGGAGTATTCTGCAGCTCGCCGTTTGCAAAGAAGAAGAGCTTATTCTTGATTATCGGACCGCCAATAGTAAAACCATATGTAGTTGACTGGTCTTTCTCGCGAGCACCTAAGATTGTTTCACGATCAATGGCATCACCGCGCATGTTTTCATTCTGGTGATAAATATAAGCTGTACCTTTGTAAGTATTGGTACCTGATTTGGTAATGGCATTGATACCGCCACCGATGAAGTTGGTCTGGCGTACATCAAACGGAGATATGACAATCTGAATTTCGTCAATCGCCTCTATAGAGACCGGATTACCGCCACCAGGCAGGTTGGAACTCAAACCGAAGTTGTTGTTGAAGTTGGCACCGTCGATTGTGAAGTTGGCTGTACGACCGTCAGATCCGGCAAACGACATCCCATTACCACCGTAAGCAGACAAACGAGAATAGTCGGTAATGCTACGGCTTACAGAAGGCATGCTGGCAATCTGTGTATTGGAAATGTTGGTTGTTGCTCCGGTCTTTTCGGAAGCAAATTTAGTCTTTTGAGCTGTAACAACCACTTCCTCAAGAAGCTCTGATGATTCTTTCATCTGTACATTCAAATTGTAGACTTCACCTAATTGAAGAGTCACATCCTTGTACATCATTGTTTGGTAGCCGATGTAAGAGACTTCCACACTGTAAGGCCCGCCTGCCCGCATACCTTGAATGGTATAACGACCATCAATGTTTGTAATTGCGCCATATCGTGTCCCGGAAGGCTCGTGTATAGCCTGAACTGTTGCACCGATAATGGCTTCTTTGTCTGGGTCTGTTACCTTTCCACTTAATGAGGAGGTAGTCACCTGAGCCTTAGCTGTCATTGCGACTATCACCATAATTGTGGAAAGAATGAATCGCATTCTTTTTGCCATGAGATTTTAATTAATATGATTAAACTATTAAAAAACGTTGCAAATTTAAACAATAACTTTCAGATTACCGTTACATATCAATTACAATTTTTATTATATCTTTGGTATAAAAATGTATTTGTCAAAAGAAAACGGTGATTTTGTCAAGGACGTGCTCAATCTACCTGAGGAAACAGGTTGATTGAGCACGTCCTTGACAACCTCAATATCTTTACTTCCCCAAAATTAAAGTGGGAGAAAACGACTTTAATTTTCTCCTATTCGATTGACGGGCATGTCATGATTTTAGGTAGCTTTCTTAAAAGCTGTTTTTGTTTTGATGGAAACTGACTTCTTATCCGTATCTTTGCATATTGATTAAAAAAAAATATTCATGGAACTTTCGGATATACTTCATAATTTGAAGATACAGGAACTCACTCCGATGCAGGAGGCTGCTACGGAAGCTTATCAATCAGCCAAAGATTTAGTGCTTCTTTCGCCCACCGGTTCGGGTAAGACACTGGCTTTTCTCCTTCCGCTGGTACAGACCTTGAAAGCGGAGATACAAGGTGTGCAGGCTCTTGTACTGGTACCTTCACGCGAACTGGCCTTGCAGATAGAAACTGTGTTCAGGTCCATGGGAACTCCCTTCAAGGCTATGAGCTGTTATGGTGGACGCCCTGCCATGGAAGAACACCGGACAATGAAAGGCATTCATCCCGCCGTCATTATCGGTACTCCGGGACGTATGAACGACCATTTGAGGAAAGGGAATTTCAATGCCGCCACTGTCGTCACTCTGGTGATAGATGAATTCGACAAGTGTCTTGAGTTCGGCTTCCATGACGAGATGGCGGAGGTTATCGGGCAGCTTCCTTCACTGAAAAAGCGTGTGCTTCTTTCGGCCACCGATGCAGAGGAAATACCGCAATTTGCCGGAGTAGGAGGTGATTCCCCGTCTTCCGGCTCCCGGCTCATGAAGCTTGATTTTCTTACTCCGGAAGCTCTTGCTCCGCGTCTGCGGCTGCACAAGGTTGTTTCTCCGGAGAAGGACAAACTGGAAACCCTCTATAACCTGCTTTGTACCCTCGGTTGTCATTCCACCTTGGTATTCTGCAATTATCGTGAAAGCGTGGAGCGTGTTGCCGGGTACCTGAAAGCCAGGAAGTTCCCTTGCGACATGTTTCATGGAGGTATGGAGCAGCCCGACCGCGAACGTGCGCTTTACAAGTTCCGCAACGGCAGTTGCGCTGTACTGATATCCACAGACCTTGCCGCCCGCGGACTGGATATTCCGGGTATTGAGAATGTGGTGCATTACCATCCTCCCGTAAACGAGGAAGCCTATACGCACCGTAATGGACGTACTGCCCGTTGGGAGGCATCGGGAAATGCATATCTTGTCCTGCATGCCGAGGAGCGGGTACCCGAGTACATTTCTGAAGACATCGAAACGTACGAGTTTCCGGAGACGCTTCCCAAACCGGCCAAGCCCCGATGGGCTACCTTATATATAGGTAAAGGGAAAAAGGATAAGTTGAACAAGATAGATATTGTCGGCTTCTTGTATAAAAAAGGAGGAATGGCGCGTGAAGATGTCGGGCAGGTGGACGTAAAGGAACACTATGCCTTTGTAGCCGTGCGCCGCAGTAAAATGAAACAATTGCTGACGCTGGTACGCGGTGAAAAAATCAAGGGAATGAAAACTGTTATCGAGGAAGCAAAGTGATTTATCTTATAAATATTCATTTTATTTGCGCTTATTCTTTTGAATATGAAGTAATGAAACCGCCTTGCTTTTAGTTTCTCTAAAAGTATTATCCTTGATAAGTAAGGATAACAAAATGGTGTATATATCTTGTATAAACCATTAAAAAGTAAGCTAAATGCGGCCTAAAAATAGAATTTCATCAGGAAAGGTTTGTTTTGAAGAAATATTTCCGTAATTTCGCAAAGTCGAAAGACATTAATGAACGAAATTGTATAACCAAAACAAACTTCAAATGAAAAAGCATAATTTCAATGCAGGACCTTCTATCCTTCCTCGTGAGGTGATTGAGAATACGGCACAAGCTATTCTTGATTTCAATGGCTCAGGCCTCTCACTGATGGAAATCAGCCACCGTGCCAAAGACTTCCAACCCGTTGTGGACGAAGCTGTGGCATTATTCAAAGAATTGCTCAATATCCCCGAAGGATATTCGGTACTGTTCTTGGGCGGTGGTGCCAGTTTGGAATTCTGCATGGTACCCTTCAACTTCCTTGAAAAGAAAGCTGCTTACCTGAATACGGGTGTATGGGCCAAGAAAGCCATGAAAGAAGCTAAGGCATTCGGTGAAGTAGTTGAAGTCGCTTCTTCCGCTGAATCTACTTATACTTATATTCCGAAGGACTATACAGTGCCTGCTGATGCAGACTATTTCCACATCACTACCAACAATACAATCTACGGTACGGAACTGAAAGAGGATTTGGATGTAAACGTTCCGATGGTGGCCGATATGTCTTCTGATATTTTCTCCCGTCCCATCGACGTATCCAAATATATCTGTATCTATGGTGGTGCGCAGAAGAATCTGGCTCCTTCCGGTGTTACATTCGTCATCGTGAAGAATGACGCGCTGGGTAAGGTATCCCGCTATATCCCGACCATGCTGAATTATCAGACGCATGTGGACAGCGGCTCTATGTTCAATACTCCTCCCGTTGTCCCCATCTATGCAGCCCTGCAGACATTGCGCTGGATTAAGGCAGAGGGTGGCGTGAAGGAAATGGAACGCCGTGCCATCGAAAAGGCCGATATGCTGTATGCCGAAATTGACCGTAACAAAATGTTTGTAGGTACGGCTGCCAAAGAAGACCGTTCACGCATGAACATCTGCTTTGTGATGGCTCCCGAATACAAGGAATTGGAAGCTGACTTCTTGAAGTTCGCTACCGAAAGAGGTATGGTAGGTATCAAGGGACACCGTTCTGTAGGTGGATTCCGTGCATCCTGCTACAATGCCATGCCGAAGGAAAGTGTGCAGGCTTTGATTGACTGCATGCAGGAATTTGAGAAACTTCATTAATAATATTGTTTTTCACCACAGATTACACAGATTTGCACAGATTGTTTTTATGATTAAACTCTGTGATAATCTGTGTCATCTGTGGTGAGTCTTTTTAATATCATGAAATTATGAAAGTATTAGTTGCAACAGACAAACCGTTTGCCAAAGTGGCAGTAGACGGTATCCGTAGAGAAATAGAAGCAGCAGGTTACGAACTCGTGTTGCTGGAGAAATATGGCGAAAAAGCCAAGCTGCTGGAGGCTGTGAAAGATGCCAACGCTATCATTATCCGCAGTGACATCATTGATGCTGAAGTGCTGGATGCCGCCAAGGAACTGAAGATTGTGGTGCGTGCCGGTGCCGGTTATGACAATGTGGACCTGGAAGCAGCTACTGCCCACAATGTATGTGTAATGAATACTCCGGGACAGAACTCCAATGCTGTGGCCGAGTTGGCTTTCGGCTTGATGGTGATGGCTGTCCGTAATATGTATAACGGTACTTCCGGTACGGAACTGATGGGCAAGAAACTGGGTATCCACGCTTATGGTAACGTGGGTCGCAACGTAGCCCGTATTGCCAAAGGCTTCGGTATGGAGATTTATGCGTTCGACGCTTTCTGCCCGAAAGAAGTAATCGAGAAGGATGGAGTGAAGGCTGTGGGTTCTGCTGAAGAGCTTTACTCTACTTGCGATGTCGTTTCCCTGCATATTCCTGCAACTGCCGAAACGAAGAATTCCATCAATTATGCATTGGTGAACAAGATGCCGAAAGGTGGACTGCTGGTGAACACAGCCCGTAAGGAAGTCATCAATGAAGCCGAGCTTATCCAGCTGATGGAAGAGCGTACCGACTTGAAATACATGACCGACATTATGCCTGCTGCCAATGAAACATTTGCAGCCAAGTTTGCCGGACGTTATTTCTCTACACCGAAAAAGATGGGTGCCCAGACTGCCGAAGCCAATATCAACGCAGGTATTGCCGCTGCCAAGCAGATTGTAGGCTTCCTGAAAGACGGTTGCGAGAAGTTCCGCGTAAACAGGAAATGAGATGAATAGTAAGACTACCTATAAATGTTCAGTTCTTTATTTAGCAATAGGTGCTGGTATATTTTCATTAAGTAGTATATTCAGAAATGAATTGTCAGATTTCGCCCTCGGTTTTTGCGAGGGCGTATCTATTGTACTGATATTAGGTAGTGCAATTTATCTGGTAAGATATTTCGTGAAAAAGAAACCTCAATAATCCATATAAAACACTCTCTTATGGCTATAATTAAACCCTTTAAAGGGATTCGTCCCCCTCAGGATTTGGTGGAACAAGTAGCGTCCCGTCCTTACGACGTATTGAATTCTGCAGAAGCACGTGCAGAAGCGGAAGGTAATGAAAAATCCCTATATCATATTATCAAGCCGGAAATAGATTTTCCCGTCGGTACGGATGAGCATGACGAACGTGTTTATCAGAAAGCTGCAGAGAACTTCCGTATGTTCCAGGAGAAAGGCTGGCTGGTGCAGGACGATAAAGAAAACTATTACGTCTATGCCCAGACCATGAACGGCAAGACACAGTACGGTCTTGTTGTCGGTGCCTATGTTCCCGATTATATGAACGGCGTTATCAAGAAGCACGAGTTGACTCGTCGTGATAAAGAGGAGGACCGTATGAAGCATGTCCGCGTGAACAATGCCAACATTGAGCCCGTATTCTTTGCCTATCCCGATAACGCTGCACTGGATGCCGTCATTTCCCGTTATACAGCGGGGAAACCGGTATACGACTTTATCGCTCCGGGTGACGGTTTCGGCCATACCTTCTGGATTATAGACAAGCAGGAGGACATTGATGCCATTACCCAAGAGTTTGCCCAAATGCCCGCCCTCTACATTGCCGATGGGCATCATCGCAGCGCCGCTGCCGCTTTGGTGGGTGCGGAGAAAGCCAAGCAAAACCCCAATCACCGTGGTGACGAAGAGTACAACTACTTCATGGCTGTGTGCTTCCCTGCCAACCAGTTGACTATTATTGACTATAACCGGGTGGTGAAGGACTTGAACGGCATGACTCCCGAAGAGTTTCTGGCTGCTGTGGGCAAGAATTTTATCGTGGAGGAGAAAGGTGAGGACATCTATAAGCCGTCCGAACTGCATAACTTCTCCCTCTATTTGAACGGAAAGTGGTACAGCCTTACTGCCAAACCGGGTACTTATAATGATAACGACCCCATTGGAGTACTGGATGTAACCATCTCCTCCAATCTGATACTGGATGAAGTGCTCGGCATCAAAGACCTCCGTTCCGACAAGCGTATTGACTTTGTAGGCGGCATCCGTGGTCTGGGAGAGTTGAAGAAGCGGGTGGACAGTGGTGAGATGAAAGTGGCATTGGCCCTCTATCCCGTTTCCATGAAGCAGCTGATGGACATCGCCGATACGGGCAACATCATGCCTCCCAAGACAACTTGGTTTGAGCCGAAGTTGCGTTCGGGACTGGTGATTCATAAACTAGACTAAATGAATTGATATAAACTGAAACGGGGATGTCTTCCAATAAAAGACATCCCCGTTTTTCGTTCAGAACTCTGGAAGCTTAGGAGTGTGATGTTTGAAATACAGTTTTCTCATCCACCGGTCAAACAGGATGAAAAGCGGAATGGTCAGAATCAGTAGGAGATAAAAGCAAGGAATCTGGATACTTTCTGACTGTGGGAGGGTGGTGGGCGTAAAGGCTTCCCGGATGCTGTCTCCGAAGTACAGAACCAATCCTGTCCCACTGACACCTATCAAGAAGATAGCAGCGGCAATAGTTGCAAGCAGAATTCTTCTTTCTGATTTCTTCTCGCGCAGACGTATGGCTTCTTCTACCTTCTGCATGGTGCGGTAGGTAAAATTGGACGGCAGGCGGAAAGTAGTCTGTTCTCTTACCGCCTTTTTCAATCCTCTATCTTTTAGTTCTTCGTTCATACTTTTTCTTGTTTCATCAACACATAAATCTTTTTACGTATACGGTGTAGCTTCACTTTTGCGTTGCTTTCCGTCAGTCCCAGGATGAGAGCGACCTCATTCAATGTTTTTTCTTCATAATAGAACAGGCTTATCAGTGCCTGTTCCTCGGAATCGAGTTGCTCCATGGCTCTGTTCAATTTGGCAATTTGCTCTTCCCCTTCATCATTTAAGGCTTCATCTACTTGTGTATCGGATATGTTGGCAAGCAGTGTATCATCCATGACAAAGGTATCAAATTTCTTTTTCCGTGCATTCGAGATGGCCGTATTATATGCAATCGAATAAATCCACGTCGAAAAAGAACTGGTGCCCTTGAAAGACGAGAGATGCTGGAAGGCTTTCAGGAAGACATCTTGGGTCAGTTCTTCGGCATCTTCCTGGTTGGAGACGATACGGGCCACCAGGATGAATACCTGCTGGCCGTATGTGTTGAGAAAATGCTCGTAAAGAGCAGTCTCTCCCCTCAAGATGCGCTGGATGATATGTCTCTCGTCGTCTTTCATTTTGTCTGTTAGACGCAAGTTTGTTTGGTTGGTTACAGATTTTCGGAAGAAAAAATATTTTTCCGGAAAAGTGTAACCTCATGTAAACTGCCGCGTCTAAAGGGTACAAAGAAACGAAATTACTAATTTAAATTGAAACGAATATGATGGATTTTATTATGGTGCCTGCGGTGATGACAATCATTACTTTAGGAGTTTACAAATTGTTTGAGCTGTTTGTTTGTAAGAAGGAAAGAATCATGCTGATTGAGAAGATGGACGAGCGGGGACTACTCCCTCAGATGGATACGCCTAAATTACGTGGAAGTAGCTTTTCGTTCTCTGCCCTGAAAATAGGATGTCTGTTGGCTGGTATGGGACTTGGGTTATTGCTGGGTTATCTTATCTGCTATGCGACGATTCCCAATTACTTTACTGCGGACAGAGACTGGATGTATAGGGAGACTGTTTCCCTTATTTATGGGGCTTGTGTGCTGGGTGTTGGTGGAATCGGACTGATAGTGGCTTTTATTACAGAACTAAAACTGAACAAGAAGTAAGGTTATTATGTAGAAAATGCCGACCTTTGCTGAAAAATTAAGAGTATGCAATGAAGGTATTGATTCTTAACGGTAGTCCTCGTCGTCATGGCAACATGTCGAAAATGTTGGAGCTGATGAAGCAGGAACTTGAAGGCTGCGGAGTTGGAACAGTTTATATAGACGTTCCACAGTTGCAGGTACATCCCTGCATCGGTTGCATGAAGTGTCGCAGTTCATTGAAGTGTTGTCTGCCCGAGGATGGGGCACAGAGAGTGTTGCAGTCTATGAAAGAAGCCGATGCAGTGATAATCGGTGCCCCTTGCTATTGGGGAAACATGCCGGGAGAAGTGAAAGTGCTTTTCGACCGTATGGTTTACGGTATGATGGGGGAGAACTCCTGGGGAATGCCCCTTCCGCTTCATAAGGGCAAGAAAGCGATTGTGGTAAGCACTTGTACTACCCCTTATCCTTTCAATATTCTCTATAATCAGACGCACGGTGTGGTGAAAGCTTTCAGGGAGATTCTGAAATGGAGTGGTTTCAAGATTGTGAAAACCATTGAGAGGGGAGGTACTAAGAAGCATCCTGAGCTGACGGAAAAGGATATGCGGAACTGCAAGAAAGCAGTGCACAAATTATTGTAAAGTATTGAAAAAGTCAATATGAGTAGAAAAGAAGAATATAAATTGCAGAACGAACAGTTTCTGGAGCAATTGCGTACGGCAGAAGGAATCAAGGAATTACCTTGCGGCATACTTTATCGGGTATTGGAGGAAGGCAGAGACGGTCTGACACCACGTCTCAACAGTGTAGTATCTGTGCATTATAAAGGCACTCTTATCAATGGGCGTGAGTTCGATAATTCGTGGAAACGGAATTGTCCGGAGGCTTTTCGTCTGAATGAAGTGATTGAGGGCTGGCAGATTGCCTTGCTACGAATGCATCCCGGAAGTCGTTGGATTGTATATATCCCTTACACCATGGGATACGGTACACGTACCAGTGGACCCATTCCGGCGTATTCCACACTGATATTTGAAGTGGAATTACTAAATATCTCGTGACACTGCTGAACAATTTGCTTTTTTATCTTGTTCTCATATAAGAATTTAGAAAAACTCAATAGGTATGAATATAGATAAGAAAGCAGGGCATATTGACCCGAAAGTAGCATTGTCCCAGGCAGAACATGAAAAGGGAACAGTACCCGGACAACAGATTGGCCTTTACGGTAATGCAGACAAGAGAGATGTTCGTCAGGTCGTAAAGATTCTGAATCCTGACAAAAACAGTATGGAGAGCAGAGGTTAACCCTCTGCTTTTTTTATTACATGCCTCTTTCTTCGTCGAGTCCAGATGATTTGTTGGAGGGTTTTGTATCTTTGTACCCGGAAATGAAACTCTTAAAAACAAAAGCAGGATGCTACGGAAAGGAGACCTCACTCAAGGAGGCATAACCGGTACTTTATTACATTTTACCCTACCCATGATGGTAGGGTCTTTTTTGCAGCAATGCTACAACATTGCAGATACGCTCATTGTAGGCCAATGCATTGGTGCAGGGGCGTTGGCGGCGGTCGGTTCGGCATACACATTGATGGTTTTCCTTATATCCGTTTTGCTGGGACTGGCGATGGGCAGTGGCACTGTGTTCTCTTTACATTATGGTGCCGGAAACCATGTAGCACTGCGTCGTAGCATATTCAGTTCGTTTGTACTGATAGGTATCGTGACATTGATACTGAATGTAGCCGTTTTTATCTGGCTCGACCCTATTCTCCGGCTGTTGCAGGTCCCGCAAGACATATACGGC
This sequence comes from Bacteroides sp. AF29-11, assembly GCF_003602895.1. Lineage (NCBI taxonomy): Bacteria > Pseudomonadati > Bacteroidota > Bacteroidia > Bacteroidales > Bacteroidaceae > Bacteroides > Bacteroides sp. AF29-11. The sequence continues at coordinate 167,631 of NZ_QTLY01000007.1, forward strand.
ATGATGCGCAGCTACTTGTGGATAATCTTCTGCGGTATAGTTTTCACCTTTATCTATAACTTCTACGCATCTCTGCTGCGTGCAGTAGGGGATTCTGTCACTCCGCTTTGGTTTCTGGCAGTTTCTGTCGTTCTGAATATAGCGCTCGACTTGTTTTTTATCCTACAACTGGATTGGGGGATTCAGGGTGCGGCTGCGGCCACTGTCCTCGCTCAAGGAGTAGCTGCTCTGGGCATCATCATTTATACTTACAGAAGGCGTCCGGAACTGCGATGGCATCATGAAGATATGTGTTTTGACCGTACTTGCTTGAAGGAAATAGCTTCCTTCTCTACACTGACTTGCGTCCAACAGTCGGTGATGAATCTGGGAATCCTGATGATACAGGGACTTGTCAACAGCTTTGGAACAGCGGTAATGGCAGCTTTTGCGGCAGCAGTGAAGATAGACTCTTTCGCCTATATGCCCGTGCAGGAATTTGGGAACGCCTTTTCCACCTTTATTGCACAGAACTTCGGGGCCGGACGTTACGACCGTATCCACCGGGGTGTTCGCAGTGCGTTTGTCACAGCGGTTGTTTTCTCACTCCTCGTGTCCGTGCTGGTTTTCGTGTTTGCCGAGCCACTGATGCTTATCTTTGTCCGTCCGGACGAGACGGAGATTATTGCGGTGGGAGTGGCGTACCTACGCATCGAAGGTGCTTTCTACTGTGGCATCGGCATCTTGTTTTTGCTGTACGGATACTACCGGGCCATCCGTATGCCGGGCATGTCTGTTGTGCTGACCGTGCTGTCGCTGGGCACCCGTGTAGTTCTTTCTTACTGGTTTGCTTCGATACCTGAGATTGGGGTGACAGGCATCTGGTGGTCTATCCCCATCGGCTGGCTGATTGCCGATGTAGTTGGTATCTGGTGCTATCGGTATGTTAAAGGAGTTAGAGGGAGTTAAAAGAAAATCCGGCAAATTTGCTCCACTGTCCTTCGGATATTTTCTTGAGCAAATTCAGGCTGCATGGCCTGCTCCAAAGAGACGGGAGAGGGGGTAATGGAGAATACGCCCCGGAATCCGGCTGCATTCAGTATCCCGGCATCCTCTATCGCTCCTGCCAGCAGGATGACGGGAATATGTTGCCTTCTTGCTTCCTGCAAGATGCCTGAAGGTACTTTCCCCATAAGAGTCTGCCGGTCCGATTTCCCTTCTCCAGTGATGATGAGGTCGGCATCCTTAATCTTTTCTGCAAAGTCCAGAGTTTCCAAAAAAAGCTCTATGCCGGGTTTCAACTGTGCATCCAAAAATGCGTGGAGACTGCCGCCCATGCCGCCTGCCGCACCGGCACCGGGATGCAAGGATACGTCTTTGCCGGTAGTGTGGAATATGACGTCCGAAAGATGCTGCATGGCAATATCCAGTTCCTTTACCATATCTGCGTCTGCTCCTTTTTGGGGAGCGAATATGTGGGCTGCTCCATTGGGACCGAAGAAAGGATTGCGTACATCACACGCCGCCGTGAAACATGCCTTTTTCAGTGCGGGATGGGCGGAAGAGCTGTCAATGGAGCTGATTGCCGATAGAAGGGCACCGCATAGGGCGATGCCTTTTTTCATGCTTCCCACTTCGTGTCCTTCTTTATCGAAGAAACGGAATCCCAATGCTTGCAGCATTCCCAGACCGGCATCGTTCGTGGCGCTCCCTCCAAGTCCGATGACGAAACGGAGGCATCCCCGTTCCAGGGCATCGCGTATCAGTTCGCCCGTTCCGAAGGTGGTGGTTTTCATCGGATTCCTTTTGTCGGCAGGAACCAGAGGCAGTCCGCTGATGGCGGCCATCTCTATGAATGCGGTATTGCCGTCTCCGGAGATGCCGTAACTGGCATCGCACGGTTGCATCAACGGGTCGTGGGCACGGACGGTGATACGTTTTCCGTTACTGGCTGCAAGCAGGACGTCGAGCATGCCTTCTCCACCGTCGGCCACAGGGAGCACGATGGTCCGGCATTCGGGACATGCGGCATGTACCCCTTGGGCGGCAGCTTCTCCGGCTTCTGCCGAGGTGAGGCATCCTTTGAAGGAATCGATGGCAATCACTATCTTTTGAGGCTTCATTTTAAATAACTGGTAGTCTATTTTCTGGAGGATCGATCCAGCCTGCAGATACATGTTCTTAGGTTGCGGATATCTGTTTTAAGTGCGAAAATAAAGCTTATTTTCAATACTTACAATGTTTAGTTCAAATAGTTTGAAACTTTCTTCAGATGATTTGGAAGTCCTTTGTTAAATGTTAGAGAGGATAATTTGACGTTTTTGTCATGTCTATTTTCGTAGGAAAAAAAGTTAGATAAAATAAACTATCGATACTTATATTCTTTGGTGCGTAAAATTCTTAAAAAGAAGAGCGAGTAATAGTAGAAAATAATATAGTTTCACTGAAAAATATCTATTTTTGCGGTAGATATACTTTTATGAAGGTTTTCGATAGGTATATTTTCATATGAATTGTCTCAAAAGTGAGTAATATTAGTTTAATGGTCGATAGGTTTATAAAAATAATAATTTATGCTATATCATTATACATCATTAGCAACATTTGCGTTGATTTTGACAACAAAGTCTATTAAGTTTAATCGCTTGGATTTAGTAGATGATCCGGATGAGAGTTTGTTTGGCTATGGGGATAGCGACATGAAATTGAATTCATCTTCGTTTGTTTCGTGTTGGACAGAGGATAAAGTAGAGAATATTGCTCTATGGAAAATGTATACAGACTTGAAAGGAGTGAGAATCGGGCTTGACAAGGATATGTTTGTTGTATATAAAATTAATGATAAAACTTCTTTTCTTAAAGAAAGATTCTATCGTGATGGACATTTAGCAGTAAATAGTGATATGAATAATACAGAACCTTGTAATGTAGAGTATGATTTAAAAGATGATAATGATGCTGTTAAATGTTATAAAGAATATGCTGTTTCTTGTAAGAACGGTGACATTTTGCTTCATACTAATGAAATAGGGATTCATAAAAAGAAGTATTGGGATTTTCAAAAAGAGACACGTTTCATAATAAGGGGAATGTCTGTTAATGAAAAAGGAGCTATTATAGATAGACCTCTTGAAAAAGAATCTTTTTATATACCGTTAAAATGGGAAGCTATGAAAAAAATGCAAGTTGTTTTAGGACCTAAAGCAGGAGAAGGTGAAAGAGCTATAGTTGATGCTTTGCTCTATAAAATTTTTCAAGATGATCATGATATTGATGTAAAAAAGAGTGTTGTAAGGATTAGATAATGATAGAATTTTACCTAAGTTTGTAAATGACATTTGGCTAAAATAAAATTTGAATAACCAAGAGATAGAGGTTTTACAGAGAATTTTCAAAGAACGTCAGTCAACATCCAAAGTGTTTGTACATTCTAAAAGCATTTGGAAAAAGTGATGTTGACATATGTGTTATTGTGATGGCGAAAGTGTTCTAGTCTCTTACAAAAGGCTTTCATCAAAGGATTGTTTGGTTATAAGGAAGTAATGTCCACTTCTATGACAACTATATTGGAGGAAATTAAGTGTGGCTTGCAAGTTACTAAAGCTACTCTCAAAATTATTGCTGTAAGTACTGGTGAATCGGAATTGACATATGATATGCGTGAGCAAGAAAAATATGAGAATCTGTTGGCACATATTTATTGATATTTCACTCTTTTTTATCTTCTTGATGGAGTAGAGTTTTTTGTTCCAATGGATGAAGTCCGGCAGATTAAAAGTTGCGGAGAAGTTGTCAGAGCTACATGACGAACTACGTACATGTAATGATTTTAGTAGTCCAAGTGAACTTCGCAATTTGAATATTTTTATCACTTGTCTGTTCTTTTGCTTTTTTACCGAAGACATAGGCTTTTTTGTGCATGACTAATTCACTGGTGTAAGGACATAACAGCGTAAAAATCTCTTTTCTTATTTCTACCACTTTTGATTTTGCATTATCTTTGCAGCATGAGCGAAGATACGTATAAAACCATCGTTGCCCCTTCCGAGGGCATTTACACTGAAAAGCGCAGCAAGTTCATTGCTATTGCCCTGCCGGTGCGTACAGTAGAGGAGGTGAAGGCGCATCTGGAAACTTACCAGAAGAAATACTACGACGCCCGCCACGTGTGCTATGCCTACATGCTGGGCCATGAGCGGAAGGACTTCCGTGCCAACGACAACGGCGAACCATCGGGTACGGCAGGCAAGCCGATTCTGGGACAAATCAATTCCAACGAACTGACGGATATTCTCGTCATCGTAGTGCGCTACTTCGGCGGTATCAAGTTGGGTACGAGCGGACTGATTGTAGCCTATAAGGCTGCCGCTGCCGAAGCCATTGCCGCTGCCACCATCATTGAAAAGACGGTAGATGAGGCGGTGACTTTCCTCTTCGAATACCCCTTCATGAACGATGTGATGCGGGTGGTGAAGGAGGAGGAGCCGGAAATTCAGGAACAGTCGTACGATATGGACTGCCGCATGACGCTCCGTATCCGCCAGTCCATGATGCCGAAGTTGCGGGCACGGTTGGAGAAAGTAGAAACATTGAGGTTTGAATAATAAAACAAATGGGATAAGAGCCCCTTTCAATAGGGAAGTTGTTCGTTTCCTACTTTGGAACAAAGTGTTCAACCGCGTTTGAACACTCTGTTTCGCCTATATGGAACACTTTGTTCTTTCATAATGAAACAAACTGTTCGCTATGGTGAAACACTCTGTTTCCTTTAACGGAACAAGTTGTTTTCCTATGAGGAACAGACTGTTTTCTTTGCGGAAACGGCATCACTCCTTATGAAAGGCTGACTCCCTCCTTTAAACAAAAGAAAATTTATGGCATTTAGTGCAACAAAAAGAGAACTGGGCGAGCTCTACACCTTCTTTCGCCTGCTGGCGGATGGAGCCGTGTCACCGGGCACACCGAAAGCTGAAAAAGACGAAACCCTGCGCTGGCCCGTTGCCTTGATACAGAGGGAAGAGCATGACGGTACGCGCCGTTACTATATCGAAGAGCAGGAAGTGCGCATTGTCAGCGGAACTACCGGGAAGGACGGTTCGTTTGTTCCGGGCGAGAAAGAGGAGCTGCGTTTCCCCCGCGAAGACTTTGGTGATGCGGCAGAGTTGATTCTGCATCTGTTGAAGAATGTTTCGGGCGAGGAAGTGGAAGTGTCCGAAGGGCTGGAAGCTTTCTTGGATGCTGCCAACATATATGACCTGGAGTCCAAGACGGAAGACCGTACCGACTTTTCCGTTGCCTTCTGGCATCCCGAAGCACCTCTGACGGGCTTCAATGTCCGTTGTCGTCTCGCCCCGATGAATCCGTTGCTGGACGGAGGACGTACGGCAAATCTGAAGCTGGAGCAAAGCGGTGTCAAGTTTGCCGTGCCCACGGTGAACAAGGTGAATGCCTTGCCGGAATCTCCTACGGAAGTAGCAGAACGCATGATGATGATTGAGCGACTGGGCGGCGTGCTGAAGTATGCCGACGTTGCCGACCGCGTGTTCCGCTGCAACCTGCTGATGATAGACCTCCACTTCCCCCGCATGCTTGCCGAGATGGTGCGCTTGATGCACTTGGACGGCATCACCCGCATCAGCGAATTGACGGAGCGCATCAAGGAGATGAATCCGCTGAAGATAAAGGACGAGTTGATAAACAAGCACCGCTTCTACGAGTTCAAGACGAAGCAGTTCTTGCTGGCGCTTGCCCTCGGCATGCGCCCTGCCAAAATTTATAACGGTACGGACTCTGCCGTCGAAGGCATCTTCCTGACGGACGGTAGCGGGCAGGTACTTTGCTACCACAAATCCCGTCCGCAGGTCTTTGCAGATTTCCTCTATCAGAATACGCGTTTGGAGAAAGGTGCCGTAGAGAAAGATAAATACGGCTTCTTGGAGCGCGAGAACGGCGTCTGGTACTTCAAGCTGAATGTGAAGATTGGACTGGTGAAACGATGAAACAGCCCTACTGAATACGCACCGATTTGCATTATCAATAATCAACTATCAATTCTCAATTAAACAAATGAACGAGACATTACAAACTATCAAGGCACGCCGTAGCGTCCGTGCCTATATGGAACAGCAGGTTTCCGCAGAAGATTTGAATCTTATCCTTGAGGCGGCTACTTATGCCCCCAACGGTATGCATTTGGAGACGTGGCACTTCACTGCCATTCAGAATAAGGAAGTACTGAAAGAGTTGAATGATAAAATCAAAGGCGCCTTTGCCAAGAGTGACGACCCTCATACACGGGAACGTGGACATAGCCAGACTTATTGCTGCTACTATCATGCCCCCACGCTGGTCATTGTCTCCAACGAGCCTACCCAATGGTGGGCTGCTATGGATTGCGCTTGCGCCTTGGAGAACATTTTCCTTGCAGCCAAGTCCCTCGGCATCGGTTCCTGCTGGATTAACCAGTTGGGGCAGACCTGCGACGACCCCGATGTCCGCGCTTTCTTGACAAAGCTGGGTGTACCCGAGAGCCATAAGGTATATGGCTGCGCAGCCCTGGGATATGCTCCCGCCGATGCTCCGGTGAAGGAGAAAAAGGTGAAGGAAGGTACGGTGACCATCATCCGCTAAACAGAGATACCCGCAGGAGAGGTGGCGGTCAGGTAATTAATCATACATGAAGCAAAATAACGTATAATTCCGCCACTCTCCGTTGGGCTTCCTCTTCACAGAGGAAATGGGTTATCGCTGCATATTGATGATGCCGCTGTCCGTATCACTGTTGTTCAGCCCCTTGTTGCCTGCCTTGTGCTTGCGTCCGAACTCGAATGTATAACCCACGCGCAGCACGACCATCTGTCCCGTCTCCCTGACGAATGTCTCGGAACGGAAAGGAGCCACTTTGCTGATTCTTTCTTTTCCCACTTTATAGTTATTGGTGAAGGGAAACATAATACCGATTCCCGCCTGAAGGTTCTGCCGGGTGTACATTGCCATGAATGCCGTCTGGTTTTCGTTCTTCTTGATAGTTTCGCCGAAGAAATTGTTCTGCACTTTCCGGAACTGCCCGAGCAGCGAGAAGTCTTTATATTGCACTTGCGCCATCACGCTGTAATAGAATTCATCGTACATATGGCTATAGTTCAGGCCTTCCGACCAACTGCGCGTATATCCTCCCGAAGCATAAAGCGTCAGGAAATCTTTCAGTCCGAACAGTGTAGCGCCATTTATGCCGGCCATCAGTTCCGTATTCAGGCTTTGGAACGACCGCTGGTTTTCATCCTTCAGTATCAGTTTGCCGTCCTCCACGAAGATGCTTTCCATGATGGGATTGTCATAATACTGGTGGCGTACGCTCAGATTGGCATTGAACTGCTTCTTCGAATAGCTGTAAGACAAGGAGTTCGTGAACTGTTGATACGTTTTCAGCAACGGGTTTCCGCGGACTATCTGTATCGTGTCCATCGCCTGCTCCACATCAGTCAGCGAGCCGAGCGACGGTATGGCAGGACTGATGTTGAACCGGTAGCGCAGGAATCCCGCCTTCTTCAGATTATAGCTCAACCGCACGGTGGGCGTGAAGGTATAGTAAGCATGGTCTTTCTCACTTTCCTTGAACCAGGCACGTGTCATTCCTACACTGCCCGCATAGCTGAAGTCCTTTATCTTGCCCTGCACCTCGAAGAAAGCGGATGTCTGCGACTGGTCCATCTTCGAAGTGGTGGGATGGGAACCTTTATACTCATTCTCCGTTCGCATCTGATAGTGGCGGGCACCGCCGCTCAGCTTCACCTCCTTGAAGTTCTTTTCATAAATGGCTTCGCCAATGACGGAGCGCTTGTCACCGTCCACCAATGTCTGGATGTCTGCCAGCGGTGCGTTCTCGTCCTTGTACTCCTTGTATTTTCGGTTGTTCTTGGTATGGATGAGCGTTCCCGTTACATTCACCTGGATGCTCTGCTGATGGGGCAGGGTATGCTGGAAGTAAAGGTCGAGCGCCGGAGAGTAGCTGGATGTGTGGTTGTTGACGTATGAATAGATGGACTCCGTGCTGCCCACTGCCCACATCTTGTTCAGTTCATTCTGGTAGGGGGCATTGCTGAGGTTGTTACGGAAGATGGCATTGAATACATATTTGTCCGCTTTCGTCAGATTGTACGTCAGATTCAGGTTGTTGATGAAGCTCAGAGAGGGCGACTCGTCTTCGATGCCTTCCTTGATGCGGTCGATGGTGCGGTCGCCCAGATAGAAGGTTTCGTGGGATTCGAGGCGGCTGTGATACTTGCCGTTCTTGTTGAAGTAGTCGATGCCCCATTCGGAGTTCTTGTAATTGAACTTCGCGCTCAGGAAATTCTCTCCCCATAGGGTGTGGGGCGAATCGGAGAGTTGGAAGTTCACGACACCGCCCGTTTCGCGGCGGCGCAGGATAATGTTGACTACGGCGCCCAGCTCATCGTCTCCGTACTGCTTGCCGGGGTCTTCGATGAACTCCACACGCAGTACGTCTTTGGCTCTGACGGCCGCTATCTCCTTGTCTGTCACTTTAATGCCGTTGATACGGGTTTGTACGGACCCGCCACCGCTGACGCTCATGCTGTTGCTCAGATTGTCCACTTGCAGACGGGCAATGCCGAGATTGTTCAGCAGGTCGTAGGCACCGAACGAGCGTTTCAGCTGGCTTTCGGAAGGCAGGATGATTTGCCGGTCTACCCGTTGCAGCACATTGCTGGCAGATACCGTCACTTCACCGAGGCTCACGGCATCTTCCTGCAACTGTACATCGCCCAGGTCGAGGCTTTTATTCAGTTTCAGCAGTATGTTTTCACTTTGGAGGCCGATGAAGGAGATGGAAAGGCGGTAGTCGCCTGCCTTGATTTTAGGGAGGGCGAACTTGCCTTGTGCATCCGAGGTTACTCCGGTCACCAAAGTAGAGTCTATGGTCCATAATGACACATTGGCGGCTATAACTGCTTCTTGCGAGGCGTCCGTGACGCGTCCTTTGATGGAGAGGCTCTGTGCCTGTGTACGGAGTACGGAGAGGGCAAGCAATAGTAAAAAAAGTTTGGTTTTCATAATCGTTTGTATTAGCCTGTTACTGTTGGATAGGGATGTAAAAGTCACTCTTCCCGCTAAGGGAAGATGCTGAAGCTTGTATATCAGTTGTTTATACTTTCCTCGTCTGTCCGATGAAAGTTAGGAATGCATGAAGGAATAAATCTCGTACATCAGTGTCGAAACTTTGACAATCGTAAGTCCGAAGAGGAGTCCGAAGGTAATCCATAATGCAGTCTTTGCGTATCTCTTCATGAACCGTCTTTTTTAAGTTTGTTATATCGTTCTGTTATTTCTTCTATACTGATGCCGAGTAGCTCCATGCTGCGGAACATGTCGGCAAGCTGGTTGTCAAAAAACTCTTTCTTCTGTATTCGCATCACTTTCTTCACCGCATCTTTGGAGAGGTAGAACCCCATTCCCCGTTCCGGGTAGATGATGTCCTCCGTCTGGAGGTATTCATAGGCCTTCAGCACGGTGCGCGAGTTCACTGCCAGTTGTGTGGAGAGCTCCCTCACGGATACCACCCGCTCTTCTGCCCGCCATTCGCGGGTGAGAATCTTGCTGAAACAGAAGTCTACAATTTGCTGGTATATCGGCTTGTTGGTCTTGAAGTCCATAGGCTACAGTTGTTTTTCTTTGAGCAGGAAGTAGCTCGATACCCATGAACCGAGCAGCACACTGATGGGAGCCGCATAATTGCAGAAAGTCACGATGGCTTGTGTACCGGCCGACAACGGATAGTTGGTGTGGGGCCATGTGGCAATGTTATCCATCCAATATCCGTCCGCTCTGGCTTCGGGCATGAGGGAGGCCACAAAAGTTACAATTCCTATGCAGACGGCAATGGAGCCTACAAAGATGGTGAAACTTTTCAGCAGGACTTGCCGGCTGAAGGCGAAGTATCCGATGAAGGCGGAAGCATGCAGGATTACATAGGTCAGTATCTGGGTGTTGTGTATCCGGAACATCGTGATGTGCGTTGCGAAATACTGCAGGAACTCGTTGCCGCTTAAGGACAGCAGACCTTTGAGGCAGGCTATCAGCAGGCTGCAGAATAGGGGAAGCAGCAGCAGGTATTTTATCCAGACATGCAGGAACTTCTCGAATGCCGATGCCGGCAGCAGTATATCGAGAGTGGAGCTGCGTTTGCTGAATTTTGTTTCCAGCAGGCAGGGGGCCATGAGGATAAACCATAGTACGTAGCGGGAGAATTCGGTGGCAGAGGTATGTTTGCCGTAGTAACTTCCACCGCGGTTTATGTCGTAGAGAATGCACAGGATGCAGATGAACGATACGACGGCTGCTGACCAAAGCAGGTGCCTGCCGGTCTCATTCCTTTTATATTGTTCCAGTAGCAGGAAGCGTTTCAGATTAAAAGTTGCGTTCATAGTTCTGTTTGTATGATGGATTTTCATTGAAACATGCTCTGTATCTTTTCCGGTTGTTGCAGCACCGCTTTATACAGCAGCTCGATGTCCGGTGTGTTCTCTTCTCCGTCCTCGTTGGGAATGATGGAGAAATAACCCGATAGATTCTCTTCGCTGTAGATGCTTTCTTCCGGCAGAATGCTTGTCCGGGCAAAGAGAAGCCGGTTACTGATTTCGTCCAGCGAACGGTTCAGTAATATTTCGCCTTTGCCAAGGATGATGAGGTGGTCCAGCAGGTTCTCGAAATCGTGTGCCTGATGGGTGGAGATGAGCAGCGTGCTTTCATCGTCCATGCTGCGGCTGATGATACGCTTCAAGGCTTGGCGAGAGGTGATGTCCAGCCCGTTTGTCGGTTCGTCGAGTAGGATGTATGGAGTATGCAGGGCAAAGGCGTATGCCAGCATTGCCTTCTTCTGTTGTCCGTAGGAGATGGAAGAGAGTTTTTGTTTCCGGTCGATTTTCAGTTCTTCCAGGTTCAGCTCGAATTCTTCTTGATTGAAATGTGGATAGAATACGGAATGGCGTGCAGCGAAGCTGGCGATACTCTCGGTTGACATCTGCAACTCTTCGGGCAGGAAGAAGTAACGGTTCAACCCTTCGGGCAGTCTCTTCGCCGTGTTTCTTCCGTCTATACTGCACTTTCCGTTTTTGGGAAAGAGTAGTCCGCAGATGAGATGCATCAGCGTCGTTTTGCCTACACCGTTTTCCCCCAGAAGTCCATATATACCGTTTCCTATTTCCAAAGATATATTGTTGAAAATAAGTGGATTGGACTTGTAACCGTAGCTTGTGTTCTCTATCGTTATCATAACTTTATTGGTGTTGTACTGATGTACAACACTGCAAACGTAGGGTAAGTTATGGAGAAAAGCAAGGGGGAGAGATGCTTATTAACTTCTTTTAGCAGTTGTGCGCTTGTCGTTTGCTTACAGCATCTTCACCAGTATGTCCCATACAGCCACCATGTGGCAGGCTGAACCGCCCAATACAAAGAAATGGAAAACCGAGTGCATGTACCGTGCCTTGCGCAAGGAGTAGAAGGCGGCTCCCGTGATGTAGCATACTCCTTCGGCAATAATCCAGTAGCAGGCTGTGGGGGAGAGGGCGAAAAGCTGCTTGAATACTACCAGTACGGACAGCCCCATCAGGATGTAACACACTGTTTCCACGTAACTGTGCTCCTCCATCTTGCGGAAGCTGACAACAGTGCCGATAATGGCGCATAGCCAGACGAAGCCGAAAAGTTCCCATCCCCAGCCGCCGTCTTCTCTCAATGCAATGAGCGTGATGGGGGAGTAACTGCCTGCAATGTGCCAATAGATGGCCGCATGGTCCCAATGCCGCAAGCGCCGTTTCCACGGATTATGATGTTTCAGGGAGTGGTAGAGTGTGGAGGCAAGATATGAACCGCCCATGCCGAACAAATAGAGCCATACGCCGCATGCTGCCCAAAGATTCTGCGCCTGGTAGCATTTTATCAGGAATAGTGTACTTACAATTACTCCCATGGCAATGCCGATGCCATGGGAGATGGAATTGATGGTTTCTTCTTTTTTACTATAAAATAGTCCGTTACGCTTTCTTTTCATCAGTCGAAGCATCCATAGCATGTGGGCAACAGTTTACGGTCTCCCAACGTGTTGTCTACACGTGCCACGTTCACCCAGAACTTGTTTTCGCGCACGCTTTCTATCGGGTAGGCTGCCTTTTGGCGGGTATAGCTGTGCTTCCACGTGTCGGCTACCACTTCGTATTCGGGATGCGGGGCATTCACCAGCACGTTGTCCGTCTTGTCGGCTTCGCCGTTCTTCACTTCTTGAATCTCGTCCCAGATGGTCAGCATCACCTGCACGAAGTTATCCAGTTCGGCAAGGCTTTCGCTCTCCGTCGGTTCAATCATCAGTGTGCCGTGTACCGGGAAGGAGAGGGTGGGGGCATGATAGCCGTAGTCCATCAGACGTTTGGCGATGTCGTTTTCACTGATGCCCGTCTCTTCGTGCACCTTGCGGCATTCCAATATCATTTCGTGTCCCACGAAGCCGGTAGCACCGCGGTAAACAATGCCGTACGTATCCTTGAGGCAGGCTGCCAGATAGTTGGCGCTGAGGATAGCTATCTTCGTGGCCCGTGTCAGTCCTTCCGTTCCCATCATGCGGATGTAGCCGTAAGTGATGGGCAGGATACCTGCGCTGCCGAAGGGAGCTCCGGACACCTGGTTGGCGGCATTGCCGAACAATTTGTGTCCCGGAAGGAACGGAACCAGATGCTCTGCTACGCAGATGGGGCCTACACCCGGTCCGCCGCCACCGTGAGGAGAGGCGAACGTTTTGTGCAGATTCAAATGGCAGACATCCGCACCGATAAAGCCGGGATTCGTCAAGCCTACTTGGGCATTCATATTGGCGCCGTCCATATATACCTGCGCACCGCAGGCGTGTATAATGTGGCAGATTTCCACAATTTCCGTTTCAAAGATACCGTGTGTGGAAGGGTAGGTGATCATTAGGGCGGCGAGGTCCGCCTTGTTTTCTTCCGCTTTGGCGCGCAGGTCGGCCATATCCACATTGCCTTGTGCGTCGCAGGCGCAGGTCACGGTGGTAAAGCCTGCCTGGATGGCAGATGCCGGGTTGGTGCCGTGTGCGGATGCAGGTATCAGTATTTTATTGCGGTGCCCTTGTCCTATACTTTCCAGATAGGCGCGGATGACGCGGAGTCCTGCATATTCGCCTGCCGCACCGGAGTTGGGTTGCAGGCTGACACCGGCAAAGCCGGTAATTATCTTCAGCTCTTCACTGAGGTTGCTTATCAGTTCGCGGTAACCTTCGGCCTGGTCCTCGGGCACCAGGGGATGCATGTTCATGAATTCCGGACGGCTGAGCGGCAGCATCTCTGCGGCGGCATTCAGTTTCATGGTGCACGAGCCGAGGGAAATCATGGAGTGTGCCAGTGAGATGTCCTTGCGATCGAGGCGCTTGATGTAGCGCATCATCTCCGTTTCCGTATGGTATTTGTTGAATACTTCGTGTGTCAGATAGGCGCTTTGGCGCTTCATCTCCGCGCTGATGCTACTTGCCATGGGTACGTCGCTTGTCTTTTCCCAATCCCTTCCGGCGGCAATGGCAAAGATGGAGAGCAGTACGTTGACGGCAGTGATGTCCGTAGTCTCATCGATGCTCATACCTACGTCCCCATTCTTGAAATAACGCAGGTTCACTTCCTTGCTCAAGGCGATGGTACGTATCTGCTGTGCCGAAATGGTGTCGGGCAGTGCAAAGCGGAGCGTGTCGAAATATTGTGCATTGACCTGCTTGTACCCCAGTCTGTTGATGCTCTTTTCCAGGAATACGGCAATGCTGTGGATGCGTTCCGCAATGGTGCGGATACCTTCCGGACCGTGATATACGGCATAGAATCCTGCCATTGTAGCCAGCAGTGCCTGTGCGGTACAGATGTTGGAAGTCGCCTTTTCACGCTTGATATGTTGCTCGCGGGTTTGCAGCGCCATGCGGTAGCACAGCTTGCCGTATTTGTCTTTCGACCAGCCGATGATGCGTCCCGGCATATTGCGCTTGTACTCGTCGCGGGTGGCAAAGTAGGCTGCCGACGGCCCACCGTAGAACATCGGTGTACCGAGCCGTTGTGTAGTTCCGAAGACGATGTCAGCTCCCCATTCTCCCGGAGGGGTGAGCAGGGCGAGGCTCAGAATGTCGGCGGCAACGGCCACTTTGCAGTTGGCCGCATGGGCTTTTTCCACGAAGGCGCGATAATCTTCCACGTTGCCGGCGGCGTTGGGATATTGCAGTACGCAGGCGAAGATGTCCGGCGTGAATTCCATTTCATGGTATTTTCCTATACGCAGCTCGATACCTTGCGGAATGGCGCGGGTAGTCATTACTGCCAGTGTCTGCGGGAAGACGGCTTCGTCTACAAACACCACGTTGGCGCCCGATTTCTGCATGTCGCGCGGACGCAGGGCGTACATCATCGTCACGGCTTCGGCTGCGGCAGTCGCTTCGTCCAGCAGGGAGCAGTTGGCAAGGGGCATGCCGGTGAGGTCACATACGGCAGTCTGGAAGTTCATCAGGGCTTCCAGGCGTCCTTGTGAGACTTCGGTCTGATAGGGGGTATAGGAAGTGTACCAAACGGGGTTCTCGAATACATTCCGTTGGATAACGGCAGGAGTGATGGTGTTGTACCATCCCATACCGATATAGGTTGTGTAAAGTTTGTTTTTGGCAGCCAGCCCTGCAATATGTTGTCCGAATTCGTACTCTGTCATTGTCTTGGGCAGAGCCAGCGGTTCTTTCAAGCGGATGTTGGCAGGAATGGTTTTATCAATCAGCTCGTCCAGGCTTTTCACTCCTATTTTTTGGAGCATCTTCTCCTCGTCTTTTTCGCTGATGCCGATGTGGCGGTAGGCCAATAGGTCGTTTTTCATGGCTGTAATGATTTAAAAGTTTGCTGTATATTTACCGGAAGAACGGATTCTCCGCTTTCTCTATTCCAATGGTTGTCGGTGCTCCGTGTCCGGGATAGACAACCGTGTCGTTGGGCAGGATGAACAGACGGCTGCAAATATGCTCTATCAGTTCGTCGAAGTTGCCGCCGGCAAGGTCGGCACGGCCGATGCTGCCTTGAAACAGCACATCCCCCGAGAACATGCAGTGGTCTGCCGCGCAATAATACACCAGGCTGCCCGGCGAGTGTCCCGGCACATGGATGGCTTCCAGTTTCGTATTGCCGAAGGTGATGATGTCTCCATCGTGCAGGTAAGTGCCCAGGGGCACGGGGGCTTCCTGCAGTTGGAAGCCGAACATGCGGCTTTGTTTCGGCGCTTCGTCAATCCAGAATTCATCGGCCTGGTTGGCTTCGGCCTTCAATCCGAACTCTTTCAGCATGAAAGGATTGCCGAAGATATGGTCCAGATGCAGATGGGTATTCAGCAGATGTTTCACATTCAGCCCATTCTTGATGATGAAGTTTTTCAAGGCCTGCTTTTCTTCTTCATAAAAACAGCCCGGGTCAATGACGACCGCTTCATTGGTTTCGTCCCAAAGCACATAACAGTTCTCCGGGAACATATTAAACTCAAATCTCTTTATTTTCATATTATGTATTTAGATTTATCCCCCTACATATACTACTTTCTTTGTCTCGAAGAACTCCTCTTCAAAGAGCTCCTTCAGGTCCCACAGCGTAGTCTTGTTCTTGACGGGCATGGTTTCGTTTCCCAATTCGCCCCCCTTGAGGCAAATCAGTCCGTTGGGCAATGCATTCTGCTGTTTGGAGGAGATGTTCTTGCGGATAATCTTCAGTAGGTCTGTCAGTGGCATCACGGCACGGCTCACCACAAAGTCGAACTTCCCTTTTTCCTCTTCTGCGCGGGCATGACGGAAGGTGACGTTTTTCAGCCCGATGCTGTTGGCTATTTCGGAGGCTACGCGTACTTTCTTTCCGATGCTGTCCACCAGATGGAAGTGTACTTCGGGGAAAAGGATGGCAAGCGGGATTCCCGGAAAGCCTCCTCCCGTGCCGAGGTCCATAATTTGTGTCCCCGGTCTGAACCTGATTACCTTGGCTATGCCCAGAGAGTGCAGCACATGGTGTTCGTACAAGTTCTCTATATCTTTGCGTGAAATGACATTAATCTTAGAGTTCCAGTCCAGATAGAGGTCGTAGAGTGCGGCAAACTGCCGTTTCTGTTCTTCCGTCAGGTCCGGGAAATATTTGAGTATTAAATCCATTGTGAATTTTATGTTGATAGACAATTGATTACAGTTCCTATTCACCGTCTGCCTTTATAGCACTGCTCAATGTGATGAATTCACCGTTCATCAGATGGGCTATGTCCTCATAAGACAACGTGATTTTGGTTGCTCCCATTACGTATGGGGCAATTTCATATACATTATAATAGAAGGTGATTCCCGTTGGGTCCAGATAGAAATTCTCGATGGGCTCCAGATCGCCGGTGGTGGCGTAACCCATGTCCTCCAGCTCTTGGCGGGTGCTGACGTTGTTGTCTGCCATCAGCTGTTTCCAAAGCAAGTCGGTCAGCGCTTCCTTATAGTCGCCTTCAAAGAGGTCGTCCAGGCGGATGGGGCTTAGGGTCTTTAGGTCGAGGTTGAGGAAGGTGGACATATAGATGCCGTGTGCGCCGCCGGTATATTCGTTGTAATCTATACGGTAGGTCAGCATCAAGGTATTGCACAACTGCACATGGCTTTCGATTCCTTTATAATAGGAATACCAGGCTCCTATGCTCTGCTCGTCCTGCTTGTCCTCCTCGTCTTTCTTGTACATCGGCTCCAGGTCATTGCGGTAGTCGCCGACATATTTCTCCGTATATTTCTTGACAGCTTCTTCGGGTGTCATCGCCATGTACTTGTCGCCGAAGCAGGCAGAGAGGAAGAAGGTGTTCAGACTGTCTTTCAGCCTTACGTCGGATGACTGGCTGGCGTAGGCAAAGTTGAGGATGAGGTTGCAGGCCGGCTTGGCTGTGTCTCCGAAGAGATGTGCGGTTTCGTTTACTTGTATACTGTCGAACTCCAACGCGTATGCGTTTTTGTTCACGGTGTTACCGCAAGAAAAGAAAAAGCCGCTTGCCGCAAGCAGAAGGACAAGTAGGCTGACAGTTTGCTTTTTCATATTGAATTTCGTTTATAAATCAACATATCAATCAAAAAACTTTATCGACAAATATAGAACTTATTAACGAACTGCACGCATAAAAAAGGAAAAATTAATTCCGGCAAACGGTTAAAACTTTCTATCTTTGCAACGCTTATGAAGGAACTCCGTTACATACTGGCTGTACTCTTTTCCTCCCTTATCATTATAAGCGGAGTGGGGATTTCTGTAGTTCAGTATTGCTGTGCCGGATGCGAGACGACACAAAGTTGCTGCACCTCCGGCTGTTCCAAATGCCATCATGCACATCGTGGTTCACAAAAAACGTGCAAGGATACCGGTTGTACAGCCGTCTACTACAAGGTGGATTTCGTGAAGCATGCACACGAGTCTGCTTCGTTCGTGCCATCCCTTACATTGTTTTGTGAGCAACTGCCGTTGTTTGATTACTCCTTGCCGCAAGTGGCCTGTACTCCGGAAGTGCATTTCGGGGCACCGCCATATGTCGTCGGCTCGCGTCATTATCTGGCGCTCTATTCCACGCTTCTCATTTAGTGTTGTTTTATACGGGGCAATGACATGAATTGTCCGGAGGGAACTGTTTGTTTTTTAATCACTTCTTTAAGTATAAAACAGAAATGAAATATAGTTTGATAGCCATCCTTCTGTTCTCTTTCACCGCCTTGCAGGCGCAGGTAAAGGGAACGGTAAAGGATAATTTGGGCGACCCGATTGCGGGTGCCAACCTCTTCTGGCGGGGAACCGCTCAAGGAACCACCACTTCGGCGGACGGTACTTTCTCCTTGTCCAAACCCAATGACAAGCATATGCTTGTAGTCAGCTTTATCGGTTTTGAGAACGATACGATACACGTCAGTAACCGCAATGAGACGCTCGACATTGTCTTGCGCGAAGGGGTGGAACTGAGCGAGGTGAATGTGGTCAGCCGTAAGTTGGGCACCATGAAGCTGCGTAACAGTGTGATGAACGAAGATATGATAAGCAGCGCCGAGTTGAGCCGTGCCGCCTGCTGTAACCTGGGAGAAAGTTTTGTGACCAATCCCTCGGTGGACGTCACTTACTCTGACGCCGCCACCGGTGCCAAGCAAATCAAGCTTCTCGGCTTGTCCGGTACGTATGTGCAGATGATGACGGAGAATATCCCCAACTACCGCGGCGCTGCCGCCCCCTACGGACTGGGTTATGTACCCGGGCCATGGATGCAGAGTATTCAGGTGAGCAAGGGCAGTTCGTCCGTGAAGAACGGCTATGAGGCCATCACGGGACAAATCAATGTGGAATTCAAGAAACCCCAGTTGCCCGAAGCCGACTGGTTCTCCGCCAATCTCTTTGCCAGCAGTACCAACCGTTATGAAGCCAATGCCGATGTCACGGTGAAACTCTCCAAACGCTGGAGCACCTCTTTGCTGGCGCATTACGAGAATGAGACCAAAGCTCACGACAACAACGACGACGGCTTTGCCGACATCCCCCGCGTGGAGCAGTACAACCTCTGGAACCGCTGGGCATACATGGGCGACCGCTACGTTTTCCAAGCAGGCATCAAAGTGCTTACGGAAGACCGCAACAGCGGGCAAGTCAGCCATGGCAAAACGTCCCTGGCAGACCCTTATAAGATAAGTATAGGTACCGACCGCTACGAAGCTTTCACCAAGAACGCCTATATATTCAACAAGGAGAAGAATACCAACCTGGCATTGATTCTCTCCGGCTCCCTGCACAAGCAGGATGCCTTGTACGGACGGAAAATCTACGATGTGGACCAGCACAACGCTTATGCCTCCTTGCTGTTCGAGACGGAACTGACCAAGCGTCAAAGCCTTTCTGCCGGACTGAGCTTCAACTATGACTCCTACGACCAGCACTACCGCCTGGACAATGACGCCGCACAGCCTTTGACGAAGAAATTCACCAAAGAGGCCGTCCCCGGCGCCTACGTGCAGTACACCTACAACTGGGACGATAAACTGGTGCTGATGGGTGGCATCCGCGGCGACCATAGCAGCGAGTACGGCTATTTCGTCACCCCGCGTTTCCATGTGAAGTACAATCCCAACGAGTATGTACATTTCCGTCTTTCGGCAGGAAAAGGATACCGCACGAACCATGTGCTGGCCGAGAATAACTACCTGCTGGCAAGCAGCCGCCGGATAGACATCGCCAAACGTCTTGACCAGGATGAGGCCTGGAACTATGGCGCAAGCACTTCCGCCTATATTCCCTTGTTCGGCAAAACCTTGAACCTGAATGCGGAATACTATTACACGGATTTCAGCAAGCAGGTGGTGGTAGACATGGATACGGACCCGCATGCCGTTCTGTTTTACAACCTTCACGGCCGTTCCTATTCGCAGGTAGTGCAGGTGGAGGCAAGCTATCCGTTCTTCCCGGGTTTCACCTTTACCGCGGCTTACCGTTGGACGGATGCCAAGACGAATTACAACGGAGAGCTGATGGAGAAACCCCTTACCAGCAAATATAAAGGTTTGCTGACGGCTTCCTATCAGACACCTTTGGGGTTGTGGCAATTTGATGTAACTTTGCAACTGAACGGTGGCGGGCGCATGCCGGCTCCGTATGAACTGGAAAATGGCGGCTGGTCGTGGGAAAGGCGTTATGGCGGCTTCGAGCAGTTGAGTGCCCAGGTGACACGTTATTTTCGCCGCTGGTCTATATACGTCGGTGGCGAGAATCTGACGAACTTCAAGCAGAAGAACCCCATCATCGACGCTTCCAACCCCTGGGGAAGCAACTTTGATGCTACGATGGTTTGGGGACCCATGCATGGAGCAAAAGCCTATGTAGGTGTCCGTTTTAACTTGCCGAGAATATAATATTATTTATTAAATCAATAGCGAAACAATGAAAACAAGAAGATTTTTAATGACTTTGGCAGTTGTACTCTTCTGTGCATCTGCCGCAATGGCAAAAGACATCCGTACAGCCGTGTTCAAGGTAGCACAGATGAAGTGTGAGAACTGTGTAAGGAAGATAAACAATAACATCCGTTTTGAGAAGGGACTGAAGGACTTCCACACAGACCTGAAGACAAAGACGGTAACCATCACGTATGATGCCGACAAGACCAATGTGGAAAAGTTGAAAGAAGGTTTCCAAAAGTTCCATTATGAAGCGGAGTTTGTCAAGGAAACCAAGCAGGACGATAAGAAGTAATTGAACAAACTGCTCATTCCGGTTGTTGCTTTATTAAAGCGGAACAACAACCATCTAAAAAATAAATCGAATGAGCAATATAATTACTAAGGCACATCCCGTGCCGGATATGCACAGCACGGGATTGCGCGTCGTCGGTGCATGGCTTTTTGCCATCGTACTGATACTGTTTTCTACAGTCTTTGTGCATGTACCCTATACCCGTGAAATACAGATGGTACTGGCAATTCCGGTACTGCTGTTTTTCGGCGCTCCTTTTTATGCCGGTGCCTGGAAGGGAACCCGGTCGGGCCGCAACAATATAGACCGTCTGGTGGCGCTTACCACCTCTGTGGCTTTTCTGTTCAGTGTGTTCAACACTTTCTTCCCGGATTATTGGCTGGGCATCGGGCTGGAACCGCATGTCTATTATGGGGTTGCCGCCGTCATCATCGCCTTTTCCCTGACCGGCGAGTTTATGGAGGAACGTGCCCGGCGAAATGTGTCGGCGGCTATCTGCCGGTTGGGAGGCTGGCAGTATAACGCAGCCCGCGTACTGCCGGAGAAGCAACGCATTGACGACCGTGTTGCCGAGCTTTTTGTCCCGGTCATTCTCATCATTTCCCTGCTGACCTTTTTTATATGGGTGTTCTTCGGAGGCATAGATGTAGTGTCACACGGTCTGTTTGCCGCTTTGTCCGTATTGGTGGTGGCTTGTCCGTGTGCGGTAGGGCTGGCCACTCCAGTAGCTTTGGCGGCGGGCCTTAATAAAGCTGCCCGCAATCATATCCTAATCAGGGACACTTCCGCTTTAGAGCAGATGCGCAATGTGGATGTGGTGGTATTCGACAAGACCGGGACCTTGACAGAAGGACATCCTACGGTAATAGGCTGGCTGTGGGCGCAAGGGCAGGAGGAGCATTATAAAGATGTACTGCTTGCTGCCGAGTCTACTTCGGACCATCCTCTGGCAGAAGCAATCGTTACGGCCCTGGAAGGGGAGGAGCAGGTTATCCCTGCCCACCTGGACGGTTTTGAAAACATTACCGGAAAAGGTGTCAGAGTGGCCTATCAAGGTGCGGAATATTGGGTAGGAAGCCATAAACTGCTGAAAGATTATCAAGCCAATTTGTCGGATATCCTGGCCGATATGCTGACACAATATGAATCGGACGGAAACAGTATTGTCTACTTTGGGCGTGAGAACGATTTGCTTGCCGTTATTGCCATCAAGGACCAGTTGCGGGTGACTTCTATGGAAGCTATCCGGGAACTGCGTACCCAGGACATCGAGATATGCATGCTTACGGGAGACGGTGAGCGTACGGCTTCTTCCGTGGCCGGCAGTTTGGGTATCATGCGTTTTGTGGCTGATGCCATGCCCGACGACAAAGAGGATTTCATCCATAAGCTGCAGCTTCAGGGTAAAACGGTGGCCATGGTAGGTGACGGCGTGAACGATGCGCGAGCCTTGAGCTGTGCTGATGTAAGCATTGCCATGGGAAAGGGGACCGATACGTTGATGGACACCGCCATGATTACTCTCAGGACTTCAGACCTGCTGCTGTTGCCCAAAGTTTTCCGGTTGTCTCGCCAGACTGTGAGCCTCATGTACCGGAATCTGTTCTGGGCTTTCATCTATAATACAGTAGGTATCTTTGTCGCGGCCGGAGTACTCTATCCCGTTTATGACATCCTGCTGAGTCCTGCGCTGGCAGGTGCTGCCATGGCTCTTTCCTGTGTATCCGTGGCTTTGAGCAGCCTTCGTCTGAGTTCCAGGTTCTGACGGCTGTATTCTTAGCTGTTCCTATACTCCAGCGGACTCATGCCCATGTGCCTCTTGAAGTATTTTCCAAAGAAGGAAGCACTGGGGAAGTTCAGGGAATAGGCAATCTCCTGAATGGTCATATTGGTTGATTTCAGTTTGGCTTTTACGTCTACGATGACGACGTGGGCGATGATGTCCAATACATTTCTGCCGGTCACCTGCCTCACGGTGGTGCTGAGGTGTTGCAGGGAGATGCCCAGTTTGTCGGCATAGAATTGCGCGCGGCGTTCGCGGGTATAGTTTTCGATGACGAGCTGCACCAGTTCGCGGCATATTTCCTCTTTCCGGCTCTTATTCCCTTTTTGCATCTGCGGACGGTGGCAATACATTCTGTCTATGCCGCTGAGGAGCATGTTCAATGTGCTTTGAGCCATTTTTGTATCGGGAGGATAGGGACCGGTCGTGATGCGTGCCCATAAGGCAAAATAGTCCTTGAAATAGGAGGCGACGGTAGGGTTGACAGCCAGTACCGGATACTCCAGTATGTTGGAGAAGGAGCTTAATGTAGACTGGATGAGGTTGACTCCATTGAGGCAATGGGAAGAAAACCCCACGAATCCCAGGCACACTTTTTCCTTTTGTTCGTAAAACTGTATGATAGTTCCGGGAAGCAGGGTAATGAAATCCCCTTGCTTGATTTCCGTATCCATCAGATTGATGGATACCGTGATGGAACCTTCTATGCAAAGTGCAAAGATGCATGCTTTCAGGCGGCACGACTGTTTGTATATGTTTAGAATGTCTTCCGTTACTTCAGTCCATGCAATCATGTCTACTGGCAGGTCGACTTGAGGAAATTCCATACGCTTTGTCGTTTAGAGTTCGCACAAAGGTAATTCTTTTCCGGGAAAAAGTAACGGAAGACATTCTGTTTTTAAAATGAAATGTTCTTTTTTTAAAATGTAACGTCCATCTTTACGACGAAAGTACGTGGCGCGCCTACTGCCATGGGACGATAGCTGTACTCCTTGTTCAGCAGGTTGTTTATCATGAACTGGAAAGCTACTTCCTTGGTGGCTTTCACCCCGAAGCGCATGTCCACTGTGGCATAGTCCGTATTATGCTTTTTCCAATAGGATGCCAGGGTTTCCCCGTTGGACGAGCCGAAGAGGATGCCGCGCACGTAGTCCAGCAGGTCAGGTTCACTTTTGCTGCGTTCGTCCAGCATAATATAGTCCACGGCAAGCATCTTGCTTTTCCAGTTTACGTTGGCACCAATGTTGATGCGTTTCCACTGAAAGTCCAGCGTGGCCTTGAAACTGTGTTTCGGACGGTATTTCAAGTACTTGCCGTCATTGCTTTTCTCCTTCATCTGAAGCGGGTCGGTATAGGTGTTCTCCAGGGCATTGCGTTTCTTGTAGTCGGCATCCCTCGGTTCGGTATATACATATCCCAGGTTATAGAGCAGCTTGGCGTTTTTGTTGAAGGTGTACATGCCGTTGGTACTGATTTCCATTCCATAAATCTGTGCTTTGGACACGTTGTGGAACTGTGCCCCGATGCCGAAACCCTTGCCGTCCTTCAGCATTTGTATGGCGTCTGTAACGCTGTTTATCATGCTCAGGTCCGCATTGTTGAATAGGCCGAACTGGAATTCCACCATATCCTTGTATTGGGTATAGAAAGCGGCGACATCTGCAAATCCTTGTAAATTGCCTGCCTTGTACCCTTGCTTGAATCCCAGCTCGGCATTGAATCCTTTTTCCGACCGTACGTTGTAGTTGGGATATACACCTACACCTCCGATGTCTTTGCGAAGGTATTTCTCGGTGATGGAGGGATTACGGTAACCCTGGCCGAAACTGGCACGCAGGAAGCTGTAATCGGCCAGCTGGTAGTTCAGCCCGGCACGGAACACGGGGCGGAAAGGGATCTTGCTCCCGAAAACCTTTGTGTCGGCTTCCCGGTAGTGCTTGTCTATCCGGTAGTATTCGGCACGTACACCGGCCGATACGCTGAGGCGGTCCCAGAAGCGCTGGTCGTATTGCATATAGGCGGCAACATTGTCACTTTGATGTACTTCTTCCGTTTCGCCGGAGAAGGTGCGGATATGTTCGTAAGTCAGGCCCGTGGTGATTTGTGCGCCGCCGTCCCATTTCTTGTTGAACTGATAGTCCAGATAATAGTCGTAATTCTTGTCCGTCCGTGTTGGTGATTGATTGCGCTTCGGATTGAGTACACCGGATAGCCAGGGAACCAGGTCGCTGGGTAGTTTCCCTTCAAGCAGTCCTCCCATGTCAGACGGCAGGCCGTTGCTCATTACCCAGGAGATGAGGTCGCAATAGTCGGCAGTGGTGGCATTGGGGAATATGTTGTCCAGAGAGCCGAAGACACCGTCCATCAAATCACTCAGCTTGTCGCTTCCCAGCCATTTGATAACTCCGGTCATCAGTGGCTGGAGGGCTGTGTAGTCTCCATTGGCAATGTTCTGGATGACTTGTGCGTCGGTGCCCATGTTGCCCAGAATATCCGTAATGGAGGCGGATTGTGTAGGGCGTACCACATTGTCCGCACTGTAGTAGAAACGGCCCTTTACTTTGTGTGAAGTACCTCTTTCAGGATTGGTGAAGTTGAAGAAAGGGTCAATGCGGAAGTTGTTGGACTCACGTCCCATATTAGTAAAGGGAGAGGGGCGGTAGGCCTCGCCGGGCGAGCGCCAGATGAAGAAATCCCCGTACTTGTTGGAAAGGAAATCCACGTTGAAACCGTAGTTCATCAGTTTCATACCCATATCCGGCTGATAGTAGGTGAGGTTTCCGTTGATGTGGAAACGTTTGTTGTAACCTTGTTGGCGGTAGCCCTCGTCGGTAAAGAGATTCAGTCCGCCGCTGACGTCAAAGTTACCGATGCGGCGGGAGTGGGTGAGGTCGAAACCTTCGTAGAGCGGATTGCGTACACCGCTGAAAAGGCTGTTGCGCAACAAGGGCTTTACCGGATATTTGTCCTCTTTCCAGAAAGATTTGTCACTCCATTGGTAATCGCTGTTGTCGGGGTCGTCATAGATTCCTACATAGGCACTGAAACGGGTCTGAGGGGTCAGTCCCGGCCGTGCGGTGCGTATGTTGATGATGCCGTTCAGGGCCGACGAACCATAGAGCACGCTGGAGGCTCCTTTGATGACCTCTACCTGCTGCACATTTTCCAGAGGTACGCTGTTCCAGTTGATGACTCCGTTTTGGGGGCTGAGCACGCTCATCCCGTCTACCAGTACCAGGCTGCGGGCACCTACGCTGTAAGTCCAGCCGCCACCGCCTCGAATGCTGGGTTGCTTGTCGATGATATCCACCCCCGGAATGGTCTGCAGTGTCGAGGTGATGTCTGTGGGAGCCTGGCGGGCAATGTCACTGGCCTTTATCAAATCCATGGAGACCGTCACATCGCTCAGCTTCTGTTCAAACCGTCCGGCCGAGACCACGACATCTTCCAGCAGGTTGGTGCTTTCCTTCATGTACACGTCTTTCTGCATAATGTCTCCTTTGCTGATGACGATGGGCATTGGCACATCCTCATATCCCACATAGCTGAATACCAAATCTACACCTCCCGCCGGCAGGTGTACTTCGTATGCACCGTTTATGTCGGTCACTACGCCTTGCGTGTCTTTCAGCTTGTAGGTGACCGATGCCCCTGCAAGCGGTTCATTGGTCGTTGCATCATATACGTGCCCCTTCAATATCTGTGCAGATATGGAAAAGCTGAACAGTAACGCTGCGAATAGCGTTATTAGAATTCTTTTTTTCATAAGTCTGTCTTTTTGTGAATAGTTATATCAGAATGTTTGCAAAGTACGTGAGATATTATCAGATTATCAAGGTGTATTTTTATGAATAGATGCTACATATTTAAGATAAATTCGGGGAGTGAATTCAAAAAAGTGCTATATTTGCTTGCATGAAACTGGAAATATCAGATTGGAACATGATTCCTTATGCCGGGGCATGGAGCCGGCAGACGGAATGGTTTGACGCACTTGTACATGCCAAGCAGGCAGGAGAGGGTTATGTCAATCATATTGTGCTCTGCGAGCATCCCCATGTCTATACATTGGGGCGTAGTGGGAAAGAAAGGAATATGCTGCTGGGAGAAGAACAGCTGCGCAGGATAGGGGCTACGCTCTATCATATTGACCGTGGCGGAGACATTACGTATCATGGTCCGGGACAGTTGGTCTGCTATCCTATTCTGAACCTCGAGGACTTTTCTTTGGGGTTGAAGGAGTATGTGCATCTGCTGGAAGAGGCGGTAATTCGCGTTTGTGCTTCGTTTGGCATCGCTGCCGGACGCCTGGAGAAGGCAACGGGCGTATGGCTGGAGGGCGATACTCCCCGTGCCCGTAAGATTTGTGCCATCGGCGTGCGCAGCAGCCATTTTGTTACCATGCATGGGCTGGCACTGAATGTGAATACCGATTTACGTTATTTCAGCTATATCAATCCCTGCGGATTCATCGACAAGGGGGTCACTTCTTTGCAGAAAGAACTGGGACATGAAGTGCCGATGGAAGAGGTGAAGGAGCGTCTTTGTAAGGAGCTGGTAAGTCTTTTGTCATGAACTATCTGGCACATATATTCCTTTCCGGTCCGAACAGAAAAGTACAGTTGGGTAATTTTGTAGGCGATGCCGTAAAGGGAAGCTCCTATAAGAATTATCCGTCGGATATAGCCAAGGGTATTCAGCTTCACCGCGCTATTGACGACTATACCGACCATCATCCGGCTGTCTGCGAGGTGGTGCATAGGCTTCAACCAGAATTCGGACGCTATTCGGGGGTATTGTTGGATATTTGTTTCGATTATTTGCTGGCTTCCCGTTTCGAGTCGTTCTCCGGGGGCTCCTTGAGGAAGTATACCCGGAATTTTTATCTTTCCCTCCTTATCAATTACCGCTATCTTCCGGTACGGTTCAAACGTTTCATCTGGCATTTTATCTTGACCGACCGTTTGCGGAAATACGCCACTCTGAACGGAATAAGAGAGTCTTTGAACATCATGGTGGAATATCATCATATTGATATATCCGTAGATAAGGCAATTCGATACCTTGAAGAGCACGATGAGGAACTGTTTGCTGTGTTCCAGCCATTTTTTATTGAATTGCAGAGGTTTTGCGCTGAATATCAGCATAATTATAAGTCACAATTTTAAGGACGAAGAAGGAATGAATATCGTGTCGGCAAGGAATTAATATCCTGCCGACACGATATTTGTTTTTTGTATCACACGTTGTTGATTTCCTGCATGACATGTTATTGATAGCTTGTGCCCTGTGGAATCAGCTTCCCGTACTCCGCTTCTCCCTTGCCAGTACCGAGATGATGTACCCTCCCTTGCTGTTCACCTTGTTCCAGTTTGTTCCATTGAATATTTTCCAGACGTAGTTTCCCAGCCTGCCGTAGTCCGATAACTTCAGAATCTTCCTGATTTCCTCCCGGTCGGTGATGTAGAGCTTTTCCAGATTCAGCATGAGGCATTCCAGGTTGTGCGTATTCCTGTTGTAGGCATATCCGGGAATGTCTAAATCAGGATTTCCCTGCGCTCCTCCGCTTTCCCCCGGGGGAGTAAGAGGGGGAAGTGCTTTACTTTCTTTTGCTTTGCTTTCTTCTACTTTGCTTTCTTTGCTTTGTTTGGAATTGCATGCATTTTCAGGGAAAATGTCTGCATCCTGCGTGCAATTTTCCCGTTTTTGCGTACAAGTCTTGTCCTTGTCCGGCTTGTCCTCTTCCGTCTCTACCAGCAGATAGGGCAAGGTGGTGAGGTCTCTTTTCCTCCGTTTGGTGGCTTCCAGCCATACCTTCTGTATTTCGGTAGAGGTCAGCACCCCTTGTTCCCTATAGGTTTTGGGGTCGAAAAAGACTTTCTCCACCAGGATGTCCACGACTCCCTGCATCTCCTGTTCATTGATGTCCCTTCCTGCCTTGTTGGTGAACAGTGTGCATTGCTCCGCGTTCCATTTCAGGTAATATCCGTTTTCCTTATGTATCTTGCACAGCAGTTTCATTACCGCTGCGGTTCCTTTCAGTCCGAACTTGGCTTCCACCAGTTCCACTGCTATCTCTTCGAATAGATTTACTTTGAGGGGGAAATATAGCATTCCCCCATACATCATGGCCATTGTTTTTAGTGTTTAATGATTAGTGATTAATGATTAATGGTTAGCATACGGGGCTCCATTCGAGGAAGTTTTCCAGCTGGAAAGTTCTCCATACCTGCAGTTCCACGTCCCAGAAGGCTATGGTGCTTGTCACTCTTGTGATGTCATAATCTCTTCTGAAGTCTGCCTTGTAGGGCAGTAGGGTGGCTTTCGCCAGCCTAAATGTCCCGTCCTGCTTGTGGTAGGCTATGAGTGCGTGTCCGTATTGCATGTGGTCTATCAGGCTTTCTATCCGTTGGGCCATCCATGTGGCGCATGTTTCCGTGTAGCTCTTTTCCAGCATGATACGTATTTTCCATAGGTTTCTCAGTGCCTCGTGAAGTGGGGCGTGCTTTGTCAACTTTCTCATCTTGTTGTCTTTAAAATTAATAATTGTATTAGTTTGGCAGGAGGTACGCTTATATATAAAAAAGATGCCGCATTCATTGAGAAAGCGGCATCTGCAGGCGGTGTGGCTTCATCCTTACCAAAGTGGCGGCAAAGATAAGTGGTTTATTCCTTAAGTTGTTTATATTTAATTATTGTCAATAAGTTTCGTAGTTTCTGCCCTTTTTTGTTTTATTCCCTATATCTCTCCTGCTACCTTCATTTCCCGCCACACTTCACCGAACTCTTGTATTATAGTGTTTTCTGACAGTCTTTTATAGTCTGGCGTTCTGAAGTCGAAATGTGAGTATGCCCATTGTGCCAATGCCTTGTTGCTTGTCGGCTTTTCTTCTATAAAGTATCTTGATTTTTTCCATAGGATGATGTCTTTAATGACTTCTTTCCTATATTGTGGCAGTATTCCTATAACCTCCCCACTTGAGGGACGTCCTACTCCCGCTTTCGGAGCTGATATGCCGTGCTTTACATTCGTTTCTAGGGGGTCTCTTTTTGTTTTTTTTCCTTACTTTGGAGTGTCTCTTTTGCCTTCATTTTCTAATGTTTTTGGGTTAATAATTAAAATTACTGTAGTTTGTAAAATAAATGCAAAGGTATATCAAGTTTTTTGTTTTTGTGGAGTAAGGATGGAGATAAAAAGCTGGGTTTTATCTTTATGATGGGTTAATGCGTTGATATATAAATGGAAATGACTTTGACTTGGAAGTGTTTTTTAAACGTTCGTTTAATGGACGCAAAGATAAGACTGTTTTTTATATCCTCAAAATGTTTAATAAAAATATTTTGGAAAACCCATCGTATCTCAGTTTAATCTACAGTAATTCAGTACATTAAGTATCTTATTTAATATTTAAAATTTCCATTCCCTTTTATTAACTCATTCCCTATTTCATTTCCTGAAATTTGACGTCCATTAAACGAACGTTTAAAAAACGCTTTTTGTTTGTAATCCGTTCGTTTATAGTCTCTTACCAGAAGGTAATGACGAACTGCAAAAAAACTGTTGGCAAGAAGGGCACAATGCTTGCTGTATTTTACATAAGTAGCTCGCAAATGATTGGATACCAGGTATATATCGAGGGTTCAAAGCCCCAGAGGAATACTCTTCTGTGAACAAAACAACGAAAATGGAAACGGATAACGAGGTTGAAGTCTGGCATGCCATGCGTGCCACATACCGCAGAGAGCTTGATGCGGTGCATCTTCTCGAGAAGGAGAACCTCGGCTGTTTTGTCCCCATGCAATATAAGGTAAGTATCCGTAAGGGTAAGAAAGTCCGTACTTTGGTTCCCGTCATCCGTAATCTGGTTTTTGTCCATGCACGTCCTTCCGACGTACAGCGTGTTAAGTCTCAAATTACTTATTTGCAATATATAACCGATACCCGCAGTGGTCAGAAGATAATTATTCCCGACCATGAGATGCAGCGCTTCATCGCCGTTGCCGGAACCTATAACGACCATTTGCTTTATTTCCAGCCCGAAGAGTTGAATCTGTCGAAAGGAACTAGAGTCCGTATTACGGGTGGTGACTTTGCAGGTCAGGAGGGTATTTTTCTGAAAGTAAAGGGTGCACGTGACCGCCGTGTGGTTATAGAGATACAAGGTGTCATTGCTGTTGCCATGGCCACCATCCATCCGGACCTTATAGAAGTGATCAAATAACGATCACTATGTAGGATGTGGCGAAGTATCTTTTTTCCTCTTTAGAATCTAAAATCATAAATCTGAAATAATATGTCTCTTTTAGAAGAAGCACTCCTCCTTCAGCGTGCTGCGCACGATCTGATGTATTTGGGTATGGACGGGAGTCCTATTTATAGTGATGACTTGTCGCGTCGTAATGGTGAAGTTTATCGTTTGACTACAACTTTATATAATTCCGGCACTTGGGGCACTACAGTGGAGGAACAGGCCAATGTATGTCTCGCTCTTTTAATGGGTTATAGTGCCTCGTTTGTCGACCACGGTGAGAAACAGCAGCATGTGCAGGAGGTTCTGAACCGTTGTTGGGATATTCTGGATACTCTTCCCGCATCTTTGCTGAAGCTCCGTCTGCTCACTGCTTGTTATGGAGAGGTTTTCGATGAGCCTTTGGCAGATGAAGCTCACTCCATCATTGCCTCTTGGAATGCTGCATTGCTGACTGCCGAACAGCAGGAAGCTGTTGATGAGTTTCAGAACGTGATGGAGAATCCTTATCCGTGGGAGGAAGTGAAAGACTAAGCGTCTCACAATGTTCCCATTTGATAACCATTCATGTAGCTTGTTTAAAAAGAAGTTTGTTGCAAGCTAATGTTAAATTCAAAACCAATTAATTAACAAAACTCGGTTTAGGTCACAGTTATGTGCCCTTTCAAAGGGGGATGCCCTAAATTGAGTGCTTACAGGTATATTAAGGAAGAATAAATATAATGGCCAGATAGTATATAAAAAGTGCGATATGAAGGTAAGTGTAATTGTTCCTGTATATAACATGGAGATAACTGTATCCCGTTGTCTTGATTCAATAGTAGGCCAGGATTATAAGGATTTCGAAGTGATTCTAATAAATGATGGTTCCAATGATAAATCACCGGAAATCTGCAAGGATTATGTTAGGCGCTATGGGAATATTAGATATTTTTCTAGAGAGAATAAAGGATTGCCATACACTATTAAAGAGGGGTTAGACCATTCGATAAGCGATTTCGTTACGTTTGTTGATAGCGATGACTATGTAGAGCCTAATCTTCTTAGTACATTGGTCAAGGCACAGAAAGAGGTAAATGCAGACATAGTTCAAAGTGGTATTGCCTATATAGGAGTAGATGGGTCGTTAAAAAGTGAATTTAAGATGAAAAATTCTCTGATTACTGACAAAAGCAAGATATTCCATGCATATTTTATTGAAAAGTCAGTAAACAACACTATGGCAAGTGCCTTGTTTAGAAAGAAACTGTTTGAAGATATACCTTTCTCGCAAGATCTTCTAAGTATTGATATACAGGTAATGCCTCTTGTCCTTACAAAATTTTCAGTTTTTCGCCAAATTGAGGATGTGCTATATAATGCCGTTCAATATCCTAATAGTGTAAGTAGGGGGGCTAGAATAGATAAAATGTATGAAGATAGAAAAAAACGTAATATTCTATTAGAATCATTTTTTTCTCAACATGCACCTGAATTAGGAGATTATATGTTGTATCGTAAGTCTATGGACTCTTTGTTCCTGTATGATAAAATCAGAACATCTGGTGACGATATAGAGGAAAATATATTGAAGAAGATTAAGGAGGAATGTAGGCAATGCTTCCGTACATATTACCCGAAGCTGTTGAATTCGAATTTATATATTCAATTCGACAAAAAGGATAAAATCAAGTTGAAGCTTTTTAGTATTAGCCCCCAATTGTATATATGCATTATGGGATTATATGAAAAATGGATGAATCGTAATACAAATTATTGATAATATGAGTGTATTTAAAGACAAAGTCTTGTTGATAACAGGCGGAACTGGCAGTTTCGGAAATGCCGTTCTCCGTAGGTTCCTTACGAGTGATATTAAGGAGATTCGTATTTTCTCGCGTGATGAAAAGAAGCAGGACGAGATGCGTCACCGCCTTCAGGCACAGCATCCCAATGAAGCAGCAAAGGTTCATTTCATAATAGGAAATGTACGCGACTTTGATGCTATTGATGCTGCCATGCATGGCGTTGACTATGTTTTCAGTGCTGCTGCATTGAAGCAGGTTCCAGCTTGTGAGTTCTATCCTATGCAGGCTGTACGTACCAACATTTTCGGTTCTGAGAATGTATTGGAGGGAGCCGTGCGAAATAAAGTGCAGCGTGTAGTGGTACTCTCTACAGACAAGGCCGCTTATCCTATCAATACGATGGGTATGACCAAGGCTTTAATGGAGAAGCTGGCTATCAACAAGAGCCGCGATCCCCGTACTCGTGAGAGTGGCACTGTAATCTGTGCCACCCGTTACGGTAATGTGATGTGCAGTCGTGGAAGTATTATTCCGCTATTCATCGAACAGATTAAGACAGGCAAGCCCATGACCGTTACAGTGCCGGAAATGACTCGCTTTATGATGTCTCTTGACGAAGCTGTCAATCTTGTCGTGTTTGCATTCACTCATGCCAATCCTGGCGATCTGTTCGTACAGAAAGCCCCTGCTGCCACTATTGAAATTTTGGCTCAGGCTGTAAAAGAAATCTTCCATGCAGATAACGACATTCAGGTAATTGGTGCCCGTCATGGAGAGAAGATGTATGAGACCCTTTGTACCAGTGAGGAGATGGCAAAGGCAGAGGATATGGGTGACTTCTATCGTGTGCCAGCTGACATGCGCAACCTCAACTACGACCAGTATATTGATAACTTCGGTCATCGTGTGGATTGTGAGCAGTATAACTCGGACAATACCCACCGCCTTGACCTCGAAGGAATGAAGAAGATGCTGCTCTCGCTGGATTATGTTCAGGAGCAGCTGAAGGAGTATGAAGCGGAGTTGGCTAAGAAAGCAGGGAAATAAAAATCGGTTAAACGACTATGATACCTTTAGTAAAACCCTATTTTCCTCCACGCGAGGAATTGATGCCCGCTCTTGAAGAAATAATCTATAGCGGCTATGTGGCTACAGGCCAGCCTGTGTATGACTTTGAAGATAAATTTAAGGCATATATAGGCAATCCTAATATTATTTCCGTCCATTCAGGAACTGATGCATTACATCTAGCTTATATACTTGCGGGTATTAAGGCGGGAGACGAGGTTATCAGTACTCCTATGACCGCAGAACCTACCAACACCACCATTGCTATGGTAGGCGCTAAAGTGGTTTGGGGAGATGTTGATCCTCAGAACGGTCTGCTTGACCCGAATAGCGTTCGCTCTCTGATTACTGAAAAGACCAAAGCAATTGTGTTGGTGCATTATGCCGGTATGGTGTGCGACATGGACGAGTTCTACAAAATCTCCAAGGAGTTCAATATCCCCATTATCGAGGACGTTGCCCATGCAATGGGCAGCAAGTACAATGGCAAGATAGTGGGAAATTATTCCGATTACACCATTTACTCCCTACAGGCCATTAAGCACATGACCACTGTTGACGGAGGATTCCTGGCTATGAAAGATGGCTTACAGTTAGAGCGTGCCAAGCGTCTGCGTTGGTTCGGTCTTTCCAAGGATAAGAGCCGCCTGGAGAATGACATTACTGAGGTTGGGTATAAGTATGCTATGAACAATGTAAACGCCACCATTGGCCTCTGTCAGATGAAGCATATTGAAGAAACCATAGGCAAGTACATTGCTAATGGTAAGTATTATGATGACGCGCTGAAAGGTATCCCCGGAATAGAGATGGTGAAGTACAACAATAATACAGAACCCTCATACTGGCTTTATACCATGAAGGTAGAGCGAAGGGATGACTTCTGTCGCATGATGGAAGAAAACGGCATTAGCGCTTCGCAGCTACATCATCGCAGTGATACCCATAGCATCTTCAAGGAGTCAAAACGAGAGCTGCCAAATATGGAAGAGTGGTACAGTCACTTCGTTCACATTCCTTGTGGCTGGTGGGTAAGCAAAGAAGATAGAGAAAAGATAGTTGAAGTAATCAAAAAAGGCTGGTAAAAATGTCATCCCGAAATCTCACTGCCGTTGAGGGCTTGAGATTCCTCTTCTTCCTTGGAATTTTCGTCTTTCATTGTGTAAGTCGTTGGATGCAAATATGTTGGTAGTAGAAGCCTTTTTAGTCATAGCCTCCTATTTCCTTACTAGTAAGTTCTTAAAAACTGAGCAGAGCGAAATTGCCGTAGGTGAAGTTTTTTTGCATAGAATAAAACGTCTCTATCCGGCTTATTTGACAATAGTATTTCTCTTTACAGTTGTTCTATTTGCTCATACCCGTAGAGTCAACCCAGAGTCTCTCTGGTATATTCTTTCGTTACAGAATTTTCGGGTTCTTTTTGATCATGCAACATATGATCTTGATGGTTTCCTTGGTCATTTCTGGTATATTGGTCTGGATGTATGGCTGTTCCTGTTGTGGGTGGTCATCATGCGGATGGTTCCGAGAAAATACTTAAAGGTAGCCTTTGTGATCTCTGTCATTTTTGGTATAGCATGGCGAACATCTTTCATATTAATGGGCAAATATGGCTGCATCCTATGTGATACCTATTGGACAATTGGACTGTTGGGCTTTAGGTGGTTTGTTGGCATTGAACATCAAAGAGAAAGGGAAAAGCAATGTCGTGATGTTGCTGGAGATTACTCTGGGAATATTAGGCATTGTAGGATTAACCATTTACAATGCATTTCTTTCAGGTTGTTCAATAGGAGAATCTTATCAGTTGTGGCATAGCTCAGGAGGATATGTGCACAACATTCTGACAGGAAACATCCATTTTGTCATTGCGTTGTTATCTGTTGGGATATTAAGGTTCTGTATTGATACAACACGCCATCATCCAATTTTATCATCAGCACCTTTGGTGGCATTAGGTGGTATGACTTATGAGCTCTACTGTTTTCATTATCCGATAAAAGTTTTTGTAAAGCATCTTATTCAGAATGATTATTTGATGGTTATAGCAGCACTAATTGCAACATGTATAGTTACATTGTTGTGGAGTAGGTATGCTATGCCTGTTTTTAAAAAGATAATTAAGTAAACAATACTTGATGAATTTAGAAGTTATTAAGCACAGAGATATCCTCTTTAGGGACCTTCTTCGTGCTATTGCCATGAAGTCCGTCGGTTGGTCTTATTCTTTGGAGAGTCAGGTTAGGTGGATTGTGGACAATATGCACGATGAAGATGAACATGTCTTCCTGAAAGATGGTGATAAAGATATGGCTTATATGACACTTTCTCCAGTTACGGGTATGCTGAACGGCTCACTTGCATCCTTTTTGGGTGTGGGCTGCGTTTGTTCTGCCAAGCCCGGAATGGGGGGGGGGGGAATGCTTATGCTTAATGTTAATGAACTGATTAAAGAAAGAAAAACTTTAGGACTATTATTCTGTAAAAATGAACTAGTAAAGTTTTATAGTAAATACGGTTGGCAGCTCATACCCAAACAGGCGCTGATACTTGAACCCGGGCACGATAGCATAAACACTATGTTATTTAACTGTCATGTTGATGGGGTCTTAGAATATAAAGATAAACTTTTTTAATTCTATTCGAGTATAGCGCACTACGTTATACTTGAATATGAATTTAAAGATAAAAACAGTTACCGTCGTTGGCGCAAACGGCACAATGGATACGAATGTATCCGGTATCTTTGCATCATTTGGCGACGCCATGGTTTACATGATAAGCCGTGACAAAGAGAAGTCTAAGAAGGCCGCTTTGAAGGCCGGAAAGACAGTGAAGGCAGGTAGCATTGTGGGTCACCTGATACCGACTGACTACTCGATGCTTGAAGAGTGTGTATCGAAGTCCGACCTTGTGTTTGAGAGTGCTGCGGAGAATTTGGAGTTGAAGATTTACCTCCACACAAAGATAGGAAAGGCGTTGAGGAAAGACGCTATTGCTGGCATTGGTTCTTCCGGACTGTCAATTACCCGTCTGGCAGAATGCTATCCTGAAGATGTTCGAGGGCAGTTCTTCGGAATCCACATATTAGCTTCCGCTCTGCGAGCTGACGGCATCACCCTATAGTGATATGGCGCTGTATGGAGATTTGAAGGACTATCTGACCAACGTGCTGCATCATACCGTTGCAGAGAGAGCAAAGACTTGCCTGCATTCCTTGGCAACCGCATAGGCTTCTATGTAATGAATGAGGCATTGCAGTATGCAGAACGCTATGCAGATAATGGTGGCATTGACTATGTTGACGCCCTGCTTGGTCCGTTTACTGGTCGCACTATGCCTCCTATCACTACGGCAGATTTTGCTGGGCTGGATGTGCATAAAGCCATTGTGGACAATATTTATGAGAATACGAACGACTATGTACACGAGAAGTTTGTACTGCCCGACTATGTGCAGAAATTGATTGACCAGAAGAAACTGGGTCGCAAGTCGGGTGAGGGTCTGTATAAGTTCATCAAGAACGGTAGTGGTGACAACCGCATGATGGTGTATGACATCAAGCTGGGTATCTACCGTGACGAGATAAAATATACTTTCCCGTTTGCCTTGCAGATGAAGCAGTACCTGCGTGACGGTGACTATGATGATGCTATCCGAGTGCTGATTAACAACAAAAGTTAGGAGGCAGATATTTGCTTGCGTTTCTTGCTTCGCATATATTGTATATGCCCTCTATATAGCAGAGCACGTGGGTATACCAATAATAGGGGATAATTGCGATATACACCCCTCAGCTGTAATCCATTTATGTCATGATGCTTATGTGGGTAATAATACGACTGTAGGCAATGCTCTATTTGAAGGAGTTACTGAGGTTGGTCCTTATTCAAAGTTGGATAATCACGTACATTTTGCCCATAACTGCAAGTGCGGCGAGAACTGTTTTATCACAGCTTGTTCATTGTTGATGGGCTCTACCACATTGGACAATAATGTTTGGCTTGCTCCTAATGCTGTAACACTCAATGGTGTTCATGTTCATGATGATGGTTTTGTTGGAGCAATATCTTTTGCCAATAAAGAAGTGTTTGAAGGTGAGGTTGTTGCCGGTATACCTGCAAGAGTTTTAAGAAAAATCACATAATAAATGATTCCATTGTTTAAACCCTACATGCCTGAGAAATTACCTAAGCTAGATTATATTCTACATTCGGGTG
The DNA here is from genome assembly GCF_003602895.1 of Bacteroides sp. AF29-11. Lineage (NCBI taxonomy): Bacteria > Pseudomonadati > Bacteroidota > Bacteroidia > Bacteroidales > Bacteroidaceae > Bacteroides > Bacteroides sp. AF29-11. Next base: position 205,023 of record NZ_QTLY01000007.1, read on the forward strand.
CTTTGGCGTATGGCAAGTGGGGACATGAATTTGAAAAGAGATTAGGTGAGTATATTTACAATAGCCAAATACTTGCCACCAATAGTTTTAATGCGGCATACCAGCTGGCAATTACAACGTTGGGCTTGCAGCCAAAAGATGAGGTAATTGGTTCTCCGATGACATGTCTGGCTTCCAACCAACCTTTTGCCACACAGCATGTAAAGGTGATTTGGGCTGACATTGAGCCTGCTACCGGTATGCTTGATGTAGGGGACGTGAGGAAGAAGATCACTCCACGTACAAAGGCTATACTGGTTAATCATTTCTGCGGCTATGTTGGCTATGTGGATGAGGTTTTGGCACTTGCAAAAGAATATGGCCTGTATGTAATAGAAGATGCCATAGAGGGGTTTGGGGCTGAATACAAAGGAAAAAAAGTGGGAAATCTTAGTGCAGATGTAACTGTCTATTCATTCCAGACTGTCAGATTGCCCAATACCATTGATGGTGGAGCTGTGTCATTCAAGGATAAGGCTCTTTATGATAAGGCTGTGCTTGTTCGTGATTATGGTATTGACCGTCCTCGATTCCGAGATGATATGAAGGAAATAAGCCCGTTGTGTGATATAGCATTGCCTGGTTATGGAGCCACACCCTCTGAAATCAATTCCTACGTGGGTTGTATACAAATGGAAGTAATTGATGAATTACTTGAAAAGCAGCAACAACAGGCAAGAAAATGGGATGTGCTATTAGATGAGAAAGAGGTAAAGCCAGTTTCCGTTGTAGCTGGAACCAAGCCCAATTATTGGGTATATGGAGTGTTGGCTGAAAATAAACGTGTTTTTATGGAAGAGTGGAGATTGAAGGGCTATTACGTATCTGGTGTTCACCTTCCTAACACATATTACTCAGTTTTCGGTAAGCAGCCGGAGCTGAGAGGAGTACTGGAGTTTTACAGTAAATATGTAGCACTGCCTTGTGGGTGGTGGTTGGAGTAGGAGATAGATAATGGTGTAGAACATTAAAAATATCGGCTTGATATGCGGAACCTGAATATTGATAGCTTGAAGTTTTACCTATTTATAGGAGTCTTTTTATTTCATCATGCAGGGCTGTTTTGCCCCATAGAATGGGGGTAACTATCTATTTGTCAATCACCTCCTTTTTTTTACAAGGAAGCTAATTGAAGAAAAGAAAGATAATATTAACGTAAAAGCACTTGCGATAAAGCGTTGGAAAAGGCTCTCTCCGTTTTATCTTACAGTAGTAATATTGCTGACCATTTATTACTGGGTTTTAAACCAAAATGTTCCAGGAGATTTTTGGAGTTATTTTGTATATGCTCAGAACTTCTATTGGGCAATAAAAGGTGATGTTGGGACAAGAGTGCCTGCAAGTTACCATTTTGGGTATCTAATATTAGATTTTTATTTATTCATAGTTTGGACAAGAGTGATTGAATATACTAAGAATGATAGGTTATTGAGGATTTTCTGGTGTATGCTCGTGTTCAGTATTGTGTATCGGTGTGTTATACCGCAAATAACAGGTAATGCAATATTAGCATATACGATGCCTTGGGGAATGTTTGATGCGTTTTCAGTTGGAGGAATTCTTGCAATAAGAACTAAGGAAAAGAAACCGTTGTTGAAGACAGGACATATATCTGCTATTGTTGCTGTTTTACTGTTTATAATTTGTGTGGTTTCTATGATGAGGGCAAACAATGTCGGGGGGTAAGGGCTATAACCATGTTCTCTACGTCAAACAATTATGGTGAAAGCCCTATTACGATGCAAATCTTTACCGTGATGACATTGTTGTCATGTTCATTGATTCGCTATTGCCTGTCAATTAAGAAAAACTGTATTTTTACAAATAATAAAATCGCAAACCTTGGTGGATTGTCATATGAGTTACATGTCTTACATTTCCCTATCTTGTTTTTTGTTGCTCAAGTCGTTGAGAATAAATGGATTGTTGGAATAGCAGCATTCTTGATAACTATTGGATTATCAAAACTCTGGAAGTTAATATATAAATGAGTATGGATAAAAAAGTAAGTATAGTTGTTCCATTGTACAATATGGAAGACTTGGTAGGTAAGTGCTTGGACAGTCTTGTAAAACAGACATACAAGAACTTGGAAATTGTTGTTGTTGATGATGGGTCATCGGACAACAGCGGTAAGATAGCTGATGAGTATGCTGCAAAATATCCGCAGATTGCAGTTCTGCATCACGAGGTTAATAAAGGAATTGCCTGTGGAATTATCAATGGAGTGAAAAAAGCTATAGGAGAATATGTGACACTTGTGGATAGCGATAACTATATCTCAGAGTTGATGATTGAACGGTTGGTCGAGCTCAAAGAATCCTATCGAGCTGATATAGCCCAGGGAGAGGCCTTGTGCTATATTGATGAGAGCGAGATAGAAAACAGACTAAAGGTAGAACCAGCAGTCATTGTGCTAGACTCGGAGCTGAATATAAGGGAAGATTTCTTGATGAAGAGGCATATAACAAATAATCTTTCAGTAAAGTTATTCAATAAATCATGGTTTGATGAAGTTGATATACCTGAAGGACGTCAGGTTGTAGATACGTTGACAATGCTGCAGATGGTGGGAAAGTGTAAGAGATATGTATGCACTACGGAACCTCTTTACTACGCATATATGGCCCCTAATAGTATTTCGCGTGCAGAAGTTACTGAGAGGAGAATATCTGATACAATTTATGCTAATGATTTTTATATATCGTATATAAGTAAGAATTGGCCTATTTTCTCTGACTACCCAGCGTTTCGAACTGCCAGTACAGCCTTGTGGGCATACTCTAACGTGAAGAGGAGTGGAAAAATTAAAGAACTGAAGAAGAAAGAGCTATTGAAGAAATTTAGGGATGATTTTGTGCAAAATTTCAAATATGCCAAGGAGACATCTTATTTTGAAATGATGCCTAAAATGCAGCGGACGATATGGGGCGTTTTCTATCATGTGCCTGCGTTTTATAACTTGATTTTGTCACTCCGTAGTTGAGTTGCATGAGTCTGAATTAAAAAGGAAACTCTATCGCAATCAAGTAAATAAGTTAAATTAAATGGAGGAGCAACAAGTATCAAGAAGAAAAGTTTTTTCTGGGCTGTTCTGGGTGTATTTGGAGACAATATGCGCTCAGGCAGTGACTTTTGTTGTCACCATCATCCTGGCAAGACTCCTTTCGCCAGCTGACTATGGAATTATCGCATTGGTGATGGTATTTGTCAATGTCGCCAACGTATTTGTAACATCCAGTTTTAGTTTCGCCCTCATACAAAAGAACGATGCAGACGATCTTGATTATCAAACTATGTTTTGGTTCAATATCGTGGTATCATTTCTTTTGTTTGCTGTGCTATTTGTTATTGCTCCTACAGTCGCCAATTATTATGATATTCCCTTGCTTTCACCTGTACTTAGGGTGCTGGCCTTGAAGATACCGCTGTCTGCTTACAATAGCATACAGTTGGCTAAGGTGTCGCATGATCTTAATTTTAAAAAGTCGTTCATGTCCACCTTCGGTAGCACAATATTGTCTGGGGCTATTGGAATTGTGATGGCCTATACAGGTTATGGCATTTGGGCATTGGTAGTACAGGTTATTTCCAACATCCTGTTTAATACAGTGTTTCTGATGACTATCGTGAAATGGTTGCCCAAATTGCAATTCTCATTTATTCGGCTTTTACCATTGATAAATTATGGATGGAAGCTTCTCGCAACGGGGCTTATGTTTACCGGCTATTCGGAGCTTTGTAAATTGATAATAGGAAAGAGATACAGTGCTGACGATTTAGGTTATTATGACAAGGGAACACAATTTCCACATTTTATAGCATCCAATGTTGACAGCACAATAAACCGGGTTCTTTTCCCTGCATTATCGAACCAGCAGGATGATCGCATAAGGCTAAAGGAGATTACAAGACGTTCAGCAAAGACGAGTGCATATATTATGACTCCGATTCTGTTTGGTCTGGCCATTACTGCGCCCACCATTGTACATTTGCTGCTGACTGATAAATGGTTGCCATGTGTACCTTTTATACAGATAATGTGTTTTTCCTGGTGGTTACAGCCCACGCAAAGTTGTTCCGTTCAAGGAATCAAGGCAATAGGTCGCTCGGATATCTATCTGAAAGTGGAGATAATAGCGAAGATATGTGGATTGATACTTCTGTTTTCTTCGATCGTATTGTTCGATACTACAATTGCCATAGCAGTTAGTATGTTGATGACACAGATAATAGCCGTGATTCTATATGGTTTCTATTCGCAGAACTTGATAGGATATAAAATGAAGGCTCAATTGAGTGATTTATTATCCTGCGGCATGATAGGGCTAATAATGGTTGTAGCGGTTTTAATCGTGGGGAAAATAGAATTGAATAATATTTTGGTTCTTCTGATGCAAATTTTTACAGGAGCCATATGTTACATTGCTTTTTCTTGGCTTTTTAAAATCGAGGCGTTCAATTATTTGTATGTTATTGCAAAGAAACATAAGTATTCCATCAAGAGATAATATACGCAGATTATATGTAACCCAATGAATACAAGAATAATTATAGAGAATAGTAAGAGTTATGCAAAAATTGGTTTAGTTACTTTTCATGACTTTAATTATGGATCAGCTCTTCAATGTTTTGCGACTCAAAAATATCTTGGATTAAAAGGTTTTGATTGTGAAATTATTGAAAGAAAGCCTCCAAGAGTTAGAATTTTGGGCTATATCTCTACTGCATGGAGTCTTTTTTCATTATGTTTATTGAATCCGAAATCATTTAGAATAATCCTTTCAATATTTACATCGGAAAGACGGGGGGCATTGAGAATAACAGATAAGTCAGAATCTTTGATTACAGGATTTAATGATTCTTTTTTAAATGTTGTAAATTATTCTTATTCTAAATTGAAAAGAGAAGCAAGGAAAAAGCATTTTTTATTGTTTCTTTCTGGAAGCGATCAGGTATGGAAGGCAAATCGTATCAATTTGTATAATCATTACTTTTTGCGCTTTGCACCCAAATACAAAAGGGTTTCCTGGGCTGCTAGTTTTGGAGGAGGTGTAATTGCACCTTATAATAAAAAAAGATATGCAAAATTTATTAAAGAATACTATGCGATTTCAGTAAGAGAGCCAAGTGCAGTCAAGATGGTAAAACAACTTTCTAATCGAGATGCGACTTGTCTCGCAGATCCAGTAATTCTTCATAATAAAGATATGTGGAGAGAGCTATATAAAAAAAACGCGAATACTTTAAATCAAGGGAATAAATATATATTGTATTTTTTTCTTGACCATCCTTCGGTTTTAGCTATTGACTCCACAATGCAGTTGGCACAACAGACAGGATATCGTGTTGTTAGTTTCGGTTACATGCAAAAAAACATAGAGAATCATATAGATGGTGGACCATGGGAGTTTCTTTCTATGATTGATGGGGCGGAATATGTGATGACGGATTCCTTCCATGCCACAGTGTTCGCTTTACTATTTCATAAAAATTTTTATGTGTTTGATAGGCAATATGTGCATAAACAATCTCAGTCATCAAGAATAACAGATTTGTTGGCATTACTAAATTTATCCGATAGATATAATACAATTCATATTGATAATAATAATATAAATTATTCGCTTGTAGATGAAGTTTTATCGACTTATAGACAAGAGTATGACAATTTTTGCAAACAGATTTTTAGAAATATTATATGAATACGGCAATTGTTAAAAGGGCGTTTAGATACATTTTTCGGGGAATACCACGGCCACATATTAGTATTGCGGTAAAAAATTTTACGACACGACGTCTTGAAGGAAGAAAAATTTTAATAACTGGTGGTGGCAAGGGAATAGGTTATTGGATTGCCAAAAAATGCGTATCTGAAGGAGCAAAAGTGTTGATTTGCGGAAGGCAAGAAGAAACTCTCCGCAGAGCTTGCCGGGAATTAGGCGAATCTTGTCAATATATTAAGTTTGATGTTTCTAGTATTATTGACATACCATCTTTTTTAAATGAAGCGTTCTTAAGAATGAATGGTATAGATAGCCTTGTGAGTAATGCGGGTATATCTTTACATGAGGGCTCTTTTAAAAATGTAACGGAGAGTGGTTTTGATGCTCAGTTCAAAGTTAATTTTAAGGCACCATATTTTCTTGCTAAATATTTCGTTGAAAAAATCGAAAATGAAAAGATAGGCTCTGCTAATATTCTATTCGTTACATCGGAACGTGGAAGCTTTTGTACTTCTATACCATACGGCCTTACTAAGTCATCTTTAAAAAGCTATGTTGGTGCATTGTGTCGTTATTATTGTTTTAATGAACGTATACGAGTAAATGCAATTGCCCCAGGAGTAACCTCATCTGAAATGACAGGATATAGTGAAAACGGAGATTTTCAAACTGATGACAGCCCAAACGGCCGTATATTTCATCCGGCAGAAATGGCTAATGTTGCTTGCTTCTTACTCAGTGATGAAGCATCGTGTATTAGTGGAGAGACTATTCATTGTGATTTTGGGAGACATCAGAGTGTAATCGATTAGTATAGGAAAAACATGAACATCAAATAGGTTTTTTATGATTGATAGCATTATTTCGTGTTTAAACGCTAAAGGTGTAGTAAGATTTGTTAATACAACTACACAGATAAAAGAAAAAATATCATACCCTTCCAATATAGAATGGTATTATATTGAAGATGTTAGAAGTGCTGTTTTTAACGCATATGGAATGTCAAAGATTAGCCATTCTCCAGTTGCTATTATAGTGGAGGAGGCCTACTTACCTAATACATATACTGCACTCACGGAAGCATGGCTTCAAAGAGTGCAAGTGATTGTATTGGCACTGAATAGTATGAATTTGGATAGTTCGTTCTATTTGAATAGGTGCGTTGATGCATCTATCCTAATCGATAATGTGGAAACAATTGAAGGTGTAGTATGTAATGCTATTCAACATCATGGACCTTCTCTTATAAAAATAAAGGAGGAGGTAAACGAAGAAAAAAAGATTGATTATACCAATCTATTTTCAATTATAGATTTGTGCGCGAAGGATAAAAAAGTTTTATGTTATAATCCTCAATATGGTAATAAAGACTATGAATTTATACCACCAGAGTATAAATATGGTGTTATTTCAAAATATGTAGGACAACTTATAGGAGGAAAGCAATCGGTTTTATGTATTCCAGAATACTTATTGGCATTGGATACAAATATATTTAATTTCAGGGATTTTCCTGACGGTTTCAAATTAATTGTAAAATACTCCGACGGTGTTTGTTGGGGGCGTCTTAATACTTGGATGCAGAGGAATAACATCAACACATATGTTGTAGACGGTCGTTCGTTTGAATATACGACAATGAATTTTAAGCCCAATTATGCAATCTTAGTAAAATAGAGGTTATGAAGACAAAGATAAAACAGGTACAGCAGATTGTATCATTATTAAAACAAAATAATATACGACATTTTGTCCTTTCGCCAGGGACGAGACATGTGGCCTTTGTACATATTGTTGAAATGGATCCCTTTTTTAGGTGTTATTCTATCGTAGACGAGCGAAGTGCCGCATTTTTTGCTCTTGGACTCTCTGAGGCATTAGATGAACCCGTTGGTTTTGCTTGTACATCAGCTACTGCATCATGCAATTATATGCCGGCTATGAAGGAGGCTTATGAGAGAAATATTCAGTTGGTAGCATTAACTTCAGACAAGCAAAGATATCAGAGATTTCATGGTGTTAGTCAAGTAATAAACCAAGTTGATATGTTCGCACCATATTGTCGATATGCTGTAGATTTGCCCGAAGTGAATGATTCCATGGATGAATGGTTCTGCAATCGTTGTATTAATGAAGCATTGTTAGAAATGGATCATCATGGAAGAGGCCCTATTCAAATAAACTTTCTAGAGCCCAGTAGCATTGATGAACTATCCATCTTTTACGATGGTAATATGCCTGTGTGTCGAAAAATAAATAGAATTGAGGATTGGTCACAAATTAATGAGTGGAAAAATGTACTTGCAGCAAAAAAAAGAATTCTTGTTGTTTGTGGTCAGTATCAGGAGTTTACAGGGTGTTTAAGGTCAAGTATAAGAAAGTTTTATGAGAAATATAATTGTGCGGTATCATTTGATGCGTTTTCAAATGTTGCAGACAAAGACTTTATTCAAACAATGTTGTTGTCAATAACACTTAATCAGAAGGAACTGCTAAGTTTGAAACCAGATCTTATTATTACATTTGGAACAAAATATTTCTCAGACATTGTCTCACGTTTTGCGGGAATGGGAATTGAACACTGGGAAATCAATTTTGAAGGTCGTATTTTTGACACAAGCAGGTCGCTTACTAAAATATTCGAGTTTACTCCAGAGGAATTTTTTGACAAAGTTTCCTATAATATCACGACAAACGATAAGCAGTATGATAAATTGTGGAGGGCTTTGAATGAAAGCCGAGATAATTCTATAGATGAATTTACTAATTATTATGTTGCAAAAAAGGTTTTGGAATCTTTGCCCGAAGGCAGTAATGTTCATGCAAGTGTTCTGAATAGTATGAAATTCACAAATATGAGTAAGCTCCCACAAAATACTATTGCAACAGGTAACAATTGTGCAGATGGAATAGATGGAGCTCTCTCTACTTTTATTGGCCAAGCCGAAGTGCTTGATAGTCTCTCGCTGCTTGTTATAGGGGATTTGAGCTATTTGTATGATCTAAATGCAGCTATCCATGACTTTAAAAATAACACTAGAGTTTTACTCATTAATAATTTTGCGGGGGGCGAATTCCATTTTAATATTGGGAAGAAAAAAATATCCACACTTGAACAGCATATAGCGGCTGGACATCATACAAAAATACAAGATGCTATTGGTTTATCTAATTTTCAATACATAGCTGTTCATAATAAAGGCGAATTAGAAGAAAAACTTTCACTTTTTTTGCGGGAAAGTGAAAATCCAATTTTAATGGAGGTCTTTACCAACCCTGAACTCGATGGTTCTTCCTTGAAAAAACTTATTCGAAATAATATAAAAATGACACCAGAAAGGCTGATAGCTGGGTTCGTTAACAAGTTCCTAGATTGTAGGACTAAATATGCGATAAAAAAATTCTTACATAGATAAAAGTAATATAATCTTTTAGTATTATTCGATTAATGCGTGTATTAATATACGGTTTTACCGGAAACGTTTTAGGGGGGATTGAGGTATATACCCTCAATATGAGCGAATACATGTCTGATGATTGTGTGTTTGATTATATTGTTGACGGGGATGAATGTGCATATAGAGAACGGATAACGAAAAGAGGTGGAAAAATATTTTTTGTTCCTTGGGTAAGAAGACATCCTCTTGGGTATATAAACAAATTGTGGCGTATTTTTGGTGAAGAGAAGAAGTCTGGCACAAATATATTATATCATCAACTATTTACAATGTCTAACCTCATACCAGATGTTATTGCAAAACTTAGGGGATATAAGGTAATTTTACATGCTCATAATAATGGACTACAGAAAGGCGGAAGAATGTATTTGATGGCACACAATTTAGGAAAAATTCTTTCGAGATTCTGTGGTTTTGTGATGTTCACAAATTCCCAGTTGTCCTCAGATTATATGTTTGGGAAGGGTGTTAATTCGAAGCTTATATATAATGCTATTGATGTTGGGAAGTTCGCTTTTAAACAAGAACATAGAGATTGTATAAGAAAAGAATTGGACTGTCAGAGCAAGACGGTAATAGGATTTGTTGGTAGACTTGTAGACCAGAAGAATCCTTTGTTCATGCTTAAAGTCTTCGCTGAAATTCATAAACTTCGTCCGAATAGTGAGCTTTGGATAATTGGAGAAGGAATTTTGAGAGGAAAAATGGAAGTAGAAATAAACGAGCAAGGGATATGTTCATCAGTAAAATGGCTTGGACGAAGAGAGGATGTCAATAGATTGATGCAAGGAATGGATCTTTTGTTACAGCCGTCAGTATTTGAAGGCTTAGGAATAGTACTTGTTGAAGCTCAAGCAACAGGCCTTGCCGTTGTTTCCTCAGAAGTCGTTATACCAAAAGAGGCAGTGATTTCTGATAGAATAAAGCTCTTACCGCTTAGCGAAAAATCTGCATATTGGGCTGCTGAAAGTGTTAATCTTTTAGATTCGTGCTGTGAATCTTATGATAGAACCAATGCAATAGTTCCAGATTGTTACAATATACAGCATGAGGCAAAGAGACTTGAAAGCATGTTAAAAGAACTGATTAGTTAATAAGATGATTATACCTGTTAAAACCAGTAAGTGGTTCACTTATTATCTATTATTTCTCCCGTTAGTAATGATGTACAGTGTGCCTGGTACTGGAATACGGATTCCTACGCTTTTGACAGCAATTGCAATGTTGTATTCTCTCTTGCAGTTAGCCAATAGGCATATGAGAGTGCCAATTTATATGTTATTACCATTGTTCATGTACTTGACATATGTGATGTTTAAGAGTTCTTTACAACTTGCATTTCTTTGCGGCAGTGTGATAATTATTATATCGGCAATCTGTACAGGTATAGTAAATGTTTTTTTATTAAGAAAAGTACTGGAAAAGGTCGCAATTGTCGCTGCATTCTGTGTAATCTTCCAGCAAATCGTTCATATCCTGACAGGCATACATTTCCATTTTTACCTCCTTCCTTTTTTTGCAAATGATTTGTTGGAACAATACAACAATGCGATTACTACCGGAGCTGTTGAGGGAATGTATAGGCCATGTGCATTTTTCTTAGAACCTGCACAGTATTCACAATATTGTACAATCGGTCTTGGGTCTTGTTTGTTTACCCATAGACCAAAGACGAAGAATGCTCTTTTTATTTCTCTTGGTATATTTGCAAGTACTTCAGGAATGGGATTTGTTTCAGTGTTTGCTATTTGGGGGGCCTGGGCTCTTTCAAGGCAAAAAACTAAGAAAAACTTTATCAGGAGTTTACCTGTAATCCTTATCGCACTTTTTTTGGTGTTTTTTTTATTAGACAATATTAGTTTTACACATAATATTATAAACCGTTTTACTTCAACCTCAGGTGATGATTATAATGCCATTAATGGGAGGCTGTTTTGGTGGGATACATATTTTGGTGATTTTAATGTATCTGATTTTTTAACAGGTTTTGGCTTGGATAATTTACCTGATGGAGTCTATTTTACGGGTTTTATGAAACTATTATACTGTTACGGTTTGATAGGAACGACACTATTGCTACTATTCCTTGGCATGCTAATAATCAAAGCGGACATCTTTGTAAAGGTGTGTACATCTCTATACACGGGATTGCTGTTTTTTGCTGATTTGACTTATTATCATAATTTAATCTTTTACATAGGAGTATATCTTGCATTGTATATTTTTAATAAGGAAAGAGTCAATATTGCAGGAACATTGAAAGCCTGAAATGGATATAAAAAAATGGATAAAAATAATTCTTTTAATCTTCGTGCTTGGTTATGGGGTAAGATGACATCTTTATACCCCAAATATCTTAAATGGCATTTTAAGATGGATATAGGTGAGAATGCAGTAATAGCACGGACCGCAGTTCTGGATAAAAACATTAACCCCCAAGGTGTTCATATTGGTAAAAATACATGGGTGTTGAGAGATGCTATTATTCTGGCACATGATCACTGCAGAGGCAAAAATGGGAAAGGAAGGTTATTTGACACTCGGATTGGAAAGAATTGTGTGATTGGTATTCGCAGTATCATTCTGCCCGGTGTAACCGTTGGAGATCATTGCGTTGTAGCCGCAGGTGCTGTTGTAACCAAAAATGCCCCCCCAACTCCATAATAGCCGGCAATCCTGCGGTAGTTATTAAGACGGGCGTTGTGATAAGTGATGGAGGGCAAATTATTGAACGCGGAGAAAAAATATAAATATGTATAAGCACTTCTTTAAACGTCCATTTGATTTTATTATCAGTTTGGTCGCTCTGATTTGTCTTAGCCCCATATTGTTGGCTGTGACCATTTGGCTTCATTTTGCCAACAAAGGGGCTGGAGCATTCTTTATTCAAGCCAGACCCGGTAAGGATGCTGAGATATTCAAGGTGATCAAGTTTAAAACAATGAAGGATGAGTTTGACGAAAAAGGCGAACCGTTACCTGATGAGGTCAGGCTTACCAAAGTGGGAAAAATAGTACGCTCAACATCATTAGACGAATTGCCACAGCTGCTTAATGTGTTGAAAGGTGATATGGCATTGATAGGCCCCAGACCTCTGATGCCGGAATATCTGGAGCTTTATACGCCTGAGCAAATGCGCCGTCACGAGGTAAGACCAGGCATTACCGGATGGGCACAGATACACGGGCGTAATGAGTTGCCTTTTACCGAGCGCTTCGAGTATGACGTGTATTATGTGGATCATCTGACCTTTGGCTTAGACCTGAAAATATTCTTTATGACCATTGTCAAAATTTTCAAAAGAGAAGGAATATCCCAGAAAGGTCAGGCTACAGTAGAGACATTTGATGGAACAAACTAATATGGAATAACATAATGAAACATTTGGTAATAATAGGCGGCGGAGGAATGGGTAAGGATATTTACCATTCAGCCAAGCATTCCATTGGTTATGGAACAGAGTATGACATAAAAGGATTCATAGATGACAATCTGAATTCCTTGGATGGTTGTGAGGGGTATCCGCCAGTCTTAGATACAATAAAGAACTATCAGCCTTCAGAAGATGATGTATTTACCTGCTCTATCGGTAATGTGAAAACAAAGAGAACGCTCTGCGAAATGATAAAAGACAGGGGGGGGAAGTTCATTACCTTGCTACATGAGACAGCCCAATTGGGAGAAAATGTGAAACTTGGTGATGGGTGTATCATCGATAGTCACGCCCACATAGGATCAGATACGATTATAGGCGAGAATTGTTTGGTGCAGACGTTTGCTGGAATTGGTCACGACTGTAGGGTTGGTGATTATTGCCGCATTGATGTCAGGGCATTTCTTGTTGGAGGCGTACGAATAGAAGAAAATGTAACTATACATACCAATGCCATATTGAACCACCATGTAGTAGTGGAGAAAGATGCAGTGGTAGCTGCATTAAGCTTTGTGGTTAGAAAGGTCAAGGCTGGAACTACCGTTTTCGGTAATCCAGCCAAACTGTTGAAATATTAAATAAAACAAGTAATAATAATTGAATTATTGAAAATTATGGAATTAAACGAATTTATTGAGAATTTTGCAGAGCAGTTTGACGACACCGATGCCAGCGAGATTAAGGCAGACACCGTTTTTAAGGAACTGGACGAGTGGTCATCGCTTGTGGCTCTGAGCGTGATAGCTATGGTGGACGAGGAATATGATATTACCATCAAGGGTGATGAAATCTGGAATTCCAATACCGTTGAGGACTTGTTCAACGCTATAAAAGCCAAAGCATAAACAATATGTATAATCCATATTCTCTAACAGGGAAGACCATTCTGGTGACCGGTGCTTCGTCCGGCATAGGCCGTGCAACGGCTATCGAATGTGCTAAGCTTGGAGCAAAGGTTGTCATTACAGCCCGTAATGAGGATAGGCTGAAAGAAACGCTTGATACGCTGGAGGGTGAAGGACATCAGATGATTTGTTTCGACTTGTCTGAAACGGAGAAACTGAATGACTTTGTTGCAAGCCTTCCTCCAGTACAAGGCTTTGTGAGCAATGCTGGAACTACAATAATAGCTCCTATTAAATTTATTAAGGAAGATAGTCTCGAAGGATTGCTACAAGTAAATACGGTTTCCCCTATTCTACTTTTGCAAAGACTACTTAAGAAAAGAATATTAGGCAAGGGCTCTTCTGTTGTATTCACAAGCAGCATGGCTGCACTTGGAAAAGGCACACCCGGTAATACGATGTACAGTGCATCTAAAGGTGCCATTAGTGCTTTCATCCAGAATGCTGCACTGGAATTGAGTGCCCAGAGAATCAGGGTAAATGCAGTGTGTCCGGGCACTGTTGACACTCCCCTTATTCATAGTGGTGGCATTACTGATGAACAGTTGAGTGAAGATGCAAAAAAATATCCTCTCGGCTATGGACAGCCTGAAGACATTGCATTGGGAATAGCATACCTCCTTTCAGATGCAGCCAAGTGGGTTACGGGAACAAATGTAATTATTGACGGAGGGTTATCCGTCAGTTGTTGAAACAAGGATTACTATTATGGCAAAAATAAAAATAAACAACGTAAGAATCAAGGGCATCGCAGCCTGTGCACCATCGAAGGTGGAGGAGAACAGCGAATATCCTTACTTTGACGAGAACGAGTTCGAAAACATTATACCAAGTATAGGCGTGGAACGTCGCCATGTAGCTAAGGAAGGTCAGACGTGTGCTGACTTTGCCCAGCGAGCCGCTGAGAAACTGATGGAAGAGTTGGGATGGGAGAAAGAAAGCATAGACCTGCTCATCTTTGGCTCCCCTTCCAAAGACTATATCCAGCCGGACACGGCTTGTGTGCTGCAAGGCAAGCTTGACCTGCCGGAATCGTGCATGGCATTCGACATGACTCTGGGCTGCACAGGCTGGACATACGGCATGACCAATGCCTGTTCACTGATGCAGACAGGGTGCATCAAGCGTGTACTGTTACTCAATGGTATACAGGGTTCTGCGGAGAGCTGCTACTACGACAAGACCGGCTACCCGCTGTTCAGCGATGTGGCCACTGCTACTGCTTTAGAATATGATCCAACAGCGGCACCCATCTATTGTGAACTGGGCACCATAGGTAAACAGTTTGATGCCATTCTTGTTCCTGACGGAGGTCGCAGGAATCCCGTGACAGAAGGGAGTCTGAAACTGGTGGAGTATGAAAAGAATGTGAAGCGAAACCGTCTGCACACCTTTATGAAGGGAATGGATGTGTTCTCCTTTGCCCTGAAGACTGCCCCCAAGAGCACCAATGCAGTGCTGGAGTTTGCAGGTAAGGAAAAGGACGAGATTGACTACTTCTTCTTCCATCAGGCCAACTTCTATATGGTGAAGAAAATCATCAAAAAGCTGAAGATAGACCCGGAGAAGGCACCCATAGTGATGAAAGACTTCGGAAACACAGGTGCTTGCAGTATACCCTTTACGATGGTGATAGGTTGCGCAGAGAAACTGCGCAACGGAAAGCATACCAATGTGGGCTGTTCGTTTGGCGTGGGTCTTTCATGGGGAAGCTTGTGCTTTGAGACAGAAAACTTAGTGATACCCGAACTGCAAATATACGATTAATATGAGAAGTCAGTTAGCAGATTTGTTTTATAAGAACGCAGCAGAGATGCCTGATAAGCAGGCTATCTGGTGCGACGGAAAAACAGCCACCTATCAAGAGATGGCAAATCGGGTGAGCCGCTATTCGAACTACCTTGTTGCGAAAGGTGTTCAGTATGGTGACCATGTGGCCATCCCCATGAACAATAGCATAGAATCAGTTGCGCTGTTTTTCAGTGCGGCAGACCTGGGCGTATGTCTGGTTCCGCTGAACCCTACACTCCCTTTGGAGTCAATTAAGGTGGCCATGAAGTCGGGCGACATGAAACACCTGATAGCCCGCAAGAGTTTCCTGAACGAATGCGAGAAGAAAGGTGGAGTGGACGTGCCTGGCATCACCGTATGCCTAGACGGAGAGTTTGAAGGAGCATTCCCTTTCAGTGAGGTGGCAACGATGCCTACTACACGTCCTGCCTGTGAGAATATCAAGGGCGATGAGAGTCTGATACTGACCATGACCTCCGGCTCTACGGGAACACCGAAGCCAATTGACATTTCTCAGCAGAACAAAATAGACCGCTCGCTGGCTCATATCCGAGTGTATGGACTGGTGAAGGAAGACAGAATACTGGCTGCTACACCGCTGTACCACTCCTTGGCAGAGCGCCTGGTGATTATGCCGTTGCTTTTGGGTGCGACCTCTATCCTGCTGCCACGATTCACTCCGGCCTTGTGGCTGAAGTGTGCCGCAGAACAGAAACCGACGTTTACCATTGCGGTTTCTGCCCAGTTGGCGCAGATACTTGAACTGCTGAAGCAGGAGAATACCGAAAGTATAGACAGCTTCCACACAATCGTTTCTTCATCAGCCCTGCTGGAGGAGAAGGTGAAGCTGGAACTGATAGACCGTTTGCAGTGCGAGTTTCACGAGATGTATGGCACCTCAGAGACATCTACGGCTACTGATATTTGCTTCCAGAAGGCCCGTAACAAGCAAAAGAGTGTTGGCCTGCCCTTTGATGAAGCGGAAGTGAAGATACTACGTGACGACGAGGATACCGAATGCGCTGTGGGCGAAGTGGGAGAGATTGCCGTGAAGTCGAAGCTGACCTGTAAGGGCTACTATAAGCTGAAAAACATGATGGATATGGCTACCACCGAAGGGTTCTTCCGTACTGGTGACTTAGGCTATATGGACGAGGATGGCTATCTCTACTTTGCCGGACGCAAGAAGGAGTTGATTATCACAGGAGCCATCAACGTATATCCAAATGATGTGGATGCCGTAGTGAACCAGTTGACCGCTGTGGAAGAATGCGCAGCTTTCTCCTATCCTGACGAAAGGCTTGGTGAAGTAGTGGCACTGGCTGTGGTGGTGAAGGAAGATTGCGAACTGACAGAGCGCACCATCAAAACCTATTGCGCCAAGAACCTGGCAGACTTCCAGCAGCCACACAAGATTTTCTTTGTGGATATGCTACCGAAGAACACAATGGGTAAGCTGCAGCGCAACCGCATACTAGACCATATAAGAAATGTAGGAATAGACAAATAAAAAGAAATTACGACTATGACAGATATTAAAGAATTCGTGACAGAATATATTCAGCGCGAATACACCGTACCTGAAGACGTCGATATTATGACTCTCAACTATATTGAGGCAGGCTATATTGACTCTATGGCTTTCATTCAGTTTATCTCTACCATCGAAGACGAGTATGATATTGAGTTTGAGGTGGAGGACATAGAGAATCCTAAACTGAGGATAGTAGGCAAGTTGATTGATTTTATCCAAGCCAAGATAGACGAACAGCATTAAGACCGTCATGAGAAATATAGAAGGAATAAAAATAGTAGATGCCACTATCCGTGACGGGGGACTGGTGAACGACTTCTTCTTTACCGATGAGTTTGTAAAGAAGGTCTATGAAACCAATGTGGCTGCAGGTGTTGACTACATGGAGTTTGGCTATCGTGCAGACAAGAAGATGTTTGATCCCAGTAAGTTCGGTAAGTGGAAATTTTCCTCGGACGAGGACATCTTCAGCATTGTGGGTGACAACCCGACGGGGCTGAAACTGTGTGTCATGGCAGACGTTGGACGCTGTGACTTCAAGAACGATATCCACAAGAAGTCGGATAGTCCGCTGAGCCTTATTCGTGTGGCTACCTATATAGAGACCTTTTCGGAAGCTATCGAGATGATAGAATTTGCCGCCAAGCAAGGCTATGAGGTGACTTGTAACCTTATGGCCATCTCAAAATGTACGATGATGCAGTTGTCGAAAGCCTTGGATGCACTGGCCCAGACACCAGTGATGGGCGTGTATATAGTGGACAGTTACGGAGCGCTCTATCCCAAGGAAGTCCGTAAACTGACCAGGCACTTCCAAGACCATTTGTCACCCTACGGCAAATTGACAGGCATCCATGCCCACAACAACCAGCAGTGTGCCTTCGCCAACACCATAGAGGCACACGACCTGAATGCCAAGATGCTGGATGCCACCTATTATGGCATGGGACGAGGTGCTGGCAACTGTCACCTGGAGGCATTGCTTGGCTATTTTAACGGCAAGAAGTATCATGTGGAGCCCGTGTTGGACTTGGTGGGAAGTGATATGTTGGTCATGAAAGACCAGGAGCCCACTTGGGGCTACAATACATCGTATCTGATTGCCGGACTGGCCAATGCCCATCCGAGGGATGCTATTGCCGCCACAAAGAAAAAAGATACTAATTTTGTGGAGCAGTATAAGTTCCAGATATACAAGTAAGCGTGGAAACGATAGTGGTAAACACCTCAAGGAAGTAGGATGTCCTGTTGGGGCAGGGAGTCATTGCTGACTTGCCCCGGCTGGTAGAGCCATTCTGTAAAGGAGGGAAGGTGGGGGTCATCACGGATGATACCGTAGATGCCCTGTATGCTGCAAAGGCGGTATGGGCAATGGAACAATACGGATATGATGTATGTAAATACGTCATCCCATACGGAGAGAGTTCCAAGAACATAAATACTCTGTCAGGTATTTTGGAGTATTTTGCTTCCTGTCATTTTACGAGAAAGGACATTTTCCTCTCCATTGGTGGTGGTGTGATAGGGGGGACATTACGGGAGTGCCCGCTGCACTGTATATGCGAGGCATCCATTTTATTCAAATGCCTACTACGCTACTCTCTATGGTTGATGCCTCAATAAGTGGCAAGACAGCTGTTGACCTGCAGGCAGGGAAGAACTTGATAGGCGCTTTCTGGCAACCTTCATTAGTGGTGGCAGACACACAAGTGGTAACCAACCTACCAGCAGACATCTTTGCAGAAGGCATGGCAGAGGTCATCAAGAGCGACCTGATAGCTAATGCCGGTATTGTGGAGATGATACGACAGAACACAATCAAGGAGCGTATAGACCAGATGGTGGCCAGTTGCATCAAGATGAAACGCGACGTGGTGGAACAGGATGAGTACGAGACCAAAGGACTCCGGAAAGTGCTGAACATGGGACATACCGTTCCCCATGCTATTGAGAAACTCTCCAACTATAGTATTTCACATGGTGTTGCTGTTGCAACGGGACTGGTATGGGAGGCTAAGATAGCTTGTCATCTGGAACTGTGTGCTTCCGGGCTTGTTGATGAGATACGCGCTGCGGTGGATGCCTACCAACTCTACTACGACGTACCCTATACCGTATAGAATATGGTGGAAGCCATGAAAAACGACAAGAAGAATGACGACAGCAGGATAGACTTCGTATTCCCTATCGAGTACAGTAAATGGGAGGAAAGAAGACTAGAACAGAAAGAGTTAATGAATATTATCAAAACACTAAATATCTGAATATGGAGCAAGTAACCATTGGAATGGCGGGTGCCGGACGCGCTACGGAATTGCACATTATGGCATTGAAGCGCTTTTTAGGTGTGCCTGTCAGGTTGAAGACCATCGTTGCAAGACGTAAGGAACAGCTGGAGGAAGCCCAGCGTCTTTATGGCTTTGAGCAGATTTCGTACAGCTTTGACGATATGATCAACGACCCTGAGATAGATGTCATAGACATCTGTACGCCTCCCTACGCTCACGAGGAGATGATAGAGAAGGCTATGATGGCAGGCAAGCACGTGATATGCGAAAAGCCGCTGACGGGCTATTTCGGAACTCCCGGCGATGAAGAGCCTATCGGTGACAAGGTGCCGAAACGCGTGATGTATCTGAAGATGTTGGAGCAGATACGCTACCTGCGCACTGTTATCAAGAAAACCGGCAAGAAGTTCATGTATGCAGAGAACTTCGTGTATGCCCCTGCCGTGAGAAAGACCGCAGAGATTATCAAGGCCAAGAAGAGCCGTATCCTGTTCATGAAAGGAGAGGAGAGCCTGAAGGGATCCAGTTCGCCCGTGGCCGGAGAATGGAGCAAGACCGGCGGTGGCACCATGATTCGTACCGGTGCACATCCTCTTTCGGCCATCCTCTGGCTGAAACAGCAGGAAGCCCAAGCCCGTGGAGTAGAGATTAAAGTAAAGAGCGTGCTGGGCGTGATGGATCGGATCACACCCCAATTGAATGAATACGAGCACCGGCATATTGCCGCCAGACCGCATGACGTAGAAGATTTCGGGACTATCATACTGGACTTTACCGACGGCACCAAGGCCGTGGTGATAGCTACCGACACCCTGCTTGGCGGTTCGAAGAACTATGTGGAACTGTATTGTAACGATGCTGCCATCAACTGCAACCTCACCATGTCCAACCTGATGAGCACTTACTTCCTGGATGAGGACAACTTGGATGATGTCTATATTTCAGAGATGCTTCCTTCCAAGACAGGATGGAACAACCCCTTCCTGGAGGATGAGATAATACGAGGCTATACTGACGAGATGCGTGATTTTATGGAGTGCGTGTATTATGACCGTGAGCCTCAGTCGGGTTTCACTTTGGCATATGATACCATAAAGATTATTTATGCAGCCTATATGTCAGCAGAACTTGGCAACAAAGTGGAACTAAACGCATTCTGATTATGGATTTCCTGAAGAAACTTCCTACACCGGAAGAATTGGCTAAGATATACCCGTTGAGTAAGGGAATGGCCAAAAAGAAGTTGGAGCACGATAAAGAGATAAAAAAGATATTCTCCGGGGAGTCAAAAAGACTGCTATTGAATATCGGTCCTTGCTCTGCAGACAGGATGGATGCCGTACTGGAGTACGCTGCACGCCTTGCAGAGATACAGAAAGAGGTGGTCGAGAATATTCTTATTGTGCCTCGTGTCTATACCAGCAAGCCCAGAACCATTGGTAAAGGGTATATGGGTATGATTCACCAACCCTATATCGGGCAGGGTGAAGACCTGTCGATGGGTGTGGCGGCTGTGCGGAACGTACACCGGCAAGTAGTGGAAGAGACTGGATTGTTCCCATCGGATGAGCTCTTGTACCCTGAAACTATTCACTATCTGGCAGACCTGTTGGGCTATGCTGTTATTGGAGCACGTTCGGTAGAGAACCAGCAGCATAGGCTGGTGGCCAGTGGACTAAATATTCCTGTTGGCCTAAAGAATCCCATAAGTGGCAGTATCAACGTAATGCTGAATGCCATTGAGACCGCCCAGCATCCGCACCATTTTATTTTCAATGGATGGGAAGTGATGTCAAAGGGCAATGAGTATGCACACGGCGTACTTCGAGGTTATCTGGAAGAAGGCGGTGCCGCAACCAGAAACTGCGACTATGAGCACCTGTCGGAGATTTGTGACCGTTTCGCAGTAAGGAATGTTGAAAATCCTGCGGTGGTGGTGGACTGCAACCACAGCAATTCCGACAAGCAGTATATGCGTCAGATAGACAACGCAATGGAGGTGCTGGGCCTGATGAAGGAATACCCCAAGATTAAAAAATTGGTGAAGGGGCTGATGATAGAGAGCTATCTGGAAGATGGCAACCAGCCCATTGATGGAGGAGTGTATGGAAAGTCTGTGACTGACCCATGCCTTGGTTGGGAGAAGTCCAAACAACTAATATATGACATTAACGAAAAATTAGAGGGACTGAAATGAGCGAGCGACCGAAGAAGATATTCTGTTTTGACAACTACCCGGAGGCGAAAATGGCATTGGGAAAAGTGACGTACCCTGTCATCATCAAGCCATACGAGTGTGAAGACAAGACATTCTGGTTTGAAGCGTCGGACTATGGTAAAGCCGGTCAGGTGCTGTATGATGCCTTTGAACACACCCGAAATGGATGGGTGATGATAGAGGAACACTGAGTATGAACTCTTATAAGGCTTTTATAGAGGAACGCGAGGTGTCAAT
The DNA here is from genome assembly GCF_003602895.1 of Bacteroides sp. AF29-11. Lineage (NCBI taxonomy): Bacteria > Pseudomonadati > Bacteroidota > Bacteroidia > Bacteroidales > Bacteroidaceae > Bacteroides > Bacteroides sp. AF29-11. The sequence goes on from NZ_QTLY01000007.1 coordinate 226,652, forward strand.
CTATCGGTTCCCCTATGAGTTGGTGGATTCCAATATGTTCTTTATTCCATCAGGGGACACTGGGATTGTATTTGACCCAAATGAGAATGAAGAGTTGCTCCGAGTATTTCAGGAACTGGGGACAAGGAGCGTGGAAATAGTCCTTACGCATGAGCATTATGACCATACGACGGGGGTAAAGTGGTTACAGTCGAAGATAGAGACGAGACTGTTTTGCCATCGCGCCTGTGCAGAAGCTATTGCCACTGAGAAAGGGAATGACCCTAAGACACTGGGGTATATACTGACGCTACGTGATGCGGTTGACGGTGGACACAGAAGAGAGAACTTTCTGGCTACCGCTAAGCGGTATATGCTTCGTGCAGACGAGGCATTTGACGGTGATTGTGGGTTGAAAGTAGGTGAACTGGTTTTGAGATGTCATCCGGCACCTGGGCACAGCCCGGGGAGTGCCTTGTATTTCTTGGGTGAGACAGCGTTTTTTTCAGGCGATTCCCTTATACAGCATACACCGACCATAGTGCATCTGCCAGGGAGTGACAGAAGAGCCTATAAGCAGGAAACCAAGCCATATTTGCGGTCACTAGACAAAGATATGATGGTTTTCCCTGGGCACGGGGAGCCGTTTAAGTTGGGGGAAGCAGAATTCCTTTAAATATTGGTGCTATGAGTAAGAAGATGAAGATTACATTGCTTGCTGCCATGGTGGCAGTTGGTGCTTTGTACATAATTTGTTTGCAATTGATTTAAAAACTAAGATATGTAAGCACTCACTGTATGGCTCTTGATTTGTATATCTTCTATTTTTACTTTCGTGACTTAAACTTAAAATTATTCCAAGTCATGAACATGTCTGAATTCTACAGCGATTTTTTATATCGCTATCAAACCGAGGCAGCGCCTTTGAACGTATCTATTGATAGCTTCTGCTTGCGCGAAGGTGTTGAGTACCGCAATTTTATCCGTTGGTATCGTGATAACAAGAAACGTTTACGCGAAAGTGAAATGGCTGATATTCGTATTAGTGCTATCAAAGTGACCGGAGCTCCAGCATTGACTGCTCCAGTAAATCCCCCCATTGCTTTTTGCACTGTTAGCGAGTTTCATTTGAAACTTTCCAATGGCATTGAGATTCATAAACCAGATTCCCACCTGGAAGATATTACTAACCTTTTAAGTAGTTTGTCACGCGTATGTTAGGTTTGAGCTCTCACATGAATTTCTACCTTTGTGAAGGTTTTGTTGATATGCGTAAAGGTATCGCCACCCTTTCGGAGTTGGTACGCCGTAAATTGCATAAGGATCCTGAGTCGGGTGATGTATTTATTTTCCTTGGAAAAGACCGTCGTAATATAAAGATTCTGCGCCATGAGTATAATGGATATGTGCTTTACTGGCAGAAACTGAACCGTGAACGCTTCCTTCTTCCTGTTTTCAATTCCGATTTAAACCAATACGAAATCAGTTGGGATAAGCTTGTAGTGCTTCTTCAAGGCACTGTTCGTAAAGGGCTTTTGGTTGGTTAAAATGAATACAAAAAACGCTCTTTTGAGTGTTGATTAATATGTTGGTTGTCAGATAAACAGCGCAGTTTTTTATTTGCATAATTTATTAAAAATGAGTATATTCACTTCATGCAAGACAAAGATATTATCAACATATTAATCTCTCAATTACTTTCCAAGGATGATGAGTTACGCCATCAACGTTCCCGTCTGGAGACTCCGTTTGGCTAACTCTGAACAGGAAAAGTCTGATCTGAGGGAAGCCTTGAAAGCTTTGCAGCAAACTCGTGCGGATGACCTGTTTGAACTTGAAAGACAAAAACGGCAACTTTACGGTAGGAGTTCAGGAAAGGTTAAAAGCCTGAAGAAGCTACAGGAAAGAAGCGTGAAAGAAGATAAGGATGATTTTGATGGTTTCAATCCCCCTGGGCTTCCTCCTCATGAGGGACATGCCCTCCTTGATACTATGAGATCATCTGATGCTCTTGTGGGCCAGGCAGCAAAGTCCAAACCCCACCGTTCGGATTATGGCAAGAATGCCACTCAGATAGAATCTACCGTGATGCACTACTGTAACCGTGATCAAGTCCCTGCTGATGCCCGCCCAATCAATGTTCGTCATTGGATACTGTATAAAATGGATTGGAATGTGTGTAAGCATGTTTTCGAAATTCCCAGACTGATTGACTCCGAAGGCGCTATCAGTAACTATTATGCCCCGTTTGAAGGTGATGAAGCCTTGCACCCCTTTGAGAATGTTCTTCCGGGACATCATGTAGGTATGGATATGATAGCACAGATCATGGTAGATAAATATCAGTATAGCCTCTCTTCGGAGCGGGGTGTAGCTCGTTTTTCAGATGCCGGTGCAAAGTTTTCCTCTTCCACTGTACTGAGTTGGATACAAAAACACACAGATCTGTTGGGCAAACAGGAAACCCCGTTGCGGAATCTTCTTTTGAGCAAAGACAGTTTTTGTTCTGTGATGGGACTACTGAACTGGTCAGAATCAAAAACAAGGAAACGGGAAAGATGGAATACAAGAAGCAGTATATCTGGGGCAGCAAGAATCCGGCCTTGAAGGTTGCTTATTACCTGTATGACCGGGGTAGCCGCAGTATGGCAGTTGCCGAGAACCATTTCAAAGATTTTTTTGGTAATATTACCACGGATGGTTACAATGTTTATAAACTTTTTGACCGGCATCGAAAGGGAGTTACCCGTTATGGATGTATGGCGCATGTGCGGCGAAAATTTGTAGATGCTTGAATACGGATGAACGCTCTGTCGAAGTAGTGAACCTGATCTCCGAACTTTACTGGATAGAATCTGATTGCAAAATACACTTTTTATCAGAAGATGAACGTAGAAAGGAACGGCAACAAAGAGCATTACCTGTTCTTGATAAACTTTGGCAAATAATAAAGCCAATTTTTGATGCGACCCAAGATGCTGCATCCAATCTCTTTATCAAGGCGATCCGGTATGCTGTTGCCGAATGGGAGTCAATATGCTGCTATGTGAATAATGGTAAAGCAGAGATTGACAACAATACAGCTGAACGGATGATGAAGCCTATTTGCCTGGGTCGTAACAATTATTTGTTTTGCGGGGCAGAACCGGGTGCAAAGAATACTTCTTTATTATACTCAATTATTGAGACTTGCAAAATGAATGGGCTAAGGCCTGTTAAATACATTGCGGATGTTTTAAGGAAGTTGGTGGCCGGCGCAACGAATTACGCCGCACTTTTACCTATCAATATAGCGAAATAAACATAATTTTTAAATAAAAAATAACTCAAAGTAGGCTAGAGGCGGTGAAAACCAGGCTAGCCGTACAGTGAGTGCTTACGAAAAACATCCTCAGATTGTCAATTCTGTTTTCACCTCCAATACGTATATACTGTCTGTTGAGGGGAAAGATGGGCATGTATTGATAGATATTGGGGATATTGCTCCTATAAAGCAGTGTGTTCAGGAAAAGTGCGGAACGGTACAAGCCTTGTTTCTGACTCATACTCATTACGACCATATTTATGGTATAAAAGATTTATTACGATTGTATCCTGATTGCACAGTTTACACTTCCTCTTTCGACAAGGAGGCTTTAGGTTCGGATAAACTTAATTTTTCCCGTTATCACAATGATCCTGTAATATGGATGGGAGATAATGTGACGGTTTTACATGAGAATGATAAAGTGGAAATATTTCCGGGAATTTTCGTGGAAGTGTTTGAAACTCCCGGACATGATAAAAGCTGCCTTACCTATAAAGTCGAGAACAATGTTTTCTCGGGTGATTCATATATCCCTGGTGTTAAACTCATTGCCTCATTCCCTAATAGCGATAGGGAAGATGCACGGATCTTGAAAGAACGTATCATGGAATTAACAAAGGATTGCAGTCTGTATTCCGGTCATGGAAACATTTATGAGTAAATTATCCCGATATCTGGAAAAGATTTATAAAGCCGTTTCCTTTCTTTTTATTCCCCACTATGTGAGGAATCCGAAGTCTGATCATTAAATAATCACATATATATTTATGGATAAAACTATTTATCTCTGCCTTGCCCATATGAGCGAGGAGGGTATTGAACAGAAATATGTAAAAGAAGCCTTCGATACGAACTGGGTGGTTCCTCTCGGTCCTAACGTGAATGCTTTTGAAGAGGATTTGAAACGTTTTGTAGGCGAAGGCAAGGAAGTGGTGGCACTTTCGGCCGGTACGGCGGCAGTACATTTGGCTCTGTTGGCTTGCGGAGTGGGACAGGGTGACGAAGTGATTGTACAAAGCTTCACATTCTGTGCGTCTTCGCATCCGGTCACTTATCTGGGGGCTGTTCCGGTATTTGTGGATTCTGAGAAAGAAACTTGGAACATGTCTCCGGAACTGTTGGAAGAAGCCATCAAGGACCGCATTGCCAAGACTGGAAAAAAGCCAAAAGCTATTGTTCCTGTGGCATTGTACGGCATGCCCTATGACTGTACACGTATCATGGAGATAGCCGATAGGTATGCTATTCCAGTGGTGGAAGATGCTGCCGAAGGTTTTGGCTCCCGTTTTAAGGGACAAGTACTGGGGACGTTCGGCAAGTTCGGGGTGCTGAGCTTTAACGGTAACAAGATGATTACTACCAGTGGCGGTGGTGCGTTGATTTGTAAAGATGCCGAAAGCAAGAATCAAATCATGTGGTATGCCACGCAGGCTCGTGAGGCTTATCCTTATTACCAGCATGAGGCGATAGGGTATAACTATCGCATGAGTAATATATGTGCAGGTATTGGTCGTGGTCAAATGACCGTTGCCGATAAGCATATTGCACATCACCGACATGTGCAGGCTCTCTATAAGGAACTGCTTAAGGATGTGGAGGGGGTATTGCTGCATGAAGCTCCTTCGGCTGATTATGACTCTAATTTCTGGCTTTGTACAATCACTCTGGATTCTTCACTTCGCATCAAAGGGCAGGAAAATGCTTATAAGGATGTTGTCAGGACTGCCGTAGGTGGTGCTGCAGGTGTGATTCATGCCGTAGATTGTGCTACAACAGATTGCCAGCCCAACGAGAATGTGGAGGCTTTGCGTGCTTTTATGCTTGGCAAAAAAATAGAGGCACGCCCGGTTTGGAAACCGATGCACAAGCAGCCGGTCTATAAGGATGCTCCGGCTTATATCAATGGGGTATCCGAAGCTATTTTTAAAATCGGTATGTGCCTTCCTGCCGGGCCGTGGGTGACTGATGAAGATGTATATTATATCGTGGAGTGTATAAAAGAGGCCATAGTAAAATAATAGATGAAAATACAGCTTTTTTAACTACGACCTTGACAACGCTGTCGGTTGCCAATACGTTTGTCAATGCGGATTTCATCTATACGTTGTCTGTTCCGTTCTAGTCTTCTGCTTCTTCAATTTCTGCAAGCGTGCCAAATATTCACCGCCTGATGCTTCATGAGAATATTGGACTACCGCATCGCAAACATCTTATCAGATTATGGCGAATGAGCTGAAGATTCCCCATGTCATAGTATCTTCGACCTATATGGCAGTACAGGCAATCATCATCGTAGGATATCTTGATTAAGTTGGCTTGCCTAATCTGTTAGATTGTAAATCAATACTTTATGAACTTATCTCAGAAAACAGCTTCAGCGAGGCTGTTTTCTTTGTTTACAGGCAAATATATCCTCACCTTTGCATTGTTGATCAACAAAACGAGATTAAAAACCATGTTGAATTAAAAATGTAAAAAGGAGAAAGAAAGTATGCCTTTATTTTATTATGCAAGACAGTCGTCTCTGGCGACAAAAGAGGGTGCCAAACTTTGGCATCTGAGTTTGAAGAAAGTGGGAAGAGCCGTGGATGCACAACAGCTGGCTGAGGTGATTGCCGAGAAGTCTTCCCTGACTCCGGGTGACGTACATAATGTGATCCGTAACCTGATGACGGTGATGAGGAGTCAGTTGCTGAACAGCCGTACGGTGCGTCTGGATGGTTTGGGCACATTCACCATGAAGGCCCGTACGCGAGGTAAGGGAGTGGCAAAATCTGAAGACGTGAATCCCAATCAGGTGACTGCTCTACGCTGCCAGTTTACTCCGGAATACACGCGCCCAGCTGCTATCGGCACTACGCGTGCCCTGATTCAGGGTGTGGAGTTTGAGAAATGGACGGGAGTGGTGACTGACGGTAAGGATGATGCCGGTGATGGTGGCAATTCCGGTGGTGGTTCTGACGGTGACCAAGGCGAGAACCCATTAGGATAAGATGTATTTACTAATTTAGAAAGATTAAAACTATGAAAAAGAACGTTTGGGACAAGATTTTGAAGGTAGTGATAGCTGTTGCTTCCGCCATATTGGGAGCTTTAGGCGCCAATGCAATGAATGTATAAATTGTAGATTTATATAGAATATTAGGAGAAAGGCGGTGAAGGAAAAGCACTTCATCGCCTTTTTGTTATTTTCTTCATTTATAATTCCCTGCCAACCAAAAAATCTTATTACCTTTGCAGGTCACTTTTGGAAACAATAAAAATATAATGATATGAATATCTCTTATAATTGGTTGAAAGAGTATGTCGATTTCGATTTGACACCGGATGAAGTTGCTGCGGCACTGACCTCCATCGGACTGGAAACGGGAAGTGTGGAAGAGGTGCAAACCATTAAAGGCGGACTGGAAGGACTGGTCATCGGCGAAGTGCTGACATGCGAAGCTCATCCCAACTCAGACCATATGCACGTCACTACGGTGAACCTGGGACAAGGTGAACCCGTGCAGATTGTATGCGGCGCTCCGAATGTAGCTGCCGGACAGAAAGTGGTAGTAGCCACGTTGGGTACAAAACTGTATGACGGTGACGAATGCTTTACCATCAAGAAGTCAAAGCTGCGTGGCGTGGAATCTGTCGGCATGATTTGTGCTGAAGATGAAATAGGTATCGGTACGGACCACGCGGGCATCATCGTACTACCGGAAACAGCTGTTCCGGGTATGCTTGCCAAGGATTATTATAACATCAAGAGCGATTACGTGCTGGAAGTGGACATCACTCCCAACCGTGCCGATGCTTGCTCACATTATGGGGTGGCACGCGACTTGTATGCCTACTTGATACAGAACGGTAAGCCGGCTACCTTGAAGAAACCTTCGGTAGACGTTTTTGCGGTAGAAAATCACGACTTGGATATTAAAGTAACTGTAGAGAACAGCGAGGCATGTCCCCGATATGCCGGCGTTACGGTGAAAGGGGTTACAGTGAAAGAAAGCCCCGAATGGTTGCAGAACAAGTTGCGTATTATCGGCCTGCGTCCTATCAATAATGTGGTGGATATTACCAACTATATCGTCCATGCTTTCGGCCAGCCGCTGCACTGCTTCGATGCAGATAAGATTAAAGGCGGTGAGGTGATTGTAAAGACCATGCCGGAAGGTACTCCGTTTGTAACTCTTGATGGCGTGGAGCGTAAATTGAACGAACGCGACTTGATGATTTGCAACAAGGAAGAGGCGATGTGTATTGCCGGTGTATTCGGCGGTCTGGATTCCGGTTCTACGGAAACCACCAAGGATGTGTTCCTTGAAAGTGCTTACTTCCATCCCACATGGGTGCGCAAGACAGCCCGTCGCCATGCGTTGAACACAGACGCTTCTTTCCGTTTTGAAAGAGGTATTGACCCGAATGCCACTATTTACTGCCTGAAGCTGGCAGCTTTGATGGTAAAGGAACTTGCCGGAGGTACCATTTCTTCTGAAATAAAAGATGTGTGCGCCGCTCCTGCCAAGGATTTCCGTGTGGAACTTGCCTATGAGAAAGTGAACTCACTGATTGGCAAAGTTATTCCGGTGGATACCATCAAGAGCATCGTGACAAGTCTGGAAATGAAGATTGTAGACGAGACAGCCGAAGGGCTTACACTGGATGTTCCTCCTTACCGTGTGGACGTGCAGCGCGATTGCGATGTAATAGAGGATATTCTGCGTATCTACGGATATAATAATGTGGAGATTCCGACTACCTTGAAGTCTTGTCTGACTACCAAGGGTGAATATGATAAATCCAACAAACTGCAAAACCTGGTTGCCGAGCAGCTGGTGGGCTGTGGTTTCAATGAGATTCTGAACAACTCGTTGACGCGTGCCGCTTACTATGACAACTTGGAGTCTTATCCGTCGAAGAATCTGGTAATGTTGCTGAATCCGTTGAGTGCAGACTTGAATGCCATGCGTCAGACACTGCTTTTCGGTGGATTGGAAAGCATCTCGCACAACGCCAACCGTAAGAATGCAGACCTGAAATTCTTTGAATTCGGTAATTGTTATCACTTCAACGAGGAAAAGAAGAATCCGGAGAAAGTGCTTGCCGCTTATTCCGAAGACTATCATCTTGGTTTGTGGGTGACTGGCAAGAGGGTTGTAAACTCATGGGCTCATCCGGATGAGAACAGCTCGGTATATGAGCTGAAGGCATACGTTGAGAATGTCTTTGCCAGATTGGGGCTGCACATGCATGATTTGGTTGTCGGCAATCTGACTGATGACATCTATGCTGCCGGTTTATCCGTACAGACAAGGGGTGGAAAGCGGTTGGCTACTTTCGGTATTGTAACAAAGAAGCTGCTGAAGGCATTCGATATTGACAACGAGGTTTACTATGCCGATTTCAACTGGAAAGAATTGCTGAAGGCCATCCGCAATGTGAAGGTGAGCTATACGGAAATCTCCAAGTTCCCTGCCGTGAAACGCGACTTGGCGTTACTGCTTGACAAGAAAGTGCAGTTTGCGGAAATTGAGAAGATTGCCTACGAGACGGAGAAAAAGCTGCTGAAGGAGGTTTCTCTCTTCGACGTTTATGAGGGTAAGAATCTGGAAGCCGGTAAGAAGAGTTACGCGGTGAGCTTCTTGCTGCAGGATGAGAATGCCACGTTGAACGATAAGCAGATTGACAAGATTATGTCCAAACTGGTGAAGAACCTGGAGGACAAGTTGAATGCCAAGCTGCGTTGATTCATTATTCAGAATTTATAATTCATAATTTAAAATACAGTTCCAATGGGAAGAGCGTTTGAATATAGAAAAGCTGCCAAATTGAAAAGATGGGGTCACATGGCAAAGACCTTTACAAGACTGGGTAAACAAATTGCTATTGCGGTGAAGGCCGGTGGTCCGGAGCCGGAAAACAACCCGACACTGCGTTCGGTTATCGCTACTTGTAAGCGTGAAAACATGCCGAAGGATAATATTGAACGTGCTATCAAGAATGCGATGGGTAAGGACCAGAGCGACTATAAGGGTATGACTTATGAAGGATACGGTCCTCACGGTGTAGCTGTTTTTGTGGATACACTGACCGATAACACTACCCGTACAGTAGCCGATGTGCGTTCCGTATTCAACAAGTTCGGCGGTAACTTGGGAACAATGGGTTCACTGGCTTTCTTGTTTGACCACAAGTGTGTGTTCACTTTCAAGAAGAAAGACGGTATCGATATGGAGGAACTCATTCTTGACTTGATAGACTATGACGTAGAGGAAGACTACGAAGAGGATGAAGAAGAAGGTACTATCACTATTTATGGTGATCCGAAAAGCTATGCAGCTATCCAGAAACATTTGGAAGAGTGCGGTTTTGAAGATGTCGGCGGTGAGTTTACCTATATCCCGAACGATATGAAGGATGTGACTCCCGAGCAACGCGAAACCATCGACAAAATGATAGAGCGTCTCGAAGAGTTTGATGATGTACAGACGGTTTATACTAACATGAAACCGGAAGAAGGCGGAGAATAATGACATATACATACAAGACGCAAGGTACGTGTAGCAGTAACATCGAACTGGATGTGGAAGATGGTATTGTGAAAGAAGTGGCATTTTGGGGTGGATGTAATGGAAACCTGCAAGGACTTTCACGTTTGGTGAAAGGCATGCCGGTAGATGCGGTGATTGCCCGTTTGGAAGGAATTCGCTGCGGAAGACGTTCCACTTCCTGCCCCGACCAATTGTGCAAGGCATTGCACGAGATGGGGTATTGAGCCTCCTGCCTGAAAGAATGGATGAGAGCCCCTGACATTGAAAGATGCCAGGGGCTTTTTTTGAACCTAACATGGAGGTATTTGTTATTATTTGAGTATTTTTACGCTCTTAATTGAACAGATACAATGAAGAATATTTTTAAAGACTTGAAACGGAGAGACCACAAACGCTATCTGGGCGGTCTGGACGTTTTTAAATATATAGGTCCCGGACTGCTGGTGACTGTGGGCTTTATTGACCCGGGGAACTGGGCATCTAATTTTGCGGCAGGGTCTGAATTTGGCTATTCATTGCTGTGGGTCGTGACTTTATCCACTATCATGCTGATTGTATTGCAGCATAATGTGGCGCATCTTGGCATTGTAACCGGCTTGTGCTTGTCCGAAGCCGCTACCAAATATACTCCTTCCTGGGTGTCGCGTCCCATATTGGGCACAGCGGTATTGGCTTCCATCTCGACTTCGCTGGCAGAGATATTGGGAGGTGCCATCGCTTTGCAGATGCTGTTTGACATTCCCATCATATGGGGCTCTGTCTTGACTACCGTATTTGTAGTCGTCATGCTTTTCACTAATTCCTACAAGAAGATAGAACGTTCCATCATTGCTTTTGTTTCGGTCATCGGGCTCTCCTTTATCTATGAGCTGTTTCTGGTGAAGATAGATTGGCCGCTGGCTGCACAAGGGTGGGTGACACCTTCGTTCCCGCATGGGAGCATGCTGATTATCATGAGTGTGCTCGGTGCGGTGGTGATGCCGCATAATCTGTTTCTGCACTCGGAAGTGATACAGAGCCATGAATATAATAAGAAAGATGATGCATCCATCCGTAAGGTGTTGAAATATGAATTGTTCGACACGCTGTTCTCTATGATTGTGGGATGGGCCATCAACAGTGCCATGATACTGCTGGCAGCGGCAACTTTCTTTAAAAGCGGTATTCAGGTGGAAGAGTTGCAGCAGGCCAAATCCTTGCTGGAGCCGTTGCTGGGGAGCAGTGCTGCCGTGGTTTTTGCATTGGCATTACTGATGGCGGGTATATCTTCCACGATAACCAGCGGTATGGCGGCAGGTTCTATCTTTGCCGGTATTTTCGGAGAATCCTATCATATCAAAGACAGTCACTCGCAGGTGGGTGTGATTCTGTCGCTGGGCATTGCACTGCTGCTGATTTTCTTTATCGGAGACCCGTTCAAAGGACTGCTGATTTCACAGATGATACTGAGCATCCAGCTGCCGTTCACGGTTTTCCTGCAAGTAGGATTGACTTCTTCGCGCAAAGTGATGGGGCAGTATGTAAACAGCAAATGGAGTACATTTGTACTTTATGCCATTGCTGCGGTGGTCACTGTGCTGAATATCATGCTGCTGGTATCCGAGTTGACATCTTGAATAATTCATTTTTAAGAAATCAAATAAGTAGTATGAAGATTATTACATATAACGTAAATGGGCTGAGGGCTGCCGTGACAAAAGGTTTTCCCGAGTGGCTGGCACAAGAGCAGCCGGATGTGCTTTGTTTGCAGGAAACAAAGCTGCAACCGGAACAGTATCCGGCAGAGGCGCTGGATGCTTTGGGGTATAAGCATTATCTATATTCTGCACAGAAGAAGGGGTATAGTGGAGTCGCTATTCTGAGCAAGCAAGAACCGGACCATGTGGAGTACGGCATGGGCATTGAAGAATATGATAACGAAGGGCGCTTTATCCGTGCCGACTTCGGTGATGTGTCTGTTGTGAGTGTTTATCATCCTTCCGGTACCAGCGGTGATGAACGTCAGGCCTTCAAGATGGTCTGGTTGGAGAAATTCCAGGAATATGTATTGGAGCTGGAACGTACGCGTCCTAAACTCATTCTTTGCGGCGATTATAATATCTGCCATGAGGCAATAGATATTCATGACCCTGTCAGGAATGCCACCAACAGCGGCTTTTTGCCTGAAGAGCGGGAGTGGATGACGCGCTTTCTCAATGCGGGATTCATAGACTCCTTCCGTTGGCTTCATCCCGACAAGCAGGAATATACGTGGTGGAGCTATCGCTTTAATTCACGTACCAAGAACAAAGGGTGGCGTATTGATTATTGCATGGTGAGTGAGCCGGTGCGCCCGATGTTGAAGGAAGCGAGAATATTGGGTGACGTTGTCCACTCGGATCATTGCCCGATGTTGTTGGAAATTACAGAATGATTATGGAAACAAAAGACAGAATCGAAAAAGCTGTGGAGCTTTTCAAGAGTGGCTATAACTGTTCGCAATCGGTAGTGGGAGCTTTTGCAGATATGTATGGTTTTACAGAAGAGCAGGCTTTCCGGATGTCCGCTTCTTTTGGTGGTGGCATAGGTCGTATGAGGCAGACATGCGGTGCTGCATGCGGCATGTTCCTATTGGCCGGATTGGAAAAAGGAGCTGTGGAAGGCAAGGACCGTGAAGGTAAGGCGGCAAACTATGCGTTGGTGCAGGAGCTGGCTGCTGAGTTCAAGAAACGGAACGGCTCTTTGATATGTGCTGAACTGTTGGGATTGAGAAAACCGGAAGGTTCGTCCGTTCCGGAAGCCCGTACCGAGCAGTATTATGCTAAACGCCCGTGTGCCAAGATGGTAGAGGTAGCTGCCCAAATTTGGACCGAATACCTGGAAAAAACGTCCTCAAAGTAAGAAAAAAGAACTTTTTTACCCCTTAGTAAGAAAAAAAGTGCCTAATAACGTGTTGTATAACATAAATATACCTATCTTTGCAGCGATATAAAAACACCGACATCTCTATCTTTGGAGATGAGGATAACGTTTAACTAAAAGCAAATAGAAATGTTAAAAGAAAAAGCTGGTAATGTTGCAGGACAGATTTGGACTGCACTGAATGGCACAGATGGCTTGACTCACAAGCAAATCAAGAAAGCAACTAAACTGATCGACAAGGACTTCTTCCTGGGATTGGGCTGGTTGTTAAGAGAAGACAAGGTCTCTACTTCTGAAGTGGAAGGCGAATTGTTTGTAAAGCTGAACTAAGCGAGGAATTGATTGGAATGTTATAAAAAGATGCGTTGGTACATGAATATGTTATCAACGCATTTTTTTTATTTGCTCTGTTTTCACTATCTTTGCGCACCCAATTAATAGATAGTTATTGACAATGAAGAATATACGAAATTTTTGCATTATTGCCCATATCGACCACGGTAAATCAACTTTGGCAGACCGTCTGCTGGAATTTACCAATACTATACAAGTAACTAACGGACAGATGCTGGATGACATGGACCTTGAGAAGGAAAGAGGTATCACCATCAAGAGCCATGCCATACAAATGGAGTATACATATAAAGGCGAAAAGTATATTCTGAACTTGATAGACACTCCGGGACACGTTGACTTCTCGTACGAGGTGTCACGTTCCATCGCCGCTTGTGAAGGAGCGTTGCTTATTGTAGATGCTTCGCAAGGAGTGCAGGCGCAGACCATTTCAAACCTCTATATGGCGATTGAGCATGATTTGGAGATTATCCCCGTCATCAACAAATGTGACATGGCAAGCGCCATGCCCGAGGAAGTGGAGGACGAAATCGTTGAACTGTTGGGCTGCAAGCGTGATGAGATTATCCGTGCTTCCGGCAAAACAGGCATGGGAGTGGAAGAGATTCTGGCTGTGGTCATTGAGCGTATCCCTCATCCGGAGGGTGACGAGGAAGCTCCGTTGCAGGCGTTGATTTTCGATTCTGTCTTCAATTCTTTCCGTGGTATCATTGCATATTTCAAGATAGTGAACGGTGTGATTCGTAAAGGGGATAAAGTGAAATTCTTCAATACAGGCAAGGAATATGATGCGGATGAAATCGGAGTGCTCAAAATGGAAATGATGCCACGTCCGGAGTTGCGTACGGGGGATGTGGGCTATATCATCTCGGGTATCAAAACCTCTAAGGAAGTGAAAGTAGGTGATACGATTACGCATATTGCCCGTCCTTGCGAAGAGGCCATCGCCGGTTTTGAGGAGGTGAAGCCGATGGTTTTTGCCGGTGTGTACCCCATCGAGGCAGAAGATTTCGAGGACTTGCGTTCTTCTTTGGAGAAGTTGCAGTTGAATGATGCTTCGCTGACTTTCCAGCCTGAGTCTTCATTAGCTTTGGGCTTTGGTTTCCGTTGCGGTTTCCTTGGGCTGCTCCATATGGAGATTGTGCAGGAACGCCTTGACCGCGAATTTGACATGAACGTTATCACCACCGTGCCCAACGTTTCCTACAATATCTATGACAAGCAGGGAAATATGACCGAAGTGCATAACCCCGGCAGCATGCCCGACCCTACCATGATAGACCGTATTGAGGAGCCCTATATCCGTGCCTCGGTGATTACCACTACTGATTACATTGGCCCTATCATGACTCTTTGTCTGGGCAAGCGTGGCGAGCTGGTGAAGCAGGAATATATTTCAGGTAACCGTGTAGAAATATACTATGACATGCCTCTTGGCGAAATAGTTATCGATTTCTATGATAAATTGAAGAGTATCTCTAAGGGATATGCCTCTTTTGACTATCATCCCAACGGTTTTCGTCCTTCCAAACTGGTGAAGCTGGATATTTTGCTGAACGGTGAGCCGGTGGATGCTCTTTCTACCTTGACACACTTTGACAATGCCTACGAATTGGGACGCCGGATGTGCGAGAAGTTGAAAGACCTGATTCCGAGACAGCAGTTCGATATCGCCATTCAGGCTGCTATCGGTGCCAAGATTATTTCCCGGGAAACGATTAAGGCTGTGCGTAAGGACGTAACGGCCAAATGTTATGGCGGTGACGTGAGCCGTAAACGAAAATTGCTTGAGAAACAGAAGAGAGGTAAGAAGCGTATGAAACAGATTGGTAATGTGGAAGTACCTCAGAAAGCCTTCCTGGCAGTCCTGAAGCTGGATTGATGTCGAAAGGATGAAATCTTAAATCAAATATACTTCTTTATGATTATTTTGCGTACTGTGAAAAACTTCTCGTCGCTGAATATAGCGGCGAGTATCTTGTTGTTTTTGATGGCTATTTTGGCGGCCGTTATTGCTAATTCACCAATGGCTCCGTTGTATCAGGGCTTTCTTTTGCAGGAACTGCATCTGCGCATCGGAGACTTTAATTTGTTCTCCCATGGCGGTCATCCGTTGAAAATGATTGAGTTTATAAACGACTGCTTGATGACTGTTTTCTTTCTGGCTGTGGGGTTGGAGATAAAGCGGGAACTGCTGGTGGGTGAACTTTCTTCCTTTCGTAAGGCTTCTTTACCCTTTGTAGCGGCATGTGGCGGTATGTTGGTGCCGGTCATTGTCTATTCACTTTTGGTCGTTCAGGGTACTCCGGAAACGCGCGGTATGGCTATACCGATGGCTACGGATATTGCTTTTTCATTGGGTGTACTCAGTCTGCTGGGTAAACGGGTGCCTTTGAGTCTGAAAATTTTCCTGACGGCATTTGCAGTGGTCGATGATATTGGCGGCATTCTGGTTATTGCCATTTTCTATAGTTCCGAAGTGGCATACGGATATCTTATTGTAGCTG
This sequence comes from Bacteroides sp. AF29-11, assembly GCF_003602895.1. Classification (NCBI taxonomy): domain Bacteria; kingdom Pseudomonadati; phylum Bacteroidota; class Bacteroidia; order Bacteroidales; family Bacteroidaceae; genus Bacteroides; species Bacteroides sp. AF29-11. Next base: position 242,239 of record NZ_QTLY01000007.1, read on the forward strand.
CTGTCCTTTATTTCTTCCTTTACTATATGGGGAAATTCGGTATGACACAGAAGATATTCTTCCTGCTTATCGGGGTAATTATTTGGTATTTGTTCCTTCAGTCGGGCATTCACAGCACTATTTCCGGAGTGATACTGGCCTTTGTAATACCGGCCCGTCCCCGTTTGGATGCCGGGAAATACATTAAACGCATCCGCGACATTATCGGTGATTTTCCGGTTACCAAATCAGATAATATTATATTGACCAATGAGCAGATTGCCACTCTAAAACAAGTGGAGCGCGCTTCTGATCATGTAATTAGTCCTTTGCAATCCTTGGAAGACAATTTGCATGGTGCGGTAAACTTTGTGATATTGCCGCTCTTTGCCTTTGCCAATGCCGGTGTGGTGTTCAGTGGAGGCGGTGGCGTTGTTGGAGCTGTTAGTATAGCGGTGGCTGCAGGATTGCTTCTTGGCAAGTTTATCGGTATTTTTCTGTTTACCTGGCTGGCGGTCAAGAGTGGTTTGTCCTCAATGCCTCCGGGAATGAATTGGAGAAGTGTTGCCGGAGTATCCTTGTTGGGGGGTATTGGCTTTACGGTATCTTTATTTATTGCCAACCTTTCTTTTGCAGGAGAATATCCGGATCTGCTGAACCAGGCGAAATTTGGTGTATTGCTGGGAACGATTGTTGCCGGTATGTTGGGATATATGGTACTGAATGCGGTGTTGCCGAAGGTTAAGAACAAATAGATCTCCACTTTGGAATACTGGACGAAGAATCGGTTCTTTAGGGATATTCGGTAAATCCTCTGAAAGATAAGTTGGGATGTGTCAATGATTTAAGAAAACGTATTCTTTGTTACAGAAACAGAAGAAATAGTCCATTATTCTTAAAAAACATTCGTATCTTTGCTGATACAAGTCGAAAAGGACCTTCCGGATATGAAGCACATAAAGGCAGTTGCCGGATACATATTGATTCTTTCTCTCTGCCTCGTGTGTGCACACCCTGCCCATGCGGAGACACGGCGTATTGCGCTGATACACTCTTTCGAGCCGGGCTATCCGCCTGCTGCGAAGGCTCTGGAACTGTTGCAAAAAGAGTTCAGCCTTCTCGGCTTGGACTGCGATGTACGCGAATACTATCTGGACTGCGACCGCTACATGGAGGAGGCAGAAAACCTCCGTATGGCCGGTTTCGTGGACGACCTTTCTGCCTGGGGAGCCGAGTTGATAGCCGTGCTCGACGACCAGGCTGCCTATGCGCTGATGGCATGCAGACACCCGTTGGCGCATGAAATACCCGTTGTGTTCAGCGGTGTGAACTATCCCAACATATCTCTGCTCCTGCAATACCCCAACATCACGGGCTATGCCGACACGCCCGATTACTTGCGTACCATACGCATGATAGAGAGTATCATGGGAAAGTCGCGCATCTGCCTGATGAACGGACAAGTGTTTCTGGACCGCAAGATATGGCATGCGTTGAATGAGCAGTGTCGTGGGCAGGGGTTCGCCATCGTGACCTCTACCGAGGGTGCTTACTTTGCCGGTTCCTCCTATCACCGTGTGCGCGAGAGGGAGACTATCAGCCCTATACTGAAACGGCAGAACATAGACGTGTTGCTGGACACCACGAAGATTGTGCGCATGACGAGCGACTCCATAGCGATACGCCATCTGATGTGGCTGGGACGCGGCGACAATACGTTGCTGCTCTACACCAAGCGAGACTATACCACCAAGCGTGTGGGCATGCTCTTCGACAATCCCACGTTTCAGACCATCAACGAGGGCTTCGGCTTTGCCGACTACTTGCTGGGAGGATATTTCACTCCACTGGAAAGCCAGATAAGATACATGGCGACCGGTATCAAGGAACGCCTCGAAGGGCGGATGCCCCGGCAGCAGGTGACGGAATGCGCCAAGCAGTACGTGCTGAACTGGCATGTGCTGCAGAAGTATGGCATCCCGCTCGAGAGCATTCCGGCAGAGTACACTGTGATGTATATCCCTTTTTCGGAGCGCTACCGCTATCCTATACTTATCGGTTCCATCTTGGGCGCAGTCTTCGTGCTGACGGTGATAGTCTTGCTCTCCTTCAGCCTGCTGCGCGAACGCAGGCGCAAGCGTGAGGCATTGCGAAACCTCCTCTACGAGCATGAGACCCTCTGCCTGGCCATCGAAGGAAATTCTACCTACGCCTGGCGACTGGAGGGAGATTCCGTGTCCTGCGACTCGCAGTTTTGCGAGCTTATTCATCATCGCCCCGGCCGTCTTCTGCTCGATGAAATCACTCCCTACATCCATCCCGACGACTTACCCGCCTTCCGCAAGAACATAGCGGCAAGGCATGAACGCACGCACCACAAGGGGCAGTATCGCTGTAACTTCACCGGTGAGTTCCAGTGGTGGGAGTTCAGCTACAATACCATCCACACCCCCGGACACGCACCCATCATAGCCGGATTGCTGCAGAATATCCAGGAACTGAAAGACCACGAGCAGGAGCTGATAGAATCCCGCGAGCTGGCGGAGCAGGCCGAACTGAAACAGTCGTTCCTCAACAACATGAGCCACGAGATCCGCACTCCGCTCAATGCCATTGTCGGCTTCTCGGACATGCTGGCCAATGAGCCGGAGTTTTCAAACGAAGAGCGGCAGGAGTTTGTGGACATTATCAACACCAATACCAAACTGCTGCTGAAGCTGGTGGGCGATGTGCTGGAACTGTCGCGCATCGAGTCGGGTAACCTCTCGTTCACCTTTCAGCGGGAGAGCGTGTGCCGGTTGCTCGATGACGTCTATCAGACGCATAGCCTGCTTATCCGGCCGCCGTTGCAGTTCCTCAAGGATTTCCCTCCCGAAGATGTGCAGGTGAATGTAGACCCCATGCGACTGACACAGGTACTCACCAACTTCCTGAACAATGCCAACAAGTTTACGAAAGGAGGCAGCATCCGGCTGGGGTATTGCTGTCCGTCCGGCATGAGCGAGGTACATCTTTATGTGGAAGACACCGGCATAGGCATTCCGCACAGCGAGCAGAAGATGATTTTCGAGCGTTTCTACAAGCGCAGCGAGTTTTCCCAAGGCGTCGGGCTGGGCTTGTCCATCTGTGTGCTCATTGTCGAAAAGATGGGAGGACGCATCGAACTCCAGTCCGAGGAAGGCCGTGGAAGCCGTTTCACAGTGGTACTGCCTTGTATTGAATAAATCCTTAAAAAATGTAATCGCGTTGTAATGCCTTTATATATAATTTTGTGTATCTTTGCCAATGTTTTAAGAAATATAACGTTTTAAGAAACTAATTTAAAAGACATTATGTTAAAGAGAGTAAGAATTATACTGACGGTGCTGCTGTTACTGGCCACCGTGGGTGTAGATGCGCAGGTCACCACTGCCTCTATGGCAGGTAAGGTGACGGATGCAAGTAATGAGCCCATTATCGGCGCCACTGTCCAGGCTGTTCACCAGCCTTCCGGTTCGCGCTACGGAACCGTGACCAACGTTGACGGACGCTATTCCATCCAGGGTATGCGCACCGGTGGTCCCTACCGGGTGGAGATTTCCTACATCGGCTATCAGACGGTTATTTATAAGGACATCACCCTTCAGCTGGGTGAGGTATACAACCTGAACGTAGAGATGAGTGAATCTTCCGAGTTGCTGAACGAAGTGATTGTGACGGCTGCCAAGACCAAGTTCACCGCTGAAAAGACGGGTGCCACTACCAATATCTCGTCTGCACAGATGACGCAGCTTCCCACCGTGAACCGCAGCATCAGTGACATTGCCCGCCTTTCTCCCTATGCTAATGGCATGAGTTTTGCCGGCGGTGACGGACGTTCCACGAACTTCACTATCGACGGTGCCAACTTCAACAATAACTTCGGACTTAGCTCCAACCTTCCCGGCGGCGGCAACCCTATCTCCATGGATGCCATCGAAGAGGTGCAGGTAGTGGTGGCTCCCTTCGACGTGCGCCAGACGAACTTCATAGGCGGCGGCATCAACGCCATTACCAAGAGTGGTACGAACACGTTCAGAGGTACTGCCTATACCTATTACCGCAACCAGGACATGCGCGGTAACCGCATCAACGGCGAGGACCTGGGAGCACGTTCCGATGAGTCCAAGACTACCTACGGCTTCACGCTGGGTGGTCCCATCATCAAGAACAAGTTGTTCTTCTTTGTGAACTACGAAAAAGAGAAGACTCCGGGAGAGGTTATAAAGTATCGCGCGCGCGAGGACGGTGAAGATGCGAAAGGTATGGTGTCCCGTACACTGAAGTCGGACATGGAGAAGGTGTACAACCATCTGAAGGACAAATACGGCTATGATGCAGGCTCCTACACCAATTTCCCTGCCGACGAGGAGAACACCAAGCTGCTGGCCCGCATCGACTGGAACATCACGGACCGCCATCGCTTGAGCCTCCGCTACAACAATACGAAGAATACGGCTTGGAATGCCCCGAACGGTAACTCTTCCGATACGGGATATCGCTTGAACAATACTTATCGCGTAGGTACGCAGTCTATGGCGTTTGCCAACAGCATGTATTCCATGGACAACAAGGTGCAGTCTTGGGCGACAGATTTGAACAGCCGCTTCACCGATAAGATTTCCAATCAGTTGCTGTTCACCTACACCAATATAGAGGACATGCGCGGCACCAATTCTTCTCCTTTCCCCTTCATCGACATCATGGCAGGCAAGGACGAGAACGGAAACCAGATTCTGGAACCGTATATGAGCGCCGGTTACGAGTTGTTCACCTACAACAACGGTGTGAAGAACAAGATTACGAACATTACCGATAACTTCACCTTCTTCACCGGTAACCACAAGCTGACGGCAGGTCTTAGCTACGAGCACCAGTTTGCCAACAACGCCTATATGCGTAACGGTACGGGATATTACCGCTATAACAGTCTGGAAGATTTCCTGAGTGGCGCAGCTCCCGAATCATTCGCTTTGACTTATGGCTTCAACGGTGTGGCCAACCCCAATGCTCAGGTTACCTTCAACCAGCTTGGTTTCTATGCCCAGGATGAATGGAACCTCGGCAACAGTCTGAAACTGACCTACGGTATCCGTTTCGACAACTTGATGTTCGACAACGACGACCTCCAGAGAAACGATGCCATCTATGAGCTTGACTTCGACGGGCAGCACATCGACACTGGCAAGTGGCCGGATTCCAGATGGCAGATTTCTCCCCGTATAGGTTTCGTTTGGGACGTGTTCAAGGACAAGTCGCTGAAAGTACGTGGAGGTACGGGTGTGTTTACCGGACGTCTGCCGTTGGTTTTCTTCACCAATATGCCGACCAATGCTTCTATGGTACAGAACTCCGTTACCTTTAAGACCCAATATGACAATGGAAAGGTGGTGGGCCATGATTCCCGTCTGGACCAGTTGGCAGGCGGCATGATTACGGACATGAACCAGATAATCGACAAGTTCAACCTCCCCACCACGATTGAGAAACACGTGGCGGGAAGCAAGATTTCCGGTGTGGCTCAGGACTTCAAGATGCCGCAGGTGTGGAAGTCGTCTATCGCGGTGGACTATCAGGTACCCGTATCTTTCCCCTTGACCGTGACGGGAGAGTTCATGTTCACGAAGAATGTGAATGCCGTTACCATCAACAACATCAATATCAAGAACCCCGACGAATGGAAGTACAATAAGCTGACCACCGTCAAGGGCGCTGATGGAAAAGACGTGACAACTACGGAACTGCTGCATACGGGTATGCAACGTTTCAATGGTGCGGATAACCGCATGGTGTACTCTTATTCTCTTTATGACAACCCCGACAAGAATGTGAAATATGCAGGCGACTTCGTGCATTACAATGGCAAGAATGCCGTGGTACTCGACAATACATCCAAAGGCTACGGCTATACGGCAAACATCACGGTGAATGCCCAGCCGGTGGATGACTTGATGCTGATGCTGGCCTATACGCACACGGAGTCCAAAGAAGTTTCCGGTCTTCCGGGCAGCGACCCTATCTCCACTTGGCAGGGATTGAACACGATTGATGGTTCCAATTATGTGGATGCACAACGGTCACAGTATGTGGTTCCCGATAAGGTGATTGCTTCTGTGGGCTACTACATTCCCTTCAGACACAAAGGCCTGCTTCGCGGCACACACCTGAATCTGTTCTATTCCGGTTATTCTTCCGGCGGTTACAGCTTCTGCTACACCAACGACATGAACGGCGACGGCATCAACAACGACCTGATGTATATTCCGAAAGATGATAGTGAAATCAACTTCAAGACAGAGGAAGACCGCGTTGCTTTCTGGAAATTCGTAGAGCAGGATTCGTACCTGAAGAATCACAAAGGACAGTATGCTGAGGCTTATGCCGCTCGCGCTCCGTGGGTACACCGTTTCGATTTCCGTCTGCTGGAGGACTTCGAATTCAAGATTGGCAAGACCAAGCATTGCTTCCAGTTGAGTTTCGACATCATGAACGTGGGTAACCTCATCAACTCCAAATGGGGTATCTCCAAGACCAACACCGTTTCCAACAGCAACCGAATCCTGAAGTATGAAGGGGTGAAGAGCGCCACTGACCTGACTCCGGTATTCTCCATGTATAAGGTGAACGGTGAATATCCTACCAAGACTTACGACACCTATCAGAACTACAGCGAATGCTGGAAACTGCAAGTCGGTATCCGTTACGTGTTCAACTAATCGGGTGCAGATAACCTCCGTTGAATGGCGGAATATGATAAGGCAAGGGCTGTTCCGGGATTTCCGGGACAGCCCTTATTGTTTTTGGCTTTCTTTACTTTATTGTATTTCAACCTCCATAATCACTGGATTGTGGTCGCTGCACAAATCCAGGTCTGGAGAGTAGTATTCGATACCCTTTAGGCTGGGGGAGTGGAAGATGTAGTCAATACGCAACATGCGTTTAGCATAGCGGTAGGTGTACATGTATCCGTTTCCGGCAGTGCGGAATCCGTCTTTGAGGGTTTTCCTCAAATGATGGTAGGTGTAGGAGGAAGGTATTGAGTTGAAGTCGCCGCATAGCAGCACGGGATAGGGGCTGGTCTTGGCGTAGTGGCTGATGACGTAAGTCTGCGTGGCCCGCTTCATGAAGTTTTCGTGCAGGGTGCCTGCGGCATCTTTGGCTGCCTGGACTTCGCGGCGGGTGTCGTCGGTGGCCAGCTCGCGTTCCCACTTCCTGCGCTTCTGGCTAACGCTGGTGGTCTGCAGGTGGTTGTTTATCAGACGTATGGTATCCGTACCCATCACTACATCGCACATCATGCTACAGTTGGAGCTGTGCTGGTAAGTGATGAAACGGTGGTTCGCCAATGGATAGCGGCTGAATACGGCGATAGGCAGTACGCCCTTGACGGAGTCTTCAGAAGGGATGAGTGCGTGTGACCAATGCGAGAGTACGCGCCGTATGCTGTCTGTGGGGAAGTCACTGTTGTCTCCGAACTCCTGGAAGCACAGCACATCCACGCCCTCCTGCTGCATGTACCGGGCTATCTCCTTGCAGGAATAACCGGTAATCTCACCTCCAAAGTTGTGTATGTTGTAGGTGGCTATCTTCAGATACTTGCCTGCCGGGGTCTTGTCTTTCGGCAGGTGGAGCTGGAAGACAGACGTCAGATATCCCCAGTTGCAGAAGAATGCCACCAGCGGAACCAGTGCCCAGCGCTTACGGGCCAATGCCCAGCAGAGTGCCGTTATCAGATTGACAATCAGGAGTACGGGCACTGCCAGCCCCAGTAATGGCATGATGACGGAATCGACCGGAGCTACATTTCCTGAGAAGGCTGCTACTATGGTGATGGTGGCCAAGACGAATGTCGCTGCTATCAGACAGATGTAGAACAGACCTTTTACGGCAGACTTTCCCATGTTGTTTGCTTGTTTGTTTTGTTATGGTACCCTGCCATGCAGAGCTTGTTACAGTATCTCTTCCACCGGGATATACAGCGAAGAGATGCTGTAATGTCTGTTATTTATTCACTACGTTCACCGGCTTGCCGTCTTGGTAGGCCTTGATGTTCTCGAGCATAATCTGCATGAGGCGTTCGCGCGCGGCGGTGCTTGCCCAGGCAATGTGCGGAGTGATATAGCAGTTGCGGGCGGAGAGCAGCGGATTGTCGGCACGGGGAGGCTCCTGCGAGAGTACGTCTACGCCGGCGGCATAGATGGTGCCGTTGTTAAGTGCATTGGCAAGGTCTTGTTCGTTGATGAGCGGGCCGCGTCCGGTATTGATGAGGATGGCGGTGGGCTTCATCAGTCGGAGCCGTTCTGCATTTACCATCTCGCGGGTGGAGTCGGTGAGGGGACAGTGCAGGCTGATGATGTCACATTCGCGGAACAGCTCGTCCAGCTCCATCTTGCGGATTTCGGGAGGAAGCTGGAAGTGGGTCTTGGAGGTGTAGGCGCATGCCTTCATACCGAAGCCGATGGCGATGCGGGCGGTGGTGAAGCCGGTGTGACCCAGGCCTACGATTCCGAGCTTCTTTTCGCGCAGTTCGATGAGCGGCGTGTCCCAGAAACAGAAGTCCTTGCTTGCTGTCCAGCGGCCCCGGTGCACCTCTTCGGAGTGGTGTTGCACTTGCTGGGTGATGTTTAGGATGTGGGCAAAGACCATTTGGGCTACGGAGTCGGTGCTGTAGGCGGGAATATTGGTGACGATGATTCCGCGTTCTTTGGCGGCAGCGGTGTCTACGATGTTATATCCGGTGGCCAGCACACCGATATACTTCAGTTCGGGCAGTGCCGCCATGTGTTCAGCGGTGAGTACAGTTTTGTTGGTCAGCAAGATTTCTGCACCAGCAGCGCGTTCCAATACTTCCGCAGGGGCGGTGCGGTCGTAGATGGTGCACTCGCCCAAGGCTTGCAATTCGTCCCAGCAGAGGTCGCCGGGGTTGGCGGCATAGCCGTCTAATACTACTATATTCATGGAGTTATGAGTTATGAGTTATTTGTTGTGGGGATTTTCTGTATCCGACTTTTAATCTCTAATTTTCAATTTTTAATTTGAATTGATAGTTTACCATTTCTTTTCCTCTCCCCAGAGTTGCTGCATCCGTTCCTTATGCTTTTGCTCGGCAGGGTTGAGTTGTGGTTCCCAGATGCGGCGGTCTTTCAGTTCGTCGGGCAGGAATTGCTGCTTGACGAAGTTGCCGGGGTAGTCGTGGGCGTACTTATACTTCTCGCCGTAGCCCAACTGCTTCATCAGCTTGGTGGGCGCATTGCGTAGGTGCAGGGGGACGGGGAGGTTGCCCGTTTCGCGTACCAGTTCCAGGGCATTGTTGATGGCCATATAGGCTGAATTGCTCTTAGGACTGGTGGCGAGGTATATGGTGGCTTCTGCCAGGGGGATACGTCCTTCGGGCCATCCCACTTTCATCAGCGTGTCGAAGCAGGCGTTGGCAAGCAGCAGCGCGTTGGGGTTGGCCAGTCCGATGTCTTCGGAGGCAGAGATGACGAGGCGGCGGGCTATGAAGGCAGGGTCTTCACCGCCTTCTACCATGCGTGCCAGCCAGTAGATGGCGCCATCCGGGTCGCTGCCGCGAATGGATTTGATGAAAGCGGAGATGATGTCGTAGTGCATCTCGCCGTCCTTGTCGTAAGCAAGAGGGTTCTGTTGAAGGCGTTCGGTCACCATGTCATCCGTGATGAGGACAGGATCGGTGGCTTCGGAATCTATCACCAGTTCGAGGATGTTGAGCAGCTTGCGGGCGTCTCCTCCGCTGAAGCGGAGCATGGCAGTGGTTTCTTTCAGTTCTATTTTCCGTTCCTTCAGCACGGTGTCCGTGGTGATGGCGCGTTGCAGCAGTTCCAGCAGGTCGTCCTTCTCCAGTGACTTCAGGGTATAGAGCTGGCAGCGGGATAGTAGCGGGCGGATGACCTCGAACGAAGGGTTCTCCGTGGTGGCGCCTATCAGCGTCACGGTGCCTTGCTCCACGGCTCCCAACAGCGAGTCTTGCTGCGACTTGCTGAAACGGTGTATCTCGTCGATGAAGAGGATGGGACTGGCTTGCGAGAAGAAGCGGTTGCTCTTGGCACGCTCTATCACGTCGCGTACATCCTTCACACCGCTGGTCACGGCACTAAGTGTATAGAAAGGGGTTTCCAGCTTGTTGGCGATAATCTGTGCCAGGGTTGTCTTTCCCACTCCCGGAGGGCCCCATAAGATAAACGAAGAGATACGTCCTGCATCAATCATCTTACGCAGCACTGCACCCGGTCCCACTAAATGTTTCTGACCGATATATTCATCTAATGTTCTTGGTCTAAGCCGTTCTGCTAATGGTTGCATAGTATGTAACTCTTAAAAAATCATTAATATCATGAAGCGTATACCGCCCTTCTTCACTCCCGGTATATCCGTATAGGTCAGTCGGCGTACATATTCTATGTGGAGCAGCTTGAAGATATTGTAGATACCTACACTGGCTTCCACATAGGGAGTCTTGCCCATGACGTGGCTGGTGGGTACACCGTCGCGCATGGGGAAGAGGAACAAGTCGGGATTGTTGCTCTTGTATGGGTTGTTCTTGTCCGTCAGCGTGCCCCACAGGCCACGGATGCGGAACATCTCACGCCACTTCAGCTTCTTGATGAGCGGGATGCGGTTGAAGAGTTTTCCGTTCATGTCGTAGCTTAGGTTGAGGGAGGCGTAACGGTCGTTCAGGAACTCCATGTTGTTGATGAGGTTGAAGGACTCGTTGTTCTGCGTGATGTACGAGAGGTTTGCCATCGGTAGGTTCAGCAGGGGGAAGGGAACGGTGTTCCATTGCGCACCGGCACGTGCCGTTACGTCCAGCTTGCCCCACGAGCCGAGCCAGAAGCGCTTCCGGATGCTGGCTTCCGTCAGGTTGAAGTTGTACTCTCCACCCAGCACGCCCTTGAATCCGGCGGTGTGGGAGAGGGTGAAGGTGGGCGCATCCAACGATACGGGCACGCGGCGCTGTTTGGTGTTGACGAAGGTTTCGCCGGGAGCGTAACGCAGGGTCACACCCAGCTCGGTAGTGGTGATGTCGTGCACCAGCGTATTCTTTTCATCCCACTGTCCGGGTGTTTCTCCGTTGTTCTTCCAGTATTGCAGTTGCCCCGCAGGCTGGTCGTTGCGGTGGCGTGCCATGGCCTGGACGGAGAAGCCGGTATTGGTCTCCAGCTCGTAGGTCAGCGTGGCATCGCGCATGTAGGACATCTGGTCTACCGTGGTCCATTTCCAGCCGACAAATAAGTTGTCCTTGTCCGTGGCGAGGTACTTGTCCATGGGAGACATCACGTCGTAGGTGTACTTGAAGGCGATGTAGTGCTTCGGGAACTCCCACAATACGTATTCGCGTTTGTTGAAGGAGTAGGCCACCTGCCCGGAGTAGAACCATTTCTTGTCCTTGGTTCCGTAGGCGCCGTAACCGCTCAGGCTCCAATGCGGGTCGAGGTTACCGGTTGTCATACCGCTCAGACGGAAGCGCGTGCCGTTGACGTAGTTGCTGGTTATCATTGTATTGATAGGACCGAAGTCGAACTTGCTGGGATGGTTCTTGCTGCCCGTTTCCACGAAGTTCTCAATCAAGGCTTTCGCCCCGAAGATGACGTACTTGAAGCCGGGAATCTGTTCGATGCGGTTCATGAATACGTCCATCGTGCTCTCCTTCTTGGTGAGGGGCACTTGGCGCACTTTCGCCCAATACTCGTCGCTCTTGGCAAGCATGTTCGCCTCCTTGATGACGTTTCCTTTCAGGCGGAAGAGACGGGGCTCTATCTCCGTGAACTGATAGTCGGTGTATTTGGTGGTCCGTTGCACTTCCAGGCCTTGAATACCTTTCACGAAGTGCAGTTCCACGGTCATGTCGTCGTCGGTCAGCACCCAGTTGCTGTCGGGCAGTTGTTCGAACTGCTGCACGATGTCGAGGTTTTCCACGAAGTTGACACCTGTCTTCTTGGGCAGGTTCATGGTACATTTCTTCACGGCATAGGTGGAGTCCTTCACCACGTAGAGGTGCCCCGTGAAGCCGAAGTCCTGCGGGTTCTGCGGAACGAAGGTGAGGTGCACGCACTCCTGCTTATCCACCATGAGCGTGTCCATCAGATAGTATTTGTAGAAGCTGATGGCTCCGCGGCCGATGGGGCTGACGAAGCGGCGTTGCAGCAGGCGGATGTCGTCGTCGTAGATGTTGATGTCGGAGAATACGTCCGTAAGGATGGTCCCCAGCATGTCTCCGGTGTTGAAGAACTCTTCGATACCGGTGGAGTTCATACCTTCGATGATGGTCTTTTCGCTCTTGGGGTTTTTACGGAAAATGGTCTTGCTGGCCGTCTCCTTGATGGAGATGGGTAGAATCATTTTGTTGGTCTTGGGTGATACCTCCACCTGGTCTTTGAAGAAGGAGAATTTCTTGTAGATGCCTTTCTCCATTTTGTCAGGGGTGACGTCGTTGAGCGACATCTTCATCTTTTCGTACTTCTGGTACTGGTAGTAGTCGTTCTCTTCCAGTTTCAGTGCCTTCTTGTTCTCGATGACCTTCTTCATGAACTCCACGGCGGGGTTGTTCTTGCGGGAATATTTCTCCTTTTTGGGCTTCACCACGACCTCGGAGAGCATGATGTCATCCGATTGCAGTTTGACGTTCAGCACCCGGGTGCCGGGTTTCAGTTTTACTTTCTTGGTGATATAGCCTACGGCGGAGAACGTCAGCTCATCCCAGCCTTTGCGGGTTTCCACCTGGTATTCACCGTTTGCGTTGGAGATGCCGCCTACACCTTTCCCTTCATACTGTACGGTGATGTACATCAGCGGTTCGTTCGTGAGGGAGTCTGTGATGACACCCTTTATCTGGGCGGATGCGCTGATGGAGACGAACAGTGACAGCAGGAAAAGGGCGTAAATTGTATATCTTTGCTTCATAAGTTACAGATAATTCGGGCGCAAAGTTAACAAATTAAGGTTAATCAAGAAGCAAATATAGACTAAAGAAACGGGAGATATGGTTAAATGAACGTGAAAGTCGTATGTCTTGTTTGCCGGATACAGATAAAAAACGTACAGAATCCTTATAGAAAAGTTGCCGGATATAAAGGATAAAGTTGCACAACGTATGGAGAAAGTTCTATCCCAAGCCTTGGGATAGAAAGACCCAAGCTTGGGATAAGCGTCCGTAGGTTTGGGATAGACGTTTGCAAGCTTGGGATAGAATTTATGGAGGATTATGAATTGTTGCCGTTCAGTAGTGTCTGTACGATGCGTTCCGCCGTTCGTCCGTCCCAGCGGTCGGGCAGGGTGGTGTGCTTCCATTCTCCGTGCAGCAGCTTGTCGAGCGAGGCGGAGAGGGCGAAGGAATTTTCGCCTACCAGTTCGTTGGTACCGATGCGCCAGGTTTCGGGATGCTCGGCATAGGTATTGAGGGTGATGCAGGGGACGTCGAGGAAGGTAGCTTCTTCGGCGATGTTTCCCGAGTCGGTGACGATGCCCCGTGCCTGGTTGATGAGGAATCCGAAGTGCAGGTAGCTCTGCGGAGGCAGGATGTGCAGGTTGGGAGCATTCACTTCCAGCGACTTCACCGCCTTTTGCACGTAGGGGTGCAGCGGGGCGACGATAGGCATGCCGTCGGCCTTCTCGATGACGGTCTGGAGCAGGGAGTGCAGTACGGCTTTCTTCTCCAGCAGGTCGCGGCGGTTGAGGGTGAGCAGCAGGTAGTTCCCTTTCCGCAGGCCGAGGCTGGAGAACCACATGGGCTGCACCAGGCGGTGGCGGTTGAAACGGATGGTGTCAATCAGTATGTTGCCCACGTAGTGGATATATTCGGGTATCATGCCCTCCTGGTTGAGGTTGCGGTTGGCCACCATGCCGGCGGTGAAGAGATAGTCGGAAATGGCGTCCACGATGGTGCGGTTCACCTCGCGGGGCATGTTCATGTCGAAAGAGCGTGTGCCGGCTATGACGTGCGCCACCTTCAGTCCGCGCTTCTTGGCGACGATGGAGCAGCTCATAGTGGCGGTCATGTCATCTACCACCAGTACGACTTGTGCCGGATGCCCGTCCAACTCCCGCTCGAAGGCGAGCATGATGGAGGCTGCCACCTGCGAGTGGTTGTGTCCGGTGACACCGAGGTAGGCATCCGGTTTCCTCATGGAAAGGTCGGAGAAGAGCGAGGCATCCAGGCTGGTGTCATCCTGCGGACCGGTGTAGACGATGCGGTAGGAGATGTTCTTTCCTGCCTCTCTGGCGGCGTCGATGGCGCGGCAGATGGGGGCTATTTTCATGAAGTTGGGGCGTGCGCCCGATACGATTGTTATTCTCATTGTCGTAGTTGGTGAAAAATGATACGACAAAAATACGTTTTCTTAGGGAAATTATTTGTTACTTTGCCTATTATTTTCAGAGTGTCTGTTGAAAATACACACTTATTCAATGTTTAATTTATAATTTTTAATTTTTAATTCTCAAAGTGATAATGCCAACATTTGTTCAGATACTCGATTTCATTGGCACATTTGCCTTTGCCATCAGTGGCATACGCCTGGCCTCGGCCAAGCGGTTCGACTGGTTTGGAGCGTATGTGGTGGGTTTTGTGACGGCCATTGGCGGCGGTACGATACGCGACCTGTTGCTGGACGTCACCCCGGGCTGGATGACGGATCCCATTTACTTGATTTGTACCGGACTGGCCTTGTTGTGGGTCATCCTCTTCGGTAAACATCTCATCCATCTGCACAATACGTTCTTCATATTCGACAGTATTGGCCTGGCACTGTTCACGGTGGTCGGCGTGGGCAAGAGCATCGCGCTGGGCTATCCCTTTTGGGTGGCCATCATTATGGGCAGCATCACCGGGGCTGCGGGAGGTGTGATACGTGACGTATTCATTAACGAAATTCCGCTGATATTCCGGAAGGAGATTTATGCGATGGCTTGTGTGGTAGGAGGGACCTTCTACTGGATGTGCCATCTTCTGGGGATGGAGTCTTTCGTGTGTCAGATTGTGGGCGGTGTGACGGTGTTCGTTACTCGCATACTGGCGGTGAAGTATAGGATTTGCCTGCCTATCCTTTCGGGCAATGAGGAGGAGCAGGAAGGGTAGTCCGTTATCTGCTGTCTGAGAATCTCAGGGATTTTCCGGTGAAATTCCGGGCAATGTGCAAAAGAACTTCAGGTGTTAAAAATAAGATTCCCCGGCATTTGCAACCGAAATGTCGGGGAATCTTTCATATTCCTCGTTCCCCTGATAAGGGGGAAGGAGGATGGGATTGCTAAAGGGATAAAACAAGGTTAGAACAATGCATCCTTCGTGTTGAAAAGTTTGCGTTCGTTCAGTTTCACTACCTTGCCGAATTTTTCCAGTCGCTTCAGGTCAATGTTCTTTGGGTTGCCCATGATGGAAATGCAGTAAGGTTTGTCTTTGATGTTCTCTTCGTAGAATTTCACGATGTCGTCAAAGGTCAGTGCATCTACTTTCGGCAGGTTTTCCTTTGCTGGGTCGTCTGTGTAGCCTCTGTAGCCCAAGTCTACCAGTTCCATGGCTTTGTTGCGGAAGCTGGGGTGACTGGTCAGCATGGCTTGGCGGAGGTAGCTCTTGATGTTGTCGATACGTTCCGGATTTTTCGGCATGTCGTTGACGAGACCCATCAGTACGTCCAATGCATCGTTTGCCTTGTCGTTCTGGGTACCGATGTAGCCGCGCAGATAGCTTGCTTTTCCGGCTATGCCTTGCGTGCCGACGAATGCGTAGGCTGTATAGGCCATGGAGCGTTTTTCGCGGATTTCGTTCAGAACGATGCCGGTGAAGTCAAGACCGAAGTATTGGTTGAATGCGCTACGCAGCACGTCGTCCTTTTTGTCAGCCTTCTGCATCGGGATGTAGAGGTGGATTTGGGCTTGTTCTGCATCGTTGTTAGGCAGGAAGTAGACGGTGTTTTCGGTCACCGGCATCATGTCCTTTGCCTGTGGGGAGTTGGACGGGCGTTCGTTGGCCACCAATGGGAGGTTCTTGCTCAGGATATCGTATACTTGGTCGAAGGGGAGTGTTCCGGTGAAGAACACTTTTGCCTCGTAGTTGGAGGCGCGGTTGATGTCGCCCGTCAGTTCTGAAATCTGTAATTCGTAAATCTCCTTGTCGGTCAGTTCCTTGATGTAGTCTGATTTCTCTCCGTAGAGCATGTACTGCCGCAGTGCTTCGTTCAGGATGCTGACGTTGTCTTTGCGCTGCTGGCGCATACCCATTGCCGAACCTTTCAGACGTGCCAGTTGCTTTTCGTCCAGTTTTGGCATCAAAATCTGGCGTGAAAGTAGCTGGCAGGCTTGCGGCAGGGTGGCTTCGTAGCCCTCCATGATGATGTAGAGGTTGTCATCATCGGCTGTCACGTGGCAGGTTGCGTTCAGCTTGCTGAGTTCTTCTTTCAACTCTTGCGGTTCGTAGGCCCCCATGATGCCTGCGTTGTTCATCAACTGGGCGGCATAGCCAAGTTTTGGGAATTCGCGTTCACCGGCTCCGTATTGTACAACCAACTGGAATACGTTATTCTCCTTGTTGGGTGTGTAGTACATCTTTGAACGGTCGTTCAGTTGCTTGATTTGCACTTCGCCGTAGTCTGCGAATTTCTCCTCCATCTGTCCGATGGGCAGGTTTTTGAATTGTGTTGCATAGAGCGATTCTTTTCCTATCGGAGGTTCTACGGGTTTGTAACCCGGCTTCTCAATCTTGGCGTTCTTGTCAGGCTTTCCTTTTTCGATATATAGGGCCAGGTAATTGTCTGACAGATATTTCTTGGCTACTCGCTTGATGTCGTCAGTGGTGATGGCCATAATCTTGTCCTTGTAATTGAGTATGTCGCCCAAGTCCTGCTCGTTGTAGAAGGCGTTCATCAGTATCATGGCCTTGTCCTCGTTCGACTCCATTTCCAGGTCGAACTGGCGGCATTTCTCGGCTTTGATGGCATCAATTTTCCAGTCCTCGAATTCTCCGTTGGCGATTTGCTGGATGGCTTTCAAGGCTTTCTTTTCGGCGCTCTTGGTCGACTCGAAACGGCGCTGGTTTTCGTCGTAGAGGGGAATGGCCGCTACGATGGCGCGTCCTTGTTCGCGGAAAGTACGGGTGTAGGCTCCGGCGCTGGTCAGTTCACCGTCCAGTACCAGCTTGTCCATAGTTCCGGTCTGACTGTTGTTGTTCAGCAGTGCCAGGGCGATGTCCAGAGCGTCTTCGTCGGGATGTCCGGCAGGTACTCCATTGAATACCATTGCCACTTGCGGGTAGAATCCTACTTTAGCCGAATACTGTTTGCGGCCCTTTATTTCGAGGTTCTGGTAGACCTTGCGCTCGGGTGAGGGTTTAGCAGCCAGACGTCCAAAGGCGGCATTGATGCGTCCGCTGATTTGTTGGGCTTTGATGTTTCCTACGAGTACCAGTACCATGTTTTCGGGGACATACCATTGTTCGTAAAATTCAATCAGCTTGCTCAGGCGGGGATTCTTCAGATGTTCGGGCAGGCCGATGATGGAACGGGAATAAGGATGTCCCTCAAAAGCTTTCTCCATCACGAACTGGTTCTGTGCACGTCCCTGGTCATCTTGTGAACGGTTATATTCTTCGTACACGTTTTCCAGCTCCGACTGGAAGGAACGGAATACGGGATGCAGGAAACGTTGTGAGGAAATTTCCAGCCATTTGTTTATCTGATAGGCAGGGAAGGAGCTGTGATAGAAGGTCCAGTCATAGTAGGTGCCTGCATTCACCCCTTTGGCACCCATGCTTTCCATCAGGTTGGAGTATTCGTTGGGAAGTCCCAATTTTCCAGCTTTGACGGTCAGCTCATTGATTTCCTTGCTGATGGCTTCTTTTTTTGCCGGGTCGGCTTCTTCGGCCATCTGGTCGTACTTGGCGATGATTTCCTTGTAGATCGGTTCTTCTTCCGTCCAGTTCAGCGCGCCTATCTTGTCTGTTCCTTTAAACATGACGTGCTCCAGGTAGTGTGCAAGTCCCGTGTACTCTTCGGGGTCGTTGATGGAACCGGCACGTACGCCTACCAGTCCGAACACGTCCGATTTGGATTCATCTTCCCATATATATACGGAAAGACCGTTCTTCAGCTTGAACGCCTTCAGTCCTTGTCCGAAGGAGGGCAGGGAAATGATAAGGGTAGTCAGCAGAAGAAGTGACTTAAATTGAAATGATTTCATAAAATAAAGTGTTTTTATGTAATAAAAGTGTTTTCCTATATGTAGGCAAAGCTATAAAAAAATCACGTAACATTTACGAAATCTTCGGAAAAATGATAGTTTTCAGTATATAATATCACCCGTAAACTATCAGAGAGGGGGGTGTAAACTGTCAAATGATAGTTTTCACCCCTAATAAAAACCGTATTCCGTCCCCCGGGGCTTCAAATCTTCCTTATACTTGCAATCGTAAAACCTAAACCATTATTAACTATTTAAAAATTGAGCAAAGTATGAATACTTACAGTTTTAGAAAAGATTTGCTTGCAGTGCAAGAAGAACTGCTTCGCTTTGCATACAAGTTGACAGCCGACCGGGAAGAAGCGAATGATTTGTTGCAAGAGACATCTCTCAAGGCTTTGGATAACGAAGACAAATTTGAACCCGACACCAATTTCAGAGGTTGGATGTATACCATTATGCGCAACATCTTTATCAATAATTACCGGAAAATAGTTCGCGAACAGACTTTTGTGGACCAGACGGACAATCAGTATCACCTCAGCATGCCCCAGGACTCTGGTTTTGCCAGTACCGAGGGTGCCTACGACCTGAAAGAAATGCATCGCATCGTCAATGCCCTTCCACGCGACTATAAAGTCCCTTTCTCCATGCATGTGTCCGGTTTCAAGTACCGCGAGATTGCCGAACGCCTCGGCCTTCCGCTCGGAACGGTGAAAAGCCGCATCTTCTTTACGCGCCAGAAGTTGCAGGATGAATTGAAAGATTTCATCTGATAATAATTTGATAGTAGCAATATGATATATAACATATTGCTTATGATGAATTTTTAAGGGTTATTCTTGACTATATGTCAGAATAATCCTTTATATTTGTATATGTTAAGTTAACCGAAGGAAAATCTCTTATTATTGACTATGATGAAAAAGGAAATTAAATTCAGTCTTGTTTACCGGGACATGTGGCAGTCGTCCGGTAAGTATCAACCCCGGGTAGACCAGTTGGTACGTATTGCTCCGTTGATAGTTGAAATGGGTTGTTTTGCACGCGTTGAAACAAACGGAGGAGCTTTTGAGCAGGTAAACCTTCTGTATGGTGAAAATCCCAACAAGGCTGTACGCGCCTTTACCGCACCTTTTAGGGAAGCAGGCATACAGATGCATATGCTCGACCGCGGGCTAAATGCACTGCGCATGTATCCCGTTCCGGCAGATGTGCGCCGGCTGATGTACAAGGTGAAGCATGCCCAGGGTGTGGACATTACCCGTATCTTCTGCGGATTGAACGAGACGCGGAATATAATTCCTTCTATCAAATATGCTCTGGAAGCGGGCATGATACCGCAGGCTACGCTCTGCATCACGTATTCTCCCGTCCATACGGTGGAATACTATGCCAGTATTGCCGACCGGTTGATTGAAGCCGGGGCACCTGAAATCTGCTTGAAGGATATGGCGGGCATCGGACGTCCGGGTATGCTGGGACAGCTTGTCAGAACCATTAAGGAGAAGCACCCCGATGTGCTGATACAATACCACGGGCATAGCGGTCCCGGACTTTCCATGGCTTCCATTCTCGAAGTCTGTGAGAACGGTGCCGACATCATCGATGTGGCGATGGAACCCATGTCGTGGGGCAAGGTTCATCCGGACATCATCTCCGTGCAGGCCATGCTGAAAGACCTGAGTTTCCAAGTGCCCGACATAAACATGAAAGCCTACATGAAAGCCCGTGCCATGACGCAGGAGTTCATTGACGATTTCTTGGGTTATTTCATGGACCCCACCAATAAACATATGTCCTCACTCTTGCTGAAGTGCGGTTTGCCGGGTGGCATGATGGGCTCCATGATGGCCGACTTGAAGGGAGTGCATTCCGGCATCAACATGATACTGCGCGGTAAGAACGAGCCGGAACTCAGTCTGGACGACCTGCTCGTCATGCTGTTCGACGAAGTGGAATATGTATGGCCCAAGCTGGGTTATCCTCCTTTGGTGACTCCTTTCAGCCAGTATGTGAAGAATGTGGCTTTGATGAACCTCATGCAGCAGGTAAAGGGAGAGGAGCGTTGGACGATGATAGACAACCATACGTGGGACATGATTCTGGGCAAGAGTGGACGCCTCCCCGGTACTTTAGCGCCCGAGATAGTGGAACTGGCTAAGTCCAAAGGCTTTGAGTTCGTGGATACGGACCCGCAGCTGAACTACCCGGATGCTCTGGATACATACCGGAAAGAGATGGACGAAAACGGTTGGGAATATGGCGATGATGACGAGGAACTCTTCGAGCTTGCCATGCACGACCGGCAGTATCGCGACTATAAATCCGGCGTTGCCAAGAAACGTTTTGAGGATGACCTGCAGCGTGCCAAGGATGCGGCGATGGCCAAAAACGGATACTCGGAAGAAGAAATCAAGAAGCTGAAGCGTGCCAAGGCAGACCCGATAATCGCGCCTTCCAAGGGGCAAGTGCTTTGGGAGGTTTCCGTCGAAGGTCCTTCTTCTGCTCCTTTCATCGGACGCAAGTACCAGCATGATGAGGTGTTCTGCTACATCTCTACGCCGTGGGGCGAATACGAGAAGATATGGACCGGATTTACCGGACGTGTGGTGGAAGTCTGTGCCAAGCAAGGGGATGTGGTCAATAAAGGGGATGTGATTGCTTATATCCAGCGAAGTGATATTTTTGCATAAAGTGGAGGATGACTGTTTTTCAGTCATCCTTTATCATCCAGCCATTTCTTGATGGTTTCCTTCAGCACTTCTTGAGTGAAGGGTTTGGTAAGGAAGTCGTTGCAACCTGCTTCCAGGGCAGCTTGCTTGTCGTGCTCGTAGGCATAGGCTGTAAGGGCGATGATGGGGACGTCCGGTACCAGTTCACGGATGATGCGAGTGGCGTCGATTCCGCCAAGGTTGGGCATTTTCATATCCATCAAGATGAGGTCGGGGTGGACTTCCTCGAACATCGTTACGGCTTCCATGCCGTCTTTGGCATGTTTCAGCCGATAGAGTCGGCCTAAAATGGCGTTAATTAGGATGAAGTTGCTTTCTGTATCTTCGGCAATCAGGATGGTCTTGGAAGGAGGGGTAGGGAGTGCTCCGACCTCTTCATTCTTCGGGGAATCTCCGGGGGCTGCATTTTTGCCCCTCTGCTCTGTGGAGTGTGTCTCTGCTGTCGTTTCCTGGTTGTCCTCTTCTTTCTTTTCCGCCTCTGTTTTGCTGGTGGATTCCAGCGGGAGAACAAAAGTAAATGTGGTGCCTTTACCCACCTCTGAAGTGACGGATATGTTGCCACCCAGACGTTCGATGATGGTTTTGCAGATAGAAAGTCCCAATCCGGTGCCCTGGGCAAAGTTGTTCACCTTGACGAAACGTTCGAATACCCGGTCCACCTTGTCCGGTGCAATGCCCATACCCGTATCGGTGACGTGGAATGCTACATACTTGCCTTCCCGGCGATACCCGTAACTGATGTGCCCGGTGGTGGTGAACTTGAAGGCATTGCCTATCAGATTGGAAATGACCTGGAAAATCCGGTTCTTGTCTCCGTCAATCACGATATTCTCGTCAGAGGGTTCGTATATCAGTTCCACTCCTTCGGGACAGCGGAAAATATGTGCGTCGTGTATCTCCTTGCAGAGTGGATGGAGGCGTACGGGCGTGATGGTGAACTCCACGATGCCCGATTCTATTTTTGATAAGTCGAGGATTTCGTTAATGAGCTGGAGCAGGCGTTCGTTGTTCGATTCCACTATTTCGTAATAGCCTAGCCGTTCTTCCTCGTCGGTACTTTCGGCAATGATGCGCGAGAAGCCTACAATGGCATTGAGCGGTGTGCGTATCTCGTGGCTCATGTTGGCGAGAAAGGCGGATTTGAGCCGGTCGGAAGTCTCGGCTTTCTCCTTGGCTACGAGCAGTTCCCGTTTCATCTGTTCCATTTCCGTGATGTCCCATTCGATGTTCAGCAGGATGGGGGAGAAGTCGTTGCTTTCAATCTTCATCTTTCGCTTGTCCAGATAGATGGAGTTACCGTTTCCGTCGCGTTCTTCCGCAATCCAGTGCATCTCTTTGCCGGTTCTGGCTATTTCGATGTCTTGCGCCCTCTTTTCCTGAGCAGTCTCCAGAGGATAAAAATCGAAGTCGTCCTTTCCCAATGCCTCTTGTATGGGGATTTCGCGGTTATACGATTCGCGGTTGCGGTAGAGGTATTTGAAGTTGTTGTTGATGTCCTTCACAACAATGCCTGCCGGGAGGTTTTCGATGATTTTGTCCAGAATCAGGTAGAACTGTTTGATTTGTTGCTCATGCCGGATGCGTGTGGATACATCCCTTCCGAATGTCCAGATGGTTCCTTCCCCTTTGTCGCTTGTCACCCAATAAGCGTTTCCTTCAATGGCGAGTACTTCCGGACGCTTGGGCAGCGGATGGTAGACGATGTATCCGTGGTTCGTCTCTCCACGTTTGACACGGTTGGCAAACTCTTTCCAGGATGTTTCATCCCTGCCGTATGAGGGCAGGTCGTATATCTTCATCCGGGTGATGTCTTGGCCATTACCGATGCCATGCCGTTCCTTGAAGCAACGGTTGCAGAATATCAGCGTGCCGTCTTCGTGTGCCGAATAAATGTCCTCGGTGGAGTTGTTGATGGCATGTGTCAGCAGATTGATGTCGTTGCGCCGTTTCTGTATGTCGGTAATGTTCTGTATGTATCCTTCTATAGTGACATTCCCGTCTTTCTGCCGTTCGCGGGCAAACGCTTTGAGGCGGATATAGAAAATGTTTCCTTTGAGGAAGATGCGGTAGTCCACGCTGTTTTCCATCTTGCCTTTCAGATTCTCTTTCATCCAGCCGGTAAAGCTTTTCCGGTCTTCAGGAAGGATAAGTTCCAGATAATTGTCCATATTGATGTGCTGCACCTCTTCCGAACACATGATACCCGTATGGCCTGCATAACAGAATATGCGGGTCTGGGTATCGTATTGCCAGTTTCCGATGAGGGCGGCCTTTTGTATTTCGTTGAGCTCGTGGTTTTTCTTTTCGAGTTCCAGTTTGCGCTGGCTGCGTTCTGTGATGTCGCGGTACTGGCAGAGGACCATGCCGTCGTACGGGTACATGATGCATTTAAAGTAATAGGTAGTGTGACCCAGTGTCATTTCGTAATTATGGACTGAACGTACCTTTTGCGTCAGTACCTTCTTGAACTCCGGATATACTTGGTAGTAAGTGGACGGCGGTATCAGTTGGAACAGATTCTTGCCCAGCAGCTTTTCTTCCTTCATGAACCAAAGGTTTACATTGTGCACTGCGATGTCCATGCAAATGCCGTCCCGGTTCAGAAGGAGCATGGTATCTGACGTCAGCTTCAACAGTCTCTCGGCGTTTTCAGCTTGTTTCAAAGTGTTTTTCATTCTTACAGTATTAGTTTCATGCCCTTCTGGCCTTCTCCCATGCGCCGCTTGCATTGCCTGTGCGCTTGTGCAGGTAGTTGAATCCTCGTATGACGTTGACGTTCATGAAGAGGAAATAGTAGGGGATGAAAAGTATCTTGTTTTTTATATGCTTCATTGAAAGGTAGTACCCCCAACTTCCCATGAGGTAGAAAAGAGCTTGTAACAGCCAGATGATGGCATACAGTAATGGCGTGCTTGTCGTAAAGATGAGAATTGTGTTGAGGGGAAGCAATAGGAACAATAGGATAGGAGTGAGCGACCAGCGCAGCACCCGGTGGGAAATATATTGGAAACAGAATGTGCCGTAACGGAATGGGTTGAGCAGCGGACGCAGCCGCCAGATGGATTGCAAGCCCCCGGCAGCGATGCGCACCTTGCGCTTTTCTTCTTCGCGCATGTCTGCCGAGCCGCTTTCTACGGCATAGGCATTGGCACAATAGGCAATGGTGTGTCCCTGCATGACGATGCGCAGGGAGAGTATGAAGTCGTCGAGCAGCGTATCTGTCTGCATTTCCTCGAACAGCTCGCGGCGCACGGCAAACAGTTCACCCGCTGCGCCTACTGCCGAATAGAGGCGTGCGTCGAGCGCTTTGAGGGTGGATTCGTATTTCCAGTATAGCCCTTCTCCCCCCGAGGCAGCATTGTCCTTGCTTTGCACGGCGATACGTTTTTCGCCTGCCACGCATCCCACTTTAGGGTCGGTGAAGGCGTGCACTATCTCCCGCAGGGCTTCGCGGTTGAGGTGAGTATTGGCATCGGTGAACACGACAAGGGGCGTTTCTACGAAATGTATACCGCGGTTCAGGGCGGCTGTCTTGCCTTGGCGTTGGGGTTGGTGGAGGACGATGGCTTGCGGCCAGTGGGAGAGGCGTTCGTTGGTATGGTCGTTGCTGCCGTCGGTCACCCAGAGGATGCGTAGCTTGTCGGCGGGATAATCCAGCTCCAGGCAGTTGTGCATTTTTTCATCCACTACATCTTCTTCGTTGTAGGCGGCGATAAATAGCGTCAATGGGGGTAAAGCATCGTCGGCAGGCATCGGACGGGGCGCAGGCTTACGGAAACATTCTTTTATCTTGACCAGGATATATAATAGTATACCATATCCTATATAAGTATAGAACACTATGAATAAACTTATCCAGAAGAGTACTTCAAGGGCTTTCATGTATCCGCTCGTTTGCTTCCTTTTTTTGATAAAAAGAAATGTGATTGCCAAAAGTATGGATAATCTTTTACCGATGCAAGAAAAAGAAAAGAAAAATAAAATGTTTGTTTCTCAAGGTGTTCCGATGTTATAAGGAAGTGGGCTTCCTATAGAGGTGAGCTTGAATAACCTTGTGAGTGAGAAGCGATTAAAGGCTTTCAATCATCATTCTCCATAGGAAAGGGATGGGCAGGTAGGCAGGGCGTTACTCAAAACGCTTCTGTCATATTGAAGTAAAACAACATCTGGTTGTTTACCGTGTTTTTGCCTAAATCCAGGCGGACGTTCATGCGTGGCTGTACCTCAATGCGCAGACCTACACCATAGTTGGGCAGTACACCCTCTATCTTGCCGGGAGTGGGGCCCATGAAGCCGCAGCCGGTCCAGGCTACAAAACCTATGTGGTTGAGCATCCGCTTCACCCAAGTGCTGCAGTCGGTATTGAGCATCTGTCTGTACTCTGCCATGACCACATGCGAGGACTTGTCGCGATATTGCCCCATGTAGTAGCCGCGCAGGTCGAAAGGCGTTCCGGTGAGGGCATATTGCGTCAGAGGGACGTCACCGAACACGTTCTTGGTCTGTGCCGTCCACGCGAGCACCCTGCGCTTGCCCAGTGACTTGTATTGGCGGTAGTCTATCTCTAGGCGGTAGAAGGTCTGGTCGCTGCCGATGAACTTGGCGTACATCATGCCGCGGAAATCCAGATACATACCACGGTAGGCGTTGGCAGGGACGTCACGGCTGTCGTATGTCAGCAGGAAACCGAGGCCGGAGTTGAAGTTGTTATAGCCATTAGCCGTACCGCCTGCCTCTTTGTACGAGGGTTCGTCCACCAAGAACTTGCCGGGCTCCGTCAAGTGGTCGTAATTGATGTCGATTTGAGGTCCGGCAAAGATATTGCTGTTGCCCAGTCGGAAAAGGAACCAGGGGTTGATTTGCACGCCGCTGTACCGGTATTTGCTGGTACTGTCGCTTCGTACATAATCTTTATTGGTATTATAGCCGATGCCGTAAAAGTTTTCTTCCGTATTTTTATAGCTGAACTTTCCGAAGATACGGAAACGGTCGCCCTTAAAGAAGAGTTGCGGTTTGGAGAAGAGATTGATGCCACCGTTGAACATGAAGGCGATGGCCATGGGCACTACGGAGCGCAGCTGCGTGGTGTCGCTGGGGTTCATGCGGAAGGTCATCAGGGCGCTTCCTCCCAGCACGGCACCGAAGTCGGGGGTGTAGCTGGGTCCGCCCAGAATATTGTAATGCAGATTCCGACGCGCTACCTTTTGCTTGCGTAGTTCTTTTTTGGTCAGTGCAGGAACGCTGTCGTTTGTGGCGGCCGCAGTCTGTTCCTGGGCATAAAAGGTGGTGGCGAACAGCACCAGTGCGATAATGCTTAGTATATATCTTTTCATGTCGTACGAAATGTGGGTGCAAAGGAAACTATTTTATCCCGAATAGTTTTCACTGTAATAGATAATAAATCTAAAGATGTCACTAAAATTATCAAAAAAGACATTACTTTTGTCTGCTTCACGAAGCAAGACATCAATAACTAAAAACACATAATCTGAATGAAGAAACGATTTTTATCTGTAATTGTTCTGAGTGCCGCACTGCTCTCCGTGCAGGCACAAGAGGGAAAAGGGGGTATCAGCCCCGAAATGCTTGGACAAATCAAGCAAAGTTATCAAGGCACGGCTGCCGACAAGGCGCTCCGCAATGCCATAGGCAATAATGACATCCGTAAACTGGCACTCAACCAGGAGAATATGCAGGGCATGGATACCCACTTCTCCATCAAGGTAGAATCCAAAGGTATCACCGACCAGAAGTCGTCTGGCCGCTGCTGGCTGTTTACGGGGCTGAATGTGATGCGTGCCAAGACCCTTGCCGAATACGGTTTCCAGTCTTTTGAGTTCTCCGAAGTCTATCCCTTCTTCTGGGACCAGTTGGAGAAGGCAAACCTCTTCTTGCAAGGCATCATCGACACCTCCAAGAGTCCCCTGACTGATAAGACCGTGGAATGGCTCTTCCAGCATCCGCTGAGCGATGGGGGTACCTTTACCGGTGTGGCCGACATTGTTTCCAAATACGGCCTTGTTCCCAAAGATGCCATGCCCGAAACAAACAGCAGTGAAAATACCTCCCGCATGGCCAACCTCATCTCTCTGAAGCTGAAAGAGTATGGTCTGCAACTGCGTGACATGGCTGCCGCCGGTGCCAAGCCCGAAGCTCTGGAGAAGGAGAAAACTACGATGCTCGGAACCATCTACCGCATGCTGGTGCTGAACCTCGGTGTACCTCCCACGGAGTTCGACTATGTCCGCCACGATGCCAAGGGTAATCCTGTGGAGACAGAGCATCACACTCCCATGTCTTTCCTTGAGAAATATGGAGACAAACAACTGCTGACCAACTACGTAATGCTGATGAACGACCCCAGTCGCGAGTATTACAAGTGCTATGAAATAGACTATGACCGCCATCGTTACGACGGCAAGAACTGGACTTATGTCAACCTGCCCGTAGAGGACATCAAAGAGATGGCCATTGCCTCCTTGAAGGACAGCACCATGATGTACTTCTCTTGCGATGTGGGCAAGTTCCTGAACTCCGAACGCGGTCTGCTTGATGTGAAAAACTATGACTACGAATCACTGATGGGCACCACCTTCGGGATGGACAAGAAGCAACGTATCCAGACTTTCTCCAGTGGCTCTTCCCACGCCATGACCTTGATGGCCGTTGACTTGAACAAAGACGGAAAGCCCGTAAAATGGATGGTAGAGAACAGTTGGGGAGCCGCTTCCGGTTATCAGGGACATCTCATCATGACCGACGAGTGGTTCAATGAATACATGTTCCGTCTGGTAGTGGAGACAAAGTATGTTCCCGCCAAAGTGATGGAACTGTTTAAACAAAAGCCCGTCCGCCTGCCGGCATGGGACCCGATGTTCGCTGAAGAAAAGTGATGATAAGGATTAGGGGTTAGGGATTAAGGATTAGTGGGCTGCACTATGATTCCGCAGGGTATTAATCCTTAACCCCTAATCCTTGTTCTCGTGTTCGTTAACGAAAGGGATTACGGAAATTTCTCCGTAATTCCTTTCTTTTTTACTCTTTATTCACGTTCTTTTTTGCTACTTTTGCGGCAAATTAATGAAACCATTATTTTAAATAAACGCATGGCAAATGTAATTAAGTTACGTAAAGGCCTTGACATCAACCTGAAAGGCGCTGCTGCCCAGGAACTTGTGTCTGTTAAGGAACCGGGATCCTATTCGCTGGTTCCCGATGACTATACAGGCATCACTCCGAAAGTGGTGGTCAAAGAGCAGGAATATGTGATGGCCGGGGGACCCTTGTTTATCGACAAGAATCATCCTGAATTGAAATTTGTTTCGCCCGTTAGCGGCGTAGTGACAAGCGTGGAGCGTGGTGCACGCCGCAAGGTGCTGAACATCGTCGTAGAGGCTGCCACTGAGCAAGACTATGAGGAATTCGGCAAGATGGACCCGTCCAAGATGAGCGGCCAGCAAGTAAAAGAAGCTCTTTTGCAAGCAGGTATGTTCGCTTTCATCCGCCAACGTCCGTACGACGTTATCGCTGATCCGACGGTAACTCCGAAAGCTATCTTCATTTCGGCTTTCGACAGCAATCCGCTGGCTCCCGATTTTGAATTCGCGCTGAAGGGAGAAGAAGCAAACTTCCAGACGGGACTCGACGCTTTGTCAAAGATGGCAAAGACGTATCTGGGTATTAGTGTAAAACAAAAGTCTGCTGCTCTTGTGCAGGCAAAGAACGTTACCGTAACAGCTTTCGATGGACCACATCCGGCAGGCAACGTGGGTGTACAGATTAACCACATCTCTCCGGTAGTGAAGGGTGAAACGGTCTGGACCATCAGTGCCGAAGCCGTACTCTTCATCGGACGTCTGATGAATACCGGTCGTGTGGACATGACCCGTACGGTGGCTGTAACGGGTTCCGAAGTGTTGAAACCCGCTTATTGCAAGCTGAAAGTCGGCGCTCTGTTGACGAACGTTTTCAAAGGTAACGTGACTACCGACAAAGACCTCCGCTACATCAGCGGCAACGTGCTGACCGGTAAGAAAGTTTCTCCGAACGGCTTCCTCGGCTCTTTCGACAGCCAGCTGACCGTTATTCCCGAAGGAGATGAAATCCATGAAATGTTGGGTTGGATTATGCCGCGTTTCAATCAGTTCAGCGTCAACCGCTCTTACTTCAGTTGGTTGATGGGCAAGAAGGAATATGTGATAGATGCCCGTATCAAGGGTGGTGAACGTCACATGATTATGTCCAACGAATACGACCGCGTATTTCCGATGGACATCTTCCCCGAATACTTGGTGAAAGCAATCATTGCAGGTGACATCGACCGTATGGAGGCTCTGGGCATCTACGAAGTAGCTCCCGAAGACTTCGCTCTCTGCGAATTCGTATGTTCTTCCAAAGTGGAAGTGCAGCGCATCGTACGTGCAGGGCTCGATATGCTTCGTGCCGAAATGGCATAATCGGGGCGTATGGCAAATCGTAAATTGTAAATCGTAAAATCGTAAATATATTAATGAAAGCGTTAAGAAATTATCTCGACAAGATAAAGCCGAACTTTGAGGAAGGCGGCAAATTCCACGCATTTCGTTCGGTGTTTGATGGCTTCGAAACATTCCTGTTCGTGCCCAATGCCACTTCGAAATCGGGAACGCATATTCACGACTCCATTGACAGCAAACGCATCATGTCGATGGTGGTCATTGCGTTAGTACCGGCGCTGCTGTTCGGTATGTATAACGTAGGTTACCAGCATTTCCACGCTACCGGTGCTGCCGGAGGCTTCTGGGAAATGTTCATCTACGGTTTTCTGGCTGTATTGCCAAAAATCATTGTATCTTATGTAGTAGGTCTCGGCATTGAGTTCGTAGTGGCTCAGTGGAAGAAGGAGGAGATTCAGGAAGGTTTCCTGGTTTCCGGTATCTTGATTCCGATGATTGTTCCGGTAGATTGCCCGCTGTGGATTCTGGCGGTGGCTACTGCATTTTCTGTAATTTTTGCTAAGGAAGTATTCGGTGGTACGGGTATGAACGTGTTCAACGTAGCTTTGATTACCCGTGCATTCTTATTCTTTGCTTATCCTACGAAGATGTCCGGTGATGCCGTTTGGGTATCGGGCGACAGTATCTTCGGTCTGGGACAGTCGGTAGATGGTCTGACGGTAGCTACTCCGTTGGGTGCAGCCGCTACCTCGGGCGCCGTTCCGGAGTTCTCCTGGGACATGGTGACCGGCCTTATTCCGGGTTCTATCGGTGAGACAAGCGTTATCGCCATCGCTCTGGGTGCCATTCTGCTGTTGTGGACGGGCATTGCAAGCTGGAAGACGATGTTCTCCGTATTCGTAGGCGGTGCCTTCATGGCATGGGTGTTCAATGCAATCGGTCCCGACACTCCGATGGCACAGATGCCTTGGTACGAACACCTCGTGCTGGGCGGTTTCTGCTTCGGTGCCGTGTTCATGGCTACCGACCCCGTTACATCGGCACGTACAGAGACCGGTAAGTATATCTTCGGATTCCTGATTGGTGCCATGGCTATCATTATCCGTGTGCTCAACCCCGGTTACCCCGAAGGTATGATGCTTGCCATCCTGCTGATGAATATCTTCGCTCCGCTGATTGACTACTGTGTGGTACAGGGTAACATCAGCCGTCGCGAGAAACGTGCAATCAAGTCTAACAATTAAATACCGGAAAAGAAATGAATACCAATAGTAATAGTTATACTATCATTTATGCTTCGGTAATGGTTGTTATCGTTGCATTCCTGCTGGCATTCGTAAGTTCTTCCTTGCGCGAGACGCAGAACAAGAATGTGGAACTTGACACGAAGAAGCAGATTCTTGCTGCACTCAACATCAAGGACGTGAAGGATGCCGAAGCTGAATATAATAAATATGTAAAGGGCGATATGCTGATGAACGTTGACGGTACTCTGACAGAGAATACCGGTGCATTTGCTACCGCTTACGAGAAGGAAGCCAAAGAAAATAACCGTCTGCACGTATTCGTGGCAGAGGTTGACGGTGAGAAGAAATATGTATTTCCCGTTTACGGTGCCGGTCTTTGGGGCGCTATCTGGGGATATGTTGCGCTGAACAGCGACAAGGATACCGTTTATGGTGTTTACTTCTCTCATGCCAGTGAGACTCCGGGTCTGGGTGCCGAAATCGCCAGCACGCATTTCCAGGGAGAGTTCCCCGGAAAGAAAACGTTGGAGAACGGCGAGGTGGCTCTCGGTGTTGTAAAGAACGGCAAGGTAGAGAAACCTGACTATCAGGTGGACGGCATTTCCGGTGGTACCATCACTTCTGTAGGTGTGGATGCCATGTTGAAGGCTTGTCTGAGCAGCTACAAGAACTTTTTAACTAATAATAATGAGGAGGAATAAGAATATGGGACAATTGTTTTCAAAGAAGAATAAAGAAGTATTCTCTACTCCGCTGGGACTGAACAACCCCGTTACCGTGCAGGTATTGGGTATCTGTTCTGCTTTGGCTGTTACTGCCAAACTGGAGCCTGCCATTGTGATGGGTCTTTCAGTGACGGTGATTACAGCATTCTCCAATGTAGTGATTTCACTGCTGCGCAAGACGATACCCAACCGTATCCGTATCATCGTTCAGCTGGTGGTTGTTGCCGCGTTGGTAACTATTGTAAGTGAGATTCTGAAAGCTTTTGCTTACGATGTAAGTGTGCAGCTTTCTGTATATGTAGGTCTGATTATTACCAACTGTATCCTGATGGGACGCTTGGAAGCATTTGCCATGCAGAACGGTCCCTGGGAATCTTTCCTTGACGGTGTGGGTAATGGTTTGGGATATGCCAAGATTCTGGTAATCGTAGCCTTCTTCCGCGAGCTTCTGGGTTCGGGAACGCTGCTCGGTTTCAACATCTTGAACTATGAACCTCTGCAGAAGTTGGGCTATGTGAACAACGGCTTGATGCTGATGCCGCCAATGGCGTTGATTCTCTGCGCTTGCATCATCTGGTATCAGCGTGCACGTCACAAAGAATTGCAGGAAAAGCAGTAATAAATAAATGAAGAATGAAAAATGAAAGAATGAAAAATGGGCTGCTCTGCTGCAGTACAAGTTCTCATTGCTTTAATTCTTTAATTCTTTAATTCTTAATTTATCGAAGAGATATGGAACATTTAATAAGTTTATTCGTCCGCTCTATTTTTGTGGACAACATGATATTCGCGTTCTTCCTCGGTATGTGTTCTTACCTTGCCGTATCGAAGAATGTGAAGACTGCCGTAGGACTGGGTATCGCCGTAACTTTCGTGTTGGTGGTTACGCTTCCGGTCAACTATTTATTGCAGACCAAGGTGCTGGCTGCCAACGCAATCATTGAAGGCGTTGACCTCAGCTTCCTGAGCTTTATTCTTTTTATTGCTGTAATCGCAGCTATCGTTCAGTTGGTGGAAATGATTGTAGAGCGTTTCAGCCCTTCGCTGTATGCTTCACTGGGTATCTTCCTGCCGCTGATTGCTGTAAACTGTGCCATCATGGGTGCTTCCCTTTTCATGCAGCAGCGCATCACGCTGGGTGAGAGCGACCCGAAATTCATCGGTGGCATTGCTGATGCTGTCTCTTATGCGTTGGGCTCCGGTATCGGTTGGTTGCTGGCTATCGTAGGCTTGGCTGCCATCCGTGAGAAAATGGCCTATTCTGACGTTCCGGCTCCACTGAAAGGACTGGGCATCACGTTTATCACTGTAGGTCTGATGGCAATGGCATTTATGTGTTTCTCTGGTTTGAACATCTAAAAGAAAGGAATAAAACAATGGATATGAATATGATATTAGCAAGCATTGGAGTATTCCTCGTGGTTGTCATCCTGCTTGTTGTTATCCTGCTGGTTGCCAAGAATTTCTTGGTGCCTTCGGGTAATGTAAAACTGACTATCAATGGCGACAAGGAACTGGACGTAGCTTCCGGTTCTACATTGCTGAATACGCTGTCTGTAAACGGTGTGTTCCTTTCCTCCGCTTGCGGTGGTAAAGGTTCCTGCGGACAGTGCAAATGCCAGGTAATGGAAGGTGGGGGTGAAATCTTGCCTTCTGAGACTCCGCACTTCAGCCGTAAGCAAATACAAGATCACTGGCGTCTGGGTTGCCAGGTGAAAGTGAAAGGCGATATGGCCATCAAGGTTCCCGAAAGCGTACTGGGCGTAAAAGAGTGGGAGTGCGAGGTTATCTCCAACAAGAATGTGGCTACGTTCATCAAAGAGTTCATCGTTGCATTGCCCAAAGGCGAGCACATGGATTTCGTTCCGGGTTCTTATGCGCAGATTAAGATTCCTAAATATTCGATGGATTATGATAAGGACATCGACAAGAGCCTTATCGGTGATGAGTATCTGCCTGCATGGGAGAAATTCGGTCTGCTGGGCTTGAAGTGCCGCAATGACGAAGAAACCATCCGTGCCTATTCTATGGCCAACTATCCTGCCGAAGGCGACCGCATTATGCTGACGGTACGTATCGCCACGCCTCCGTTCAAGCCGAAAGACCAGGGCCCGGGCTTCATGGATGTAATGCCGGGTATCGCTTCTTCTTATATCTTTACCCTGAAACCGGGTGATAAGGTAACCATGAGTGGCCCTTACGGAGACTTCCATCCGATATTCGACTCCAAGAAGGAGATGATGTGGGTCGGTGGTGGTGCCGGTATGGCTCCGTTGCGTGCACAGATTATGCACATGACGAAGACACTGCACACTACAGACCGCGTGATGAATTACTTCTACGGTGCACGTGCATTGAATGAAGTGTTCTATCTGGAAGACTTCCTGCAGATTGAAAAGGATTTCCCCAACTTCAAGTTCCATCTTGCACTGGACCGTCCCGATCCGGCAGCCGATGCAGCGGGCGTGAAGTATACTCCGGGCTTCGTACACAACGTAATTTACGAGACTTACTTGAAAGACCACGAAGCTCCCGAAGACATCGAATACTACATGTGTGGTCCCGGCCCGATGTCGAAGGCTGTTGAGAAGATGCTCGACGACCTCGGTGTTCCGGCTCAGAACCTGATGTTCGATAACTTCGGCGGATAATCTTCCTTGTCCGTCTTGAGATAAAAAAACTCCGGCTTGGCCTTCAGGGCTTTGCCGGAGTTTTTTGTTCGGGGCATTTCCTCTCTATTGAAAGAAAGTGGAGTGGATTCTTCGTCGCTTTTTCTTTATTCCTTGATATGAATCGGTGCATTTGCCAGAATGGCTGTTACTTCTCCGGTGGTAATTCCTGTTGACACAGACCTCGTATGAATGGTTCTTGGTGAAGGAGAATGCGGTCTTTCAGAGTTTTCATGTTGGATGTTTTATTGAATGTTATCGTTTTCCTCTTCTGTTTCTTCTTGAATGGTATCTTTGGGCAGCAATCTTGGAGAAATGCGTTTCTTGGGAGTGAGGCTCATGCCTTTCAGCATTTCGGCCTGGCGTACTACACTGCCGTTACCGTCCGAGAGCTGGTTGAAGGCTTTGTCGTAATCCCTTTGCAGGCTGGCCAGCCGGTCGCCGATACCGAGGAAGGTGTCGGTAAAGCCTGCAATCTTTTCATATAAGATGGTGCCGCGCTTGATGATGGCCTGCACATTCTTTACCTGGTTCTCCTTCTTCCAAAGGTCGAGCGAGAGGCGCAGGGCGCTAATCAGGTTGGTGGGGCTCATTAGTACCACCTTTTTGTTGTAGGCATATTCCCAGAGGTGGGCATCGCTTTGGATGGCGAGGAGGTAGGCACCTTCGGTGGGGATGAACATCATAACGAAATCCGGTGATTGAGCGTCATAATGCGAGTAGTCTTTATGGCTGAGCTCGTCGATGTGGGAGCGGACAGATTGCAGGTGTGCTTTCAGGAAGTGTGCCTGCTCCTCCTTGCTTTCGGCAGAGGTGTAGGCGGCATAGGCAGTCAGCGACACTTTGGAGTCGATAATCATTTCCCGTTCGTCGGGGTATTTCACGATGATGTCGGGCTGCATCTTCTGCCCGCTTTCCTCGTTGATGATGGCTTCGCCCCGTTCGTCTTTTAGAAACTCCTGGCGGAAGTAGTGTTCGCCTTCAATCAGTCCGGAGGCTTGTAACAGACGTTCCAGAATCATTTCGCCCCAGTTGCCTTGCATCTTGGAGTCTCCTTTCAAGGCACGAGTCAGGTTGTTGGCATCTTCGCTGAGGCGGTTGTTCAGTTCCACCAGTTCCTTGATGCGTTCACCCAGCGAGAAGCGTTCTTTGGCTTCGGTGCTGTATACTTGTTCCACCTTTTGGCGGAAGTCCTTCAGGTTATCGCCCAGCGGACGGAGCAGATTGCCCAGGTGTTCGGTATTCAGCCTGGTAAAGTCTTCGGCTTTGCTCTGGAAGATACGGTTGGAGAGATTCTCGAACTCGGTGTTCATGCGCTTGTGCAACGCTTCGGCTTCTTCCTTCTGCAGCTTCAATAATTCTATTTCCTTCTTTGTCCCGCTGATTTCCGCCCTCAGTGCGGCAGACTTGCGGTCTGCCGCCAGATAGCCGACTACGGTTCCGATGATTATCCCTATAATCAGTAATACTATCTCCATAAGTGTTTTGAAGTTTCCGCCTTATTGTGTCAATATTTCGTTTCCGTCTTCAGTAATCAGGATTTGGCTTTCCCATTGGGCAGAAGGCAGTCCGTCGTCTGTGCAGACGGTCCATCCGTCGGCTTCGTCGATAAAGACTTCGTAGCTTCCCATGTTAATCATCGGTTCGATGGTGAACGTCATGCCCGGCACTATCAGCATGCCCGTACCGCGTTTGCCGAAGTGTTCCACATCCGGTTCTTCGTGGAACTTGACGCCGCAGCCATGTCCGCAGAGGTCGCGTACCACGCTGTATCCGTTCTTTTCCGCATGCTCCTGGATGGCGGCGCCTACGTCACCGAGGCGTGCCCAGGGCTGTGCGGTCTGTATGCCTATGTCACGGCATTCTTTGGTGACCTGTACCAGTCTCTGCATGTCGGGGCTGACTTCGCCAATCATGAACATGCGTGATGCGTCGGCAAAGTAACCTTTGTAAATGGTGGATACATCGACATTTACAATGTCACCGCTTTTCAGGAATTCCCTGGTGCTGGGAATGCCGTGGCACACTACATCGTTGATGCTGGTGCACACACTTTTGGGGAAGCCTTCGTACATGAAGGGGGCGGGGATGGCGTCGTGGTCTGTGGTGAAGCAATACACCATATGGTCAATTTCAGCTGTGGACATGCCTTCGCGAATGTTCTCGGAGAGATAATCCAGCAGGGCCGTGTTGATTTTGGCGCTTGCGCGGATACCGGCCAACTGCTCCTCGGTGCGGAGTGCGCTTCGCATCGGCAGTTTATATCCTTCTTTCTTATAATGTTGAATTTTGGCTTCTACTTCGTCGGAATAGTTTTTAGGAGTAAACCGGACTCCTTTCATGAACTTTTTCATTGTCTTTTCTTTTTTATGAGACTGCAAAAATACACAATAATGCAGGTGCTTGTACTATCAAGAGCCGAAAAAACATTCGTTTTCTTTATCCCGATACCAGCTTAGAGGGTATTCACCACTTCTATTTCGCTTCTTGAACTGTCTATCCTCCGTACTTGTATCTGGGTCTTTATGCGCTCTTTCAGTCCTTCCACGTGACTGATGATGCCTACCTTCTTGCCACCCATCTGGTGCAGTTTTTCCAATGTGTCCATAACGGTGTTCAGATAGTCGCTGCTCAGTGTGCCGAAACCTTCGTCGATGAACAGTGTGTCTACCGAGAGGCTCTGGCGGCTGAGGGAAGAAAGTCCGAGGGCAAGTGACAGAGATACCAGGAAGCTTTCGCCGCCCGACAAGGTGCATGCCGGACGTGCCGAGCCTCCTTGATGGAAGTCGCGCAGCAGGATGGTGAGCGAACCGGCCTGGCACTCCAGTTCGTAGCGGTCGGTCAAGCGTTGCAGATAGAAATTGGCGCCTGCCAGCAGTTCTTTCAAGACGAAGCTCTGGGCTATGTTGCGGAAGTTCTTTCCCCGTTCGTCACCGAAGTGGCGGCAGAGGCGGTCCCACTTCAGATACTCTTCGCGCAGCCGGTCGGCACGTTCCTTTTCTTCCTTTATCCGGTCGATGTTGCGGGTGTTTTCTTCCAGGCGTAACTTCTGCTGGCCGATGGATTGGTTGCCGGCGGTTATCTTTTCTTCGAGATTCGCGATGAGTGCATCCAGGGTTTCGAGGTTTTCGTTTTCTTCTATTTCGGGCTTCCGGTTGATGTGCTCTTCCACTTGTCCGGTGGCCAGATGAAAGGAGGTCGATGCAGCTACTTCTTCCTCTTTAAGTGTCTGCAGTGAGGCACGCAATGCTTCTATCCGGGAGCCGGACCAAGCGGATAGGACGGTGATACGCTCCTCGTCGAGAGTGGGGTTGGCGGCATAGAACCCGGTTAAATCCTTTTGCAGCCTCGCCATTTGGTCTGCGGTGGAGGATATGCTTTGTTTCAGTCCGCTTGCTTGTGTATTCAGATTATTCCAGGCAATCCCCAGGTCCTTGATTTCCATTTCCTGTGTTGCTGCAGGTGCGTTGCGCCAGTCGGGGAATGCGGCATCGATGCTTTCCTTGTTGATGTTTATCCCTTCCAGCTCTTTGTGGATAAGGGCAATGGCGGATTTCAGTTCTCTTTGTTTTTCCTGCGCCAGACGGTAGTTGCGCGTAGCTTGCGTCAGGCGGTCAATAAAGGAGAGGGGGGAGTTCTTCCATTCCGTGTTCCATCCTTCCCAGAGGATGTGGGGAGTGACGCGGTCCATGGTGGCACGTATGTTCTCCTTTTCGTTGGCGGTGAGCGACTCGTAATTGACGATGCTGTTTTTCAGCTCATTCAGCACTCTGTCGGCAGAGTTGAAGGCTTGGCGTGCAGCGTCCACATGTTTTTGGCATTCGTCCTTTTGCCGTTGCAGAGCTATGATTTGTGCGCTGAGCTTTTGAACTTCCGTGAGCTTTTCGTTCAGTTTGTCTGCTTCCAGCTTGTTCTCTTCCAGTAGCTTCTTCAGGGTTTCGCCGGTGGTTGTGGAGAGGCCGACGCCGTTGCATTGGGCGCATTTGGCCTGTGCGTCAGTGTGGGCAAGGTTGTAGCTCCGGAGCGCTCTTGCTGTGGACTGACGGGCATTCTCTGCCAGCGTTCCGTAGGTATTGGATTCTGTCCGGTTGTTGTTCAATGCCTGCTCGGTTTCCTTGTATTCTTTCTCTTTTGTTTTCAGGGAGGTGCGTATGGGAGCAAGGACAGACTGGAAATCTTCATCTTTGCAAAGCGATTTTATTTCTTGTCCGCACACGGGGCAAGTATCCCCGACGACAAGCCGGGAGCGTGTTTCCTTTGCCCACTCTTCTACGGCTTCCTTTTGCTTGTCGTAGAGGGTGCGGATGTCATCATAACTTGTTTTCCTGCTGTCGAATGCCGTTTGCAGGAGGACGTATTGCTTTTGGCACGCCTCCACTTTGGCGTTCAAAGCCTTTTCGTTTTCCTTCGCCTCGTTCAGTGTCCTTTCCGTTTCAGCCAGTAAAGACAAGGCGCTCAAGGCTTGTAGCAGGTTCTCCCGTCCGGCATCGAGTTTGTTTTTCTTGTCTTGCAGGGCAGGGCGGTCCATGGTTTCAAGCTGCTTGTTCCGGAGGTTTATTTCGTTTTGCAATGCATGGTTCTCTTGTTCTTTCCGGGTGAGGGCAGCTTCCTTGTCGGTACGCTCCTTGACTTTTACGGGTTGTTGCGCGGCAAGTCTTTCAAGGTGCGCGTTGTAGGTGCCGATGCGTGTTTGGGCATCGAGTGCGGATTTTAGGCCGGTAATGATGGATTGGCTTTGCTCGAACATGGGCAGTAAGGGCGAATGCTCTTGCAAATACTTCTCGGCACGATGCAGCTTGTCTTCTTGCTCTTTCAGGAAACCGCATAGCCACTTGCTTCCTCCGTCCAGCCGGGCAAAGGATGCTCTCAGTATCCCGGCTTGTGCATGGTTCTGTTGTTGTTGCTGTTGCTGTTGTTTCAAGGTAGAGAGCCAGTTGCGGGCATCGGCGGTGGCGTTCCATTCCTTAATCAGCAGTTCTTTCTGTTTGAATTCGTCCGATTGCAGTTGCGCTTGCTTCCCTTCCCACATCTTCTTTTGCTGTTCACGGGTGAGGAGGAGTTCGGAGTATTTCTTCAGCCAGTCCCGTTTTGCGAGGGCGGTAGTTTTCTGCTCATTGGCTTCCTTGACTCCGGCATTTTGCGTGGCTATGGCTTCCTTGATTGCAGTGACTTCTTCTTCTGCCAGGATGTGGATGCCTTCCAGCTTCCGGTTCTGGTTTTCGTATTCCGTCCGTCTTTCCTTGGTGGCGGCATATATTTCGGCACCTATTTCGGAGTAGATACTTGTACCGGTCAGCTTTTCCAGAATATCCGATTTTTCGCTTTCCTTGCTTTGCAGGAACTTGGTGAAGTCGCCTTGC
The DNA here is from genome assembly GCF_003602895.1 of Bacteroides sp. AF29-11. Classification (NCBI taxonomy): domain Bacteria; kingdom Pseudomonadati; phylum Bacteroidota; class Bacteroidia; order Bacteroidales; family Bacteroidaceae; genus Bacteroides; species Bacteroides sp. AF29-11. The sequence continues at coordinate 281,590 of NZ_QTLY01000007.1, forward strand.
GCCAGCATGGTGGTGCGGCAGAATTGTTCGAAGGTCAACCCCACTGCAGCTTGTATTTCTGCCTTTATCTCATTCTTTTTGTTGAGCTGTGCGCCGCTTTTCTTGTTTTCCAGTGTCCAGCGCACATCTTGCACGGCTCCTGAAATCTTGCGGTGTGCCCGTGCCACGTACCATCGGGCGGTGTAGGGCGTTTCGTTCGAGCCGGTAAACTCCAGCTCCGTCCATGCTTCACTGGTGTTACGGCGCATCAGTTGCCGGCTGTCGTTGATGGCAACATCTTCCTTTTTGGCAGAGAAAGTCTGGCTCAGGTCTTTGTATTTTTCGTTCTCGGCATGGTCCATGCGGGGCGTTTCGTTGTAGAGTGCCAGGCAGATGGCGTCGAGAATGGTTGTCTTCCCTGCACCCGTCTCGCCGCAGATAAGGAAAAGGGATTCCTCGCTTAGCGGTCCGTTCTCAAAGTCGATGACGGCATCTTCTATGGAGGCAAGGTTCTTTATGGTCAGTTTCTGGAGTTTCATGTTCCGGACAAATGATTAGGAGTTGTTCTTGCTTTTCACTTTTTGCATGACAGTCTCCATCAGCTGGCAAAGTTCTGGGTCCATCTCTTCTCCTTCGGTTTCGCGGTAGTAGAGTCTGGCTATTTCCAGGGGAGACATTTCCTGCATCTCTTGGATGGAGATAGGCTTGCTCTCGTCAGTGTCGGCCTGCCGCTCTCGGGTAGTCTTGATGTAGCAATATTTGCATGCCTTGCCTTTGGCGGCGTTCGAGGCTTTTTCGTTGCAGTCGGGGGGCAGGTAGCCTTTTGTCAGCACATTCAGACGGAGGTATGCAGGTTTCTCTTCCGGATATTCTTCCAGTAATTTCAAGGCGTCTTCGAAAGGTGTCGGGTCATGGGGAAGTGTGACGAGCGGAATCGGATTTTCAATTTCCCTTGTACTGATTTGTGGTTCTGCCCCTTTCTCCAACTCGATGATGGAGATGGAGTGCGGATAGGTTTCGTCGAAGCTGACGGGGAGGGGAGTGCCGCAATAGCGTGCGTGGTGATGACTGCCTTTGATGTCCTGAGGGCAATGGATGTGTCCGAGTGCCAGGTAGTCGTATCCTTCTCCCATAGCGCTGAGGGGAACATACTCTATTCCGCCGATACTCTCATCGTGCCCGCTACGGTCGCTGCCTTCAATGGAGAGATGGGCCATGAGGACGACGGGAAGCTGTGCCGTATTCCGTTTCTTCACTTCGTCCAGCAGTGCCTGGAAGAAGCGTGCCTGCCGTTGGTCGCGCGGTGTTTCAGTGTCCAGCAGGGGGAAGTTTTGCGGATAGACGTGGGGCACGGCAATGACGTAGCCTATTGTCTTTTTTTCATTGTTTATCTCGATGATATGCTTGTTCAGATTCACTTCCTCGGCTGTACGTTCGATGTTTCCCACGACATTCAGGCCGAAGTGCTGCCAGAGGCTGCTGTCTATCTCCAGTTTCGAGCTGCTGTCGTGGTTTCCGGCGGTGACTACGATGGCCATTCCGGGGCAGGCTTGATGGATGTTCAGCATGGCGTCGGTGTACATCTTCTGCGTGGCGGCAGCGGGAGAGGAGTAGTGGTAGATATCTCCGCTTACCACCATGGCGTCGGGCTGCTCTTCGGTTACTATGCGGGTGAGTTGCCGTAGGAAGGATTGCTGCTCGGCGGTGCGGTCGTAGTTGTAGAGGGTGTGTCCCAGGTGCCAGTCGCTGGTATGTAGTATTTTCATTGTTTTTGTTACTTCAATGGATGTGGGTTATGGTTTCCTTAGAATATAAATCTTGTGTGTTCCTCGTCCTTTGTAGTCGATGCCCGATTCGGGATTGGCTATCCATTCGCGCAACTCGCGGGAGGCGGCGGACTTCAATAAGCCGGTCAGTTGGCAATAGTCGGCTTGGGTCATGAAGCTGTTCTTTTCCAGGTATTTTTTTGCCCGTTCCAGCCGTTCCTGCGGAGAAAACACTTGTGAGGAGCGTTGGAATTTGTCGGTGGAACGTTTCAGGTGGCAATGGCGAGCGGTACGGTACAGTAGTTCTTTGTCCACCTTGAAATGTATGTCCTTCAGGCAGATGCTGACGGCGTTTCGCTTGGTGTCTCCTTCTTCGCCCGTCTCCCGTTCACGGTCTTGCCGCAGACCGAGGGCAGGGGTGAATACTCCTAAGTTGTCAATCTTCACGGAGTAACCTTGCCCCATTTGGTAGGCTATTTCGTCGGTGATGGCTTGCACCAGTCCGATGATGTCTCCTCGTGTGAAGGATGAGGCGTATGCTATCTTTTCGGTGATGGTTTCCAAGTCCACCTGCCCGTATAGTTTCATTCGTGGGTAGAGGATGCGTTTGCCGTCTTCTCCCGGCAGGTTCAGTTCCTGCATGTTGTATTCTGCCATGATGGTAGCGTTGTTATGAGGTTCGTTTGTTTATTGGGGCTTACAAAGTTTGTCCCAAGGTTGCGGATGTGTATGCCAAGGTTGGGGATTTCTATCCCAAGGCTTGGGATAGACAAACCAAGGGCGAAGGTAATTCTTTATCTCTATACTTGCAAACTTTACTATTAGTAGTTAGGAAGTTTTTTATTGGTAGTCGGGAAGTTTTTTGTTATAGGTTTGAGAGAGGAATTGAAAAAAACGTTATCTTTGTTACATAAGAGAAGTGCATGAATGATGAACAAAACTAAAATTAAGCGATATATGAAACATTATCCGGACTTATTATTGTTGTTTACCTTATTGTCCGTTACCACAATGATTAAAGCACAAATATCGATAAGACCTTATAGCGAATGGGAAGCAACCCAGTTTGTTGCAGTGAACGGACATCAGCCCGAAGACTATGTAAAGCCAGATAATAATTGGGAAATACTATACAATTTACGGACTCCACGTACTCAAGCCGAACTTCGTGAAATGGGTATTAAATGCTCTGATAGCCAATTATTGTTATTGGAAGTAGGTGGACTTGTCAGTAAAACAAAAGGAAAATGGGAAGCTACTATACCCATTCTCGACAAAGAACAGACCAATTCTCTAAGAAGCTTAAGTAAGGAGATTGCTGAATCCATGTATGTCAAAACAAAGGCAGACTTTATATCATTGGCACAAACTATCAGTGAAATGGGATTCAAGAACAATGTACTCTCACTTGTTTTTTCATACCTTCTGGATGGAAAAATGTGGACAAAGTTAGTCATGTTTGAGGATGTTGACAATTATACAAGCTGGAGTGGCTGTTACTGGGTATTATACGAATCAAGAAATGGCTTTGCATGCGGTACGAATGGTTTCGGAGAACAGAATTTGATTTTGACTTACATCAATAGCGGCATTGCTCCTGACAACGACATTATGGACCATTGTGCTGATGAAATAGCACAATTTGGAAAAGTAACAGATGCCAAACTCGTTTCTCAGTTAAAACCTTATGGGCTGGTAGATGATAATGGAGATGTATTATTTCCTATTATAAAGAAACGGCAAGACCGCTTTCATCAAATAACTGAAAAATTGGTAAACTCTATCAGTGCGGAACTAAAGAATAATTGTGGCTCCTTAGCAAGCCAATATGGTATTGACAATGAAAAAGTGGCAATGGTGATGCTGTACCATGAAGTCATGTGGGATTTGGTAGATAATCTGATTCAAGATAGGATAATCTTTACTCCAGCTATTTTCAAAGATGAAGAATCGAATAAAGAACGATTGAATGAAGTCGTTTTCTTCATAGAAGGAGGATTAATGCAATAATAATTCGATAGAGAAAAGGACATTTGACTTTGAAGAGTTTTCTGTAAATGCATTTCAAGTGCATAGAAAATAGCCAATTAAAAATAAAGAATTATGTACGAATGGGCCAATGAAATGAACTGTGCCGTAACTGTATGCGACACAAAGGGAATCATCCTATATATGAACGAGAAAGCATGCCGTACGTTTGCCAAACACGGTGACCTGATAGGCAAGAATCTCTTTGATTGCCACAACCCGCAATCGCAAGCCAAGATACGCGAACTGCTGGAGACGGGGGGAGTGAATGCCTACACCATTGAGAAGAACGGTGTCAAGAAAATGATTTATCAGACGGCATGGAAGCAGGACGGAGTGGTCGGTGGCCTGGTGGAGATTTCGATGGAAATACCCGGAGAGATGCCACACTATATGAGAAAATAACAAAATGATATATGATATGAAAACACTTTCTAATTCAGAACTGACAATTAAAGTCTCCCCACATGGGGCCGAGTTATGCAGTATCTTGCATGATGGAAAAGAATATCTTTGGCAGGCAGACCCTGCTTTCTGGAAACGGCATTCTCCGGTGCTTTTTCCCATTGTAGGCAGCGTTTGGGAGAATGAATACCGCCACGAAGGCGTTTCCTACGCATTGACGCAACACGGTTTTGCCCGCGATATGGATTTTGAATTGATATTTGAACAGGAAGATGAGGTACGCTATCGACTGGTTGACAGTGAGGAAACACGCAAGAAATATCCTTTCCCGTTTTGTCTTGAGATAGGCTATCGGATAGAAGGAAAGAAGGTTGAAGTGCTTTGGAAAGTCATCAATACCGGAACACGCGAAATGCACTTCCAGATAGGAGCTCATCCGGCTTTCTATTATCCGGACTATGATGCGGAGACAATGGACCGTGGATATTTCGGCTTTGATAAGACGGAAGGTTTGCACTATATCCTTATCTCCGAGAAAGGATGTGCCGCTCCGGATAAGGAATATTTGCTTGAGTTGACAGATGGCCTGCTGCCTTTGGACATACACTCCTTTGATAAAGATGCCTTGATTCTGGAAAACAGTCAAGTGAAAGAAGTTACATTATATAATAAGGAAAAGAAACCCTATCTCAGTCTGTATTTCGACACTCCGGTGGTGGGGCTGTGGTCGCCTCCGGCCAAGAATGCTCCGTTTGTCTGCATCGAGCCGTGGTACGGGCGTTGTGACAGTGCCCATTATAAAGGTGAATATAAGAATAAGGACTGGATGCAGCACTTGATACCGGGAGAAGTCTTTAATGGTGGGTATACAATTGATATAAGATAAAAAATGAAGAAGGATACTGAAAATAATTCGGTATCCTTTTTATTTGGAGAATGCAATGTCATTATCTTTGCGCCCGGTAAAAAATATAGGTTGTTTTTTTAAGGTATGAAGAAGAGTCTTATTGCATTGGCATTCGGTACATTGGGGCTGGGGATTGCCGAATTTACGATGATGGGTATTTTGCCCTATGTGGCTACTGATTTGGGAATCAGCATTCCCGTGGCCGGTCATTTCATTTCTGCGTATGCGTTGGGTGTCTGTTTTGGTGCACCCATGCTGCTCCTGGCCCGCAAACGTCCGTTGAAGCAGATTCTGCTGGTCTTGATGACATTAATGATTGTGGGTAATATTTGTGCGTCTATGGCACCCAATTATTGGGTCTTGCTGTTGGGACGTTTTGTTTCCGGACTTCCTCATGGCGCTTATTTTGGGGTGGCTTCCATTGTTGCGGGAAAATTGGCTGATAAGGGGAAAAGCTCGGAGGCGGTTTCAATTATGATAGCGGGAATGACTGTGGCCAATCTGTTTGGGGTGCCGTTGGGTACTTCGTTGAGCCATACGCTGTCTTGGCGTGCCACGTTTCTGCTGGTAGGTGCCTGGGGATTGATAACACTGTACTACATTTGGCGTTGGGTACCGCAGGTCGAAGGACTGAAAGACACGGGATTTAAAGGACAGTTCCGTTTTTTGAAGAAGCCGGCGCCGTGGCTCATATTGGGAGCTACGGCTTTGGGCAACGGTGGCGTATTCTGCTGGTATAGCTACATCACCCCGTTGCTGACCGAGGTTTCCGGTTTTAGTGCGGACAGCATTACGGCACTGATGGTACTGGCAGGATTCGGAATGGTTGTCGGCAATCTGGTCAGTGGGCGCATGTCCGACCGGTACACTCCGGGGAAAGTCGGTACGGTGGTGCAAGGGATGATATGTGTTATTTTATTATTGATATTTTTACTCTCGCCCCATCCGTGGTGTTCGGCAATATTGATGACACTCTGTACGGCAGGTTTGTTTGCCGTCTCCAGTCCGGAGCAGGTGTTGATGATTCGTGTGGCTCCTGGAGGAGAAATGTTAGGAGGCGCTTGTGTGCAGATGGCTTTCAATTTTGGGAATGCTATCGGAGCTTATATCGGAGGCCTTGCCTTGAGTGGAGGCTACCGTTATCCTGCATTGGCAGGCGTACCGTTTGCACTGATGGGATTTATTTTATTCCTTGTCTTCTACAAGAAATTTCAGGCGAAGTATTAAGTGTTTCATTTTTTTTGTGTATGTTTGTCCGCAAGTATTAACTAAACTCGATAACTTATGAAGACTTTGAATTATGTGAAGATATTGCTGTTGTGTGTATTTACGATTGGGTTGGCGTCTTGTGGGGATGATGTATATTATACCATGCAGAATAGCGACGACAAATTGTGTGGAAAGACGTGGGTAGAAGAATATCAGACGGAAAACAAAGATGGAGTTGAAGTGTTATGCAGTCATCAACTGAAGTTTGCCAAAGCTGATAATTCCGGACAGGAAATCTGGGAGTATTATCGCGGAGGCGAGTCCCGTCCCTATGAAACGACTTCACGTACTTTTACTTGGAAATGGATGGACAAGTCTATGGAGGGGTTGACGCTGAATTACGGTGCGGGTGAAATCAAGTACTTTGATAATGTATGGGTGCGCGAGCATTATTTATCCGGCAAGCTGGATGGAGTAGTTGTAATGATGGTAGATGCTAATTATAAATAAAGTATGGCTTATGAATAATATGTTGAAATACACAAAATTGTTATTGTTGTTTGTCCTTGTATTAGGATTGACATCATGTGATAGTGAGGAAGAAACGGAATATAATCTGCCCGGTGAATGGTATACATCTGAAGAAATAGATTTTGGGGCATATACTTGGGGTAGGGGGACGATTATGACCTTTAACGCGCGTAACCAAGGTACTATTGGTTCATATGGCGACCCGAATTATTTGCTTTTCAGATGGAATTGGGTTAGTGGGGCTTACAATCTGATGGAATTGGAATTCTATGATGATGGCAGCATGGCTTACATTGAAGGAGCCATGGCTGATTCTTATTCTTTCAGTGGTACTTGGTATAATAGCTGGAGGGAATATCAAGATAATATTCACGGACAGCCTTTTCGTATGCGTCGGCAATGACGACATGCTTATCAATAAAAAACGGAGCAAATCAATTGCTCCGTTTTTTTATTGTATGTCAGCTTTTTACTTATTCTTCAAAACCAATTTCTTGAACTCTCCCGGATAAGGTGTTTCAAACCGCATCAGCTCTCCCGTGACGGGATGATAGAAACAGAGTTTGAAAGCATGCAGGGCCAAGCGTCCGATAGGATTTACGTCTTCCAGTCCATAGCGTCCGTCGCCGATAATGGGATGCCCCAAATCCTGCATGTGTACACGTATCTGGTTTTTTCGTCCCGTTTCCAGGTTCAGTTCAACGAGAGAGTATCCATTGGCTCGTTTGATGGTACGGTAATGCGTAATGGATTCTTGTCCCCCGTCATCTGTCGGACTTGAATATACATACAGCTTGCGGTCTGTCAACCAAGAAACCACGGTTCCTGCATCTTTTTCCATCTCGCCGACCACCACGGCTACGTATCGCCGGTCTGTTACAATGTCATGCCAGTTATCGCGTAGTGTACGTTGGGTCTTCTCGTCTTTGGCAAACATCATCAAGCCGGAGGTGTCACGGTCCAGGCGGTGCACGATGTGTACACGGTGCTGCTTGCCCGAGCGTTGCACGTATTCATTCAAGATGGTATAGGCGGTACGTTCCTTTTGCCGGTCAGTGTTGACGGACAGCAAACCCTGCATCTTCTCTATCACGATGATATAGGCATCCTCGTATACAATCTTCATCAGTTTATGGTTGAACTCTTTACGTCCCTTCTCACGGCTGATTTGTACTTTCATACCCGGTTTCAGGGGAAAATTGTATTGTGTAGTGATAACGCTGTCCACATATATAATGCGTTTGCTCAGCAATGATTTCAGCTTGGTGCGGCTGGCGTCCGGCATTTTAGCTGCCAGAAACTCCATGAGCTCCATCGGTTCCTTCACCATGTAGTCCGTATATTGTGTGCGGGCTCTTGCTGTAATTTTTTCTTTTGCCACGACTGGTTTTAATTTACGATTAGACAATTTACAATTTACGATTGAAAACTACTTGGACTTTCAATCTTTTAATTCCAATAATACTACGTTTTCCACATGGTGGGTGTGCGGGAACATGTCTACCGGTTGAACGGCCTTCACTTTATATTTCGCATCGAGCAGTTGCAGGTCGCGCGCCTGCGTAGCCGGATTACAGCTGACGTATACGATGCGTTTGGGTTCGGCAAACAGAATGACATCCACTACATCCTGGTGCATTCCGGCACGGGGAGGGTCGGTGATGATGACATCGGGACGGCCGTATTGGTTGATGAAGTCTTGTGTCAGCATGTCTTTCATATCTCCGGCAAAGAACAATGTATTTTTAATTCCGTTAATCTCGGCATTGACCTTGGCGTCTTCAATGGCTTCGGGCACATATTCTATGCCGATTACCTGGCGTGCGTGCTTGGATACGAAATTGGCAATGGTACCCGTGCCGGTATAAAGGTCATAAACAAGCTCGTTACCGGTCAGTCCGGCAAAGTTGCGCGCTACTTTGTAGAGGTTGTAGGCTTGTTCGGAGTTGGTCTGATAGAAAGATTTGGGACCTACCTTGAAGCGCAGTCCCTCCATTTCCTCGAAGATGTGGTCTTTTCCCTTGAAGGTGTGTACCTCGAGGTCGGTGATGGTATCGTTGCACTTATTATTAATAATGTATAGCAGGGAAGTGATTTCGGGGAATGTATCTGCTATGTATTGCAGCATTTGCTTGAACAGAGCCATTTCCTCCTCTTTCTCTATCTTGCAGATGAGGATTACCATCAGTTCGCCGGTGGTAGAGGTACGCACAATCATATTGCGTAGCATTCCTTCATGCGTACGCAGGTTGATGAAGGAATAGTTGTGCTGGTAGGCATAGTCGCGTACCGCATTGCGGATGCGGTTGGATATATCGTCCTGCAACCAGCACTTTTCTATGGCAAGCACTTTATCGAAAGCATTGGGAATATGGAAGCCTACGGCATTCATCTGTTCGTATACTACATTCTGCTGAACCTCTTCTGTTGTCAGCCAACGTTTGTTGGAAAAAGTGTACTCCAGTTTATTCCGGTAGAACTGAGTTTTTTCTGAACCTAATATCGGAGAGATTTCCGGCAATTCGATTTTGCCGATGCGGGTGAGGTTGTCCGTTACTTGTTTTTGCTTATACTTGATTTGCTCGGAATAGGGGAGAACCTGCCATTTACAACCGCCGCATACACCATAATGTTGGCAGAATGGAACTGCCCGTACTGCCGAATATTCATGGAATTTCACAGCCTCGGCTTCAGCATAATGATGCTTTTTTCTCTTAATTTGCAGGTCAACTACATCGCCGGGGACGACATATGGTACGAAAATCACCAAATCATTGACTTTTGCGATGGCTTTTCCTTCGGCAGCCACATCCGTAATTGTCACCTTCTCCAGTAGGGGAAGTTCTTTTCTCTTTCTTGCCACTTTTACACCAATCTAATAAATTCTTCGGCAAAAATAGACATTTTTTCGGGATTTCTCTCTATGAAATGAAATATTAAAGATTGCAATGTCGAAATTGCATTTTAGCATAAAGTTTTTTCTGAAAAAGTTTTCTAGTCTGCGAAATATACTTAGATTTGCGAACAGAAAAGAGAAATCACTATCAAAAACTTTAAATTTATATTATGGACAAAAAAAGAGTTTATACCTTTGGTAACGGCCAGGCAGAAGGAAAGGCCGATATGAGAAACCTTTTGGGTGGGAAAGGTGCTAACCTTGCAGAAATGAACCTTATAGGGGTTCCGGTTCCTCCGGGCTTTACAATAACGACAGAAGTTTGTACGGAATATTATGAAATGGGGCAGGATAAAGTCGTTGCTCTGTTGAAGAACGAAGTTGAACAGGCCATTGCCCATGTGGAGACGCTGATGCGTTCCAAATTCGGTGATGTGGAGAATCCGTTGCTGGTTTCCGTTCGTTCGGGTGCACGCGCTTCCATGCCGGGCATGATGGACACTATCCTGAATCTTGGCTTGAATGACGAAGTGGTGGAAGGCCTGACGCGTAAGACGGGCAATGCACGCTTTGCATGGGACTCTTACCGTCGTTTCGTGCAGATGTATGGCGACGTGGTGCTGGGTATGAAGCCGGTGAACAAGGAAGATGTAGACCCGTTCGAGGCTATTATAGAAGAGGTGAAACATGCTAAAGGCGTGAAGCTGGATAACGAGCTTGAGGTGGAAGACCTTAAGGAACTCGTGAAGAAGTTCAAGGCTGCGGTGAAAGAACAAACCGGAAAAGACTTCCCGACTTGTGCCTACGAGCAGTTGTGGGGTGCCGTTTGTGCCGTATTCAACTCCTGGATGAACGAACGCGCCATCTTGTATCGTAAGATGGAGGGAATTCCTGACGAATGGGGTACTGCCGTAAGCGTTCAGGCTATGGTATTCGGTAATATGGGCGAGAGCTCTGCTACGGGTGTTTGCTTCAGCCGCGATGCTGCTACCGGTGAAGACCTTTTCAACGGTGAGTATTTGATTAATGCACAAGGCGAAGACGTGGTTGCCGGTATCCGTACTCCGCAACAGATTACAAAAATCGGTTCTCAACGTTGGGCTGAATTGGCCGGTGTAAGCGAAGAAGAACGTGCCAGCAAGTATCCTTCCATGGAGGAGGCTATGCCGGAAATCTATAAAGAATTGGATGCTTTGCAGACGAAGCTCGAAAACCACTACCGTGATATGCAGGATATGGAGTTTACCGTACAAGAGGGTAAACTCTGGTTTCTCCAGACCCGTAATGGTAAGCGTACCGGTGCCGCTATGGTGAAGATTGCCGTAGATTTGCTGCATCAAGGTATGATTGACGAAAAAACCGCATTGATGCGTTGCGAGCCCAATAAGTTGGACGAATTGCTCCACCCGGTATTTGACAAGACAGCGCTGAAGCAAGCCAAGGTATTGACCCGTGGTCTTCCCGCTTCTCCGGGTGCCGCTACGGGACAAATCGTATTCTTTGCCGATGATGCTGCCGAATGGCATGCTGCCGGCAAGCGTGTGGTGATGGTACGTATCGAGACTTCTCCGGAAGATTTGGCAGGTATGGCAGTTGCCGAAGGTATCCTGACTGCCCGCGGCGGTATGACTTCTCATGCGGCAGTGGTTGCTCGTGGTATGGGTAAGTGCTGTGTATCCGGTGCCGGTGCCTTGAATATAGACTACAAGGCGCGTACAGTGGAAGTGGATGGTGTACTGTTGAAAGAAGGTGACTATATCTCCTTGAACGGAAGCACCGGTGAAGTATATAAAGACAAGGTGGAGACAAAAGCGGCTGAGCTGTCCGGTGACTTTGCGGAACTGATGGATTTGGCAGACAAATATACGAAGCTGCAGGTTCGTACCAATGCGGATACTCCTCATGATGCCGCAGTAGCACGTAATTTTGGCGCTGTGGGTATCGGTCTTTGCCGTACGGAACACATGTTCTTTGAAGGCGAGAAGATTAAAGCCATGCGCGAGATGATTCTGGCAGAAAATGCAGAAGGGCGCCGCAAGGCTTTGGCTAAGATTCTTCCCTACCAGCAAGCTGACTTCAAGGGAATTTTCAAGGCAATGGAAGGCTGTCCGGTGACGGTGCGTCTGCTTGATCCTCCTTTGCATGAGTTTGTTCCCCATGACCTGAAGGGACAGCAGGAAATGGCAGATACGATGGGCGTGAGCCTCCAGTATATCCAGCAACGTGTTGAGGCACTTTGTGAGCATAATCCGATGTTGGGTCATCGTGGTTGCCGTTTGGGAAATACATATCCTGAAATTACACAGATGCAGACGCGTGCCATCCTGGGTGCTGCTTTGGAATTGAAGAAGGAAGGTGTTGAAACCCATCCTGAAATCATGGTGCCTCTGACCGGTATCTTGTATGAGTTCAAGCAGCAGGAAGAAGTGATTCGTGCTGAGGCTGCCCAGTTGTTTGAAGAAGTGGGTGACAGCATCGACTTCAAGGTAGGTACAATGATTGAGATTCCGCGTGCCGCCTTGACTGCCGACCGCATTGCTTCCTCTGCCGAGTTCTTCTCATTCGGTACGAACGACTTGACTCAGATGACATTTGGTTATTCACGCGACGATATCGCTTCCTTCCTCCCGATTTATCTGGAGAAGAAGATTCTGAAAGTAGACCCGTTCCAGGTACTCGACCAGAATGGTGTAGGACAGTTGGTGCGCATGGCTACTGAAAAGGGACGTGCTATCCGTCCGGATTTGAAGTGCGGTATCTGCGGCGAACATGGCGGTGAGCCTTCTTCTGTGAAGTTCTGCCACAAAGTTGGCTTGAATTATGTCAGCTGTTCTCCGTTCCGTGTGCCTATTGCACGTCTGGCTGCGGCGCAGGCTGCCATTGAAGGCTGATTTCAATAATACTGAATAATGACATTTATGGGCTGCATGCTTTACTTGGTAATGGCATGCGGCCTATTTTGTTGGAAAAAACTGTAGTTTCTATTAATTTATTTGTATTTTCTTTAGTATATTTGCTTCCCATAATTTTATAGTTTCCAATAAGCAAGCAAAAAACGATGATATTGACAATTACGGCAGCATACGATGTTTGGACGAATGACTTCTATCAGAATAATGAAGCATTGGTATATAGTTTTGGGATAATTGTCATTCTGCTTTTGGTCATCATGATAATCATTTCCATCAGCAAGAGCAAAAGGTTGAAGACGTTGCAGCGCATCAATGAGGTTGCCGAAGAATCCAACCAGCTGAAGAATGCTTTCATCGCTAATATGACTCACGAAATTCGTACTCCTTTGAATGCCATTGTAGGCTTTACAACTATGCTTGCCGAAATGGATAATTTGGACAGAGAAACCCGTATGGCTTTTCTGAAGGAGATTAATGATAACAAGGACTCGCTGCTGCAACTGGTCAATGACTTGCTGGACTATTCGAAGATTGAGGCAAATACTCTGGAATATAACGATGGAGAAGTGGATGTAAACGCGCTGATTGATGAAGTCTGTACGACGGAGAATATGCGCTCGCATCCCACGGGCATTCAGGTGGAGTTTGTAGAACGGCTGCCTCAATGCCGTTTGGTGGTAGACCGCGTGCGTTTTGCCCAAGTCATAGGTAACTTGGTGAGGAACGCCTTGAAGTTTACGGAGATGGGCAGTGTGAAAATCGGTTGCAGGAGATTGAGCAACCATAACTTCTATTTTTATGTGGCAGATACAGGCTGTGGTATCGATGAAGTGGGAAGACATGCCATCTTTGAACGGTTTGTGAAGATGAACTACAATATCAAAGGTACGGGGTTGGGGCTTTCCATCACCAAATCTATTGTGGAGCACTATGGGGGAGGTATCGGTGTGGAGTCTAAGAAAGGGGAAGGCTCCACCTTCTATTTCACGTTGCCTGCCGGTATTGAATACAAAGAGTACGGTAAATTTTGATTTGCCAGTCCAAGGCAAGGCTCAATCAGCCATTTTCTTCAACTTCTTGAAGTGGCGGATTACTTCCAGATAATCGCGGTCGGTGCAGGCATTGAATTTATTCCATAAGTCACCCATTACAACGGCACCACCGAATCCGTAATCCTTAATCTCCAGTATGTTGTTGGGAGTAATGCCTCCCAAAGCCATGACTCTACTGTCTATGACCTTACTTTTTCCTGCTTGCCGCAACTCTTCGGCTGTGAAGCCGGACGTGACTCCGGACTTTGTGATGCAATTATATATCGGGCTTAGGAACAGATAGTCATAGAAATGCTTCTTGTTCTGCACTTCATCCAGTGAATGGCAGGTGCAACTGATGTGACCCGAATAGTCATGGGGCTCTTTGGGATTGCGGGTGTTTAGATGAATCCCCATCAGGCTGAACTCTTCCTGCAGGTAGAAGTGCTCATGGGTAATGATGCGCTTATGGTATTTTGCGGGTATCAGCGTTAAAAGCCGTTCTGAATACATGGCGGGAGTTTCCGGCTTCCTCAGATGTAGAATATCCAGCCCCTCTTCGAATAGTGCCGTGATAATCTTGTCTTCTTCCACAAAAAATGTGGGTGCTGTTACTACGATGAGTTTCATTTCTTTTGTTTAACTTTTAAGTTTAGCAAAGTTAATGAATACTTATGGTAGAAGCCAAAGAATTTCTTTAAAATATGTTAGATGGCTATTTTAAACAAGAAAACGCATTCTTGAACCTTAGTTGCTCAAGAATGCGTCATTAACATGTTTAGTGGGACCTTGTTGCTTATTTCAGTCTTTTACCTACTACATCCCAGTCGATGATGCTCCACAGTTCGTTCACATGGTCGGCACGGCGGTTCTGGTAATCAAGATAGTAGGCATGTTCCCACACGTCGAATCCGAGTAGCGGAACAAGACCGGCGCGTACCGGATTGCTACCGTTGGCTTCTTTGGTGATGTGGAGTTTGCCGTTCTTGTCGGCAGACAACCAAGCCCATCCGGAGCCGAACAAGCCGACAGCTGCCGCGTTGAATTCCTTCTTGAAATTCTCAAAGCTGCCGAAGTCGCGTTTGATGGCTTCTGCCAGCTTGCCGGTAGGCTCGCTGTGGGCAGGCTTCGGAGCAAACTGTAAGAAGTATAATGTGTGGTTCAACACTTGTCCTGCATTGTTGAAGATGGCACCGTCCGGTGCTGTGGCAACAATGGTTACCAGGTCTTTGCCTTCAAATTCCGTTCCCGGAACGAGGTTGTTGAGGTTGTTCACATAGGTTTGCAGATGTTTACCGTAGTGGTAATCTATGGTTTGCTGACTGATTACAGGTTCCAGTGCATTGTTGGTGTAGGGAAGTTTTGGCATTTCGTAAGTCATAACTGTTATCATTAAAATCGTTAATATTGTATTCATAAGTTTCAATTATTTAATTTTGGAACTTTACTATATAAACACTATAACCTATAGAAATGTTCGTACGTCTCCGAAGCTTTTTTTATCTTTGCCTCCGTAAAAACAAAGGAAGAAAAAATATCATCATTTTAAGATTATACGGATATGCCCGATTATATAGAGGAACTGAACGAAGGACAACGGAACGCGGTGTTATACAATGACGGTCCGTCACTGGTGATAGCCGGTGCCGGTTCGGGAAAGACGCGCGTGCTGACCTACAAGATTGCTTATCTGCTGGAGAATGGCTACCAGCCTTGGAACATTCTGGCATTGACCTTTACCAACAAGGCGGCGCGCGAAATGAAGGAGCGTATAGCCCGTCAGGTGGGGCCGGAGAGGGCGCGCCATCTGTGGATGGGAACCTTTCACTCCATGTTCCTGCGCATTCTGCATGTCGAGGCCGGGTATATCGGCTTCACTTCGCAGTTTACCATTTACGATACGGCAGACAGTAAAAGCTTGATACGTTCCATTATCAAGGAAATGGGGCTGGATGAGAAAGTGTACAAGCCGGGGATGGTGCAGGCGCGTATCTCGAATGCCAAGAATCATCTGGTTTCTCCGGCAGGCTATGCCAACAACAAGGAGGCTTACGAAGGAGACCGTGCAGCCAAGGTTCCGGCGCTTCGCGACATCTACCAGAGATATTGGGAGCGTTGCCGGCAGGCAGATGCGATGGACTTCGACGATTTGCTGTTCTACACATTCCTGCTGTTCCGGGACCACCCCGAGGTGTTGGCGCGTTATCAGGACCAGTTCCGTTACATTCTGGTAGATGAGTATCAGGATACCAATTTTGCACAGCACAGCATTGTGCTGCAACTTGCCAAGAACCATCAGCATGTCTGTGTGGTGGGGGATGATGCACAGAGTATCTACTCCTTCCGTGGTGCTGATATTGACAATATTCTCTACTTTACGAAAGTATATCCCGATACGAAGGTCTTCAAGCTGGAGCAGAATTACCGTTCCACCCAGACCATTGTCCGCGCGGCCAACAGCCTGATAGAAAAGAACCAGTGGCAGATACGCAAGGAAGTGTTCTCGGAAAAGGAGAAGGGAGAGGCCATTGGTGTGTACCAGGCATACAGTGATGTGGAAGAAGGGGATATTGTGGTGAATAAGATAGCTGAACTGCGGCGTGAAAAGCGCTATGCCTACTCTGATTTTGCGATACTCTACCGTACCAATGCGCAGAGCCGTATTTTTGAGGAAGCCATGCGCAAACGCAGTATGCCTTACCGTATTTACGGAGGCTTGTCGTTCTATCAACGCAAGGAAATCAAAGATGTTATTGCTTACTTCCGTCTGATAGTGAATCCCAATGATGAAGAGGCTTTCAAACGTATTATCAATTATCCTGCACGGGGTATCGGAGATACGACAGTGGGAAAAATCATTGCTGCCGCCACCGGGCACAATGTAAGTTTGTGGACCGTGCTTTGTGAGCCGTTGGCGTATGGCTTGAACTTCAATAAAGGTACGGTGGGAAAGTTGCAGGCATTCCGCGAACTTATATCTGCCTTTATCACAGATGCTGCGGAGAAGAATGCCTACGAGATTGGTGCTGACATTATTCGCCAATCGGGCATCATCAATGATGTGTGTCAAGACAGCTCTCCCGAGAATCTGAGCCGTAAGGAGAATATAGAGGAGCTGGTGAACGGTATGAGTGATTTTTGCGCCCAACGGCAGGAGGAAGGAAACCCTAACGTGTTGTTGGGTGACTTCCTTTCGGAAGTTTCCCTTCTTACCGACCAGGATTCGGATAAGGATGGGGACGATGAGAAGATAACCCTGATGACTGTACATTCGGCCAAGGGATTGGAGTTCAAGAATGTGTTTGTAGTGGGGATGGAGGAGAATCTTTTTCCCAGCAGCATGGTGGGTGACTCTCCCCGGGCATTGGAGGAAGAACGGCGGCTGTTCTATGTAGCCATCACACGTGCCGAAGAACACTGTTTCCTATCGTATGCAAAGACGCGTTTCCGGTACGGCAAGATGGAGTTTGGCAGTCCCAGCCGTTTTCTGAAGGATATAGACGTACGGTTCCTGCGCCTGCCTCAGGATGCGGGAATGTTCCGCAGGGTAGAGGAGGAAGCTGCCGTTTTCCGCAGGGAGAACGCCAGAGGCTTTGCGCCTGATAAGGAAGATACTCCGTATGGAGGAAAAGAGCGTGTGTCTGTACGGCCGAAGCAGCAGATTATTGCGCCGACCGTTCCACGTAACCTGAAACGGGTGGCGCCTTCTGCAAATACGGCAAGTACATCGCCTTCTGCCGGCGCGTCTGCCAACCGTGTACAGCAGGGACAACTGATAGAGCACGAACGTTTCGGCCTGGGTGAAGTTTTGAAAGTGGAGGGCGAAGGAGACAATGCGAAAGCCACCATCCGCTTCAAGAATGCGGGAGACAAACAACTTTTGCTGCGCTTCGCGCGTTTCAAAGTTATAGGGTGATGAATATTGTTTACAAAAGAATGACTTTGCAGAAGGGCGGCATCTGTTTTACTAAATATTCCCCGGAGAATTACTAAAATGAGGAGGACGATTTAGTAAATCTTCTCCGAAGTTTTACTAAATCGTTGGAGAGGGCTTGTCAACCCCTTGTGGCGTGTTTATTAGGATGGAATCATAAATGGTAAAAAAAATATATATAAAATGACAAATAAAGACTTTTCCCTTTTCCCTTCTCCCTGCTATATTATGGAAGAAGGATTGCTGAGAAAGAACCTCGCACTGATAAAAAGTGTGGCCGACCGCGCAGGTGTGGAGATAATCCTCGCTTTCAAATCATTTGCCATGTGGCGTTCCTTTCCCATTTTCAGGGAGTATATAGACCACTCTACGGCAAGTTCTGTCTACGAAGCCCGTCTGGCATTGGAGGAGTTCGGAAGTAAGGCACATACGTACTCGCCTGCCTATACCGAGGCCGATTTTCCGGAGATAATGCGGTGCAGCAGCCATATTACTTTCAATTCGCTTTCGCAGTTCCACCGCTTTTATCCGGTAGTGGTGGCGGAGGGAAGCGGCATTTCCTGCGGTATCCGTATCAATCCTGAATACTCTGAGGTGGAAACGGAGCTTTATAATCCCTGCGCACCCGGTACCCGCTTCGGTGTAATGGCCGACCAGCTTCCCGAAGAACTTCCGGCGGGTATTGAAGGTTTTCACTGTCATTGTCACTGCGAGTCTTCTTCCTACGAGCTGGAACACACATTGGAGCACTTGGAAGGAAAATTCTCCCGCTGGTTCTCACAGATTAAGTGGTTGAATTTAGGAGGCGGGCATCTGATGACGCGTAAGGATTATGATGTAGAGCATCTTGTCCGTCTGTTGCAGGGCTTGAAGGGGCGCTATCCACATCTTCAAATCATTCTTGAGCCCGGTTCCGCTTTTACTTGGCAGACCGGTGTGCTGAGCTCGGAGATAGTGGACATCGTGGAAAACCGCGGCATTCGTACCGCCATTCTCAACGTTAGCTTTACGTGCCACATGCCGGATTGTCTGGAGATGCCCTATCAGCCTGCAGTGCGTGGAGCGGAGATGGGCGATGCGGGCCCTTACGTCTATCGCCTTGGAGGAAACTCCTGCTTGAGCGGCGACTATATGGGACTGTGGAGTTTCGACCATGAGCTGCAGATAGGGGAGAGAATCGTCTTTGAGGACATGATACATTACACCACTGTAAAGACGAATATGTTCAATGGAATTCACCATCCGGCCATTGCAATGTGGACAAAAGAAGGAAAAGCTGAAGTTTTCAAGCAATTTTCTTATGAAGATTATCGTGGGCGAATGAGTTGATAATCAAAAGTCTGCTTGTATGCCTGGCGAAAATGTACACTTTTCTGTGTGAAAAAAGTCTGCGGAATGTTTGCAGGTTTAAGGAAAATATCTACCTTTGCATCCGCAATCGCGGAAATAGCTCAGTTGGTAGAGCATAACCTTGCCAAGGTTAGGGTCGCGAGTTCGAGTCTCGTTTTCCGCTCAACGCAGTTTGGATTGCAATTACCTATGCCCAGGTGGCGGAATTGGTAGACGCGCACGTTTCAGGTGCGTGTGTCGAGAGGCATGCAGGTTCGAGTCCTGTTCTGGGCACCAAGGTAAAGCAGTCGGTTCTTTGAATTGTTGAAAGTAAGTTGGAGAGGTGGCGGAATTGGTAGACGCGCTACTTTGAGGGGGTAGTGACAATTATGTCGTGGGAGTTCGAGTCTCCTTCTCTTCACGCTTTTATACATTGCGGAAATAGCTCAGTTGGTAGAGCATAACCTTGCCAAGGTTAGGGTCGCGAGTTCGAGTCTCGTTTTCCGCTCTTTCAGATGTATTGAAGATGACTTATGCCCAGGTGGCGGAATTGGTAGACGCGCACGTTTCAGGTGCGTGTGTCGAGAGGCATGCAGGTTCGAGTCCTGTTCTGGGCACTTAGGTAAAGCAGTCGGTTCTTTGAATTGTTGAAAGTAAGTTGGAGAGGTGGCGGAATTGGTAGACGCGCTACTTTGAGGGGGTAGTGACAATTATGTCGTGGGAGTTCGAGTCTCCTTCTCTTCACGCTTTTATACATTGCGGAAATAGCTCAGTTGGTAGAGCATAACCTTGCCAAGGTTAGGGTCGCGAGTTCGAGTCTCGTTTTCCGCTCTTTCAGATGTATTGAAGATGACTTATGCCCAGGTGGCGGAATTGGTAGACGCGCACGTTTCAGGTGCGTGTGTCGAGAGGCATGCAGGTTCGAGTCCTGTTCTGGGCACTTTACTCCTCAAAAAAGGAGAGTCATCCCATGCGGAAATAGCTCAGTTGGTAGAGCATAACCTTGCCAAGGTTAGGGTCGCGAGTTCGAGTCTCGTTTTCCGCTCTTTTCAGATAAAAAAATCTCGCAAGCATTGTTCGGTGCTTGCGGGATTTTTTTGTTGTATGGAAGTTGTTGTTACAGTTTCTGTAATGAGAATCCGAGCATCATTCCGTCGTAGCTGTTGGCCAGCGAGCCGATACTCTTCAGAGTGGAGTTGCTGCTTTTGCTGGAGAGGAAGGTTATCAGTTTCAGTAGCTTGTCCGATTCGAACAGCAGGTCCATAGTTGTGGAGGTAGCGTTGACCTTGGCATTCATACCTATCAGCTTGGCGAATTTCAAGTTGACCTTTTGGGTGGATGCATCGTAGGAGTAGCTTCCCTTCATGCTCTTTTGCCCTACTTTGGCGCTGAATGTGCTGTCGGCGTTGAATGTGAATGACATTTGCCCGGCTTTGATGCCTACTTTGGCAAGCTGTTCGTCCAGTTTCTTTTCTGCGGCTGTGGCGGCAACGGCACCGCCGGCTTTCTGCAGCAGGTTGTCCGATTCGAATTCAATGGCGGAGCCGGTATACGACCAAGTGCCGGTCATATCCGCTGTTGACTTGCCGGTCACGGCATTTACCGCCTTCTCTATATTTTCTTTGTTGAACAAATCCTTGATGGATTGTGCGTGACTATTGCCGGTCAGCAGTAGTGCGGCAACAAACAGTTGCCAAAAAACTAATCTTTTCATTTTACTTATGTCTATTGTTTGCTATTCAGGCTTTTGTTGATACTTTCGATATAGTCCAGCAGCTCTTTCCGTCCCATGCGGTTTTCAGAAGAGGTGATGAAGTAGGGAGGCAGCTCTTCCCACTGTTCCTTCAACTGTTCCAGGTATTCGTTGATGTGGGTGTTCAGTCTGCCGCCTTTCAGTTTGTCGGCCTTTGTGAAGACGATGGCAAAGGGTACGCCGTTCTCGCCCAGCCATTCCGTAAACTCGAGGTCGATGGCTTGGGGAGCCAGCCGGCTATCTATAAGAACAAACAAACAAGTCATCTGTTCGCGTTGCAGTATATAACTTTCTATAATACGTTTGATTTGTTCCTGCCCTTTCTGTCCCCGTTTGGCATAGCCGTATCCCGGAAGGTCTACAATGTACCAGCTCTTGTTGATGAGGAAATGGTTGATGAGCATGGTCTTTCCCGGTGTGGCAGAGGTCATGGCAAGCCCTTTTCTCCCGGTCAGCATATTGATGAGACTGGATTTTCCTACGTTGGAGCGTCCGATGAAAGCATATTCGGGAAATGTACCAGTGGGGCATTTCCGCACGTCTGTGTTACTGATGACGAATTCAGCGTTTGTAATATCCATTTTGTTGCCTTTTTGGGGTTTTACGTGTGGCAAAGGTAGCACTAATTTCATAAGTTTGTACTATCTTTGCCCAGAAAGCGAAGATAGGCTGTACCTCAGCATAAAAAATGAACTCGTTCATTTTATTCTGCATTCGGTTTGCACTATCTTTGTGGCCAATAGGAGAATTTTAAGTATGAATGGACAGTTTCCCTCTACATTATTGGAGAAGGCGGTAAATGAGTTTGCCAAGTTGCCCGGAGTGGGACGCAAGACGGCTATGAGGCTGGTTCTTCACCTGCTCCGCCAGGATACGGCAGTGGTGGAAGCGTTCGGCAATGCCATCGTGACGCTGAAGCATGAAGTGAAATATTGCAAGGTATGCCATAATATATCAGATACGGAGACGTGCCGCATCTGTTCCAGTCCGCAACGGGACGCTTCTGTGGTTTGTGTGGTAGAGAACATCCGCGATGTGATGGCTGTGGAAGCCACACAACAGTTCCGTGGTTTGTATCACGTGCTGGGAGGTGTCATCTCGCCGATGGATGGCATTGGCCCCGGAGACTTGCAGATAGAAAGCCTTGTGCAGCGGGTAGCCGCCGGCGGCATCAATGAAGTGATTCTTGCGCTGAGCACGACGATGGAGGGAGATACCACCAACTTTTATATCTACCGCAAGCTGGAAAAACTGGGCGTGAAGCTCTCTGTCATAGCCCGTGGCATTTCCATCGGCGACGAATTGGAGTATACGGATGAAGTGACTCTGGGACGCAGTATTGTGAACCGCACTCCATTTTCCGGAACTGCCTGATTGTTTGGGCCATTATCAATTATTCATTATCCACTATCAATTTACTAAATGGAAGAACAAATAAAGAAGACCGCAGCGCGTGTCCGAACAACTTTTGCCTATTTCTGGATGCTTCCCATCCTGCTCGTTCTACTTGGAGAAACCGGAGGCGGATGGGTAGGTATGTATGCCGGAGATGTACGTGTCACCTATATGGCTGAGACGGTAACCATTCTGCTGGCTGCCTCTTGCGTACCCATAGCCTTGAAACTCTTTTCATGGGTATTAATCCGGAAAATAGATGTAGTGACGCTTCCCGAAGCCCTCCGCCTCTATGCGCTGTGGAGTGGCGTGCGGCTGGCATTGCTTGCCATACCGGTGCTTGCAGGCTTTTTCACCTATTATATCATGTTGAGCAGTACGGGTGCACTGTGTGCACTGATAGGACTGACGGCTTCTCTGTTCTGCCTACCGGGTGAGGGACGCCTGCGTAAAGAACTGCATATCAATAAAGAAGAAGAAATGTAACCGACTGGAAGATATGAATAAATCTTATTTCTGCAGTGAAAGGGTGCGTCTCCGTGCTATGGAGCCGGAAGACCTGGAAGTGATGTATGCTATGGAGAATGATTCCCAGACTTGGGATGTGACGAACTTCACCGTACCCTATTCCAGATTTGTCTTGAAACAATATATTGAGAATTCCGAATGCGATATGTTTGCCGACCGCCAGCTGCGTATGATGATTGTACGTGCAGAGGATGATGCGCTGATAGGTACCATCGATATTACAGAGTTTTCTCCCATGCATGCCCGGGGAGAGGTGGGCATTGCCATACGGAAGGAGTATCAGGGCAATGGTTATGCCAAGGAAGCGCTGCGTTTGCTGTGCGACTATGTTTTCAGTTTCTTGTATCTGAAACAGTTGATAGTCCATATCTCGGTGGATAATGAGGCAAGTATCCGCCTTTTTGAATCCTGCGGTTTTGTGCGTTGCGGGCTTTTGAAGGAGTGGTGGCGCGTAGGAGGATGCTATAAGGATGTCGTGCTGTTGCAACTTCTCCGAAGCACTAATTGAGCGTTGGAATCTGAGGGAAACGCGACCATATTTCATATTTTGCTCCCAGCTTGCACAATGCCTTCTTCCAGAGTGTGCCGCTGGCCGCCTCGTTCATTAGCGAACTGATGTTTTCTTTGCCTACCAGCCAGGTGTTTTCTTCAATTTCCCGGCCCAGTTGTTCGTACTCCCAGCCGGAGTATCCCAAGAAGAATCTGATTCTGCCTTGAACGGGATTTCCCTGCATGATGTAGTTTTTAATGGCTTCAAAGTCACCGTTCAGGTAGAAGCCTTTGCCGATGGACAGCGCTCCGGTAATACCCTCGAGCGTGTGCAGATAGAACAATGTATCTGTGCTGAGTGGTCCTCCTTTATAGATAGGTATACTTTCCGGGCAGTCGAAGTCTTTCAGCACATCATTCAAGAATAGGGGGAGCGGTTTGTTCAGAACCAGTCCCATTGTGCCGTCATGTGTATGGTCCACCAGTAGAATGACGGATCGTCCAAACATATGGTCACACAAAAAGGGTTCGGAAATCAAGACCTTTCCCTGGGCAGGAACCACATGGTTTGTTTCTATCTTGAATAGATTTATATTGCTATACATGCCCCTAATATACATAATATTCCACAATAAACCAAAGTTCTTCGCTGTTTTTCATTTTAAAAGTTTCTTTTCTCAGATTTTATGGCTTTTTTTATTCGGAGAAAATACTTAAGTTTGCAAGTAATTGGCAATTTAATGCAATGAAATATACTACATTATATACGTTAATTTTAGGGCTGTTTTCTATAGGATGGACGGATTGCCCGGAGGATTTTATGGAGCGTATGCAGCGTCCGGGACATTCTGAAATACAGCTTTCTAAAGTGACGATAAGTGGCCGTGTGCTGGATGAAAGCGGGTTTCCGTTGGCCGGTGCCACTATTCAAGAGAAAGAAACTGCCAATGGTGCGATAGCGGATTCGGAAGGAAAATTCACTCTGGTGGTTGCCGATAATGCAGTGCTTCGTGTTTCGTTTATCGGCTACATGTCCCAGGATATTGAGGTGGAAGGACATTCGACCTTTCATATCACACTAAGAGAAGATATGATAGAGCTGGATAACGTTATTGTTACCGCTTTGGGTATCGAAAAGAAAGAAAATTCTCTTTCTTACGCCACAGATTTAATAAAAAACGAGGAGTTGACGCGAGTAAAAATGCCCAACTTAATTACTTCGTTGACCGGCAAGTCGGCAGGTGTGCGTGTCAATCAGGTTTCTTCCGGTCTGGGAGCCTCAGCCAAAGTCAGTATCCGTGGAATCCGTTCGGTGGCGAGTGACAACCAACCGCTGTATGTGATAGACGGTGTTCCCATTCTGAACTCCACTTCCGAGCAAGCATACTCTGCCATAGGCGGAACGGCCAATGCCGGCAACCGTGACGGAGGAGACGGCATTTCCAATCTGAATCCTGAAGATATAGAGAGTATCAGTATCCTGAAAGGAGCTCCCGCGGCAGCTTTGTATGGTAGCCAGGCTGCCAATGGGGTGATACTGATTACTACAAAGAAGGGGCAGTCGCACGGGCAGCGCAGTGTTTCTTTCTCGACGAGCCTAATGTTCGACAATGCTTTTGCGCTACCCAAGATGCAGAACCGCTATGGAGTAAGTGACGGTGTGGACAGTTGGGGAGAACGGGCAAACCTTCCCGAATACGATAATCTGAGAGACTTCTTCTCTACTGGTGTCACCTCCATAACTTCCATCTCCTTGAGTCACGGCAATGAGAAGTTGCAGAACTATTTCTCCTATGCTAATACTACGGGGCATGGCATCATTGGGAAACATAACCTTTCGAAGCACAACCTCACTTTCAGAGAGACTTCCGTTCTATTGAATTCCCGTCTGAAGTTAGATGGCAGTATGAACCTGATGCGCCAGGTGGTGAAGAACAAGCCTACCGTGGGTGGTTTCTACATGAATCCTTTGGTGGGGCTCTACCGTTTTCCACGGGGTGAGGATATTGCTTATTATAAGGAGAACTTCGAGGTTGATGATGAGGGTAGAAACTTGAACATACAGAATTGGCATACCTCTTACGAGGATTTTGAGCAGAATCCCTACTGGATTACCAATCGCATATTGAGCAAGGAGAACCGCATGCATGTCATAGTCTCCTTATCCGCCAATCTGAAGATAAACGATTGGTTAAGCCTGCAGGCCCGTGGCAATGTAGACTATATTAACGACAAGGTGCGCCAGCAGTTCTATGCCTCTACCGCTCCGGCGTTGGCGGGAGCCAATGGGCGTTATATCGAGATGGACTATCAGGAAACCCAATATTACGGAGACGCCATACTGATGATGAAAAAGCAGTGGGATGCATTCTCTCTCAACGCGGCGCTCGGTGTCAGTATCAATGACAAGACTGTGAACTCCACCCGCTATGACTCTAAAACAGCTTCGCTGAAATATGCCAATGTGTTCAATCTGGCCAATATCATCATGAATGGTTCTGCCGGGCTGGACCAGAAGATTGATGCGCGGCGCCAATTGCAGTCCTTGTTTGCGACGGCACAACTGGGCTACAACGAGTTTGTCTATCTTGATTTGTCGGCCCGTAATGACTGGTCTTCCACGCTGGCTTATACATCTCATGAGAAAAGCGGGTTCTTCTATCCCTCCGTGGGATTTTCGCTGATATTCAATAAGCTGATGACTTTACCCCAATGGGTGTCACTGGCAAAGATAAGGGGGGCATACAGCATGGTGGGCAATGATATTCCCATGTTCATCACAAATCCTTCCTCGCATATCACGGCGGGCGGAGAGTTCCTGGCAAGTGATGCCGCGCCGTTCAAGGATATGGAACCGGAGATGACGCACTCCTTTGAGGCGGGTATAGAAGCGCGTTTTTTAAAGAACCGCATTGGTTTGAATGCCACTTTCTATAAGACGAATACCCGGAACCAGTTCTTCAAGCTTCCTACTCTGTCGGGCGATAAATATGCCTACCGTTATGTCAATGCGGGTGATATACAGAATGTGGGGTGGGAGATTTCATTGGATGCCGTTCCTTTGCTGACAAACCATTTCAAGTGGAAAACAGAGGTGAACTTCTCCACCAACCGCAACAAGATAATTTCACTGCACGAAGCGCTGAAGGAGTTTCTTTACGGTCCTACCAGCTTCTCGTCCAGTTATGCCATGAAATTGGTGAAAGGGGGCTCTATCGGTGACATCTACGGAAAAGCTTTTGTACGTGACGATGCGGGCAATATCGTTTACGGCACGGAAGGAGACAATACCGGCATGCCTTTGGTGGAAGGTGATGGCAATACGGTGAAAGTGGGCAATGCCAATCCAAAACTGATGCTGGGCTGGAATCATATGCTGTCTTACAAGAATTTTTCTTTCTATTTTCTGGTGGATTGTCGCTTTGGAGGCGATATTTTGTCCCAGACGCAGGCGGATATGGATATGTATGGCGTTTCTGAAGTCACGGCCCGGGCCAGGGACAAAGGTTATGTAATGCTTGAAGGTAACCGGATAGATAATGTGAAAGGATTTTATAAGAATGTTGTAGGCGGACGGGCCGGGGTGACGGAATATTATATATATGATGCCACGAACATCAGGCTGCGTGAGCTGTCCGTGGGCTACCAACTGCCTGCTGCCTGGATGGAAAAGACCAAAGTCCTCAAGCGGGCACAACTGTCCTTTTCGGGACGCAACTTGTTCTTCTTCTACAAAAAGGCGCCTTTCGACCCTGACCTGGTACTCTCTACGGGCAACGATAACCAGGGAATTGAAGTCTACGGTATGCCTACCACGCGTAGTTGGGGATTTTCTTTGAAGTGTGAATTTTAAGAGGGGGAGGGAGACTTGATATGAAGAGGATTATAGTACTGATTGGCATGGTTTTCGTGTTTCTGGCTTGTACGGGAGACTTTAAGGAAATCAATACGGACAAGTCCGGCGTGACGGACGAGGACTTGCAGGCCGACTATAACGAACATGGCATCCGTCTTGGAATCATCCAGCAAGGCATCTATTTCAATTACGACTACGGAAAGGGGAAGAACTGGCCTTTTCAATTGACCCAGAATTTGAATGCCGACATGTTCAGCGGTTACATGCACGATGCCAAGCCTCTGAATGGAGGTTCGCACAATTCGGACTACAACTTGCAGGATGGATGGAACAGCGCCATGTGGGGACATACCTATGAGTATGTTTTCCCGCAGATATATCAGTCGGAGAATGCCACACGTGACCGTATGCCTGCCTTTTTCGGCATTACCAAGATACTGAAGGTGGAAGTGATGCACCGTGTCACGGACTATTACGGCCCTATTGTGTATAGTCATTTTGCCGATCCCGAAGCCCGTTATATGCCTGACACGCAGAAAGAGGTCTATAGTGCCTTTTTCTGTGAACTCGATACGGCTGTTGCTGTACTTTCCGATTATATTGTCGAGCATCCGGGAGCTTCGGAGTTTGCGCGTTTCGATATGTTGTTGGACGGTGATTATGACTCTTGGATAAAGTTTGCCAATTCGTTGCGGATGCGGCTTGCCATGCGCATTGCGGTAGCCAGTCCGGAGAAGGCAAAAACGGAATTCCGTAAAGCGATGGATAATGAATACGGAGTCATTCGGGAGGCGGACGAGTCGGTGGCGGTTTCCACGGCGAGTGGATATACCAATCCGTTGGGCGAGATAAACCTTGTTTGGAATGAAGCTTATATGGGAGCGCCGATGGAGTCCATACTGAACGGATATGAAGATCCCCGTCGTGAAATCTATTTTGCCACTTGCCAGAATGAACAGTTTGCAGGCGAGTATCGCGGCATTCGTCAGGGTACATGCTTTGCACATAACTATTATAATACACTCTCAAAATTGAAAGTCACCCAGCAGACTGATGCAGTGTTGATGCCGGCAGCAGAAGTCTGGTTCCTGCGTGCCGAGGCTGCCCTACGGGGATGGACCGATGAGTCGGTGAAAACCTGCTATGAAGAAGGGGTAATGGCTTCTTTCCGTCAGTATGGCATCTTGCAGTCCGATGCTTATCTGGAGAGCGACTTGTTGCCTGCCGATTTTGTGGATACCTACGATATGGAGAATGATATTACCGCCCGTTGTCAGGTTTCGCCACGCTGGCTGGAGTCAGCGGATAGGGATACGAAACTGGAGAAGATTATTACCCAAAAATGGATTGCCATGTTTCCCGAAGGGTGTGAGGCTTGGGCTGAACAGCGCCGGACGGGGTATCCCCGGCTATTCCCCGTACGCTTTAATCACAGTAAAGACGGGTGCATAGATACTGAGACAATGATTCGCCGTCTGAACTTTCCCGGCGGACTGAAGACGGAGAATGCCGAGCAGTATGCCGCTTTGGTAGAGGCACTGGGTGGGGATGACAATGCCGGTACCCGATTGTGGTGGGATACCGGCATCAACTGGTAGAGATACCTTATTTATATAGGGATATTTTTTATTGGATGGGGTGATTCTCGGCAAAAATCGCCATACGTTCGTCCAACTGGTCGTACTGATGGTCTTGGATAAAGGAAGTGCAGGCACGCAATCCTTCTTGATGGCTTCCGGTGGTCACCAGCGAAATGGCGCTTACACCGTAGTACATTAGTTCCCGCGCAAGTTCTCCGCTACTCATGCCCGGATAACCGATGGTGAAATAGAAACCGTCGGCAACGGGATCACCCAAATCATTGTCGTATACCAAGTGGAAACCGTGGCGCAAGAAGATTTCTTTCAGGCGGCGGGCACGCTCACCGTATACTTTCACTTCATCAAGGAAGTTGTATTGACCTTCATTGGCTGCTTTAAGCATGGCGGCAAGAGCATACTGCGCAGAGTGGCTGGTGCCGGAGGAGAGCGCATAGAGTACGCGGTGGATGAATACTGTGCCGAAGGTGCCGCCGCCGTAGCGTTGTGTCAACCCGGGATAGGCCCGATGATACAGTTTGTCCGAAATGCAGCTGACACCGATACGTTGACCGGCATAGCTGAAAGCTTTGGAACCGGAAATGAGCAGCACGTAATAGTCCGTATAGTGTGCCACAGAAGGTTGGTAAGGCGCTTGGAACGGTTTGCTCAAGTCTTGGCGGAAGTCCATGGCAAAGTAGGCGAGGTCTTCCAGCACAATGACGTCATATTGGGTTGCCAGTTCGCCGATGATGCGCAACTCTTCTTCTTTCAGGCAAATCCAGCTGGGGTTGTTGGGATTGGAATAGACGATGGCGGAGATATTGCCTTTGCTGAGGTAACTTTCCAGCTTCGCTTTCAACTTGTCGCCACGGTAGTCATATACGTCAAAGGTTTCATATTTCTGTCCCATCACGACCAACTGCTGCTTCTGTACCGGGAAACCGGGATCGATGAAGAGAATGGTATCCTTTTTCTCATCGCATTGGCTACATGTGAGAAATGAAGCGAAAGTTCCTTGCATGGAGCCGGTAACTGGTACACAACCTTCGGGGGCTACATCTACATTGATAAAGGCTTTGATGAAACGTGCTGCTTCCTCTTTCAAGGCGGGAAGTCCGTTGATGTCCGGGTAGAGGCTGGCAATACCATTCTGCAATGCCTCCACCTCTGCCTGTACGCCGACGGTTGAGGGGGGGAGTCCGGGTACACCCATTTCCATTTTTATGAATTCCACACCCGATGCCGCTTCGGCATTGGCTGCAATGGCTTTTACTTCACGGATGGTTGCTTTGGCAAAGTCTGTGATATGAAAATCTGCGATAGTTTCATCTATCAACTTACGTTCAATAGGAGTATTTCTCATGATTTCAATATTAATTTAGTTTTGCAAAGGTAACATAAATCTCTTATAATCAAGCTTTGTTAAAAAAAAGATGATTTTTTTTCTTTCAATCTATTGCAGATATAAGAATTTTGTCTACCTTTGCAACCGCAATCGAGAGAGATGGCAACAAAGAAATGAAATAATGGTGCGTTAGTTCAGTTGGTTAGAATACATGCCTGTCACGCATGGGGTCACGGGTTCGAGTCCCGTACGCACCGCGAAAGCAAATAGCAAATTAAAGCAAAGCTCTGAAATTCTTGAATTTCAGAGCTTTTTTTGTTTTCTGTATCGGCAGAGAATAACGATTAAAAACAAATCATGCGTGGGATTATTCGTGGGATTTCTGCCAGTCTTACTATACTCATCTGATGAACTTGAACTTTCTTGCGGTATAATCGGGAATTCGGGTACAAATATCCGTAAATCATATACACCTTCGCTTGTGCTATCGCGGTACCTTTATCATCAGAAGTTTAACAAGAAAAATAGAGTAATATAGCGTATGGCAAAAACAATTTTAGGAGTTCTGTCGAATCCCTGCAAGGTGACCCAGCTAACAAACTCAATAACTTCATGCAATAAATAGAACGACTATGAACAAGATTTTTTTAATTTCAGTATTCAGCATTTTAACACTCAATGTTATGGCACAGGAAAAGATAGTACAGACAGCAGGACGCATCCAGTTGGGTGAGTTTGCTCCTAAATTTGCGGAGCTCAACGACGATGTCCTCTTTGGCGAGGTCTGGAGCCGCACCGACAAACTCGGTCTGCGCGACCGTAGTTTAGTAACTATTACCTCTCTTATCAGTCAGGGAATCACGGATAATTCGCTCGTGTTCCACCTTCAGTCGGCAAAAAAGAACGGCATCACCCGTACGGAGATTGCCGAAATCATCACCCATATCGGATTCTATGCCGGTTGGCCCAAAGCGTGGGCAGCGTTTAATCTGGCCAAAGGCGTATGGGCAGAGGACACCGCCGGTGAAGATACCAAAGCCGCGTTCCAGCGTGAAATGATTTTCCCCATTGGAGAACCGAACACAGCATACGCACAGTACTTCATAGGTAACAGCTATCTTGCTCCCGTTTCACGCGAGCAGGTTTCCGTCTCTAACGTCACTTTCGAGCCTCGTTGCCGCAATAACTGGCACATGCACCGCGCTACTAAAGGCGGTGGACAGATGCTTATCGGTGTTGCCGGTCGTGGGTGGTATCAAGAAGAAGGCAAGCCGGCAGTAGAGATTCTACCCGGTACGGTTATCCATATCCCTGCAAATGTGAAGCATTGGCACGGTGCCGCTTCTGATGGTTGGTTTGCCCATCTTGCTTTCGAAGTTCCCGGTGAGGATACTTCTAATGAATGGCTAGAGCCGGTGACGGATGAAGAATACGATAAACTTAAATAATACAATCCACAAGTCAAAACTGAAACTATCATTTTGCTCTGTCATTAGCTTCGCTCAAAACCTTATCTGACTTTTTCATTAAAGTATAGTTTTTGCTTCGTTCTGACTGTGTTGAGACGGACGAACTCAACGTCTTCTTTATCAGCATACAACAGCTGTACGAACACTTTGCTGAATATAAAGTATCACTTTATCGCGAGTAAAGCAACACTTTATTGCGAGTAAAGCAGTGCTTTATCAGTGATAAAGTATCACTTTATTACGAATAAAGTGTCGCTTTATTGATGATACTCGATAACTTTTCATTTAACTTGTTCCTGTAGCGGGCACAAACGGGTATTGGGGTGCGGTTGCCCTGAAAAAAGGGCGTACTTTCTTTATTTGCGGAATATGTGTCATCTTTGTCATACTTGTAATTTAAAACAGTAGCAACTATGGAATTGATTGGCAGACGTTACTCGATAGGGATACAGAATTTTGAGGAACTTCGCAACCGGAATTGTGTGTATGTGGACAAGACGGAGCTGGTTTATAAATTGGTGAATACAGATAAGGTCTATTTCTTCAGTCGTCCCCGTCGGTTTGGCAAGAGCCTGCTCGTGTCTACGCTGGAGGCCTATTTCCTGGGGAAAAAGGAACTTTTCGAGGGACTGGCCATGGAACGGCTGGAGCAGGAGTGGGAGGCCTATCCGGTGCTGCACGTCGATTTCAGTCTGACGAAATATACCGAGCTGCGCGACTTGACGGGGCAATTGAATTTGTTTTTATCCCGTTGGGAAGAAATTTACGGAAAAAAGGAAGAGGAAGAGGGGGCGGCAGAGCGTCTGCAAGGCATCATCCTGCGTGCCTACGCCAAGACCGGAAAGCCGGTTGTAGTGCTGATTGACGAGTACGATGCTCCTCTGCTTGACAGTAATTCCGATGCCCTTTTGCAACAACAGCTTCGCAACGAGATATGCAAGTTCTTCAGTCCTCTCAAGGGATTGGGGCAATATCTCCGTTTTCTCTTCATCACGGGCATCAGCAAGTTCAGCCAGCAGAGCATCTTCAGCAGACTGAACAATTTGCAGAGATAGATATTCTGCGCCACGCAGACTTCGATGTGCGCGCTCTGGAAGGTGTTGAGGCTACCGATGAGCAGTTTGATGCGCCTACGGAACAGATAACGAGTCCCATTCCGGTGCTCTACCAGAGCGGTTATCTGACGATAAAGGGATATGACCCGCTGTTCCGCCTTTACAAGCTGGCTTACCCCAATAGTGAGGTACGTTATGGTTTTACGGAGTCCCTGCTTCCTTCATACGTTCATCGTTTTCCGCGTGAAAACACCTTCTACGTCGTCTCTTTCCTTCGCGACCTGATGAAGGGTGATGTGGATAGCTGCCTGGAGCGTACCCGTTCCTTCTTTGCCTCCATTCCCAATGATTTGGATAACAAGACCGAAAAGCATTATCAGACCATTTTCTATTTGTTGTTCCGGTTGATGGGGCAATATGTGGAGTCGGAAGTGAAGAGTTCCGTAGGCCGTGCGGATGTGGTGGTGAAGTTGCAGGATGCCGTTTATGTCTTCGAGTTCAAATACGACGGTACCCCGGAAGAGGCGTTGGCGCAGATTGACAGCAAGCAGTATGCCATCCCTTACCGGGCAGACGGCAGGCGTGTGGTAAAAATTGGCGTGAATTTTGACAGTTCCACGCGGACGATTGGCGGGTGGAAAATAGCTAAAGCAGATTAGAAGAAGAAACTGTTTTGATTTTATATCCTTCTTTCTCAAGTCATTTTCCTTTTTTCTTTATATTATTGTTTAACTTTGGCGCTATTAAGCGGATGCCTCTTCGAGTGCATGGGTAGAAATGAATAAGCAACAGAAAGGAAGGAGTAGATGAAACGCTATAAGAAGATTCTTATGATATGGATATGTGCCATTGTAGTGGTGGCAGTGTCTGTGATAGTAGCATTATATGATAATGCCAACCAGGGACAAGACGTGGCTAAGGAGGTTGCTGTAGAAACTCTGCGGAAGGTTGCGGAACGGGTCGTGAATCGGGAATTTGATGGGCTGGGGATGTTCTATGCATTTGGGTCTGATAGTGGTAAGAAGCATACCAAAAGGAAAGCGATATCAGAAAATGGTGAATTTGAAGTGATAATAGATTCATTGAAAGAGGCACAAGGACTATTCCCGTTGGATGTCGTAGGGTTTAAAGCCGATATGTTGAATTATTATGGAAAATTTCCATTGGAAGAGATTTGTCTTGAGTGGAAAGCTGAGATGAATGATAGGTATGGCGGAGTCATGTGTGCTCTTTTTCTGAAGGTTAATCCGATGGGAAAGGGCATTGTGCAAGAATTATCTACTGGAGATGAAACTATAATTGCTTCACAGAATGATTTAGGTACTTACTATTTGAACGGTATGTACACAATGAGGTTGACAGCTTATATGCTGCTTGATTTTTGGCACTGTGTGGATTGGGCAGACCATGTGCTGCAGATACTATCCTGTATTTTGTGCATTCTGTTATTGGGACTGGCGGTTTATATAGGAGGGCAACAGTATAGAAAGAGAAAAACGGCTGATACGTTGACAAAGAGCACTTACCGGTTCGGGAAGTATATATTTGATTCCGTCAACCATACACTGACTTATGAAGGTGAAAAAATATCTTGTACGCCACAAGCTGCGAAGTTATTACTTGGTTTTGCCAAGTCGTCCGAACTTTTCCTGACGAACGATGAAATAGCGGAAATTTGCGGTTGGCCATTGAGTGATTTGAATTTAGGCAGCCGCCGCAGAAAAGCAATAAGTTTATTGGGTAAACTCTTTGAGGCGGACGATTCCGTTCAGATTCTTCTTCTGCCGGAAAGGAAGGGGTATCAAATTGTTATCTCCAAGTAGATGAAATGTTAACCCATATTGGTGTGTCGGGTGTGAACTTTTTTTCACGCCCCAACTTTGGGCGTTTTCCGAATAAAGACTTGCAAAAGCCAAAATAATCCTTTTATCTTTGCTTGTGTAACAAAAAACAAAAACACTATGAAAAGCAAGGTGAAGCTATTAGGAACTTTGGCAATTAGTGCCATTTCGTTTTTAAGCTATGTTCAAATTAGTCATTCGGAAAAGCTAGATGATTTGCTATTGGAAAATATAGAGGCATTGGCTGCTGGTGAGAGTGGGGATGATAGCAAATGTTTTGGGAGTGGTTCAATAGTTTGTCCTTTAACAAATCAAGGAGTAGCTCATGTGCAAATTTATTATAGCCTGCCTCATTAGCCTATCCGCACTGTCCTTTTCCTCTTGTACACAGAAAAAAGTAGCAACTTCTGTTGCCTACATGGATTTTCCGCAAACAATCGAGCTGAAAGCGAGGGTGCAGCCATTGGACACCGCTTTGTTCCGTTATCCGTTCCGCGTTCGGGTGCAGGGTGATAAGGCTGTGGTAATGGATTTGCATGGCACGGACTACTTTTGCCATGTTTTCCACTATCCGGGTTTCCGCTATTTTGCTTCGTTCGGCAAGCGGGGCGAGGCTCCCGAAGAGATGCTTTCTGCTGAAAATATCCGATGGCATGGTCAATCTCTGTGGGGACTTGATGCTGGTAAGTCCGTATTAACCAAGTATGATTTTACTTCGTCGGGTTGCTCAATCGTTCCTCAGAAAGTGATAAATATGGATGCTGACATGCTTCGCGTTTTAGACTTTGTGATGGTTGACGACTTTACCTTCATTGTTCCGGACGGATCTGGCAGTAGCCGCTTTTGCTGGGTAAACTATCAAGGGAAATTATTGCGCAGAACCGGTCAAATACCGTCAGCCAACGCGGAGGCTTTACAGAATGCCCGTCCTGCATTGGCTCAGGCATGGCGTAGCTTCATCGACTATAATCCCCGAAATGGAGTGCTGGCAGCAGTTACCCAGTTGGGCGAAGTACTTGAAGTCTTTAATTTGAAAGATAGTACGCATGTGGTACGCATTGGTCCGCACGGTGAACCGGAGTTTAAGATTTCTCAGGGTTATGGTATTCCTACGGGTATCATGGGATTTAGCGATGTCCAAGTGGCAGACAGTGCCATTTATGCGGTTTTTCATGGGCGCTCTTTTAAGGAAATTGCGCAAAATGTACAGCAAGGTGTCTATTTGCCGGATGGAGGACGGTATATCTATGTTTTTAGTCTGACCGGCGAACCTCTCTGCAGGTATGTGTTAGATCATTATGTTTATGGCATATCGGTAGATGAACAAAAAGGAATAATCTTGGCAACGGATGTGAATAAAGATGATCCGATAATAGAGTATAGTATGAAATAAAGTAAACTATAATATGGATGGAGAGGAACGGACGGTTCACGTTTGGTTGGTGCATCTCGTACCGTCCGTTCCATAACCCACCAAGAAAGGAGGTCGAGGCAAAGATAGTAATTTGAATTGAAAACAGAGTGTGTTTTCTGCCATTTCGATAGGTATGGCAAGAAAAGAGTTCTCCAAGATTTTTATATCTTGATTCTGGTACGCAAGCATTATGCTTGTGGTAAATGATAAAAAAAGAATAATCTTATACTAATAAAACTGAAGAGTAGTATGAAGAAAATGATTAAGATAGCTTTTGTTGCAGCATTTGCAGCGATTGCAGGATATGGAGTTTATGCAAATCAGAAAACAGATGTTATGTCTGATTTGGCATTGGCTAATATAGAAGCATTAGCAGATGGTGGTGAAGGTTCTGGTGATTGTTATGGTTGTGCTATATATGCAATTGGTATCTGTAAAGATTGGGGATGGGGTGGATGTAAAGGACAATCGCTTATACACTATGTTTAATTAATAAATATAAATCAAGAAATAGTATGAAAAAAATATTAATATTGTTTGTTGTTCTGTTTTCTTTAATCAGTGTAGAAAGATTGCATACTGTAGAAGATACTGAGCAGATATGTGAGTTGCTGTTAAAGAATGTAGATGCTATGGCGTCTGGTGCAGAGATTATAATAGGTCCATTTTGTATTCAAACAGATCGTACATGTTTTGTAGATTATGATGGCTTTTTTGTAAGAGGGTATCGTCAGTATTTCTAGTAATTCATTTTATTGGATAAATACAGAAAATAATTCAGGAGAACTCTTCTTTGTTATTCTAAATAAAAGACAACAAAGAAGAGAATTCTCTTGATTATATGTTAATATACTAATATTTTTTTATTCTTTATTATGAAATATTTATTGGTTCTAATTTTAGTAGTTTCATTTTCATCATGTACAAATTATGATGAAAAAATGAGAAAATTTGATGCTTCATTTACAAAGATGCGTAAAATTACTTCTGCGAATGTCTTAAATCATGAATTAATTTTAGGGAGACCATATATTATTCATTATGCTGATTCATCGGTTGTTATCTATGATGATATAAATGATAGTATATTTACATTAATAGATTTAAGAGATAATAATTCTGTATATCATTTTGGAAAAAGAGGGGAAGGTAATAATGAATTCCTTCAGGTTTTTTCTTTGTGCTCTTTGTATGGAGATTCGTTAATTGGGGTATATGATGTTTATAAGCGGAACCTAGTGGAAATGAATCTACGGCAAATTAAACAAGGAAACATTCAATTTCCAGTGTTGATGCAGGATAGTCTGATGAGCTTAAATATATGCCCAACTCAATATGATACATATTTAGGATTAGGGTTTTATGAAAATAATATGTTTAGTCTTACTGGTAAGCATATTGGAAGTAGGTATTACTACGAGTATCCTTATCGTGATAAACAAGAAAAAGAAGTTAAAAATCGTTTAAGAGGAATGGCTTATCAAGGAACGTTATCTTCTAATAAATCATTGAATCGATTTGTCTTTGCTATAGGGTCAGCACCTATATTTTCATTGTATTCTGTAAATAAAGATAATATAGATAAATCATTTGAATTTGTAGGAGGATACCCTGAATATAAAACAGAAGATACAGGTACAACTAGGTCGGCCCCAATGAGTGTAGCTAATAAAATGGCTTTTATTAAAGCTTATGCTACAGAGAAGTATGTTTATCTACTGTATTCAGGAAATAGTTATAAGGAAGTTGGTGTAAAGGCTTTTAATGGAAAAATTATTTATCAGCTAGCTTGGGATGCCACTCCTATATGTAAGTTTGTCTTAGATTTTCCAATTATGAATTTTTGTGTATCAGATTCAGATGATACAATATATGCTTTAATGGATAAAGAGGAAGTAGAATTGGTTAAATATTCGTTGAATTTGTAGTTATGAATCGTATTTTATATATTTCTCTGTCAGTTATACTATTTATTTCTTGTGGAAATAAGGATCGAGAAATACTCGTAAAGTTAATGCAAGAGTGGAAAGGACGTGAAATATTGTATCCTAATGATATGCATTTTTTTATGCAAGGTCGAGATACTTTGAATGCAGATTCCATATGTATGTATAAGATAATAACCTATATAGATTCGATAGGTTGTATGAGTTGTAAATTGGGTTTATCACAATGGCAAGATTTTGCAGTAAATGTTGATTCTATATTCCCGAATACTGTGCATTTTCAGTTTGTTTTTCAGCCATATAAGCTTAATGAAATACGGCTTTTGTTAAAGAGAGAACGGTTTAATCATTCGGTATATATAGATAAAAATAATAAGTTTAATAAATTGAATAAATTTCCTTCTAATATGAATTTTCAAACTTTTTTGTTAGATAGAAATAATAGGGTTATTGCTATTGGTAATCCAATTTATAATCCTAAAGTGAAAGAACTCTATCTGAAGATTATTAAAGGTGAGAAGATAGAACGAAGAGATGAAAGTAAAGTGATAAAAACAGAAGTGGATGCCAGCAATATATCTGTTTCGCTGGGTCGTTTTGATTGGCAGGAGGAACAAAAAGCAACTTTTATATTGAAGAATGTGGGTGACAAACCATTGGTTATACAAGATGTTGCCACTTCTTGTGGTTGTACTACCGTAGCTTATTCAAAGGAACCGGCATTACCGGGTAAGGAAATAGCTTTGGAAGTGGTTTATAAAGCCGAACATCCGGAGCACTTCGACAAGACGATAACGGTATATTGCAATACAGAAAATTCTCCGTTGGTTTTGAAGATTAGTGGGGATGCAAAATAACTGATTGATGGGATGAAGGAGCGGCTGCAATTGAAAAAATGGTTGAATGGAATAACAAACGTATTATTCTGTCTGTGCCTGCTTGTTGTGATACTGATAGTATTGCAGGTGTTTGTGGTGACCTCCTTCAAGATACCGTCGGACTCGATGGAACCGTCGTTGCTGGCGGGTGATTGTATTCTGGTGGATAAATGTTCGGGTGGAGCACGCCTATTCAATGTGCTTGATGCCGTGGAGAAAAAGGAGGTGAGGATGCACCGTATGTCCGGATGGAGAAATTTTCAGCGGAATGATGTACTAGTGTTCAATTTTCCTTATCCGGGCAGGTGGGACAGCATTGCGCTGGACGTGATGTTGTATTACGTGAAGCGCTGTATCGCCGTGCCGGGTGATACGTTGGAGATAAGGAATACACATTATCGTGTGTCCGGATTTGATGGTATCGCAGGAAATGTGCAGGCGCAGGAGGAATTAGGTAAATTGATATCTTCGGGCATGA
Organism: Bacteroides sp. AF29-11; assembly: GCF_003602895.1. Classification (NCBI taxonomy): domain Bacteria; kingdom Pseudomonadati; phylum Bacteroidota; class Bacteroidia; order Bacteroidales; family Bacteroidaceae; genus Bacteroides; species Bacteroides sp. AF29-11. The sequence goes on from NZ_QTLY01000007.1 coordinate 320,544, forward strand.
CGGAGGAACGGGGCCTTGTTCTTAAGAGCTTTCCCGATGGTGGCTGTAATGGGTGGACTATCAGCGAGTTTGGGCCTCTTTATATACCGGCCAAAGGCAGCGTGGTAGGAATGAATCCGGAAACACGGTTGCTGTATCGGAACGTGATAGAGTGGGAACAGAAAAAGAAACTGACATTGCATGGAGATTCGGTTCTGCTGGGGGACAGTGTGATACACAATTACCGCTTCTGTGAGAACTATTATTTTGTTTCGGGTGACAAGATGGTGAATTCAAAAGATTCCCGCTACTGGGGATTACTGCCGGAACCATTTATAGTGGGAAGGGCATGGCTGGTATGGAAGTCCGTCAGCCCGAATACTGGAAAAATGAGATGGAAACGTATCTTTAAAAGAATAGACTAAGATGAAAGTTCTGTTTAAATTGCTCTGGATATTATTGATTGCCGGGATATTGGAGGCTTGCAATGCTTCCGGCAGATTGGAGTACGCACTGGAGTGTGCTGCAACCAACAAAGGCGAACTGGAAAAGGTACTGGAACATTATAAAGATGAGCCTGAAAAATATAAAGCCGCTTGTTTCTTGATAGAAAATATGCCTTATCACTATGCCCTTGAAGGTGAAGAACTGGATTCTTTGAAAACAGTGCTGGCTTCGGCAGATGCTTATGGGGTGATGCTGAAGGATACTGCCGTACCGGATTGGGATTATTATACCCCTTCCGGATTGCAGAGAAAACCGGATGTACTGAATATAAGGGCTGAATTCTTGATAAATAACATTGATTTGGCTTTTGATGGTTGGAAAAAGCGTCCGTGGAATGCTTCCCTTTCTTTTGCAGATTTCTGTGAATGGCTGCTTCCCTATCGTATCGGAAATGAGACTCCGGACAACTGGCGGCAGATATACCATGACCGTTATTCCTTTTTGCTGGACGAGGTTTATACGGGTATCGATGTAGTGGAGGCGATTAGCGTAGTTTGGGAGTATTTGCAGAAGGAAGACCCTTACCGGTTTACGTGGGTCTTTAACTATCCGCATTTGGGAGGAGAGTACCTGCTGCATAATCGTATCGGCAAGTGTCAGGATGCTTGTGATTTTATGATTTATGTGATGCGGGCCATCGGCGTCCCGGTAGCCTATGATTTCTATACTTTCAATGCGGAAACACGAAAAGGGCATGTGTGGAATGTGGTGAGGGATGTAACGGGTGTCTGCCTTCCTTTTACTTTCCCTTCCCGGAAGCCGGAACGGGGAAGTTTCTATATTGACAGTCGGCGCCCGAGCGTGGTTTACCGCCGGTGTTTTGGCAGGCAATGGGACATGGATGGTGATTTTATGCGGAACCAGTCCGTACCGGCTGCTTTTAAGGATGTGTTTGCAAGAAAAGTGTCGGATAATTATTTTGATTCGAATCTGGAACTGCCGGTAGAAGGGATGGACGGGAATTATGTTTATGTGGGGTTGTTCAGTGCTTATGGGTGGCGGGGAATAGATTTTACTAAGGTAGAAAGTGGAAAAGCGCTTTTCAGGAATTTGGCTTCGAGGCAGGTTTATATATTGTTGGCATTCGCAAACGGGCAGTATCGCCCTATTGGAAATCCTTTTTATTTTGATGGCAAGGATATACATCCTTATGTTGCAGATACCTCCAAGTGCTATTCTGCTGAATTGTATCGGAAATACCCTCTTTCGGAACGTATCAGGAATTATATGGGAGGGATAAAAGACGGGCATTTTGAGGCGGCTTGTGATAAGGATTTTAAAAATGCGGAGTTGTTGTGTACTGTGAAAGATACGCCCGGTATCAATTATAATCACGTTATTCTTGAGAAACCGGTAAGGGGTCGCTATGCCCGTTTTTGTTCTTCGGCAGAGGGATATGCGGAAGTTGCCGAAATGCATTTTTATAAAGGAGAGGAAGAAATTGTCCCTATAGACAGTTGGGGAGATGCTCCGGCTACAGTGGGTACTTTTGCCCATCAGGTCTATGATAATGAGCCGTTGTCGTATTTCATTTCATCAAAACCCGGTGCAAGTGTAACGGTGGATTTTGGAAAGGTTGTTACTATAGACAATTTTATGTATATGCCCCGTAACGATGATAACTTTGTCAGGATAGGGGATTGTTATGAACTCTTCTATTGGGGAGAGGGCTGTTGGAACTCATTGGGGAAGAAAATGGCAGAAAAACCTTTTCTGCCATATGACGGGATACCATCGGGAGCTTTGCTCTATTTGCATGACAGTACCCGTGGAGAAGAAGAACTGATATTTCATATGGAAGATGGTAAGCAGGTATTTGTATCGGATTGTAAGGATTGATTGGACTGCCTTTCAGATTGGAATAGAAAAAATGGAATAGTGATATGAAGCATTGGTGTGTATGGGTATGGTTTACAGCAGGTCTGTTTATGGCTTGTTCTTCGGAAAATCAGTGGCTGGACACAGCTTTGAATCTTGCCGGTGATAACCGTGCGGAGTTGCAAAAGGTACTGGACCGTTACAAGGAAGAGGACGGTGACAAATATCGTGCTGCTTGTTTTCTGATAGAGAATATGCCTTTTCATGGTGCTTACGAGGGAAAGGCCTTGGAGAATTACAGGAAGTATTTCAGTGAATACGTTTCATTTCCTTATTCCAGGCATGTGCAAGAGTTGATTGATTCCTTGAAAAGAGCAGATGGAGAATTTTCTATAAATCAATTGACTTATAAGAGGGACATTATGACGGTGGATTCCGCTTTTTTGGTCAATCATATAGAATGGGCATTCAAAGTCTGGCGGGAGCAACCTTGGGGAAAGCATGTTGATTTTGATACTTTCTGCGAATATATATTGCCTTATAGAATAGGGGATGAGCCGCTTTCTCTCTGGCGCAAAGAAATTTATGAGTGCTATAGCCCGATTTTGGATGAATTCAGGAAGACAGATGAGGCTGATAATCCTAAGGTTGCCGCCCAGTTGTTGATGGATACGTTGCGGAAAGCGAACTACCGGAATACGGCTCTTTTTCCGGTGGGGCCTCATTTGGGACCGGATGTACTGAAATGGCATACGGGCAGTTGCCGAGAGTTTACGGATGCCATGATATATGTGTTGCGGGCATTGGGCATTCCGTGCGGAGTAGATAGGGTGATGGTATTAGGAGACAACAATGCCTCTCATTTCTGGAATTTTGTTTTGGATAAGGAAGGAAAGACATACATTGCAAATCTTCCTTATGAAGAAGTATGGAGCAAAGCGGAAGAATATAGCATTTCGAGGGGAAAAATGTACCGGGCAACCTATAGTATTGATAAGGAGGCGGTACGGAAACTGGGGAAATATTCCGATGTTTACCCGGCATTCCGACGTCCGTTCTTCCGCGATGTCACTGCACTTTATACCGGTAGCAGGAATTGGACTGTAGCTCTTCCGGATTCTTTGCTTTCCGGACAGTTTCGTGAGGGGGATATGGTGTATTTGTGCCTTGCCAACAGACTACAATGGCAACCTATAGGATATACTTTCTTTAAAAAGCGGGAGGCTCGTTTTGAGGATGTGGGAGGCGGGGCGGTCTTTACGCTGGCTGCCTGGAACGGAAAGGAATACGCTGCAGTATCTTCTCCTTTTCTTCTGGAGCGTGAAACCGGAAAGATACGGTTCATTGTTCCGGAAGCTGAAAAGCAGGAATTGGTCTTGTATAGGAAGTGCCATCTTACTTTGAGTGTTCTTTTCAATGACCGGATGATTGGGGGAGTAGTGGAAGGAAGCGACCGGGCAGACTTTGGGCGGAAGGATACTCTACTTTTGATAAAGGAGGCTCCGTATCGGCTATATACTGTGGCCCGGTTGAAGTCTGATAAACCGTATCGGTATATGCGCTATAAGGGTGCTGACGGATGTTTCTGTAATATCTCGGAACTGGCTTTTTATGAGAATACGGAAGATACCATACCTCTATATGGGGAAATCATAGGTACTCCGGGAAGTTTTGAAGACAATACACATGAATATTTGAACGCATTTGACGGTAATCCGGATACTTCATTTGATTATATACATCCGGATGGAGGATGGACCGGGATGGACTTTGGAAGTCCCCATCGTGTGGAGAAGGTGGTGTATACTCCTCGTAATGAGGTGAATTTTATTTATAAAGGTAATTTGTATGAATTGTTTTATTGGGGTGGAGGAAAATGGAATTCTGTCGGGCGGCAAATGGCTGTGTCAGATTCTATTGTCTATTCAGGGTTTCAAGGTGCTTTATTTTATCTGAAGAATCACACAGCCGGTAAAGATGAACGGATTTTTGAATATAAAGACGGGAAACAAATCTTTTGGTGAATTATAGAATACTATTGAATATTTGATAGATAGAATGAATAATGTACGTAATCTATTGACTGGAAGTTTGGTCTACATTGCTTGTATAGTTTTATTGTCTTTGGCATGTAACGTTTCTTCCGGACTTCCTGTAGCTGATGTTATAGGGCAATGGCTCTATTTCGATAAAAGTGCATTGGTAGTTGCAGGATGTCTGTTGATGGCTGGATTGATGATGGAAAAAAGGTATTTTCTTTTTATACCGGTTTCGTGGGTATTGGTAATGCTGGGGGGCATTGAGGCTGTTTGGGGATTGAGGCAGCTTTATGGTTATGCTGTGTCCAACCATTCCTTGTATGTATTGACAGGTTCTTTCTTCAATCCGGGGCCTTATTCCGGCTATTTGGCCATGATACTTCCGGTCTGTCTGCATCAATGGCTGACCAAGAGGGGGGAGATTCTCTGCTCTGACCGGAATGACGGGAAAGGATGGAAAAAGGTGATGGATAAAGTT